>DDXM01000048.1 GCA_002347485.1 Anaerolineaceae bacterium UBA2260 | reverse complement strand
TCTGACGGCTGCCTTTCCGGGGATTGGCGAGGGCTATGGTTATGCTGAGAAGATCGACAAATGGGCGAATTATATTCGTGACCTACTCAATGACCCTGAGGTGGCAATTGAACGTTTCACACTCGATCAGATCAAGGACATGATCAAGGACAACATCAAGGAAGGATTGGGTGAGATCAACCCCGGTTTAAGCGATGACGAAATCGATGAAGCCGCGGGCGTGGCATCGGATCATATTATGGATGGCATCAAGAACAACCTGCAAACGCGGATCGAAGAGTACACCGCGAGTCTCGAAAAGACTGCCCAGGCGGCTGCCAGTGAAACTGAAGAATCCGCTCCTGAAGAGACTGAATCACCGCCTGACTACAGCTGGATCGAGGGTTATGTTGCATCGATTGCCGGGGAGTTGCGCGCCGCGGGGTACGAAGAGGAAAAGGTGGATGCCCTGGCGGGCGAGCTGCGCAGCTGCCTGACCAGGCAGGTGAAGCGGGGGAGAGATGATTTTGAAGCAAAGGAAAATTGCGCCAACCTGGTGGATCGTTTCATCAAGGATCCTCCACCCACACAGGAGGTTTACCATTTTGCTGGCATTTGGCACAGCAAGGTGCTTTGCGGGGAGGATGACGATCCTGCCTACCGTTGGAATGTGGCGCTTAGCGAGGACGCGGCTGGCTGGGTGACCGGAACAATCTCGTTCCATGCCTGCCCGGGAGGTGGTGCTATTTATTACACGGTCAGTGGTCAGAATACAGGTGAGAAAAAACTGGTGTTACAGGCAGAAAGGACTGAATGGCGTGGTGAACTGGGTTCATCAGCAATGCGTTCTGGTCAGTTCACCATTGAGTACATGGGTCCGCCATCGCCCAATTATGCGCCTTGATCGTAGTTGAATACGAAATGAGATGCGGGAGTCTTGAACCCCCGCATTCTTTTTATCCATCAACAATCAGGTTGCGATCTTATCGATCTCTTCGCGCGTGTAGGCGCGCCACTGGTAGGGGTCGGCGCGCGTGGCGGCTTCGAGCAGCAGCACAGGCTTGCCGTCGCGCATCACCGGGGTGGGGGCGTCGCCCAGGTGGATCAGGTCGCGTTCCAATGGACGCCTGCCGCGCAGGTTCTCCACCCGGTCGATATAGCAGGTGCTCAGCAGCACAGGCAGGGTGAGCGTGCCTTTCAAGCGCTCCAGCCCGGGCAGCCAGATGACCCGCCCGTCATTGCCTGAGAAATACAAACCGATGGCTGCCAGCGCGCCGATCACACCGCCGCCGCTGCCGTGAAACCCGGCACAGGAGATCTTGTTCATTTTTGCCAATTCGATGGCCGAGCTGCGAAAGAGCCTGAGGTGCTTGGCCTGCCTGCCCCAGGCGACTACCTCGGGGCTCACATCGCGCCAATCCGCCAGCGCGAAACCCGGGTCGGAAGCTGGCGCGCTGAAGCGGCGCAGGAACTCGCGGCAGTCGAGCTCGAGGTCGCGGCGGGCGTGTTTATCCGCGTCAATCAACAGACAGGAAGCCGAGTTGGTAGTGGTGTAATAGATATCGGGGTGGTGCAGCAGGCGGTGGCGCGTGATGGCGATCAGCCGTCCATGCCGGCGCTCGGTGATCAGCTCACCCAGCCGGCAGGCGTGTCGCCCGGTGCCCTCGGTGGCGGTGGAGTCGGTATCATCGATGCCGATCAGAAAGAACATCGCCCAGCCTCCGGTGCGGGGCGCGTTGAATCCGCCCCCGGTGCGTGGAACCCCTTGGCAATCTCTGACAGACGAAACATATGAACCTTTCTTCAGGGATTGGCACAATAATAGCGGATTGTGAGGGGATTGTCAATTCAAAGAGAGGTTGTCAGTGATTTGGACCGTGGCGGGGGTGATAGTCCGGGGAAATTGGTTGATTTCTTCCGAAAAGGCATTGAAATACGCACCTTTTTTTCCGTATAATGTTTGTATTATCCGTATCCAGTAAATTATTACGAGAAACAAATCGAACATCGCCAGGGTGAAATGGAAGCAGAGGCTCGAGATATTGCCGCATTCCTTGAATGAAGTGAGTTTACGCTGATCCGATCGGATCGGGTGGCGGATTTTTGGCGTAATTGAATATTTAGCGTGGCGTCAACATCGTTTGTCATGCGGTGAAGCGAATTCCGTTCTCACCGATTAAATTGTATTGGCGCACCTAAGGCGCATCAAACAACGAGTGGGGGGCAGCCCCAAAACTGCCGGGAGGAAATTGATGTCCAAATCGCGCTTCATCCTGATCGTGGTAAGTATTTTCCTGGCACTGGCTTTCGTGTTCGGTTCCGCGCTGGCGGGAGGTGCCCCGCGTGTTTCGGCGGATACCCCGGTGGATGTGGATGGTGGACCGACGGTACCCTGGCCGGTGGGTGCGATCTACAACAAATATCCGAATTACAATTTCTTCCCGGTGCCGTTTGCAGAGAAGTACCGCGTAAAAGTCTACGACACGCGCCCGGAACCGGACGTGCTGGTCTATATCCTAAAAGGTGGCACCTCAGTTTGTTCGGGAGGTGTTTGTACGCTATCCGCGCCGGTAGACATTCCCTTGAAGCAGGTGGACCTCAGCGATCAAAAAGGGTATTACCGTTGGACGCTGGAAGCTAAAGTATACGGAAATTGGAGTATGGATCCAACAGTCAATTTCTTCCAGGTCTACGCCTGGGATTACACCACCGACTTTTTCACTTTGAAAAAATGGCAGCCAACCTATGGCGAATGGAGTGTGCTTTTACCGGAAACCTTGAAAGTTAAACCACTCCAGGGGCAATTCGCCAGCCTGACCTATAAGAAGAAGGTCACCAGTGGGTATGTCTTTGAGGTGAGAATGAAGCGCAACGCCAATGAGTCAGGGGCTGACAATTTCATCATCGTCAAGGGTCAACCTGATCTCTCGCTGGGTGAAGACGGCTGGGGTAAGGGGATCATGTTCAGCTATGATAACGCGGGCAACTGCCGTGTGGACCGGTGGAGTCTAAATTCCCTCACGAATATAGTAGGTGAATACTATGGGTGCAACGTGCGAACCGGTGATTGGAACACGCTGACAGCCTTTGTCTACAACGGTTTTGTTCACTTTTACATGAATGGGGTTGAATTGGAATCTTCACCGCTCAAGGACAGTGATGATTACGGTTGGGTGGGCATCGGCGCTTACGAGGACGATATGGAAAGGAACGCCCTGTTGGTAGATTCGGCCAGTGTGACGTACACCACGATTGAACCTTACGCACCGTAAGTTTTTAGCGGGTGTGCAATTGATTTTTCATCACAACAGAGAAGGAGCATTGTGAAAAAGTTCAAATTTGTCGTTTCCGCGCTCGCGGTGTTGATGATCGTTTCGCTTTCGTTCACCAGCGCCGGGGCGATCCCGCCAGCGGATGAGGGCATTGGGGCAAATGAGCTGGATGATCCAGCTCCAATCTACCCTGACTTATGGGAAAGTGTATTTACCAAGACTCCGACTTTTCGCTTCACGCAGTACAACGATGTTACAAAATACCGTATCACAGTTACGATGAAACCATCGTTTACTATACTTACAAAGGGACGGCAACCTGTTGGGATGGAGAATGTGAGTTAACACCCGATATTGCGCTCACCGGTGGGGTTGTCACCTATCTCAACGACACCAAAGGCTACTACCAGTGGACGGTTCAAGCCAAAGAAGGTCCGGGTATGTGGACACCGGTACAGACCTTCGTTGACTTTATGCTAGGAACTACCGGATTCAGTTCCTCATTCAATGTCAATAAGAATAACTGGGTCGATGCAAATGGGGAGTGGCTCCTAACTACCAAAGGGCAACTAAAAAACAGCGGGATCGCTGGTGAATACACCAGCGCACTTTTTAAGAAGCGCATCAACGATAATTTCACTTACACGATTATGATGAAACTCAAATCGGTGGATGCCAGGCACTTCGGCGGGCTAATTTTCAACGGGAATGGTCTGTTGTATAACCCGGTTGGTTATCCAACCGAGAAAAATGTATGGTATCACGGTATATATGTGGTCTATCGGAACGACCAGAAGGCAGCAATTTTTGTATGGCAAGGCGGGGCGAATACCGGCGGGCTTCCATGGACGACATGTTCATCCATTGTCCCTGGCGGGTGGAACGAGATCGAAGTGACTACAGAGATTGACACGATGTATGTCAAAATCAATGACACACCTTGCCTCACCTATACACATCCTATGGTCGAGGAAAC
>DDXM01000042.1 GCA_002347485.1 Anaerolineaceae bacterium UBA2260 | reverse complement strand
ACGCGAGGGGATGCAACGACCGCGGTAGTACTTGGGTTCTGTCTCGGTCCTGCCTTCCACCTGTAATTCTTAGTTCGCATTGGGATAATAGGTGACTGTTATGCCGATGATGGATAAAGCCATGCTTCTACTACCGATATGAGCGCCTGAGGTTGGAAATATCATAGACATTTGTCTCATTTGAAATTAAATGAATTTGAAGAATTCTTTGCAAAATACACTCATTAGTAATCTTAACAAATGAAATTTCGAAATTAATGTCAGATTAATATAATTTACGGTTCTTTACGATTTTTTCTAACCTTGGGAAAAGTTGAAAATCACCTAATAAAAGATCTGCTGCATGTAGTCTAAGCATTTTAGCGTAATTTTCAAGAACGCATAGAACTCCATTACAATCAGACCTCATTTTTGTTCCTGAATAACCTGGAATCCTTTGAGAAAGTATATCATCCAGGTCATACCCATAAACTCTTGTATCATAACTTAAAAAAATCGGGTTTTCTATTAATTTTCCGTTTTCTAGTTGATAAATCATAACATATATTTGGTTCTCCCGTCGATCGAACAATATCTGGACACCAGTTGTTCCATTTTGATAAACTATTTCAATATTATCCACTCCTTTTTTCTTGGCAACTTTAAAACTATACTCTCGCTCCAAGTAAGAAAATTTATCCAAACATACATCAAGTAAATTTACTTTTCCTTTTTTGAATTCATTATTGGATTTCATACTTTGTTACTCCATATCTAAGCTCATCAAGAACTCTGTTCTCCATCTTATAAAATGGGCTACGTGTTTGCATGGTTTTGTCTATACCGATATCAATTATCTCTCTTCCTTCTTTAACAATATTGCGAATCCACCTTTCATCTCTCTTGAGAGCTAAATCCATTTCGAATAGATCCATCTTCCATGGTTTATAATACGTACCGCCAATCTCTTTAGCAAAAGGTATTACTCTTTCGGACATGTTTTCACCTATCACGATTGGTGCTTTCTTCCCAATTTCAATTACGTCATCTACATGTTTTCCGAGAGAAGAAGGTACTACCGGTAATAATCCCACAAACATCCAAGGGCTGCAATCACCGCTTACACAATAAGCACCTGTTATCAACCAATCCGCGGGCTCATTCAATACTCCAACAACGGTGCTGGTTACATCTACGACTGTCTCTAGCGTCTGTCGATTTTCTTGTCTTTCCTGTTCGGTGTGCAATTCGTAATAGACTGTATAGGCATAGGAATCATAATCGCCCCCCGAACCCGTGTCTCCTGTAATTCCATCCCACAATCTGTGCCCGCTTGGGTCGTTGTACTTGACCGGGTTCCCGTTGACGTAGGCGTAGCGGTCATACGCCTGGCTGCTCCCCGGCTCGGGAATGATGGTGTCGGCGCTTTTCCCCTCTCGCTCGCACCCATGGAACAAAAACCGTTCCAGGGCAGGCAGAGCGCGCAGCTCGGGGGCGCATAAACCGCGAAAACGAGCTAATGCCGGGTCGTAATACCTGGCTACATAGTAGTACAAACCAATTTCGGCTTCATTGCGTTGCCCGGCCTGCCCTGGATGCTTTTGCGGGGTGTATTGGTAATCGGTGGTGCTGGTGCCGTTGCGCAGTTCGCCGTATGCGGTGTACTTGAGCGCAGTCAGCGGGTTGCCGGTGGTGGGATTATTCGGTTGTTAAGGTGCAGGTTTAACTCTAGGGTAACCCTTCTCATGATGTTCATGGAACAATCTGTAGTCTTAAACTTATTACGGTTTTAATACAACATCTGTATAAGCAAAAACCTCAATCGATTCGTCATTTTCCTGCATAACACCAGAAACATAAATTCTCAACTCATACTTACGATTAATATCAGGTAAGTTAGGAAATATCCCTATCAATTTTATATACGAGCTTCCGTTTATTGGATTAAAGGTAAATGGCCCCGGAGGTAACCTGGTTACCGGCTCTTCAAATATTTCTACCCAACCTTTTTTTGTTCGTTCAAAAATCCGAATATTATAATTGTTAGGAAATTCAATATAATTTTCCGTCATATTCCAGATCTCGGCAGTTATCACATCAGAGGTGGTAAAAGTGTTGTATTGATCGAACGCATAGAGCATGATTTGCTTATTAGTGTATTCTTGCCTGGCTGTTATAGGATTGTCACTTATTAAAGGAGAACATCCAAGAATCATTGAGATAAAAATTATTACAATTGGAATAAATTTTATATTTTTCATTATTACCATCCTACCTAGTAATTCACCTAATACTAAAATCAATCCAGCCACGATATATAACTCTGTTTTGCGAAGTTATACACGGGATTTTACAATTATTTGAAGCCCAAACAGAAATAACTAGTCCAGTAGATGGTATTGAAATAGGGGGAATATTAAACGAAGCGGTTTTGCCTGGTAGAGCTGATGTCGTCGAAGAATAATTGCCAGTCGAGCCTGTTATAAATAGATCGTTGTTTAAAAAAGTCTCAGACTTATTTGTTATCAGGAGATCTGACAGTTTTAGTAAAGGCAAATAAGCTAATCTGTCGGTTTTATGGGTTTGGATTTGTGAGGTCACAATTTGATTTCCATTTGGGAAAAGTACATAATTTGCATTACCTATAGCCTCTGTAGAATATGCAATTGCATCAAGTGCATCCGAAGGATTTGTTTGATTGCTTGCCCTTGTTCGATTGTCCCATGACGGCCTAAATATCGTGTTAGGATCACCACTACCTGAGAATCCAGTATATGACTCTCCTTTCCGATTGATTCCTATCGGTTGAAGGGAAAAGGATTTTGTAATCGTTATATAAATTTCATTGCTTGATTTTTGAGAATTATCTTTTTCCTTCATTTGCCGGACAGAAATTGCCCCATACCCGCCCCCGCCAGTACATGCGCCGTCAGCAGTATCGCAATACCTGTGCCCGCTTGGGTCGTTGTACTTGACTGGGTTCCCGTTGACGTGGGCGTAGCGGTCGTACGCCTTTATACTTCCTGGTTCCGGTACGATCGTGTCGGCGCTTTTCCCCTCTCGCTCGCACCCATGGAACAAAAACCGTTCCAGGGCAGGCAGAGCGCGCAGCTCGGGGGCGCATAAACCGCGAAACCTGGCTAACCGCGGGTCATACCCCTCTCGCAGATAACGCTCCCCCGGAAATGCACCAGGGTGCACACGTGGAACACGGGCGGTTCCAGTGCAGGCAGAACGTGTCAAGGCAGAACGCGAGGGGGCGCATAGATCGCGGTTATACTTGAGTTCTGTTTCAGTCATGTCTTCCACCCGCAATTCGTAATTCCCTTCAATAATTCCTAATTATTTCGCTTGACGCAATCTCTTTATTGACTTTAGAGACTGCATCTATGTACTACAAGTTGTTTCGAAATTCTCTCTTTGTTCAGGAACAACGGATATTCCCAGATCACATCTATGGAAGAAGGTTGGCATAACCGTTTAATTATCTTGTTTCGACGCATTCCTTGACGCTTCAATTATCGAATTCAAAAGAGCGAAGATTCTTTCACCTATTCTACTCTCACAAAAATCCAAATCCTCACTTATCACTCGCTCGATACCATATGCAATTTCCGCAACTTCTCTAAGATTATTTTCCTTTTCATCTAATAATTCAATCATGGCGTCGATATAAACAATTACATTTGGAATAAATTCATGCCTAGCCTCATTTTCTTCCAGAAAATTCTTTAATTCAGATAGATTATGTCTAAATAATACTTTCATTTTATCCACCTCGCTATTGTAGGATATGGCAAGTATATTTGAACACCCCCACCAACCGCATATTTACCAAAGATAAGCACCTCATTTACCTTACTTGCAGCATTACCGATTAGAATTCTAGTGCCTTTTGGAATAGAAAACTCAGCAACATTGGTTGCTAAATTTGTATTAGGTAGAGAAAGAAATCTTCTCGCATTTCCGAATCGTGAATACGATTTAATAGAAAGCCACGGGGAATTAGTTGGGACAGATTTACCACCATAGTATCTAAGCACTTCTAAATCCGTTTTTAATTCAACGACACTTGGCTCGCTCCTAAATGCTCTCTCAACTAGATCCAAGTATTTTGGATCAATGATGCTTTTCCACGGAACATCATCTAGGTGTTTTGCGATACTACTTGGTATGAATGGCAATAGCCCTGCAAATGCCCAAGGGCTGCAATCACCGCTTACACAATAAGCACCTGTTATCAACCAATCCGCGGGCTCATTCAATACTCCAACAACGGTGGTGGTTACATCTAACACTGTCTCTAGCGTCTGTCGATTTTCTTGTCTTTCCTGTTCGGTGTGCAATTCGTAATAGACTGTATAGGCATAGGAGTCATATTAAAAACACTTTCATATAACCTCCTCTTCTACAGAGAAAGCCTTACTTACAATTATATGCCCCGAACCTCCCCGTAACATAACAAAACTGGAAGCAGGCGCTGAGCCGTCACCCCCCTATGCCAGACTCCCGTCCGCCCCCGCGTACCCCGCCATCCAATCTATGGTATATTTTAATTTCAAACACACCTTCCCCGCTCACCGGCGGGGATCTCACATGGAGCCTGCTTATGTATTTTGCGATCGAGGGCGTGATCGGGGTTGGCAAGACCACCCTCGCCCGGCTGCTACAGCCGCAGTTCGAAGCCGAGCTGGTGCTGGAGGTCTTCGAGGAAAATCCCTTCCTGAGCAACTTCTATTCGGACCGGGCGCGCTACGCCTTCCAGACGCAGATCTTCTTCCTGCTCAGCCGCTATCACCAGCAGCGCCGCAACATCAGCGACCGCCTGGCGGAAGTGACCACCCTCATCAGCGATTACACCTTCGAGAAGGATTCACTCTTCGCGCGCATCAACCTGGTGGGCGACGAGCTCGACATGTACTACAACGTGCAGGAGGCGCTGGCGGAGAAGATCAGCCCGCCCGACCTGGTGGTGTACCTGCGCGCCAGCACCGACACGCTGATGAAGCGCATCGCTTTTCGCGACCGCCCCTACGAGCGCCAGATGGAGCGCGCCTACATCGACCTGCTAAATCACTCCTACGATGATTTCTACCGCACCTCGCCAGGCGGCACGCGCGTGCTGACTATCGATACCGACGATCTCAATTTCGTCGAGCGCCCGCAGGACCTTGATTACATTCACAACCGCATCCGCGAAGAACTACGGCTGGCACCCTACCAACCCCAGCTACCCATCCAGTAAACGAGGCAGATATGCGCATCACCCGAGAAACCCTCCTCAACCAGGCGCGCGAGAACGCCAAACTGCTCACCGCCAGGGACCGCGGCATCATCTGCGTGTACGTGAGCGGCTCCCTGCTCATGGATGACCCCTTCATCGGCGGGGTCACGGATATCGATCTCATTTGCGTGCACGACCGCCCGGTCAAGGCGCGGCGCGAGGTGCTGCGCCTGAGCCCCGAGATCAGCCTCGACCTGGCGCATTACGAGCAGGACGAGTTCGAGCCGGCGCGCAAGCTGCGCACCAACGCCTGGATCGGCGGCTGGCTGGAGAACGTGCCCCTCGTGCTGCACGACCCCCTGCGCTGGTACGATTTTACCCGCGCCTCGGCCACCGCGCAATTCTGGAAGGTGGAGAACATCGCCGCGCGCGTGCGCTCCTTCCTGGTGCCGGCGCGCCAGGCCTGGGCCATCCTGCAGGAGGACGCCATCCCGCAGGGCATCAAGCGCACCTCGGCTTACCTGGGCGCACTACGCGACCTGGCTAATGCCGTGGACTGCTTCAGCGGAGCGCCCGTCGCCGAGCGCCGCCTGGTGCACGACCTGCCCGCGCGCGCCGCGGCTGCCGGACTGCCCAACCTTTCCGCCGACTTCGTGCAGCTCTTCACCAGCAGCGAGTTCAACGACGAAACCTTCGCCACCTGGGCTGATGCCTATCACCAACTGTTCGACGCGCTCAAGGACGCGCCGGTGAGCATGCCCCTCTTCCGCCGCGCGTATTACGAGAAAGCCGCGCGCGCCCTTTACCCGGTCAACCCTGCTGGGGCGCTGTGGCTGCTCATCTACACCTGGACGCGCGCCGCCGCCGCCCTGCCCCGCGCCGAACAGTCCTTCAAGGACTGGCAGGCCGCGAGCAAACAACTGGGGCTGGACAGCAAGAACATCGCGGAGCGGCTGGACGCCCTCGACCACCTGCTCGACACGGTGGAAGAAGCCGCGGACCGCCTTACAGCCTGATCCCGCGCACGCCCGCGCTTCCCCCAATTGTGCACAATTGCCCTAAAACCTGTGGATAAAACGCGTTTTCCTGTGGATAAATTCCGGTGGAAAGCGCGTTTTCAATCTCACGCATGTGCATCTATCTGTGGATAAATCGGGGCTTTTTCCACAGTCTTCCACAGCATTTTCAGTCTCTCGCGTTTCACGGCGAAAAACCGTTTTATCCACAACTCATGCACAACTCAGGAGGGAGAACGGGAGATCTGTAATCCCCCATATACAGGCGTCAACCGCATCACCCTTGCTGCATATATGTCTTTTTATCCTCTTCAGCAGGGTTCTCCACATTTCCCCAGTCCCTACGACTACGACTATTAATATACATACTGATTAATAAGTTAACCAGACAACGATCAGGCGGTGCTTGAATTTGCCATGCGGATTGTGTACAATAATTAAACAAACTTCCGGTACCCCCTTATTGGCTTCACAATCCTGGAGCATTTCAGGAGGGAGTTACTATGGTAGACATCATTAAGGTCAAAGCCAATTCACGCACAGCAGCGGTCGCAGGAGCCATTGCAGGGGTAATGCGCGAACACAAGCACGTGGATGTTCAGGCAATTGGCGCGGGCGCGGTGAACCAGGCGGTGAAAGCGCTGGTGTTGGCAAAAGGGTATCTCCACGAGGATGGGTTGGAGATACAGTGTATGCCCGAATTTGTAGATGTTGAAATTGAAGGGAAAGTCCGCACCGCCATCAAACTGGTGGTGGACGTTAAGAGTTAAACCTGTCGCACCCAAAAATTTGATACCAAATTGCACACGACCTGTTAATCAGGCGTGTCTGCTTCTTCACGGGTAAAAATCACTTCCTCTTTGCCCGTCAATTTTTCCTTCACCTTGGTGATGATCAGTTCCAGGTGGCGCGAGTGTGCCACGTAATCCAGCTCGTCCGCCGGGACGGTAAGCACCGGGCACAGCGTGAAGTTCTGGATCCAGTTCTCGTACAGCGTGTTCAGCCGCTCCAGGTATTCAGGCGCGATGCTGCGCTCGTAATCGCGGTTGCGCAGCGCGATGCGCTTGAGCAGCGTGGGCACCGATGCGCGCAGGTAGATGACCAGGTCGGGTGGCGGCAGGTACTCGGCCAGGGTGCGGTATAGCGAGCGGTAGGTGGTGTAGTCGCGCTCGCTGAGGTTGCCCTGCAGGAAGAGGTTCTGGGCGAAGACCTCGGCATCCTCGTAGATGCTGCGATCCTGCATCACCGAGCCGGGCACGCGCACCAGATCCTGGTGGATGCGCAGGCGGTGGGTGAGGAAGAAGATCTGCGAGTGGAAACTCCAGGTCTGCATGTCCTTATAAAAATCGGCGAGGTAGGGGTTCTCTGTCACCGGTTCGTAAAAAGGCTGGCAATCCAGCCGTTCACAGATCATCTCGACCAGTGTGGATTTTCCGACACCGATGTTGCCTGCAACCGCGATAAATTTCTTCATGGCATCCTCAAGGATGTTGGGGTGGCGTTTCAAGACAATTATAGCATCGCTAAAAAATCGACGCAAAAAAGCCTTTCCGGTGGGGAAAGGCTTTTACTGGACTAACTTATTTTCTTACGCGGGAACGCAGGCCCCGGTCGGGCAGACATCAGCGCAGGAAGCGCAGTCCTTGCACAGGTTGGGGTCGATGATGTACTGGGTGTCGCCGGCGGTGATGGCTCCTTCGGGGCATTCGGCTTCGCAGGCGCCGCACATGATGCAATCGGTGGTGATCTTATAGGTCATGATGAGATTTTCCTTTCTGGATGGTGGTTGGTGCTTACTGTGCAATAGAATAGCACCGAGTAGCGGAGATGTCAATTGATTGGATAAATGAATTTTGGCGGCAAATGTCACATTTTAGGGAACTTGACAGGCGTTTGCAGGTATAATCCAGCCTAATTTTCGAGACCCTGATGAAAAACGACCGTGCCTCCTCCCCTCTGAAAGACAAGCTTTCCGGCCTGGCGCCCGCCCTGCCGGTGGTGATGGGCTACCTGCCCATCGGCTTCGCNNCTGCGCCACCTGCTCATGTCGGCGTCGCTCTCACGCTACATGCGCGCGTGGAGCAAGCCGCAGGTAGCCGCCTTCGCCTTCGAGCTCACCGATGAGACCTTCGGCGTGCACAGCCTGCGCTTTGAGCAGGACGACACCGGAGCGGGGCGCGCATTGCGCATCAACCTGGTGTGCCATCTGGCGTGGATCAGCGGCACGCTGCTGGGCGTGCTGGCGGGCGGGCTGATCGACGATGTGCGCCTTCTGGGATTGGATTTCGCGCTGCCGGCGATGTTCATCGCCCTGCTGGTGTTGCAACTGCGCGGGAGGATGTATACCTGGGTGGCGCTCGGCGCGGGTGCGCTTTCGATGCTCATTTGGGTAGTTGGATTGACACAGTGGAACGTGATCCTGGCGGCGGTGACCGCGGCCGGGGTGGCGGCGGGAGTGGAGACATGGTACAGGAAACGCTCCTGATCACCATCCTCGGCATGGCGCTGGTCACCTACCTGCCGCGCTTGCTGCCGGCGTGGACGCTGCGCGGTCGTGCGCTGCCGCCCTTCGTCATGGCGTGGCTGCGCTACATCCCCTCGGCGGTGCTCGCCGCGCTGTTAATCCCCTCACTGCTGGTGGCGGAGGGTCGGCTCAACCTGGCGTGGGATAACCTGTACCTGTGGGCGGCCATTCCGGCGGCGTGGGTGGCGTGGAAGCGCCGCAGCCTGTTCGGTACGCTGCTGGCGGGCATGGGCGCGGTGGCGCTTCTGCGCTGGATATTGAGCCTGATCTGATCGCCAAACGAGATTGAGGGTGAAAACGGGGGAATCTTCACAGGATTCACATCAATTCTTCACAACTTCTTCACATCTGCCGTCTATTATTAGGGCAATCAAGCAGAGAAAACAGACTCTGCAAAAAACAAGGAGAATATGATGAAAAAATTAATGTTAAGTTTGCTTTTGGCAGGAGTGATCGTTGCTGCGTTCGGGTTTGTTTCAACAGCCAGCGCGCAGGGTCCGGTGGACCAGCCCATTTACGGGCGCGGCGGGGCGCGCGGTGGTTTGGGCGCAGTCAACGTGGAGAATGTTGAGAACGAAGACGTGCACAACCTGATGATGGAAGCCTGGTCAACCGAGCTCGGATTGAGCGTGGAAGAACTGGAAGCCCGCGAAGACGCTGGCGAGACCATGTCCCGGATTGCTTTATCGACCGGAATCGCTTTTGAAGATTTCCGCGCGCTCAAGCTCGAGATCCATACCGCGGTAGCTGAAGAAGCGCTGGCGGCCGGTTTCATCGACCAGGCGCAGTACGACTGGATGCTCCAGTCGGCTGAGCGCCAGGCGAGCGGCTTCGGCGGCGGCTACGGTACGGGTACGCGCTTGGCTGACGGCACTGGTACGCGCTTGGCTGACGGCACCGGTACCGGTTACGGAATGCGCCGCGGCGGCGGACAGTTCGGTACCGGTCTGGGCACTGGCGACTGCCTCGTCACACCCTAAACGATGAAGTAATTGGTAATGAGTAATTTGTGAGTAGTAAGGAAGCAGGGCTGCGATTCGCAGCCCTGTTTTTTGTTGAGTGAGCTTGACAGTTCCGGCGCATGAATTATAATAATGGTCGCTTTCCTCGTTAGCTCAATTGGCAGAGCGGGCGGCTGTTAACTGCTAGGTTCGAGGTTCGAGTCCTCGACGAGGAGCTAGAACAAAAAACACCCGCTTTTGCGGGTGCTTTTTGTTCTGTTCCCTCGGCATTCTACAGATCTTTGTACACCCGAACAAAGTGAGAGGTGCAGAGCGAAGCGGAGGAGTCGACGAGAAGCTAAAAAAGGAAGCCTTTAAGGGCTTCTTCTTTTTTACTCTATCGTCATCCTAGCGAATTATGCATACCCAAACGAAGTGAGAGGTGCAGAGCGAAGCGGAGGAGTCGACGAGGAGCTAAAAAAGGAAGCCTTTAAGGGCTTCTTCTTTTTTACTCTATCGTCATCCTAGCGAATTATGCATACCCAAACGAAGTGAGAGGTGCGTAGCGGGTTTTGCGAATGGGTCGACGCGGGTTCTCAAACCCCTACCCCCCCGAACAACCTCTGTACCCACGCCTGCGCTCGCTCTCACCCTCCTGCAGCGGATCCTCTGTATCCAGCACGATGAAGGTTTCCGCGGCGATGACGCCCGCCCCCCTGGCGCTGAGCTGCTCGCCGATTTTCGGCGCGGCGCGGGTGAACTTCAACGCCCGCGCGATCAAGCTCAACGTCTACCGCGGTAACCTGCCCGCCGTACGGTTATACCGCTCGTTGGGGTTCGTGGTGGCATCGTGGGACGAGGCGCAGGTGTCGTACGCGATGAGGCTGGATGAGGCGGCACCTTCCTGACCCCACCGCTATCCCGCGCGAATGAGCCGCTCAAACTAAAGTAAAATGGAGGGGTAAGCATCCCCGGCGCGCGGCACACAGGCGGTTGTTCAATCAATGGACCGAAATCAAAAGACCACCTTCCTGATCCTCTCCCTGATAGGGCTGCTTTACTTCGCCGTATTCATCTTCCCCAACCTCACCGGCGCACGCGACGCGACGATGCTTTCCGTCTTCCAGCATGACGAGTTCGCGCAGTATCCCCACGTCATCCGCATGCTCACCCCCGGCGAGACGCCCTACCAGTCGCTGCGCAACTTCGTCATCTACCAGCACTACTATTACGGCTACCCCTTCTATTTCCTGTCCGCGCTGTCGATTCTGCCGGTCAAACTGATCCTGGGCAGCGGGTGGACGGAGCACACGCCCATCATCGTGATGACGCTGCGCCAGGCGATCAGCGTGCTGCCGATGATCCTCTCCGCGCTGCTGCTGGTGTGGATGCAAACAAGGTTCCGCTCCAGGCTGCGCGCCATCCTGTTGTTCCTGCTCATGCTCACCCTGCCGGCGGTGGTGATCAACAACATGTGGTGGCACCCCGACAGCCTGCTGGTGTTCTTCTCGGTGCTGACCATCTACCTCCTGACGCGCGACGATTTCCGCTTCGGACGCAACTTTTATTTCTCCGCCATCGCGGTGGGGCTGGCCTTCGGGGTGAAGATATTAGGCGTGTTGTTCGTGCTGACCTACGCGGTCTACATCCTTTACGGGTTGTTCAACCGCCGTGTGACTCTTAAACAGGCGCTCGTGCGCTCCGTATTGTTCCTGGGCGTGATGCTGCTCACGATCCTCGTATCCAACCCTCTCCTGCTGCTGCCGCTCGAACGGGCGGAGATCATCGCGGCTTTCAAACAACTGCTCAGGGAGAACACGCTCGGCTTCTGGGTCGTCGGCAACTCAAGCGGCAGCATCTTCCGCCAGGTGGCTGAGATCTTCCGCGGCGACCTGGCTTCGGCGGTTCTGCTGCTCGCGGGGCTGATCACCCTGATCTTCAGCCTGTTCACCAGCGCGAAAAAGACCGCCGCGATCGTGGTCACCTTCTGGGTGATCGGGTACGCGGGATATTTCCTCCTCTTCGCATCCACCATGCGTACGCATTACCTGCTGCCGGTCGCGCTGCCCGTGCTTTCCTTCATCGCGCTGCTCATCCCGGATTCCATCAGCGCGCGCAGCGGGCTGGCCAATGATCGCGCGGTACGCGCCTGGCGAAGAGCCGCGGTGTTGATCGTGATCATTGGGATCATCAACATTTCCAACGACGAGGAGATCGTCCGCGGTGTGCTCACCCGGGAGCGCGATTCCGCCAGCATCCAGATGTATGACCAGGCTGAGCGCGAAGTCCTCTCACAGCTCGAGCTCGACCGCAAGGTGAGAATTTACCGCGATTGGCGCGCTTACGTGGCGGAGAAAGACGCCTATCACACCGAGTACAGGTGGCAATTGGCCACTTATCCGTATATTGAAGAGATTTACCCGGATGTGCTCTTCGTGGAGCGGGAGAATATGCTGTATTTTTCCGACGCGGCGAAGATCGAAACCGCCATCGACCCCGGCAGGATGCGGGAGATGGTCGCGTTTTACACTGACGCGGTCAACGACCAGGTGGAGGGGTATACCCTGGCCCTCAAGACAGGCTTCGGATCGGTCTTCGTGAAAACAGAGTTATATCAGCAATATCTGGATTAACTAAACGCCCCGCGCGGCTCAATCGACACTGGCCGGGACTGCCTTCTTCTGCCGCCAGGGGAACATGGCGTAGGCCCAGTAGAGCGCAAACACGACCACGTTGAACACCGCGATCACCAGCGCCATATCCACCCCGCTGACCACGCGGCTGAACTCGTTCTCCGCGCCGTCCAGCCCGTTGAACACGAACAGGTTCACATTGCCGATGAGCAGCACGGTGAGCGTGGTGTAGAGGTGCTTCCTGTCCGCCCAGTAGAGCAGCGGCGCGAGGACGATCGCCACGAACCAGTGATTCTCGTGCACGCCGGTGTTAAAGGTGAGGTATGCCCAAAACCCCAGCAGCGAAAACCACAACAGGCGGGCGAAGGATTTCTCTCCCAGGAAATATTTGACCACCGTCAACGCGTACACGAGGAAGAAAATCAGCTTGGGGATCAGCTTTACCGAGGCCGGGGGACTAAGGATCAACTCTGCCTGTCCGTTGACCAGCGGTCCGTATTGCTCGGGCTTGAACACGTGCAGGAAGTGCGTGACGATCCAGTTGAGATTGAGCGCGTTGCCGCTCAGAAAGTGGTGGTCGCTTGCCAGCACGAAGGCGGTGATGACGGGCTTGAGCCCAAAGATGATAAAGGTCAGGGCGAGCACCGCGAGGGAAGGGACAAGGATCTTTTTCAGGATCGCGCGCAGGTCGATGCGCTTCCAGTCGCGCAACCGGTCGATGCCTAAGATGTACAGCGCGATGAACGGCGCGATGATCAGCGGCTGCCACTTGGTGAGGAACGAAAGGCAGAAGGCGATGGTAAAGAGCGCCAGGCGTTTTTCCTTCAACGCCCACAACGCCAGCACCAGCGTCGGCGCGAAGAAAATATCCAGGTGGCCCAGCGCCACGCTGTTGACCAGCAGCCCTGCCATCAGCAGCAGGGAGAGCAGCAGGTCCTTCGTTGCCCACAGCGTCACCAGGGTGGTGAGCAGCAGGAAGGCGGCGATGGCGAGCTTGATCGCGGTGTAGATCCAGATGTTGAGCCACTGGCTGATCTTGCCGACGCCGAAAAGGATCACCAGGGTTAGCGGGGGGTAGGTGTCGTGGTTGAGGCTGTAATCCTTGATCAGCCCCAGGTCGTTGGCCTCGTCGATCCAGCGCACCCAGGTATCCATGTTGCCGGTGCCGGGCGTGGGGATGAGGAAGACGGCGAACAGCACCACGCCGATAACCAGGATGACCTGCTGGGTTAACTTGAATTTCGGGTTTCTCATAGTCCCTCGATGGCTGATGGATGCGACTTAAGAGATTATACCGGAGTTGGCGGGTTTTAGACCTGACTCGCGGTTGGGAGGGGGAGGGAGTTTGGGGGTGACGCCCAGTAATTAAATCGCGCCAGACAGATCTGATGAGGTATAAGGACGATTGACTTTTTTACGATTATTTCCTCTTGGATGAGCGAAATATATACGAGCGAAATTTGTTAACTCGAACAACAAATATATACTTAACATGCAGAGATTTTTATAATTGATATACTATAAGCTACAAACCAAAACCTATTGTTACTTGAAAAAGCAATTGTTTTATCGGTTCTTGAGTTACCAAGGACTCTCGAAATTTCTCGTAAAATTTTTGGATTGTACAAAGAAGAAGGAAAAAATGGGCATAGAAAATCTTCCCGAATTTATAAGGAATAATTATCAGATTCAAGAATGGAGACACGCATCTGCGATACTGGAAAAAGATTTTCCCGATGAGTGGAATGAGATTATTCAGGTATTATCAAGTTTTAGACTTCTGCGTTCTGAGATTTTAGAACCTGGCGGGGGAAAATCCCCAATAGCAAATCGAATCGACAACTTTTTTTTGCAGTATGGTTGGGCAGAAACGTCATTTGATACAGGGATAATTGTAGATGGTGTCGAAAGAGACTCACCTACCCACAAAGTTGACAATTTTAAGAACGGGGTTGCGATTGAGCTTGAATGGAACAATAAGGATCCGTTTTTTGACAGAGACCTAAACAACTTTAGGTTGCTGTTTGACCTCAGAGTAATTAGCGTAGGAGTAATAATAACAAGATGCTCTGAACTTCAGTTGTTATTTGATGAATTAGGCAAAGGAAAAAGTTATGGAAATTCAACGACTCACTGGAACAAACTAATTCCAAGGTTAGAAGGTGGAAGTGGCGGGGGTTGTCCTGTGTTAGTATTTGGAATTACCAGAGGACTTTACTTACAAAATGAATAATTACTCTGATTTATTATCTATGGGAAAATTTGGAACTATCCTTGCGGATCCGCCTTGGAAGTTTCAAAATCGAACTGGAAAAATGGCACCGGAACACAAGCGTTTGTATAGGTATCATACGATGACAAACGAAGAAATATTATCTATGCCCATAAAGGAATTAGCGTTACCCAAATCCCATTTATATTTATGGGTTCCAAATGCTCTGGTTGATTTGGGTCTTCATGTAATGAAAGAGTGGGGTTTTGAATACAAAACAATGTTAATCTGGTACAAGATCCGAAAGGACGGAGGGCCTGATAGAAGAGGTGTGGGTTTCTATTTCCGTAACGTAACCGAGGTGGTTTTATTTGGAAATCGAGGTCAACTACGAACTCTACAGCCTGGAAGAAGTCAAGAAAACATTATTACCACACAAAAGAGAGGGCATTCTATAAAACCTGATGAATTGTATGAAATCATTGAATCTTGTAGCCCCGGCCCATTTTTAGAATTATTCGCAAGGCGGACCAGAAATAATTGGATTTCATGGGGTGATGAAGTAGAACCACAAACAGCTATAAAATATTCGAATCCAGTAGTTCCTACTTCTTACCAACTTAAATGGATTAACGAAAAAAAACAGGAATAACCAACTTCTGATGTCCAATAATTAATTATTCATCCAGTGGTTTCAAATTGTTCATTCCACTCGACGAATCTAACGCGGAACTCGCGCCTATAAATTTCTTGTCCAATAAAATCCCCCCTCCTCACAAAAACGCAAGGTACGGAACTCTACAGCTTGCTATAATCATGCTGTTTCGCCCCCATTCTCTCACAGGAGCATGACATGAAAGCCCTCGTTATTTATGATTCTGTCTTCGGCAATACCGAAAAGGTCGCGCGCGCGATCGGCAGCGCGCTAGGCGCGGACGTGCCCGTGAAGGGCGTCAGCGCGGTTTCGCCCGCCGACCTCAGCGGGGTGGATACTCTCCTGGTCGGCTCACCCACGCGCAGCTTCAAGCCCACCCCGGCGGTTACCGATTTTCTCGCTGCCCTGCCCGCTGGCACGCTCAACGGCGTGCGCGCCGCCGCCTTCGACACGCGCATCCCGCTTGACTCCATCAAGAACCCGATCTTCCGCATGATCGTCAAAAAAGGTGGTTACGCCGCCCCCATCATCGAGAAAGCGCTCAGCGGCAAGGGCGCGGCGATCGCCATCCCCGGTGACGGCTTCATCGTGCTCGAATCCGAGGGTCCGCTGAAAGAGGGCGAACTGGAGCGCGCGGCTGAATGGGCGCGGTCGATGCTCTAAATTAAAAGGCGCGGGTATAATAGGCTATCTCAATTCCCTGGAGTGTTGAATGGCTCTTTCCGTCGCATTTATGCTCGGGCTCATCGCCATAGGCGTGCTCTTCATGCGCAGCGCAGTGATGGGCAGAATTAAATCCAAACAGGCACAGTCCTGGCCGAACGTCAAGGGGCGCGTGCTGACCTCTGAGGTGGTCGAGGACCGCTACCGCGACCCGACCGGCAATGCCACCATCGCCTTCGTGCCTAAGGTGGTCTACGAGTACAACGTGGAAGGGCAGGTTTACACCAGCCGCAACATCATCTTCGGCCAGACAAACTACGATTACATCATCGCCTCGCGCATCTGCGAGAAGTACGCGATCGAGTCGACCCCCGATGTGTATTACAACCCGGCGAAACCCGCGGAGAGCGTGCTGGTGCCCAGGTCTACCGAGGGCATGCGCTCACTGGTGCCCGGCATCTTCTTCATCGTCGCCGGCATCCTGGTCGGTCTCTTTGCCATCCTGTTCCCCGAAGAATAAAAATCGCTAAAGGAGTTAATAATGGTCTGGTGGATGTTTGGTCTGGTATTCCTGGTATTAGGGGTCATCTTCCTGATCGTCGGGCTGGTCGCCACGAAGCGCGCCAAAGCCGCGCAGTCCTGGCCTTCGATGCCCGGCACGGTGGTGCGCTCTGAGGTTGTGCGCCACGAGGACACCGATTCCGAAGGCAGCACCTCGACCTCCTACGAACCGGTGGTGGAATACAATTATTCCGTCATGGGGCAGCCTTTCACCGGCAAGCGCATTGCCTTTGGCGCCAACCAGTTCAATTACAAAAAGGCGGCTGAGATCGCGGCGCGTTACCCCGTAGGCGCGCGCCCGAATGTGTACTACAACCCCGACAAGCCCAAGGACTCCGTGCTGGAGACCACCGCCTCCGGCGGCAAGCTCTTCATCATCCTCGGCGCGGTCTTCGCGGCCGGCGGCCTGGTGGCGCTGGTCATCAACCTGGTCCAGGGATGAAAAATAATCTAAGGCAGGGGTTATGTGGATAAAAATCCAGTCATGGATCAAATATGAGAGCAATTCTCACGCCTTTATTCACTCAAATATTCTTCTCTACGCATAAATCCTGTAAAAACCCGAGTGGGGTAAACGTGTTACCTTTAGTAAACCTCCAATAGATCTTTGCCTACTATGGACAAAACACGAAGCTGCAGTACGATCAGATTTACGCAATATCAATAGGAAGAATTACTCTAAGTATCTCCAGTAGTGACTAAATTTCTTGAAACATTATTAGCAAACGAAACCCTATCCGCTGACATACGAGAGGCGCGCAATCTATTAATAGATAATAGACTCTCTAGCGTTTATTACAACAACACAAAGCCATTTTTTTGGAAATTTGCATCTAGGGCGAATATTTATCTGGCGCGACACGTCACGACTCCTAATTCTCCCTGGTAATTAACCCAACCTAATTTTATTGACCCGGGTTTGAGAAAATATACGCTCCTACAATAATGTCTATCTTGTATTTTTCGTTTATCAATTTTTATTGACTTTTTTCTCAGAAAATCTATAATGGATTTTATTCAGAACGAGTAAGTTGGCCGGCCCCCCCTTATTATTAAAAGGAGATAAAAATGTCAAAAAATGTGATGTCGCGAAGAGGTTTTCTTAAGAGTACTGCAATTTTGGGTGCCAGCATTGCTTCCGCTGGTAGTCTCGCCGGTTGTGCTCCTTCCAAATCCGAGGGAGAGGAAATCACGTGGGATAAGGAAGTGGATGTACTTGTAGTCGGTTCGGGCACAGCCGCAATAGCAGCTATCGCCGCCAAAGACGCCGGTGCCGAATCAGTGCTCATCATCGAAAAAGCCCCTGCTTTTGGTGGCACTTCTGCTTTATCAGGCGGCATCTTATGGCTTCCGCAAAATTATGTAATGAAAGAAGCTGGCCTGGAGGATAACCGTGAGGACGCTTATCTATACATGAAAACCTTAAGTGAGGGGATGTCCACCGATGAGCTGATCAATGCATTCCTCGACTATAGCCCTCTGCTACCAGAGTGGTTGCGCGACAAGTTTGGCATATCCTGGGGTTTGTCTTGGGTAAACGATTATTATCAGCTGCCAGGCTATCGCCAGGAGGGTCGGTCCATCCACGCGGTAGTAGATAATGAAGATTTAAATGGTTCGGGTATGTGGAAGAAGCTCCATGAGGTCTGCGACAACCTCGGCATCGAGGTAATGGTTGATACCCCAGGTAAGAAGTTGATCACCAATGCTGCTGGAGAAGTGATCGGAGTTTATGCAGAATCCAATGGCAAGGGCATGAATATTTTCGCCAGAAAGGGTGTCATTCTTGGCACGGGAGGATTTGACCACAACAAAGATATGAGGACCCACTTCCTGAGGGGTCCGATCTACATCAGCAATGCTGCCCCAACCAACACTGGCGATGGTCACCTTATGGGGATGGCTATCGGCGCAGATCTCCGTAACATGAGCGAATCGTGGGGATTGCCGTCCTTCCCGCTTGACGAAGAAACGCTAAAAGGGGAGGTCGACTGGTTTTATTTCCGCGGTAAACCAGGCGCCGTGGTAGTCAACAAGTACGGTGAACGAATAGGCAACGAATCAAGCGCTTACGATCCATTCCAGCGCTCATTCTACTACTGGGATTCGGGTAAGCTCGAGTGGCGAAACATCCCTGCTTTCTGGATCTGCGACACCAGCTACGCGGAGCACAACTTCTTTCCTGGTTCTAACTATCAGATGGGAGTCGTTCCCGACTGGGTCGTAAAGGCAGACTCCTTGGAGGAGTTGTGCGGAAATCTCGGGATTGATTTTCAGGGTCTGGAATCCACTCTGGCGATATTCAATGAAAACGCGAAGAACGGTGTCGACCCCATCTGGCACCGTGGCGAGAGTTTCTTCGACAAGAATATTTTTGGCGATCCTAGCCGCCCAGATTTAAAGAACCCTTCTTTGGCTCCTGTTGAAATAGCACCCTTCTACGGTGCTAAATACCTCCCTGGAACATGTGGAACCAACGGCGGATTACGAATCAACGGCAATGCCCAAGTCATAGACGTTTGGGGTCAGCCAATTCCACGTCTATATGCCGTAGGCAACACGTCGGGCTCGGTGATGGGCGCAGGCTATGCTGGCGCTGGTGGTACTGTAGGCTCAGGATGCGTGTTTGGAATGATCGCTGGTCTCCACGTAATTGGACTAGAGTCGCTTCAATTGTAACCATTTTTACGGCAGGGAATGAGTGAAATTTTCAATCCCTGCCTTTTCGTAAAGAATAAATCGTTGCTTACCAATGTGTAAGTAACGATTTATTCTTAGCTCACAACTCCACTCAACCAGGTGTGTTTATCAACACATTCCCCTGGTGGAAATTCCTGGACGTCTTGTGGTGGCTGTTCTTAATTACCCAAGCATGAAGACTATTATTTCAAAAGATCAAAGTTGCATTATGTTGTCCTCTTTTTGAATGCTTTATATAGGTTCTGAATTCTATTTAATCAACTACAATGGTGTACAGAGAAGACAAAGAAATTAACCCCTACGAAAATCTTATGTATATCCTGCCCAAATGTCAAATTGAAACTCAAATCTTCATGCATACACCCTGATCACAGGTCTGACCGCGCATAAAAACAGGCACCAAAAATTCCCCAAAGTGATTATACTTACCTCAACGATCCAGATGTAACATCTCTCGCAACGTACACAGGAGGCGTATGAAATATCTCATCACCGGAGGAGCGGGGTACATCGGCAGCACCATCTGCTCAGCCCTCGAGGACGCCGGGCACACCCCCATCATCCTGGATTCGCTGGTCACCGGGCGGGAGGAGTTCACCCGCGGGCGCATCTTCTACAAAGG
The DNA here is from genome assembly GCA_002347485.1 of Anaerolineaceae bacterium UBA2260. Lineage (GTDB taxonomy): Bacteria > Chloroflexota > Anaerolineae > Anaerolineales > Anaerolineaceae > UBA6107. The sequence goes on along the minus strand of DDXM01000042.1, from coordinate 11,884 downwards.
CGACATCGCCGACGAAAAACTGGTTACGCAGCTTCTGCGCGACCACCCGGATATCCAGGCGACGGTGCACTGCGCCGCGCTGATCGTAGTACCCGATTCGGTCAGCAGCCCATACGAGTACTACCAGGATAACGTCGCCAAATCCATCGAGTTCTTTCATACCTTATACAAGCTGGGTTACGGGCGGGTGGTGTTCAGTTCCTCCGCCGCGTTGTACGACGTGGTGCCCGGCTTCATGGTCACCGAAGAAGCCCCTCTCAACGCCAACAGCCCCTACTCGCGCACCAAGCTGATGATGGAAATGGTACTCAAGGATTACTGCACCGCCTACGGCATGAAGGGCATCGCGTTGCGCTACTTCAACCCCATTGGCGCGGACCCGAAGCTGCGCAGCGGCATTCACGTGCAACACCCCACGCACGTTCTCGGCAAGCTGGTGGATACCGCGCAAGGGCGCCAGCCGGAGTTCCAGATTACCGGCACGCATTACCCCACCCGCGACGGCACGGGCATCCGCGATTACATCCACGTGTGGGACCTGGCGCGTGCGCACGTCAACGCCGTCACTGATTTCGACAAGGTCTTCGAGCGCGCCGGCAACCCGCGCGACAACTACCTGGTCATCAACCTGGGTACGGGGCGCGGCGTCACCGTGCGCGAGCTGGTCACCGCCTTTGAGAAGGTGTACGGGCAGACCATCAACAAGCGTGAGACCGGTCCGCGGCCTGGCGACGTGGCGGGGTCTTACACCAACGCCGACAAGGCTTACCGCCTGCTGCACTGGAAGGCTGAGCTTTCCATCGAGCAAGGCATCGCCGACGCCCTCAAATGGGGTAAAATAAGAGAAAATATACTGAAGTATTAATGAAGGAGAGGGAAAATGGCAAATATAGGATTGGGTTTTGGTTACCTGAGTACTGTGATCCTTTACATCCTTCTACCAGTTGCCTGGATTTATCTTACTATCTCATGTTTAAATAGACTCAAGAAACAACCCTTGCCGTCAACAGCCATGGCGATATGGGTATTGATCATTACAGCAATTCCAATTCTCGGGGCTGTTGCATATTTGATCGTCAAACCTTCGGAATAAGACACGGGTTTTCCCGTAAATTATCACAAAAAGGCTGGAGGAGTGCTCCAGCCCTTAGAATTATTTCTAGAATTAATACGCCCGCAGGTACTGCGGCGGCACTGGCGCCGGCTGACCCAACTCTTTCGCAGCGTGGAGCGCCCAATACGGCGATCTCAGCATCTCCCGCCCCAGCAGCACCAGGTCAGCCTGGCCGTTGCGCACGATCTCATCCGCCATCTTCGCCTGGGTGATCAGCCCCACTGCCGCCGTGGCGATCCCCGCGCCCTTGCGCACGGCTTCGGCGATGAACACCTGGTAGCCGGGGTCAGTCGGCACGGGCGCTTTGGGCAGATTGCCGCCGGAGGAGCAGTCCACCAGGTCAACGCCTTCGGCCTTGAGCAGGCGCGCGAGCGCCACCGATTCTTCGAGCGTCCAGCCGTCCTCCACCCACTCGTAGCCGGAAATGCGCACGGTCAACGGCAGGCGCTCCGGCCACACGCCGCGCACCGCCTGCACCACTTCGATAAGAAAGCGCACGCGGTTCTCGAATGATCCCCCGTAGTGGTCAGAACGTTTGTTGGAAAGGGGCGAGCAGAAGGATTGCAGCAGGTAGCCGTGCGCGCCGTGGAGCTCCATCCACTCGAAGCCGGCTTCCAGGCTGCGCTGCGCGGCGAGCACGAAGGCATCGCGAATCTTGTCGATGCCTTCGATGGTGAGTTCCTGCGGCACCTGGTGCGCGGGCGAGAACGCCAGCGGGCTGGCGCCTACCACCTGCCACCAGTCGGGGTCGTCGGGTTGAACGGGTTTGCCGCCAGTCCACGGCTGACCGGTGCAGGCTTTGCGCCCGGCGTGCCCGATCTGGATGCCCGCCACCGCGCCGTTGTCCTTGATCACGCGGGTCACGCGCTGCAGCGGCTCAATGTGCTCGTCGGACCAGATACCCACATCAAAGGGGGTGATGCGCCCAGGCGCTTCCACAGCGGTTGCCTCGGCGATGATCAACCCGGCGCCGCCTGCAGCGCGCGTTCCCAGGTGCACCACCTGCCAGTCGTTGGAGAATCCATCGCGGTAGCTGTACTGGCACATCGGCGATACGCCCACGCGGTTGCGCAGGGTGATGTCCTTGAGCGTGAAGGGTTCAAACAGTTGCGTCATTGGTATCCTCAATGCATATTATTTTCTAGAATTAAATATTGGTTTCCAATACCAGCAATTCCAGGTTCGAGGCGAGGTCCGCTTGCGAGGTCTTGGCCTGCAGGTCGATCTCGAGCAGCCGGTGGTATAAGCGCTCCAGCTTGTCAGGTCCGTAGCGCCGGGCAGCGTTGGCGTAATCCCCCACCTTTTTGGGCAGGATGCCCAGTTTGCGCGCGGCATCCGCGGGTTCCTCGCCGTGCTCAAGCGTTTCACTGACAAGCAGCAACTGCCTGAAGCGGTGGATAACCGCGCCGAGGATGATCTCGGGCTGCGAATCGTCCAGCAGGCGGCGCATCATCGCCTGCGCCTCTTTGGTCTGCCCGGTCATTAGCTTATCGAGCATGTCGAACACGTCAGTACTGCCTTCGGCGGAGACCAGCTCGAGCACGTCTTCACGGGTGACGGAGCGTTTGAAATCGACAAACATCAACAACTTGGCGATCTCCTGGTTGGCGATGCTGGTGTCATTGCCGGTGTGTTCGCTCAGCTCGCTGGCGGCGGCGGGTTCAAACTTCCCGCCCAGGCGTTTGGCTTCATTAGCGATCCACGCGGGCATGTGGCGCGCGTCCGGCAGCCCGGCGTCGAGAACCTCGGCCTGCGGGTTGGCTGCGAACCATTTCACCAGCCAGTGGGATTCGTTCAGCGTCTCCCACACCTGCAGCCAGCCGCCCTGGTCGCGCCGCCACTTTTGATGGTCCTCAACGATCAGCACCAGGTGCGTGCTGGGCGGTACACTGTTCAACATGGCTATGAAAGGCTCCTGGCGGCTCTTTTCGCCTTTGCCCAAGGGATGTTCGAGGATGACCAGGCGGCTGGTGCCGAAAAAGGGCAGCGTGGAGACCGCGGTGCGCATCTCCTCGAGCGACACGCTGCGCCCGTCGAGGCGCGAGAGGTTCATCGCTGCGTCGAAGTCGGCGCCGAGGGATGCCTGTATCTGTTGGATGCGCAGCTTGACGGAGTACTGGTCGTCGCCGCGCAGGAGATGGAGGTTTGCCTGCCCCAAGCTCAGCTCTCCAGGCTTTCGGTTGTGATGACGGGTTCAGGCGCAACGTCCGCGGTGAGGATGCGATGCAGGGTGGGACCCTGGCGTTCATAGCGCACGATCTGCCTGACCTTCAGGTTGCCCGGCTCGCCGGAGGTGGATATCTTCGCCTGTACCTTGGGTCCAAGCGGTTGGGCGGCGACGAGCGACCCGGTGGCGATCATCATCAGCAGCGGCCAGCGGTCGAGTTTTTTCTTGAAAGTATTGCCGCCCACCAGCGTAGCCAGCCAGGCGAGCGTACCGGTGATCACCCCGGCGGTGACGTAGTTGGTGCCGCAGTTGGCGTGCAGCGCCAGGCTCTTCTCACCGGAATTCATGCGCTGCAGGGCTTCCTGCACAGTTTCGAGCAGCTTGTCGGTGGAAACATCACCGATGATCCAGAATCCCTTCTGGTCGGAATGCCCGGCGAAGGCGCGGGACGGCAATTCTTTCGCCAGCAGGTTGAGCGTGGCGTGCTCCAAACCGTGGTTGCGCCTGATCAACGAGACAGGTCCCCATTCAAGAAGTTTGTTATCAGTCATGTGTTTCCTCCAAAGTCTATCGACTTACGATTTATCAGATAAAAGAGCGAGCGCAAGCGCTTCGCGCAGCGAACGGGCTTCTTTGATCTCGATGCCCTGGGGCAGCGCCTCGCCCTGGCGCACCCTGCGCGGGATGATGGCGGTCTTGAAGCCCAGTTTCGCGGCTTCGCGCAGGCGGGCGTTCATCTGCCCCACCCAGCGCAGCTCGCCGGAAAGCCCCACCTCACCGATCAGCACCGTGTCGGCTTTTACCGGAATATCCTTGATGGACGAGGCGATGGCAGCGGCGATGGAAAGGTCGGCGGCGGGTTCGCTCACCTGCAGCCCGCCGATCACGTTGACGAACACGTCCTGCTCCGCCAGGCGCATCCCCAGCCGGCGCGTGAGCACGGCGGTGATGAGCAGCAGGCGGTTGAAATCAACGCCGTTGGGAGTACGGCGCGGGTTGCCCAGGTTGCTGGGGCTGGTGAGCCCCTGCATCTCCACCAGCAGCGGGCGTGTGCCTTCCATGGTGACAGCGATGGCCGAACCCGGGGCGTTCACCAGGCGCTCGGCGAGGAATGCCTCGGAGGGGTTGAGCACCTCCACCATGCCGCGATCGCGCATTTCAAAGACCCCCACCTCAGCGGTGGCGCCGAAGCGGTTCTTCACCGAGCGTAATAAGCGGTAGGACTGGAAGCGGTCACCCTCCAGGTAGAGAACGGTATCCACGATGTGCTCCAGCACGCGCGGACCGGCGATGACGCCCTCCTTGGTCACGTGCCCTACCAAAAAGACCGCCATGCCGCTGGTCTTGGCCAGTTCGCGCAGGCGGTTGGCGCACTCGCGCACCTGGCTGACCGACCCTGCCGTCGAGGTCATATCCGGCAGGTACACCGTCTGGATGGAATCCACGATCAGGAGGTCAGGCTTGACTGCCTGCACATGCTCCAGCACGATGTCCAAATTGGTTTCAGTGAGCAGCAGCAGGTCATCACTGAAGGCGTGCTCATTGTTCTCCGACGCCAGGCGGGTAAGCCGCAGCGCGCGCATCTTGATCTGGCGCTCGGATTCCTCGCCGGAGACGTACAGCACCTTCTGACCGGCGGTTTCCCGTGTGCCGGCCATCTCCAGCGCCATCTGCAATAACAAAGTAGACTTGCCGATGCCCGGGTCGCCGCCCACCAGCACGATGGAGCCGGGGACCACGCCGCCGCCGAGAACGCGCGCGAACTCGCTGATGGGCAGCGGGATGCGCTCCTCGGCGTCACCGGCGATCTCACTCATGCGCCGTGGCTCTGAACGAGCGTTCACCCCGTGTAAATGGGCTTTGGCGGGCTCGCTGTGGGTTTGGATGACCTCTTCGACGAAGGTGTCCCATCCGCCGCATTGAGGGCACTTTCCCAGCTGGCGCGGGACCACCTTGCCGCACTGCTGACACACGTACTGGCTGATCGTTTTAGGCATGTTCTTATTATACCTATAAGCGGCATATGGCTTAGGATTATGTGACCTCCCGTAACGTCTGCCCCGTTTGTGTGATAATCCTGCAGGAATTTGAAAAGGAGAGTTTTTTGTTTAGTTCAGCTACGGTTTTTGTAAACCATAAAAGAGCAAGGATGCGCCTGGCCATTTAAATATCCGGTTTTCCGGATTTTCGACCACGGGTGTACCTCTGCCCGTGGTTTGTATTTAATGACTCGTAGAGGTCGTTCAGCCCTCTGTTAAACAATTAAGTCGATCATTTGGAACCGCGGGAAAACCGCGCCATCTCCAGATTTAGAGATGACGCGGTTGGAATTAACTGGCAACTATTATGCTGATTTATGGGCGGTGATCCTGGCGCTGAAGATCGCGGTTTGAATCTTTTCAGGCGGGATGCCGTCCAAGTCCTTTAAGTCGATGTGGCTCTCGGCTTCGCGCATCATTTCCGGTCCGAAATACACCGGTTTGATCTCCACGTCCACCAGCCCGGCGCTCTCGATCGCGCGCCTATACACCTCAACATCCACCGCGCCAGCCACGCAGCCTGCCCAGGCTGCCAGATCGCTCTTGATGGCTTCCGGCAGCTCGCCATTGGTGACAATGTCGCTGACCGCCAGCCTGCCGCCCGGCTTCAATACTCGGTATATTTCACGAAAAACCTGCTCCTTGTCGGTGCTCAGGTTGATGACGCAGTTGGAGATCACCACATCCACCGAGCTGTCCGCGATGGGCAGATGTTCGATCTCGCCCAGGCGGAACTCCACGTTGTCTGCGCCGATCTTCGCCTTGTTCTTGCGCGCGCGCTCCAGCATCTGCGGGGTCATGTCCACGCCGATCACGCGTCCCTCGTCTCCAACGCGTTCCGCCGCGAGGAAGCAATCGATGCCACCGCCCGAGCCGAGGTCGAGCACGGTTTGACCGGGCAGCAGCGCCGCCAGCGTCACCGGGTCCCCGCAGCCAAGGGAGAGCTCGGTCACTTCCTTTGGGAGGTTGGCGAGCATATCCTCTTCGTAAAGAGATGAGGTTTCCCCGCAGCACGGTTCGGCTTCATCACTTCCGCCGCAGCAACACCCGCAGGAAGACGTGCTTGCCCGTTCTTCGGCAGCCGCGGTGTAATATTCGCGTACTTTCTGACGGATTTCTTCGGGTTCGTGTTCGGTCATGCTGATCTCCTTGATATACATTGTGATGTTTTTCGAATTGTTTGGATAAAAAAATTACGCTTTTGAATCAATTTTCAGGTCGATATCCGGCGCGAACTCCTCTGCCACGCGGCAGCACCCCTGCGCCAGCCGTTCCTGGTTGAGCGTGTAATAGATCTCCTTGCCGCGCCGCTCCATCCGCACCATCCCGGCGTCGCGCAGGATTTTCAAGTGATGCGAGACCGTGGGCTGGGTGACGCCCATTTGCGCGACGATCTCAGAGACACTGAGCTGCCGGCAGCAGCACAGCGACATGATCTTCTGGCGGGTCTCATCCCCTATGGCTTTGGCAAAATCGACTGTGTTCATGGGTTACCTATTTCAGCCTAAACTCCTTGCTTTTCTTCTGCCCACCCCAGGGTTTAATCTCCACTCCATTACGCAAAAAGCAAGCTCACCACCCCGCATTATATAGATAATCGTCTATATGTAAAGGGTTAAGAAATACCATGGTCGATGGTAAGCGGTCAGGAGAGAGGCTTGATATAGCAGCGGCGGCGCTTGTGCTGGCGGGTATCGAAATGCTTCCACTGCCCCTGCACGCGATGGTTGTCCTCCAACTCGGGGTTGGACTCCACCTTTTTGATACCGTGCTGGATATACACTTCGTTGATATGGTTGATCGCCACAGCGTTCACGCCCTTGCCCTGGTACTCTGGTTTCACCGCGATCAGGTACAGGTCAGCGCGGTCGTTCTTCTTGAGCGCACGCAGCAGATGGATGAACCCGAACGGGAACAGCTTGCCACCTGCCCTCTGCATGGCTTTGGTCAGCGAGGGCATGGTGATACCGAACGCCACCATCTCGTCGGCTTCGTTCACCACCGCCATCACGAACTCGGGCCGGATGAAGCTGAAATACTGCTGGGTGTAATAATCCACCTGGCGCTCGTTCAGGGGAATAAATCCATACAGTTCGCGGTAGCTCTCGTTGAAAAGCGCGAAGATCTTCTTTGCGTACACCAGGATCTCGTTCTTGCTGGTGAAACTCACCAGGCGCAGGTTCTCGCGACGCAGGATGATGTTAGCGAGTTTGCTGATCTTCGGGTCCGGTTCGCCGGGTACCGTGATCTCGTACTCAACCCAGTCCGTATCCTTCACGTACCCAAGCTGCTCCAGATATTTCGGGTAATACGCATGATTGTAAATAGTGGCCATCGTGCCGGGTTCGTCGAACCCCTCCACCAGCATGCCGGCCTGGTCCATGTCGGTGAAGCCCAGCGGACCGTGCACCGCGCTGCAGCCGTTCTCGCGCGCCCACGCCTCCACCCTGCCGAGCAGGGCGGCGCAGACGGCGGGGTCGTCCACGAAATCCAGCCAGCCGAAGCGCATGTAAGCCTGGTTCCAGCGCTGGCGGTGCCCTTCGCTGAGGATCGCCGCAACCCGCCCCACCACATTCCCATCACGCAGCGCCAGCCATTGACGCGAACGGCTGTACTCGTAGGCGGCATTCTTGTCCGGCGAGAAGGTGTTCAGCACGTTCTGGTACATCGGCGGCACCCAATATGGGTTGTCTTTGTACAGAGATCGGGGGAAATGGGCAAAGGTTTTCAGATCCCCGGGAGTGGTCACTTCCCGAATTTCGATCTGCGGCATGTTGGTCATCCTCTCAGGCTTCAAGCGCCTGGTTGAGCCGCTTGATGTAACTGCGGTGGCGTTTGTGCTGGCGGTTATCCAGGTACTTCCACATGGCGAGAATATCCAGGTTGGTCTCCAGCGTCAGGTTTGACTCCACGTACTTGATGCCGCGCTTCAGGAAGGTCTGCAGGATCTGGTTGGCCATCAGGGCGGTGATGCCGGTGCGGCGGTATTCGTCGCGCACGCCCACCAGGTAAAGGTCCGCCCGGTCGTTCTTCTTGATGGCGCGCAGCATGTGGATAAATCCAAACGGGTAAAGGTATCCCCGGTTTTTTTGCAGCGCCCTGGAGAAGGACGGGAATGTGATGCCGAATGCGACAACGCGGTCATTTTCATCGAGCACGACAGGGATATAGTCGAGATCAACGAAACCGAAGTAAGAATTGATATACGCCTGCACCTGTTTTTCGGAAAGAGGGACCGTTCCGTACAGTTCTTCATAGGCTTGTCCGATCACCTCGAAGATCTGCGGGGCAATTTTGAGCAGGTCTTTTTTGCTGCCGTTGAACAGGCGCAAACCGGTGCGTTTGGCGATCAGCTCGGCGGCCTGCTTGATCTTATCCTCCGAACGGTTGGTGACTGTGAACTCGTGGTCCAACCAGTCTACATCCTTCACGTAGCCCAGCGCTTCGAGGTGTTTTGGGTAATACGGGTAGTTGTAGATGGTAGCGAGTGTGGTCATCTCGTTGAACCCTTCCACCAGCATGCCTTCGCGGTCGAGGTCGGTGAAGCCCAGCGGCCCGTGGACGGCGTCCATGCCTTCCTCGCGCGCCCAGGCTTCCACCCTGCCCATCAGCGCGCTGACCACCTCGGCGTCGTCGATGAAATCGATCCAGCCAAAGCGCATGTGGTTCTGCCCCCACTTCTGCGCGTGCTTGGGGATGATCATCGCCGCGACACGACCGACCACCTTGCCGTCGCGGAATGCCAGCCAGTAGCGCGCCCGCGCGTCCTCGAACGCCGGGTTGCGGTCCCAGCGCAGGGTATTCAATTCGTCATTGTAGATCGCGGGAACGTAGTAGGGATTATTCTTGTAAAGGGCGAGTGGGAACTTGATGAAGGTTTTGAGTTGGCGGATCGTGGTAACTTCTCGAATTTCAACGGACATGAGACCACCTCTATACGAATGATTTTGTCTATCAATTATGTGCGCTGCAATATTAAGTAATAACCACTTTTCCTTACTTTCGGTGCACAATTAGCGCGGTGGCATCCTGGTAGACGACCGTCCAGTCAGCGCTGGCTGCCAGCAATTGCGCGGCTTTTTCCTCCACCGGCAGCAGCGCCCAATCCACGCCGTGCTCATCCAGGATGGACTCCCAGCCCGGCTCAGTGGAGATCACGCGCAGATACTCGCGCGCCAATTCTTCGCCGTAGAAATCGATCTTTCCGTCAATGAACACCTTGTAAACAGACTGGTCGCGGTAGAGCAGGTAGCCGCCCCAGGTATAGTAGTTAAAAACCTCTCCGCTTTGCGGGTGGTCTTCCAGCCAGGTCACCGCCTCGACCGGGAAGAGCTGCGGGTCAAAATTGTTGCCGATGCGCTGCTTATCGAACCTGACCCCCGCGCTCAATCCGATGACGGATAACACGACGACCAGGACAGGCCACAGACCACCTTTCATCGACGCGTCCAGTTGCGAAAAGTTGCCGTCAACCCGCGTCAGCCAGCGCACCAACTTTGTCTCCGAGTACTGGGTGATGAGGTCCTGCAAGGTTAAAGCCAATAACGGAGCCGCCACGATCACGAACAGGGGAATATTGCGCGCGCTGTAAAGCGCCATCGCCATCCACGCCAGTGCAGGGAACAACCATTCCGCGCGGGCTTTCTTTTTCCCCAGGCCGAACCCCAGCAGCAGTAAAAGGATGCAGACCAGGAAAGGCCAGTAGGTGAAGTCGTGAAAATCGGGCGACTTGTATTCGTCGAGGTGGTTGACCATGAAATCGCTGGCGAGGAACCCGAGATTGGTCTTCCATAAGCCGATACCGGAGGGATTGAGCAGGGTTACCAGCAGAGACGCCGCGCCACCCGCCAGGTAGTAGCGCCAGAACTTAACCGGTAACGCGACCCAATCGGAGGTTTTGAACAGGTAGCCATCCCATACGAGACCCAGTCCGTACAACGCCCAAGTGATCAGACCGGTCATGTAACCCCCGTGCAGGTTGACCCAGGGGAGCATGAGCAGCGGCAGCAGCCAGGCGAGCTTGACGCGCCCGCGCCGCATGGCTTCTACCACCGTCAGCCACAATGCCAGGAATAGGAAGGTGAAAATGTGGGGGCGGTCCAGCCAGTGGTTGGCGGAGGTCAATAGCGCTAATGCCCCCACCAGCAACAGCGTGAGAAAGGAATGGCTCGTCAGTTGATTACGCTTGTGCACCAACCAGAACGCGGTGGCGATGACCAGCCCGGTGAGCAGCACCGTGCCATCCAGCCCCATCAGGCGGTGCGCCAATGCGACGACCACCTCCGCCAGCCATTCGTGCGGGGTGTAGGGTTCACCGGGCATGGTGTGCGAGAACACGTCGTTTAAAGGAACAGTGCGGTTCTCCAGGATATACTCGCCGACCGCGATGTGCAGCGCGAGGTCGCCGTCGGCGTTAATCATCTGGGATCCCTTGGTGAGCACGCCGATGAAGGCCGCTACCCACAGCATCGCGCCCAGAGATGGGAAGAGGTAATACAAAAAGCCAGGTGTTTTGTTCGCCTTCAGGGGTTTCTCCATGCGTTTATTCTAGCCTGAAAAATCGATTCGTGATTAATTTCGCCGCGCCCAAATGGTTAATTCTTCACTTCAGTAAACAACTCCTGCCCGTCCGAAACAATGGAAATCCGGTCCACCTGGTCAAGAGACAACCAATCCGGTGCCGGGTTGAGGGCGGAGCTGTTCCACAGCACAGCCTGCGGGTTGTGCGCCTGCCACACACGCGGCGGGATGTAGCTGATGTCGGCTTCGCGCAGGACGAGGATGGATAGGTTATCGAGCGCGCTCGCGTCCTGCTGACGGATCAGAGCGTAATCCACGCCGTTAGGGATGAGCATTTTCGCCGCGCCGTGGGTGATGAGGATGGCGGCGCTGTCGACACTCTCCGCCACCACGCGCAGCGTGACTTTTCCGTCCAATGTGATCCCCTCACCTGTCGCCAGTTTCAGCGGTGAGAGGTCGGGCGGTAGAGTGACAGGTTTGGTCTCCGCGCCGGCCTGGTACACCACGGGGGGCAGGATCACCGAGTCGATTGGGATGCGCTCATCGAGTTCTTCCAGGTAACGCGCGCCAGAAGCGTCGCTCAACCATACCTGGTCGAGCTGGTAGCGCCATGGCGATATCTGGCGGCTCACCGCGGCGCTGATCTCGTTCGTCTCTTTGCCAGGGTCGATAAGTATACTCTGCCCGGAAGGCGTTTTGAGCAGGAGCGCAGTCTCCTCCCCGACGCGTAGCAGGTGGATATGAAGATTGTCATCGGGGCGGTGCAGGATGAGCGAGAATACGGAGATCGCACCGATGAACAGGAAGAAGAGGATCCAGTAGAACCTGCCTTGGAATACGCGGGTAAGGAATGCGCGAAAGACAAAAAGCAGGACGAACAGGCTCACGATGGCCAGGATGTATAAAGCAGTCTGCGAATTGACTGCGAGACTACCCCAGGTCAAACGGGAAAAGCGCTCTGCGATGAAATTGGAGTAGGCGGCGAGCGGCCACACGAACAAAGCAGCGACCTTCCCCAGCAGCGGGCTGACTGCCCCGGCGATA
>DDXM01000032.1 GCA_002347485.1 Anaerolineaceae bacterium UBA2260 | reverse complement strand
CTTGGTTTGAGATACAGCGATCTTCGCTTCGCCGATGGGATCGTAGCCGTAGACATAATGCCAGCCCCAAACTTGCATGCCCTTTGCTCGCAAGGCGTCAACAACTGGCCCTACCAGGTCCACGCCGTTTGCATCGACGTTATATGGGCGGGTATCATTTGCAATCTTGATCAGTACATGCGACAGGCCGGCTGAAGCGGCAACTTTGGCGATGTTTGAGGCGTTCCCTCCTTCACAATTGGGGATACGCCAGATCATCATTCCTTTGCCGGTAAGGGACATGGTTACCTCCTGGTCAATCATCCGAGGGTTGCAGGCTGCCAGCGAGCCCGATCTGCGGCGCGATGCGGCGCATGGCTGCAATCACATTATCACAATGTTCCCATAACGGTACTCCGAATTCCTCGGCGGCGCGGGCGATCTCATCGCGATTCGCACCGGCGGCAAAGGCTTTATCTTTCCATTTTTTCTTTACCGAACTGGCTTCCAGGTCGTAAAGGGACCGGGACGGGCGAACCAGCGCGACGGCGGTGATGAGGCCGGTGATCTCGTCGCAGGCATAAAGCGTCTTGGCGAGCGTGGTGTTGCGCGGCAGGCGCAGGTTTTCACCGTGGGAGAGGATGGCATAGATGATCTCCTCATCAACGCCGTGCTCCCGCAAGATGGGCGCGCCTTGAGCCGGATGCTGCTCAGCGGTTGGGTGGATCTCCCAATCGAAATCATGCAACAAGCCGGTGACTGCCCACTTCTCGATAGGTTCGCCAAATTTTCCGGCATAGTACACCATTGCGCTTTCGACTGCAAGCATGTGCGCGACGAGATTTTCGTTTTTCACATATTGTTTGACCAATGTCAGCGCTTCATCTCTTGTCATATACATTCAACCTTGAATAAAACTACTCCAGAAAGATCGGCTCAGGGTCGCCGAGTACGGGCAGCGGGTGGCTGACCCACACCTGCCACAGCGCCACCAGGGTGGCGGGAAGTTCGCGCACGTTCCAGTAACGCAGCGAGTGCGAATTGTAATCCCGCAGGTCGGCTGTCACGCCGCTCACCTGCATGCCCAGACCCTGGCAGGAGAAAATCGCGCGCGGTAGGTGGAAGTTCTGGGTGACCAGCAGCGCTTCCTTCAAACCAAAGATGTGGAGCGCGCGGTAGCAGGTGTCGTATGTGCGACGCCCTGCATAATCCAGCACGATCGCTTCCTCAGGCACTCCCAGGCTGACGGCATAAGTTGCCATTGCAGCTGGCTCGTTGTAATCCAGGTAACGATTGTCGCCGCTCATTAGGAGCTTCTCAACCTTGCCCAGCTCATAAAGCTGGACGGCAGCCGCTACCCGGTCTTTCAACACCGGCGAAGGGGAGCCGTCGCGCTGAAGACCGGCGCCAAAGACTATGGCAGCTCGGGCAACCGGCGCATCGGCGGCGGTAAAGATCTTCCCCGTGGATCCGATCGCCGTGACCAGGCGCGGGATACCGAAAACCGCGATGAGTATAATAAGCGTCCATACAGTCAGTTTCAATATCATGTTAAATATCTTCATTATCATAGCAAGAATTGTACCAGTTATAGAATAATTGTTCATCCCGGGCTGTTCTAATAGGATGAGACTTACAAAGTATAAATTTTGATAGTTTACTGATCGCTAGATCCTGAAAGTCCAGGAGTCAGCCAAGTATTTCTCGGTCATGATCGCGTGCGCGAGATCAATTTCGGCTTGCGAGGGTGCATCGGTATCGAATGTGATTTCGAAGTATTCCGCAAAACCCTGTGTGATGGCCTCTGCCACGCTGGTCCATTCAGGTACATAACCCAACACACTTTCAAGCGTCGATGCACGAGCGGTCAATCTTGCAGCGGCAGCGTTGCGGTCCTCCGGTGTAGGAAATTTCAACGCGCGCGTGACCCGCGTGATGTCGCCATGCAGGGGCAGCGTACCGTGCTGAAGAATACCGCCATACTTGCGAGCCTGGGCAGAACCGATCAGCTTTTTCCCTTGCGAGGTAATTTCATAATTGGATGGCGTTTCAAAGCACACCGGGTTTCTCTGCTTAGCGGAACTACTCTTACCATAGGTACGGTCGCCGACTGCCGAAACGCTCAACCGGTTAAGCCCCGCCAATAGCGCTTGCGAGATCTTGCGGTAACTTTCCAGCAGACCTTCAGATAACAAAGGTTCATATGCTCGTGCAGTTAAAGCATATGTCAGTTCATCCACATGCAGGACGGCGCTTCCACCGGTCGGGCGGCGCACCAGGTCCCATCCCTCGGCGTTCATGCTGTCAGTGTCGACATCCGCTGCCGGCTGGGCGAAACCGAGTGTCAAGGTGGTTGGATGCCAATCGTACATTCTCAGCGTTGTGGGTGCGCTGCCCTCCGCAACGGAACGCAACAAGGCTTCATCCAGTGCCATATTCCACGCACCGGAACCAGCAGGGGTGATGATCAATCGCCATTTTTCCATAGTTAACTCAGCCTATTTTACTATGGTCGTGAATGATTACGGCTGTCTATCTTGGGTTGTGCGTGACATATCTCATACAAATTCCTTGACAGATGTCCTTATGCCAGCTATTATAGGATCACGATATGAGAATATCTTTATTATCGATTAGCGGTGGGAATAGTTGCGCGCAAAAATATTATCCAGGATTTTGTTATACGGCTGCTTGTATTTTGAAGTGTACGCCGTATAATATTAAAATATGCTTGTGTAGACAAGGAGGTGGTTTTTAGTTATATTCTTGTAGTTCTGGTTGGCAACATAAGTTCAACTTATTTTGCAATACAAAAAGAGGAGAAAAGAAATGACCAAAAAGTTGTTCCCCCTGTTTAGCGTGCTGTTGATCGCAGTTCTGGTTCTTGCCGCCTGCGCGCAGCCCGCCCCAACAGAAGCTCCGGCCGCGCCAGAAGCTCCTGTTGCTACAGAAGCCCCGGTTGAAGTTCCTGCCGAGCCCGAAGCCCCCGTAGCTGAGGCTGTCACCATCAATCTCTGGACCAAAGAGGGTGAAGCGGATGGCGGTTTGCAGTACGTGCAG
>DDXM01000025.1 GCA_002347485.1 Anaerolineaceae bacterium UBA2260 | reverse complement strand
ATTCGGGCATGGGTTAATTGTATAACAGATTGTGAATGGTGCGTCTTGGACGCACCCTATGCCCATTTTGAACATCGATGTTCGGGGGCATGGGCCAATTGTATAGCGGATTGAGAGTGGTCTGTCTTGGACGCTACGCCTATTGAGGCATTACGGATGGGAAATGGCGCGTCAGGGACGAACCTACGAATTTACTTCCTCAATCTCTGCAGCCATTCATCATCCGTCAGGCTCATGCGAATTGGCGTGAGCGATACAAGGTTGTGATCGATCGCCCAGCGGTCGCTGTTTTCATCCGGGTTGGTCAAAGGGGTGGCTGCGAACCAGTAATGCTTGTGACCATTGGGGTCCTCGCCTTCGACCACCCTCCCGTTGTAGTGCCGAACGGATTGATGGGTCCACTGTAGACCAACAGGATTTTCGGGCAAATTTACATTCACCAGCCTGGGTTGATCACCGGTGGTCAATAACTTGATCACTTCGGCGATAAAAGGTTTCTGTTTTTCATAGGTCGGTTCTTCACCGTTTAATACCTGGCTGAAAGCGATCGACTGCACCCCGAAAATTAACCCTTGCTTGGCTGCCGCGACCGTGCCTGAGTGCCAGATGTCGCTGCCGAGGTTGCTGCCGAGGTTGATACCGGAGAGCACCAGGTCGACCGAGCCTAAATGATACAGTCCAAGCGCGACGCAATCCGCCGGGGTACCATTCACCCGGTATGCATCGAAGCCTTTCATTATTTTTACAGGGTGATATTGAAGCGGGCGCTTGATCGTGATGGCGTGACCAACAGCCGATTGTTCAAAATCAGGTGCAAAAATTACCACTTCTCCAAATTGCCCTGCCACCTCGGCCAGGGCAGTTAATCCGGGGCTGAATATCCCATCATCGTTGCAGATTAATATTCTCAATTTTCACCTAACTCTTTTTCTTTTCAATTATATAGAAATTACATTAACGATCGGTGAACGATTTGTTTAATCTTTGTTAAATGGCAACGATTCTTTGTTTTCCATTTATTGAAAGAAATTGAGACCCAAGGATGAACCTTCTCTTGTAACTGACTTATTCAGTTCAATAAATTCGAAATTTCCAACTTGCACCGCACCACTTTACAGCGCTTTGCGCAGCACTTTATAGTGTGCTCCGCGATCCGCCCCGACACTTTACCGCAGCCTTAATCAGCGGTCGGCGGTTTCTTATTGATGATTGTTTACAATTCTATCAATCCTACTCGATACTCACCCATCCCTCCTCTCCAGGTAACCTAACACTTTTGGAAAGGCGTCGCCAATTTTGTTGGTTATAATGGGGTTGACGGTGGACCGATTACCGGTCTGCCGGGTTGTAGTCGCGTCACAGATGACGTTGAGAAACGATCGAAAGGAGATCTACAAATTGAAAAGAAAACTTTTACTAACGATGTTGTTGATCGCCGGAGCACTGGTACTGCTCTCCTCCCAGGCGATCGCCGCCCCGCAGTCGGTGGAAGCGAAAAAAACCCCGGCCGCGGAGGATAAAGCTCCTGGAGCGGTAGCGACGCAAAAGGCGGAAGCCAAAGCGCTGAAAGCCATGGAAAAGGAAAAGGTAAAGAAGGAAAATTACCTGGGCAAGATCAGCGCGGTGGAAGCCGGCAGCATCACGCTGCTGCTGAAGGACGATTCTCTCGTCACATTCGTGGTGACGGAAGAAACACGCCTTTCCATGCCCACTTTCAAAGAAGCCATGCTCGAAAACTTTGAAGTGGGACGGAAGGTAAGGGTCAAGGCGGTGCGCGCCGAGGATGAATCTTTGACCGCGCTTTCCATCAGCCTGGTGCCGGGCAAGCCGGTGAAGAAATACCGGGTCGGGGTTGTGACGGAATACACGCCCGGCGAAAGCATCACCATCCAGGCCAAGGACGACCTGCTGTACACCTATCTGCTGACCGAGGATACCAAGATCCTGCCGGTTGAGCGCGAGGAAATGCTGCAGGTCGGCGCGAAGGTCACCATCATCTCACCGCGCGACCTGACGAAGATCGACCAGACCGCGAAGAAGATCGTGGTACACCCGGAAGCGGACGGAGAAATCGAAAGCGAACCTGAGCCGGAACCGGAACCCTGAGAACAATTCGCATGCCAGGGTCCGCGGGCGTGTCCGGCGCAACTGGAGCAGCGCTGCCACTAAGGCACTGACCGCAACCGCACGCCCAATCCCTTGCGGGCTCTGAACGCGAAGCACGAAAAAGGCCGCCAGTCTTTACATAAGGCTGGCGGTTCGCTTATCCAGGCGAAAGATCGAGGCCAGGTTTAAGTGAGTCACGTGCCGATTTCGCCAGCCGTTTTAGGTATACTTGTTAGGGGAATCCCGCATGAAGCAAACCGCCACGCCTGACCTGAACCGCCTGTACCCGCCAGCCCTCGTGCTGGTTTTTGCGATCGGTGTCGCGTTCCGGGTCTACGCGCTTTTCGCGGTCGGCTTCGACGAACCCTTTGACCTGGGGGGGCTTTTCTATCAGATGTCGCTCGAGATCGCGCGCAACGGCTTTGCGATGCCGGTTTCCATCCCGTACTACTATCCTGGCGGACTGCCCTTCGCCTACCCACCGCTGGCGTTCTATATCCAGGCGGCGCTCATCCGCCTGTTCTCGCCGCCGCTCTTTCTCACGGTCAACCTTCTGCCGGCGCTCTTTTCAGTGCTGAGCGTGGGCGCGTTTTACCTGCTGGCGAAAGAAGTGATTCCCTCGCGTTGGCAAAGCCTCGCCGCGCTGTTCATTTTTGCCATAATCCCGCTGGCGGTGACCGAGCAGGTGCAGGCGATGGGACTCGCCGAGTCACTGGGGACCGGCGCGCTCATCCTCTACACCCGGGCGCTGGTGCGGGCAGGACGGCGGCCAGGCGCGTGGCGCTGGCTGGTGGCGGGGTTGATGCTCGCGCTGTGCGTGGTGAGCAGCCCGGGATCGCTCTACGCCGCTGTGTTGATCAGCCTGCTCTTCTTCGCCGTGTCGATCTATACGGGGGTCAAGCTGGGGGATTGGCGGCGAGTCCGTGGCTGCATAATCATCGGCATCAGCGGCTTGATCCTCTCCGCGCCGTACTGGCTGACAGTGATCGCCAACCACGGGTTCGGCATTTTGACGAGTGCGTTCGCGGGTCAGAACACCAGTCTACTTGTCGAGATTAAAGAGAATATCCTGGCATTCCGCCTGATCTGGGTGATGCCCTGGTGGAACGCGTTATTTCTCCTGTGCCTGGGGTTGATCCTTCTGCGCAAACAGTTCCTTTTATTCCTCTTCACTGCGCTGCTCCTCGTCATCATCCGCGAAAGATGGATCATGTCGATCGCGGTCAGCCTGGTCATCGGCGTCGGGGTGGGGGTTGCGCTCGACCTGCTCTCCAGGTTGAGATGGAAAAAGAATGCGCTGGTCAAAGTCGCTGTGACCTGGACGCTGGCGCTGGTGCTGCTGTACGACGCGGGCGCTTACCTGGTCTATTCAATCAACGAGGAAATTTATGACCTGCCGGCGGAAAGAGTGGCTGACCTTCAACTGATCCGATCCGCTCAAATGATCCCGCCGGATGGGTCGGTGATCGCGGTGGGTAGCCTGGGGCTGGTGGAATGGTCGCCCGCGCTGCTTGAACGTGAAGTGCTCAACAACCCGTTTGGGTTGGAATGGATCGCCGGGCGGGAAGAGGAAATGCACTACCTGACCAGCCAGCTCCAGTCGGTCACGGACCCGCTGGATTACGCCCCGCTCATCCGCCAGTACTTCCCGCGCACGCGCAAGGTGTACCTGGTGCTCGACAACGCGTGGATCAGCCCCGCGGTGCTATCGGGTATCGACGCGGAGGATCTCACCATCCTCGCGGTATTCGATCACCTGACCCTGGTGAGCCTCGAACTGCATGACAGGTCTCCCTTGACGTTCGATTCTTTACCGTAAGCGCTCTTGAAGGCCCTATCTATTCTCATCAATTGAACTCCCAGATTTGAGAACCAATGATTGAAGCGCGGGCGTGAAAATCGTACAATAATTTTGAGGCGCGTCTTGTTCATCAGGCAGCAATCCCAGGTCCGACAGAGCGCACGAGATCGAACTACTCAGATTACAACTCAAGCAGCGCGAAGCCGAGCTGGCTGCGGAGGATGAAACAGTCATCGAGATCGCATACGGCCTAACCTGGCTATTGGAGGAGGGGGTGGGATACCGCTTTACAGCAGCGCTTTAGCGCTCCCGATCATCGCGACACTTTTGTGTCGTTAGTTCACGTAAACAGAAGTGTTGTGAAAATTGGGGGTTGACAAAGGGATTGTATTTTGCTATTATATCTGTAACGGTTATAACAACTACGGATATAAATATGACAGAAAAACCAATCATTCCATTAACCCAGGCGGTTTTTCATATCCTTCTCGCTTTGTCGGAAGGGGATCAGCACGGGTACCGCATCATGCAATTGGTTTTTAAGAATACCAATGGCAGGTTTCGCATGGGCCCAGGGACGCTGTACGGCACGATCAAGAGGATGCTGGAGGATGGCTTGATCATTGAGGTGGTCAATACCGAAGGGATCCCACAGACCGATCAACGCCGCAGGTATTACCGCCTGACCGGTAAGGGCAGGGAAGCACTGCAGGACGAAGCGGAAAGGATCAACCTGCTGGCGGAGCAATTGCGCGCAAAAAAGCTGGTCCGCGAAACTGACGGGAGCACGCTATGAATTCCAGTCAGTTAAGCGAACCCATGCGTGAAATCGACCCGCTCATTAAAAAGCTGCTCAGTTTCTACCCCACCGAGTTTAAGCAACGCTTTATGGGGGAAATGATCCTTACGATCAGTGACATGCAGCGCGACGGATTACCCAATCGAAACGGGCTGGCGCAAAAGATTTTCATCATCATCGACCTGCTATCAGGTTTAACTCAGGCGAATTTTGATCAAAGGAGACAGGAAATGAAAAAGAATCCAATAGTGTGGGTGATTGGGGGCATCGCAATTCTGGCGTTGTGGGTCTTCATGTTCACGCCGAGCCTTTCCAGGCTGTTCTTCAACTGGCAGATGAAAGACTCGTATCTGCTGCTGTTGGGTGAAAACCCGGCGCGTGTCTTCGTCACGCTGCTGGATGTGGTGGGCTACCTGGGACCGCTGCTGGCGTTCATCTTGCTGCTGGTTCCAGTGGTTAGCATCGATCTGCAAAAAGAGGAAGGATTCACCATGAGACTGAAAGCACGGCAGGTTAGTGTACTTTACAGGGGATTCATCATCGCCGCCACCCTGCTAAGCCTGGGCTGGTACGTGATACTGATCGCCAGCAGAATCTAATCCCCTAACAGTACCGTATCCAAACAAGCCAAAACAAGAGAGCCGGATAACCGGCTTTCTTGATTTTTCATGGCGTAGCATGCGAAATACAGGTAGTTTGCCTAAATAGAAAAAATCCGGCAGCGCCGGATTTTTCAGGTAATTTCCAACTGGATCTTTTGACCGTTTTAAGCGGTAAAAAACCCGGTTTTAGAGATCTTTCAACAGGGTCGAGAAAATGAGCAGGGCAAAACCGATCACGAGCAGCCAGAACGCGAAATCCCCGAAAAAGCCCCCAAGGTATCCGATGATCCCGAGCACACCGGCGATCAATGCGACGAGCCAAGTGATTGTTTTAGGTGGAGTTAATTTCATGATTTTCTCCTTTTATCTAAACAATTGGTAGACCCAGTGAAATCCATTACCTATTTTAATTGTACAGGTAATTTAAAAAATGCAAATGCAAAATTTACTTGAAAGAGAGCCCGCAGACGAGGAATGGTTTCTCTCTGGCAAGGACAACGCGCATGCTCTTATTCACAAATCAGTCCTTTACCCCAAAGTTATACTCAAATGGCTTCTACGGTTTTCGATCCTCATTAATTACCTTTCATGATCAACGGGATTGTCTTGTTAATAATTAAGTAAAATCATAAATAAATATAATTAATAATCAACTCAATAAAATGAAATAATATTGAATTAGGTATTGACAAAATTCCAAAATTTGTTAAAATTATTTAAAATCATCACCGTGAAATACCAGACAGGAAAAGAGGAATCATGAAACAGGTATCCATCCCGCTCAAATTGGAAAACAAATTGAACATCAAGGCGTCTGAGGATCTTTTTGTGGAGGGCACTGACAGCAGCATTTTGATCTCGGTTGTTCGTCAGAGTGACTCGTTTCGTTACACCGAAGCTGGCGGAAAAAGCGAAATCAAAGCCACCAGCGACTGCCATCTGCAAATCCCGTCTGGGATGATGGTCACGATCGAAAAAGTGGGAGGCGATGCGTCGTTGTCTGGGTTGAAGGGTCGGGTGATCGTTGGCAAGGTGGGGGGAGACCTGGTGATCCAGAATCTTGGCGGGGCTTCGATTGAATCCGTTGGCGGCGATTTGCACATCAACAGTGCGGGGGACGGAATGGAAGTCTCGCGTGTTGGTGGAGACCTGTACGGCAGGCAGATCCAATCGCTTTCCACGGGTTCGATCGGTGGAGATGCGCGCGTGTTGCAGATGAGCGGTGAGGTGAACCTGTCGGCAGGCGGAGACGCGGAAGTGGAATTTAATACAGCTCAATTACCAAAAGCCGTTGTGAATGCGGGTGGTGATGTCCGTTTGGTAGTACCCAAAGATGCGCAGGGGCAATTGGAGATGCACAGCAAAGGAAATTCCATACGAGTGCGTGCAGCCGGACAGGAAGGGGATTGGGAAGAGTCCGACCAGTTATCGTTGCCATTGGGTGAAGGCGGGAATGTTCTGCAAATCATAGCGGGCGGCGATATTGTGGTAACCGACGAGGCAACTTTGGCTGTGGATTTCGACGAGGTTTTCGAAGATTCGGTTAACGATTGGAAAACTTTTGGCGCTGACCTTGAAAAGCAGATCCGCGAGAGCATTGGTAACTCGATGAATCATATGAAGTGGGCAACACGTTCAGCCAGCCTCTCGGCTGAAAAAGCACGCGCGAAAATTGAAAAAGCCATGGGAAAATTGGAATCGAATGGCGTGATGATCGATCACACCGGTGTGAATGTGGAGCGCAACGGCAAACATGTCGGCATCAGCTTTGGCACCCCTGTGGAGAGGCAGCTAAACCCCATCACGAAATCGACAGATGAAGAGCTGCTGCTTGTGTTGAAAATGCTGCAGGAAAAAAAGATCACCGCGGAGGAAGCGGACCAGCTTCTCTCTGCTTTGGATCATTAGGAGACAAACATGACCTCAGAAGAATCGAGATTCGAGATCTTAAAAAGGGTGGAAGACGGTACATTGACCGCCGAAGAAGGCTCCGACTTGATCGGTATTCTTGACCGCGGTCGTGAGGCTGCACCTGAAGTAGAGGTGTTTGACCCGATCCCACCCGTGAACCATGTAGACAATGCTGAATCCCCGCAGGTTTCCGGCTGGTGGAAAGCGTTGTGGAGCCTGATCCTGATCGGCGGTGCGGTGCTGACGGGATTTTCAGCCTTGTCGGCATACCGGGGATATGAACGTGCGGGGTTGGGCTGGGGATTTTGGTTATCATGGCTTCCGTTCATCCTGGGAGTACTGCTGATGGTCTTCGGTTGGATTTTGCTCGACTCTCCGTGGATGCACCTGAAAGTGTTCACGCGTGAATCCGGCAAGACCCAGAAGATCAATATCGCCATCCCGGTTCCGCTCAAGCTGATCTCCTGGGGCATCCGGACATTTGGGCGGTACATACCGGCAGATCTGAAAGAAAAGGGGCTGGAGGAAATGCTCAGCGAGGTCGAAGCGGCATTAAAGCGCGGGGAGCCGTTTCAAATTGAAGTGGATGATAAGGAAGATGGCGACCAGGTATATATCACCATTGCCCGTTAAGCTCATTTTTCCCAGTTGCCGGTGCTGATGCGCCGGTTTTTTTTACGCCGGTATAATCAAAAGATGGGAAAAACAAAGTTGATCTGTATCCTGTCGTTCGCAGCCTCACTGTTGATTCTGCTGATAACCTTAAAATACTCTGCTTTTGAGCGGGTAGAGTTGCCAATCTCCACCGGTTGGGGGGCTTCCGGTCATGTGTCCCTATCGCTTCCAACTAAAGTATACGCTGGCGATAAGGGAAAAATCCAGGCGATCATCAAGTTGGAGGGTATCCCGGATGTTCCATCTGCGAACCTTCTGGTTCGCGTTGAAGCGGGATTTGATGAAATCTCGCCTATCGGTGTAGTTAATGTAAGCATACGAAGCGAAGCGCCAGTCAGGCTGGAATGGATCTTTCGCGTCGCGGGGGCCGCAAATTACCCGGCGACCTTGTGGCTCTGGCTGGAAACAGGTGAACGCCAGGAACTATTGTTGGCAAAGGAGTTCCGCGTTGAGTCCGTCCTGTTCCTTGGGTCGCGGATCGCAACGATCAGGATCGCTGCTGGAATCGTGGGGGTTTTATCACTCGCCTGGTTGCTCAGCATGATATTTCATAAACCGAATTAGGAATTATTCTAAAACGGAAAATATAACCTGCCCTGCGGTTGTATTATTTTTTTCTTGTGATAAAATTTTCTTGTTCAAAATACCACGAATTACAGGAGCGGGAATGCTGCAAGAGTGGTTGTACCTCGCGATTTTTTTGGCGATTTCGTTATTCATCCCCGCGGCAGCCATTGGCGCTGCAGCACTCTTATCACCGAAAAAGCCCTCAACTTTAAAGAACTCCATTTATGAATGCGGTATAGAGACCGTTGGTCCAGCGCGCATCCAGTTTAAAGCCCAGTATTACCTTTACGCGATCCTGTTCCTGATCTTCGACGTGGAAACAGTGTTCCTGTTTCCATTCGCGGTAGCGTACAACCAATTGTTGTTTTTCGCGGTTATCGAGGTCATCCTCTTTGTGTTCGTCCTGGCTGGGGGATTGGCGTACGCCTGGCGCAGGGGAGCGCTCGAATGGTCTTGAGTCTTTTAATGGTGGCGGAACATGATATTTATTGCTGACCCTATCACATTCATCACAACCTGGTTGAACAGCGTTCTAACGGGGTGGGGAATCCCTGCCATATGGGTGCAGTTCATTATGTTCATCCTGGGAGCGGGTTTGCTGGCTCTGGGGGCGATGATCTTTACGATCGGGCTCATCTGGTTGGAGCGAAAGCTTGGCGGCCGCGTGCAGGACAGACTTGGACCCAACCGGGTGGGACCCTGGGGCATCTTTCAGACGATCGCAGATATGCTCAAGATCTTTACCAAGGAACTGATCACGCCGGTTGGGGCTGACAAATTTCTTTACAACCTGGCGCCCTTGCTGGCAATGGCAGCCGTTCTGGGGCTGTGGGCGGTCATCCCCCTTTCACCGACAGTGTTTGGCACCAACATCAACGTCGGTGTGCTCTACCTGATCGGCATCGGCTCCATTGGTGAACTCGGCATTATCATGGCCGGTCTCAGCTCGAACAACAAATACGCCCTGCTGGGTGGTTTTCGCGCGGTGGCGAGTTTACTCAGCTACGAAGTGCCAATGGCCATCACGCTGCTCATCCCCGTGATGCTCGCGGGTTCGATGGGACTGAATGACATTGCCAGCGCGCAAAAGGTGGCGTTCATCTTCCAGGCGCCAGTCGCTGCGCTGGTGTTTTTCATCGCTGCCATCGCGGAAAACGGACGCGCTCCTTTTGATCTGATGGAGGCGGACTCGGAGATCGTGGCTGGATTCAACATTGAATATTCCGGTTTGAAATTCGGCATGTACTATGTCGCCGATTTTCTCCACGCTTTTACCTCCGCCATGATCTTTGCCACGCTCTTCCTGGGCGGATGGAACGGCCCTGGCGCGGAGCAATACCCGGCGCTTGGCTTCCTTTACCTGCTGATCAAAACCGCGTTGGTCTACCTGCTTACGGTGACCATCCGTTTCACAGTTCCGCGTTTGCGAATCGACCAAATGATGGCATTCGCCTGGAAATACCTCACCCCGCTGGCGCTGGCCTCGCTGCTGGTGACCGCCGTGGTGGATAAAGCCGCGCCTGCCGGGCAAGGTCTTTTACGCGTCGCGCTGCTCATCGGTGCGAATATAGTGCTCTTCCTCATCGCGGATCGGCTGGTGACGCTTTATCGCAAACAACATGAAAAGGCGCGCAAAGTGGTTAGCGATGATCGCCCTGTTCCGGTGGCGATCAGAAGCACCGTTGTTGAAGAGCCTGAGGTGAACTCATGACCACCATGCAATTGATCTTTCTCATCACCGCGGCTGTGACGATCTTTGCGGGCGTCATGATGGTCAGCGTGCGCAAGCTGTTGCACGCTGCATTATGGCTGATCCTGGTGTTTTTTGGGGTCGCGGTGATCTTTGGGCTACTTGAAGCCAGCTTCCTGGTGATCATTCAGATCGTGCTCTACATTGGCGCGATTGCCATTCTGATCGTGTTTGCCATCATGCTTACACAAAATGCGATCGATGATACTTACCAAACCAGCCGCCGCTGGCTCGTCACCGCGGTTGTCGCAGTCATCGCCCTGGCTGGCATTCTGCTCGCGTTGTTCACCTGGCCGCAAGGGCAGGCACTGACCTCAACGCTGGCGGGCGGTCAGCAGGATATTGCCGCAATCGGTCTGGCTTTACTTGATCCCGAGGGATATTTGATCCCATTCGAAATTGCGTCAATCCTGCTCCTGGCCGCGCTGATCGGCGGCATTTATGTCGGTATTGAGCACAAAGGAGAGGAAAAATGATCCCGCTTTACTGGTTTCTGGTCCTTTCCGCCATCCTTTTCTGCATTGGTTTGTACGCGGTTATCACACGCCGCAATACGATCGCCATCCTGATGGGGATCGAATTGATGTTGAACGCGGCGAATATCAATCTGATCGCCTTTTGGCGCTACCTGTACGCGGGCAGCAACCTCGACGGTGTGATCTTTGCTCTGATCGTATTTGCCGCCGCTGCCGCGGAGGTGGCCGTTGGTTTGGGTTTAATCCTATCCGCATACCGGAGCAAAGAGACTATTGTTGCCAATGATCTGGATACTTTGAAAGGGTGAGGCGTTTAATCGTTTATGTCCATTAACTCACTCCTCTGGTTAATCCCTGTACCACCCCTTGTGGGTTTTATTTTGATCGCGCTCATCGCGTACCGCTCGAATCGCGCCAGCCACAGCATCGCGCTGCTCGGCGCAGGTTTATCGTTCCTCGCGAGTATGGCGGTAGTCATCAAGGCGGTTGCCACGCATGACCTGGGTTCTGATCCATTCACTTCTTCTATCAACTGGCTGCCTACAGGCGCGACCTGGTTGAGGATCGGGGTGCTGGCAGATCCCTTGACCACGGTGATGCTCTTCTTCGTCGCCATAACGATCCTGATGATCTTCATTTACAGCATCGGCTATCACAACTACGGCCAGCCGGTTGGCAAGCATGACCGCCCGGGTCTCCCGCCGGAAGGCGCCGAGGTTACTGAACACGGTAAAGTGCACAAGGTTCCGTCCATCGAACCGATGTATGCCAAATTCTTCGCCTTGTTAAGCCTGTTCGCGTTTGCCATGTACCTGCTGGTGGTCAGCGACAGCTTACTGATGCTTTACATCGGTTGGGAGATCATGGGCTTCTGCTCCTACTTCTTGATCGGTTTCTGGTACGGCAAGGAATCAGCGCGCAAGGCTGGCATCAAGGCTTTTATCACCACTCGTATTGGTGATGTGTTCATGCTTCTGGGCATGGTCGCTTTGTACTCCGCGACCGGCACATTGAACTTCCATGATATTTTCTCCAACCACGAAACGATGGAAATGCTGGCTGGCACAGTTTCCCCAGTATTTGGCTGGAACTGGTCAACGCTGATCGGCATTCTGCTGTTCTGCGGCACCATCGGCAAGTCCGCGCAGTTCCCGCTGCACGTGTGGCTGCCAGACGCGATGGAAGGACCCACCCCGGTCTCGGCGATGATCCATGCCGCGACAATGGTCTCCGCCGGTGTTTATATGAGCATCCGTGTCTTCCCCATCATGTCGGCGGGTTGGGAGCCAGGTGGTGCGTTGACCACGCCCATGGTCGTGATGGCTGCGATTGGCACATTCACTGCTCTGTTCACCTCCACCATCGCGCTTGCCCAAAACGATATCAAGCGTGTTCTGGCGTATTCGACCATTTCGCAACTGGGTTACATGCTCGCCGCGCTGGGTATTGGCGCATACGTGGCAGCGGTTTTCCACCTGATGACGCATGCCTTTTTCAAAGCGCTGCTCTTCCTCGCTTCCGGCTCGGTCATTCACGGCATGGAACATGGCGTATTGCATACCGGTAAACATATCGATCCGCAGGACATGCGTAACATGGGCGGTCTGCGGAAGAAAATGCCAGCCACTTTCTGGACCTTTCTGGCGGGCGGGCTCGCGCTATCTGGCTTCCCGATCATCACTGCCGGATTCTGGTCAAAGGATGAGATCCTTTCCGGCGCTTTTGCTTCTCATCAAGTGCTCATTTTCGTTGTCCTCGCGGTATCCGCGCTGTTCACCGCTTTCTACACCGCGCGGCAGCTTACGCTGGTCTTCCTTGGCAACCCGCGTACCACCGCGGCAGAACATGCCAGTGAATCTAAAAAAGTCATGACCTTGCCGCTGGTGGTGTTGTCGATCTTCGCCATCGCCATCGGCTGGGTGGGTATTCCCAAAGCCTTCCCCGTGCTGGGCAAGCTCTCTCCCGCCTGGTTCCAGGATTTCGTGGGCAGCATGCTCGCTTACGAAGTGCATGAGGAAGCGCATAGTTACATTCCGTTGCTTGTGTCCATCCTGGTCTCTCTGGGTGGTTTGCTGCTCGGCTGGTTGGTCTACCGTAAATACAATACTGCTGAAGAAAGGGATCCACTGCACAAGTCTCTGGGTGGAGTCTTCACCTTCCTTCAGAATAAATACAAAGTCGATGAGTTGTACCAAAAAGTTTTCATCGATCCCTCTTTGTGGATCGCGGATAAAGTTGTTTACCAGTTCTTAGACCTCAAGATCATTGATGGCTTCTTGCATGGCGTGGCAGCCATCAGCGTGTGGTTGGGCAACCTGCTGCGCTACAAGTTCGATGTACCCGTGGTGAACGGCGGCGGTGACGGTCTGGCAAAGACCACTCGCGGCACTGGCTGGTTATTGCATAAGCAACAGACTGGAAAAGTGCAGCAATACCTGACGATCTCTATCGGCATCACAGTCATCGCTGGATTGATCATTCTAATGCTCGTGATATCTGTGTGAGTTGGACGATTCATGAATTTCTTGACTGACCATCTACTTACCTGGATCCTCTTCATCCCCACCGTTGGCGCGGCGTTGCTCCTGTTTGTTCCCGGTGGTAAAGTGAAATTCATCAGGATCGCTTCCCTGGTGATCAGCGTTCTCCCGCTTCTCCTCACGCTCTACCTCTGGTCACTTTACCAGTCTCCGGACCAGGCAGGGACATTCCGTTTTGAAGAGAACTACCCATGGTTTACCGCGATCAATTCCAGCTATCACCTGGGGATCGACGGGGTCTCGCTGGCGATGCTGTTGCTAACCACCATCCTTACCCCGCTTGCCATCCTGACCTCCTTCAACATCAAGGAACGCGTCAAAGCCTTCATGATCCTCTTCCTGGTGCTGGAGACCGGCATGTTGGGTGTGTTCATGGCGCTGGACTTGCTCCTCTTCTTCGTCTTCTGGGAGATCGGTCTGGTGCCGATGTATTTCCTCATCAACCAGTGGGGTGGCGAGAAGCGCAATTACGCCTCGCTGAAGTTCATCCTGTTCACGATGGGTGGTTCGCTGGGATTGCTGCTGGCGATCCAGATGATTGGCGTGATCAGCGGCACCTTTGACCTGGTGACGATCACCCAGAGCTGGCCCGCGCTCAACGAAGGCGTGATGTTCGGCATCCCGGTAGCAACGGTCAAGGCAGTCGCGTTTTGGGCGTTTATCATCGCGTTCGCGATCAAAGTTCCAGTGTGGCCGTTCCACACCTGGCTGCCGGATGCACACACCGAAGCCCCCACCGGTGGTTCAATGATTCTGGCGGGTGTGCTGCTCAAGCTAGGAGCTTACGGGTTTATTCGCCTGGTGCTGCCACTCTTCCCGCAGGAATCCGCGCGCTTCGCCGGCTGGCTGGCGGCGCTGGCAACCGCCGCGATCGTCTTCGGAGCACTGGCGGCGGCTGCGCAGAAGGACTTCAAACGACTGGTGGCGTATTCATCCATCAACCACATGGGTTTTGTGGTGCTTGGTATCGCCGCGGCTGCCTGGGCTGCAGCTAGCACCAACCCGGCAATCCGAGAGAGCGCGGTGATCGCGTTGAACGGCTCGGTGCTGCAAATGTTCAACCACGGTTTGAGTGCGGCGGGCATGTTCTTTTTGGTCGGCGTGATTTACGACCGCGCGCACACGCGTAAGCTGGAAGATTTCGGCGGGTTGTACGCCATCCTGCCCATCTATGGCAGCATTCTCATCTTCACCTCCATGGCGTCGCTAGGATTACCGGGGTTGAACGGGTTTGTCTCTGAGTTCATGATCGTGCGCGGCGTGTGGCCGATCTTCACTTTATGGATCGCCCTCGGGATGATCGGTTTACTCTTCACCGGCGTGTATGTACTAAAAGCGCTCACGCTGACCCTTCACGGACCTTTGAACGAAAAATGGAGCGGGAAGCTGAGCGAGATCAATTTGCGTGAATTATGGGTAATCGTTCCCTTGATGGTCCTGATGTTGTCCATCGGGTTATGGCCGTCCTGGATCCTTAACCTGATCAATTCCACTGTGATGACCTGGTTTTAGGTAGGAGTTAGATGCAGAGTCCGATTCTTCCAATCCTAGCCCTTCTCCCACTGGCAGCTGCGATCCTCCTGCTTTTCCTGCCGGCTGCCAAGCGGAACCTGATCCGCGGGATCGCGCTGGGTACTTCTATTGTTACGTTGGTGTTTTCCTTTATCGCATTCTTTGCCTACGATACCGCCGCTGCGGGTTACCAGTTCCAGGTAAGCGCGGAGTGGCTGCCGGCATTGGGCATTGGCTTCCACATGGGTGCGGATGGAATCGGCGTCGCGATGATTCTCATGGCTGGGCTGGTTGTTTTCAGCGGCGTGATGGTTTCGTGGCGGGTGGAAGACCGGCCGCGAGAATTCTTCGCCTTTCTGCTCTTCCTGGCTTCCAGCGTTTTCGGTGTATTCGCCTCGCTCGATCTTTTTCAGTTGTTCATTTTCTTTGAAATGGCGGTGTTTCCGAAATACCTGATGATCGTAATGTGGGGTTACCCGAAGACCAAGGAATACGGTGGTATGAAATTGACACTCTACCTGTTCCTTGGGTCGATGGTCGCCTTGATCGGCGTGCTCGCCATGTATTTCGGGTCCGGATTGCACACCTTTGATATGGTCGCGCTTGAGAAAGCCGGTTTTGGACTGGAATTCCAGCGCTTGTGGTTCCCCTTTGTATTCATCGGTTTTGGGGTGCTAGGCGGCATCTTCCCGTTCCACAGTTGGGCGCCGGATGGTCATGTGGCCGCGCCGACCGCGGTTTCGATGCTGCTGGCAGGTGTGGAAATGAAGGTGGGTGTTTTTGCCGCACTGCGCGCTGGTTTAATGCTAATGCCGGATGGCATGCGCGCCTGGGCTCCGCTCATCCTCGTGCTGGCGACCATCAACGTGGTTTACGGTGCGTTCATCGCCATGATCCAAAAGGATTTCAAGTACGTTATCGGTTTTTCATCCGTTTCTCACATGGGGCTGGTGTTCATCGGTTTTGCCACACTCACGCCTGAGGGGCTCACCGGGGCGGGGCTGCAGATGTTCTCGCATGGCATCATGACGGCTCTTTTCTTTGCTGTGGTCGGAATGGTGTATGACCGCGCGCACACGCGCAATCTCAACGAACTGGGAGGCTTGTTTAAATACATGCCCATCGCCATGCTTGGTTTTGTGGTCGGCGGCTTGGTTTCGATGGGTATGCCCGGTTTCTCCGGTTTTATCGCCGAGATTCCTATTTACATGGGCGCATGGAAAACTGTACCCTTGGTGGCGATCATTTCTGCACTGTCCATCGTCATCACCGCGGCTTACATCCTGCTGGTCGTCAGGCGAGTATTCTTTGGTGAAACCCCCGAGCCAATCAAAGCCGGGTTATCAGACATCACGATCATGGATAAGATTGTTGTGGTCATGCTCTCGCTGGTCATGATCATCATTGGTGTATTCCCCTCGGTGATCGTGCCGGTGATCGAATCGGGTGTCAAACACATCCTCGTCCTCGTGGGAGGTGCCTGATGCCTGCCTTTACCAGTGATATGTTGACATCCCTGATCCCGGAAACCGGTTTGCTGGTGCTTGCCACCCTCCTGCTGGTGCTGGTTTTGGTCAAAAACGAAAAGTTTTACATCCATTTGGATTGGATCACCGCGGCTGGTTTTACACTGATCGCGGTACTGGCATTCATATTTGGCCGCCCGGCGGAAGAACCCAGGCTGTTGTGGGGCGAAATGATCCGCGTGGATCGGGCCGGCTACCTGCTCAGCCTAATGGTGCTGGTGGGTGGCGCGCTGACGGCGGTGTTCGCCGGTACGGATGTAACGGTTGGCAAGAAACCCGAATTTTACCTTCTGCTCACACTCGCGTCCATTGGGCTTGTGTTGATGGGTACCTCAGCCAATCTGATCATGCTTTATCTGGCGATCGAAACCGCAGCCATACCGCTCTACGTGTTGGCGGGCATCAAGTATCGTGACGCCTGGTCGGTGGAATCGGGCATCAAGTATTTGCTATTTGGTGGTTTTTCGTCCGCCATCATGCTTTATGGTTTCAGCCTGCTTTACGGCTTTGCCGGTACGACGAAGATCTACGGGATGGTGGATGCTCTCCGGGCGAGTGGCACCCCGCTGGCAGCGATCATTCTCGCAGCCATCATGGTGCTGGCAGGCTTCACCTTCAAGATCAGCGCCATTCCCTTCCATTTTTGGGCGCCGGATGTATACCAAGGCGCGCCTACACCTGTCGCGGGTTTTCTCTCCACAGTTTCCAAGGCCGCGGGTTTCATTGCCCTGGCGCGCATACTCATCAACGCGCTGGGCGTGGAGAGCGGAAACGTTTGGATGATCATTCTCGCGGTCATTTCAGCGGCAAGCATGTTTATCGGCAACCTGTTGGCGATCCCGCAAAAGAATCTCAAGCGCATGATCGCTTACAGCTCCATCGCCCAGGCTGGCTACATCCTGATCGGTGTGGCGTCTGGCAGCGAATTCGGATTCTCCGCGGCGATCTACTACCTGGTCGCTTACCTGGTGACCAATCTGGCGGTATTTGCCATTATCAACTGGATCGAGTACGAGACAGGTTCCACCGAGATCAGCACATTTGCCGGGCTCAACCGGCGTGAACCTGGGCTGGCTTTATTGCTGATGATCGCGCTGCTATCGCTGGGCGGTATTCCACCGCTTGCCGGGTTCTTTGCCAAGGTGCTGGTTTTTGGAGCGGCCATCCAAAGTGGAATGGTCTGGCTGGCAATCCTTGGGATCATCAATTCGGTCATCGCACTATACTACTACCTGCGGGTGATGAAGGTGATGTATGTTGACGAACCTGCAGGCTCGATAAAAGTTGATAAGCTGCCGGTTGTTTGGACAGTCGCTCTGGCCGTGTGCATAATCGGGATAGTACTTTTAGGTGTGGTGTACTCACCCTGGTACAATTTCATCACACTGGCTGCCATGGGTTTGTGACAGGGCTTGCCTGCTTGAAATGACGCTATGATATAATCCCAAATCATGTCTGACCAGAGGAAAAACCCTGTCGTGCGCAAACAAAATCGAAAGAACATGCTGCTCGCCGCGTTATTAGGGCAGATAGGTGTGCTTACGCTGGTGATCGTGCTCGCAGCGGCATTTGGCGGGCTTGCGTTGGACGCCAGGCTGGGTACTAAACCCTGGTTCACAATTGGTTTGCTGATCGGCAGCATACCGGTTTCAATTTTAATAATGGTTTGGATCGCTCGCAAAACAGTGGCTAAGATCAAAGCCGTTGACTCTGAGGAAATGCTGGAGGAGGAATCGATTGGAAAAAGCTGAGAAAAAATGGCGCTGGGGTTTTCACCGCTGGATTGTGCTTGCTCTCATCATCCTCAATGTGGTTGCAGTCAACTTATACGCCCCAGTGCAACCGCACATCCAGGTGGCGGCCGAAAACATCATCACTGAGCCGTTGTTTACCCTGCCGGTGATCGGTGATTTTTACCTGACCAACTCGCTTATCGCCACGATCTTAATGTACATTGTCATCATCCTGATTGCTCTGGCGGTTCGCAACTCATGGAAAAAGAATCCGGTGGCACCAAAGGGAATCGCTGGTGTTTTTGAAATGCTGGTCGATATGATCTATAACATGACCGAAACTACTGCTGGCAAGTATGCTGCCAAGGTGTTTCCCTGGTTTGCTTCCATCGTCATCGTTCTGTTATTTGCCAACCTGATGAAACTGATCCCCGGTTTTGAATCGATCGGAGTTCTACGCCACTCAGAGCACGGGTACGAAATCCAGGCGCTTGGTAATGGAACATGGTCCACGCTACTTAACAAGGAAGCCCACAATGGCGGTTACACGCTGGTGCCATTCCTGCGAGGCGTGTCAACTGATCTAAACTTCACTACGGCGCTCGCGCTCATCGCTGTGGTGATGATCCAGGTAATTGGCGTCCAGGCGAATGGTGTGCGTTACTTTGAAAAATTCATCAATGTGCGCAACATCTTCAAAAAGCCCTTGTTCGGTGTGATCGATTTTATCGTCGGTCTGCTGGAACTGATCTCGGAATTTGCGAAAATCCTTTCGTTCACTTTCCGGTTGTTCGGCAATATGTTTTCCGGTATGGTGCTGCTGGCGGTTGTGGGCGTAATGATCCCGGTCTTTTTGCCATCCGGGCTCATGCTGTTCGAAGTGTTCATCGGCGTAATCCAAGCGCTCGTTTTTGGTATGTTAACCATGGTTTTCATGGCCCAGGCAACCCAGGGTCATGGAGCTGAAGAAGAACAAAAATAACAGATTGATCAAGAATTCGAGGAGGCTAAGAAATCTTATGAGTGGTGATATCGTTATGGCGGCAAAAATGATTGGCGCGGGTCTGGCGATGATTGGCGCGTTGGGTGGGGGTATTGGTGTGGGTCTCAGTGTGCAGGGTGCTGTGCAGGGTATGGCGCGCAATCCCGATACCTATGGCAACCTCCTTTCGAGCATGATCCTGGGTATCGCATTTTCCGAAGCTATTGCGATTTACTGTCTGGTTATCGCTTTCTTAATGCTGTTTGTTGTTTAGGTTCTGTCAAATAAGGAGGCGAAATTGGAAAAACTAGGATTTAACCTCGGATTTTTGCTTGTACAGATCATCGCTTTCCTCATCACTGTGGTGGTATTGCGAGCGTGGGTCTTCATACCATTGCAGGGGTCATTAAAAAAGCGCAGTGAAACAATCGAAAAGGGGTTGGAGGACGCACGAATCGCGGCTGAAGCCAGGGAAAACGCAGAAAAAGAAGCCGCTGAGATCCTGGCGGAAGCCCAGGCGAGCGCGGCGCAGGTCATTCGCGACGCGAAAGAGAAAGCAGAGCTGGCTGCGCGTGACGTGAAAGCCAATGTGGATGCCGAGATCGCCAAGAGCCGCAAGGACGCGCTGGTGGATATCGAACACGAGCGCGAGCGTGTACTGGGCGAGATCCGCAACAATGTCGCCTCCCTGGCGATCGCCGCGGCGCAGAAGCTGGTTGGAGAAGCGCTGGATGAGAAGCGCCAGCATGAACTGGTAGCTGAATTTTTCTCCGGCATCAAGGATGGCAAGGTCAGCATTCTTGAGGGCAGCAAGGTGGCGGGCGAAAACGCTGAAGTGATGAGCGCGCTCCCCCTAACCGAAGATGAACAAAAAATTATTAAGGGTGAAATGCTCAACCGGCTGGGTGAAAAGGCTGAAGTAGCTTTTAACGTTGATCCCAATATCCTGGGTGGGCTTGTGGTGCGGGTTGGAGACAAGGTGGTGGATGGTTCGGTCGCTGGACAGATCCAAAACCTGCGCAGTTCACTTGAGTAAACTCGCTTAATTACAACGGAGGGTGCTTCTGGATCGGGTTTCAGGAACCACCCTCTATTTGTTTAATGTTAGAATGATGCCGAATGAAACCAATCTCTTTAACCAGTTTAGTTGAATCTTTGCCGGTTGCCTGGCAAGGTAACGGCCAGTTGGCTGAAGTTGAGGTCAACTCGATCAAGTTCGATTCCCGCCAGGTCACCCGGGGAGATCTTTTTGTCGCGTTCACCGGTGGGAATATCGATGGGCACGAGTTTATTGGCGACGCGATCGAAAAAGGCGCGATTGGGGTGGTTGGTACGCGTGAGATTACCGGGTTGGCAGTCCCTTACATCCGGGTTGCGGATGCGCGTGAAGCGTTGGCTTACCTCGCAGCGGCGTATTACGACCATCCGGCGCGTAAAATGACGGTGATCGGCGTTACAGGCACCGACGGCAAAACCACCACCTCGAATCTCATCTACGAAATCCTCAAAGCGGCGGGTCTGAAAGCCGGCTTGATCTCCACGGTCAACGCGGTGATCGGTGATGAGGTCATTGATACCGGTTTTCATGTGACCACACCGGAGTCCACGGATGTTCAGCGTTACCTGGCGCAAATGGTGGAAGCCGGTATCACCCACGTGGTGCTGGAAACCACCTCGCATGGATTGGCGCAGCACAGGGTGACCGCGTGTGAATATGATATCGCGGTGGTGACCAACATCACGCATGAGCATCTGGATTATCACGGGTCGTACGAGGAATACCGCGCTGCTAAAGGGCGGTTATTCACCGGTCTCACTGGAACCAGCCTGAAAGCACGTGGGAATTTCCGGCTGGCGGTGTTGAATCGCGACGATATTTCTTATGATTATCTTTCTTCCATCGTCACCAGCAACCAGGTTTCTTACGGTACGAACATGAGTGGAGATCTGATCGCGCAGAACGTTGTTAACCGGCCGAACGGGGTGGAATTCTCAGTTATACTAGGAGAGCAGGAACGTTTCTTTCATTGCAATATTCCCGGGCGCTTCAACGTCTCCAACAGCCTGGCGGCGATCGCGGTGGGGCAGGCGCTTGACATCGACATGTTGACCATCGCACAAGGGATTGAGCGTTTGCAGGGCGTACCAGGGCGCATGGAAGTGATTGACATAGGGCAGCCTTTTACTGCCATCGTGGATTTTGCGCATACCCCCAATGCGCTCAAGGTTGCGCTCGAGACGGTGCGGGAAATGACGACTGGGCGCGTCATCGCAGTGTTCGGATCAGCCGGGTTGCGCGACCGCCAGAAGCGGCGCATGATGGCCGAGGTGTCTGTGGCGCTGGCGGATGTGACCATTCTCACCGCGGAGGACCCGCGCACCGAAGCGCTGGATGCCATCCTGGCGCAGATGGCGGATGCTGCGGATTCCGCCGGAGGTATTGAGGGGAAAAACTATTACACCATCCCGGATCGCGGCAATGCCATCCGGTTTGGGATCAAGCTGGCGCAACCCGGCGACCTGGTGATCGCCTGCGGCAAGGGGCATGAGCAATCCATGTGCTTCATGACGACTGAATATCCCTGGGATGATCGCATTGCTATGCGCGCTGCCCTGGCGGAACTGCTCGGCGTACCCGGTCCGGAGATGCCTCTGCTGCCTACCTCTTGATATAAAAAATGAAAAGACCCGGTAAAGCCGGGTCTAATCTTCAATGAAGATCCTTACCTGCGATTGTTGCGGTCGCCGCGATTTCCGCCGCGGTCATTGTAGGAGCGATTGCCGCCGCTGCGCGGGCGCCCGCCGCCGCTCTTTCCGCCCTTATCATGCTCCAGCGCTTCCTCGGGGGTCCAACCCTCAAGAACTGCCTGGCGGGAGAGACGGATCTTTCCGTTCTCGTCGATGGCAGTGACCATGACGGTCAGTTCATCGCCCAATTTGACCACGTCTTCCACCTTCTCAACGCGCTCAGTGTCGAGCTGGGAGATGTGGACCATGCCGTCGATACCAGGCAGGATCTGCACGAAAGCTCCGAAATCAGCCACCCTCACCACCTTACCGGTGTAGATGTGACCCACCTGGGCGCTCTCAGTGAGGGCTTCGATGCGTTCACGCGCCGCGGCTTCGCTGACACCATCCGTGGCGGCAATGTACACTGTGCCGTCATCATCGATGTCGATCTTGACGTTGGTTTCTTCCTGGATGGCGCGGATGATCTTGCCGCCTGGGCCGATGATGGCGCCAATCTTTTCAACGGGCACCTTCATGGTCGTGATGCGCGGAACGAAGGAGCGCAGTTCAGCTCGGGGTACCGGGATCACCTCGAGCATCTTATCGAGGATGAAGAGTCGGGCATCGTACGCCTGTTTCAAAGCCTGGCGCAATATCTCGGTGGTGATACCCTTGATCTTGATGTCCATTTGCAGGGCGGTGATACCCTTGGCGGTGCCGGCTACTTTGAAGTCCATGTCGCCCAGGTGATCTTCGGCGCCCTGGATGTCGGTGAGCACGACGAAGCGCTCGCCTTCCTTGATGAGCCCCATCGCCACACCCGCTACCGGGGCTTTAATGGGCACACCCGTGTCCATGAGGGCAAGGGTGGAACCGCAGACGGACGCCATGGAGGAAGATCCATTGGACGCCAGGACTTCAGAGACCAGACGCAGTGTGTATGGGAATTCAGATTCCGAAGGAATGACCGGCACTAGCGCGCGTTCTGCCAGCGCGCCATGACCGATCTCGCGCCGGGATTGACCGCGGAGCATTTTCACTTCGCCGGTTGAATACGGCGGGAAGTTGTAATGGTGCATGTAGCGCTTCGAGTCGGTGGGTGAGAGGGTGTCGATCTCCTGGGCTTCCTTGGGGGTGCCAAGGGTGGCCAGGGTGAGCACCTGGGTTTCACCGCGGGTGAACAAACCGGAACCGTGCGCGCGCGGGCTGATGCCAACCTCGCACCAAATTGGGCGGATTTCGGTCAGCGAGCGGCCGTCAGGTCGTTTGTTCTGGTTGAGGATGCGCGAGCGAACCACGCGTTTGTAAGTCTCTTCAAAGGCTTCTTTATACTCGGCGATCTGCTCAGCGTCTTCGGGGTCGGTGTATTCTACCACCACGTTTTCTTTAAGCTCATCGATCGCGTCCTGCAACTCATGTTTGGTGTGCGGGGCGTCCAGCGCCTGGTTGATCTCTTCGGCGATGCGGTTGCTGACCTTGTCGACCAGCGTTTCATCGAGGGTGAAGAGCTTGACCTCGCGTTTGGCTTTGCCGAGTTCCTTTGCCACCTGCATTTGCGTTTCCACGATGCCTTGAATGGCTTCATGTCCATACTGCAACGCGGCGAGCATGCTTTCTTCGTCAATCTCGTTGGAACCAGATTCGACCATGAGGATGGCATCCGCCGTACCGGCAATGCGCAGGTCGAGGTCGGATTCGTCCAATTGGTCGTAGGTGGGATTGAGGATGAATTCGCCATTCACACGACCAACCCGCACGGCGCCCACAGGACCACCCCAGGGAATGTCGGAGATCATCAGCGCGCATGACGCGGCGTTGATCGCCAGCACATCCAGCGGGTTTTCCAGGTCAGCCGAAAGGGAGAACATGATCACCTGCACCTCGTTGCGCATGTCCTTGTTGAAAAGGGGACGCAGCGGGCGATCGGTGAGACGGGAGATCAGGATGGCGTCGGTGCCGGGACGACCTTCACGACGGAAGAAGGAACCGGGAATGCGGCCGCCGGCATACATTCTTTCTTCATATTCCACGGTGAGCGGGAAAAAATCCTGCCCGAGACGCGGTTCATTGCCCATCGTCGCGGCGGCGAAAACGACTGAATCACCGAATTGCACGGTGACCGATCCGCCTGCCTGCGCGGCGAGTTTGCCGGTTTCGAACGTCAAAGGACGCCCACCGACGGTGGAAATAAATTTCTTGCTTTCTGGTTTCATAACTTCTCCTAATTGTTCTTTCCCGCCTGGTTAGGAACTGAAAATTATGGAGGACGGGTGAATGTCCTCAACCATTTTCAATGCCCAACCGGCGGTTACAAGTGGTCCGCGCCTCGCGGTAAATCAAAACGAGTAGAGGCCATCTACTCGTTGAGCTTTTTGCCTACTTGGTGCGGATATTCAATCTTTCTGTAATGGCAGTGAACCGGGCGAAATCGGTGCGGCGTAAGTACGCCAGCAGCCTTCGGCGCTGCCCTACCAGCTTGAGCAACCCGCGGCGCGATGAGTTATCGTGCTTGTTGTTGCGCAGGTGCTCCGTCAGTTGCCTGATGCGGATGGTGAGGATCGCGATCTGAACGTCAGCCGAACCGGTATCCGAATCATGCAGATGATACTCTTCGATCAGTTTCTGTTTTTCTTCCTTTGTTAAAGCCATGACAGTTGCTCCTAAAAATGATTTTAGCAAGTCGCCATCCGGCAGGTCATCCCCACCGACAGGTCGAGTCACTGGCTGAAATTATACCATGATTGGAAAATCGCGCGTCGTCGCGCGTCGGCGCGCGATTCAAGCAAGGGTTGAATCGAGTTCAAACGCGCTCGCGCGCAGCGTTGCGCAGTGAGGTTTGCATTTCCGGCGAGAAAAATTCCAGCGCACGGCGGATAAAACGCGGCATACCCGGGTCTGTGGAAAGCGAGATGGCTTTCTTTAAAAAATAAACTGTCTCAACCTCAGAGCGTTGGGCGAGATGTTTGATGACTTTGAGCAGGTCGAACTGGTACTCAGTGCTGGGATTGATGATCAGTGGCGTGATGAAAGTGAAGAGAGCCGGTAAATTCTCAAAGTTTTCATCATCGATCAGTGGAATGATCCCCTCGATGGCGAGCTTCGCCAACCATTTCCGTTCCGAGGTTTCCCATTCATATAAAAGGTCAAGCCAGCGTTGAGGATTATGCTCGCGAATATTTACAGACGCGTACCTGTGTAGATAGGGCAGCAGTTCGGTGTTGATTGCCGATTCTGACCAGGCACGAATGCGGTCAATGACGGATTCAAATTTCGCCGGGGGCAGTTTCCCTAGCAATTGTGCAGCGAGCTGGCGCAATTCAACTTCAGGTTCCTGCCATAATTGATCGATCAATTCCAGGATCAGGTCGGGTTCATTCTCGCAATAAGGCGTTAGCGTTTGCATTACCTCGCGGTTTAAAACCGTCGGCGTGTTAAAGGCAGGGAGTGAAAACACCCCCGTCGGGGGTTCACCGACGGGGTGAGTGTGATCCGCGTAAAAATTGTAGATCTCGCGCAGTCCGTAGACGAACTCGATCAGGTTCCCAATTTGCGGAAGGAGGAGCCT
Source organism: Anaerolineaceae bacterium UBA2260 (assembly GCA_002347485.1). Lineage (GTDB taxonomy): Bacteria > Chloroflexota > Anaerolineae > Anaerolineales > Anaerolineaceae > UBA6107. The sequence continues at coordinate 38,523 of DDXM01000025.1, read as the reverse complement.
GAGTTGAGTTCTTAATCGCTGCAGGTTGATCGCGGACATCTCAGCAGTAGGAGTTAGTAAGCGCGGGCAAAATACACTTTTTCATGCGCTGGCTTCCCGCACACCACGCACTCGCCGCTCCCCTCTGGTTGGTCCATCGGGATGCATCGCGTGGTGGCTTTGGTATCCTCTTTCACCCTGGCTTCGCATTCACCATTGCCGCACCACCAGGCGTAAGCCCAGCCTTTTTCAACCGCGCTGACGAGGTCCTCATATGAGTTCACCTCTTGAATATGGCTGTCGCGGAAGGTTTTGGCGCGCTCGAACAACGCATCGTGTATCTGCGCCAGCAGTTCATCAACCGCATGGAGGATGTCATTTTGCGGGAGGAAGGATTTTCCTTCCCGACCCGGGATATCGCGCCGGGCGGCCATGACCGAGCCTTTTTCCACGTCCTTGGGACCGATCTCCAGGCGCAAGGGAACGCCGCGCATTTCCCAGTCGTTGAATTTGAACCCTGGTGTAACCTCGCTGCGATCGTCGACTTTGACCCGCAACGACGCGAGCTCTGCACGAATATTCTCCACCACCGGCATGACCCTGGCGCGTTCCTCATCGTTCTTGTAAATGGGCACGATCACCACCTGGATGGGAGCCAGTTTGGGCGGCATAATCAATCCCTGGTCATCACCGTGAGTCATGATGATTGCGCCGATGAAGCGGGTGGAAACTCCCCAGGAGGTGGTCCAACAGTATTGCAACTCGTTGTTTGGATCGAGGTACTGGATATCAAAAGCCTTGGCGAAGTTCTGACCGAGCATATGCGATGTGCCCGCCTGCAGCGCTTTGGTGTCACCCATCATGGCTTCGATGGAGTAGGAATTGATCGCCCCGGCAAATTTTTCGCTGCTGCTCTTCCGACCCGGGATCACAGGTACAGCGGCGTAATCAGTGGCGAAGCGGGTATAGATTTCCAGCATGCGCAGCGTCTCTTCAATAGCTTCCTGTTCAGAAACGTGCGCGGTGTGACCTTCTTGCCAGTAAAATTCCAACGTGCGCAGGAACAGACGCGTGCGCATCTCCCAGCGGACCACATTGCCCCACTGGTTAATAAGCAGCGGCAGGTCGCGGTAGGATTTGATCCACTTGGAATACATGTAACCGATGATGGTTTCTGAGGTGGGGCGCACCACCAGGGGTTCTTCCAGCTTCTCGCCGCCGCCGATGGTAACCACTGCCAATTCAGGCGAAAATCCCTCCACATGTTCCTTTTCCTTTTCCAGGAAGGACATAGGAATGAAGAGAGGGAAGGCGGCGTTGACGTGACCGGTTTCCTTGAACATGCCATCCAGCGCATGCTGGATATTTTCCCATAGCGCCCAACCGTAAGGACGCACGACCATGCAGCCGCGCACCGGCGCGTAATCTGCCATTTCAGCCCTTTGAATGACCTGGTTGTACCATTCGGAATAATTTTCACTACGAGGCGTCAGCTTTTCATTGCTCATTTAATACCTGCCAAAGTGGAGTGATAGCCTGGGGTTTACAGGGTGTTGACTTTTTCCATCGCGGTATCGATGTCAGGGACCAACTGGATCAGACTGCGTTCTTTGAGACCTATATATGCGCCCAGCGAGGTGAGAAACTGGGATATTACTGCATTCCATTCATTTCCGACCAGGATCAAAGGACGTGGCGCCAAGCCGCCTGTGATCATTTCGTTCCACATGACCATCAGTTCGCTCAGGGTTCCCACACCCCCCGGCATGACGATTGCGGCGTCGCAGGAATCGATCAACGCATACATCCGTTCGCGCAGGGTGTCGAAATGAATCTCTTCTGTCACCCATTGGTTTACTTTTGTTCCGCGGAAAGCTTCAATTTGTGTGCAGGTGATGCCGATAACGTGCCCCCCTATCTCACTACAACCGCGCGACGCGGCTTGCATCACGCCGTTGTAACCGCCTGTCAGAACGGTGTGCCCCCGGCTGCCGAGCAGTGCGCCCAGGCGGTGGGCTTCTTCGTACCATCCTTCGCCGGGTCGCGTTGAGGAGCCGCCAAATACCGCTACTTTCATGATTTATCCTCTTGTATGTTGTCTTTTACATCCCATTGGCGCGAGTAGTTCTTTTTCAGTTTTTCCAGCACGGCTTCTTCAAGGTCGATACCCGTGACACTGGCCAATTGAAGCAAGTACAACGCCACATCCGCGAGTTCAGCGCGCAAATCGTCTTTTGAGTCCGCCGCATCTCCCCACTGGTAATGCTCCAGCACTTCAGCGGCTTCCAGCGCCAGGGAAATGGCGAGGTTGCGCGCGGTTTGTGGACGGGAACTCTCAGTCTCATACCATCCCTTGGATTTGACAAAGCGATTCATTTCGTCGGTTAATTGGCGGATATCCATCAAGTTGCGTCCTCGTTTAAAATGGCTGCTAGCGCGCTCAGAGCAGTCTGCGCGGATCGCACCTGTTCGGGATGCCAGCCTTCCTGGGTAGACATTTTCGTCAGGTGCTGCACCACAATCTTGCGGCTCTCAACATCCAGCGCGCGAAAGACGCGCAACACTTCGCCCTTATCACGGGAGAGGAGAGCGCTCCAGGTCTCTTCAAGGAATTTCTCGTAATCGCCCAAGTTGCACTCGGTTCATTTTTGATTGAACTTTAATGATACCATACCGCCAAAAAAAACTGACCGCCGCGTTTGATTAAAGAAAAAGCCGGGCGGTGGAAGCCGCCCAGCTTTGGTGCTTGAATGAATTAGTCTTCCTTCTTGCTTTCCAGTTCCTTGGTGCGGGCATCAATGATCGGCTGGGCGATGTGAGCCGGCACAACCTCAGTGTGGTCCATTTCCATGGTGAATACACCGCGACCGCCAGTCATTGAGCGCAGGGTGGTGGTGTAGCGCAGCATTTCAGCCAGCGGTACGTAAGCGGTCACAACCGACCGACCTTTCTGCGTTTCCATGCCCTGGATGCGCGCGCGGCGGGTGTTGAGGTCGCCCATGATGTCTCCCATGGCAGATTCGGGCACAGTGATCTTGACCAGCATGATGGGTTCACGCAGGACGGGATTTGCTTCGCGTACCGCCAGTTTGAAGGCTTCGCGCCCAGCGATTTCAAAGGCAACCGGTTTCGAATCCACCGGGTGTTCCTTGCCATCAAAAACGGAGACATGCACTCCGGAAACAGGGTATCCGGCAATGACGCCTTCCTTCATCACATTCAAGATGCCTTTTTGAATGGAGGAAGAATAGGATTGCGAGATGGCGCCGCCGAAAACATCCCATGTGAAGTCAAATTCCTTATCGGTCAACGGAGAGACCTTCAGGTGAACTTCACCGAATTGACCGGAGCCACCGGTTTGTTTCTTGTGGCGGTACATGGCGGAACTAGATTTGGTGATGGTTTCCTGGTATGGAACCTTGGGTTCGTGAACATTGATGCCTACCTGGAACTTGCTCTCAGCCCGGCGGATGGCGACTTCGATATGCTGATCGCCCATGCCTTGCAGAATGGTTTGCAGCGTGGAGGGTTCGTTGTGCCAGGTGAGGGTCATATCCTCTTCGCACAAGCGGGTGAGAGTCGAGGACATCTTGGTGGAATCCGCCTGGGTCTTGGGGAAGAGCGCGACCTGGAATAGCGAAGTAGGGTAATCAGGGATGGGCAGGGTCAACGGGTGCGCCTTGTCGCAAAGCGTGTTGGAGGTTGAAGTATCGGTTAGTTTGGGCACCACGCAGATATCACCGGCGTGAAGGACTTTAACACTCAGGGTTTCTTTGCCGCGTGGAATGTTGACCGATCCTAGACGCTCCTCGATCCCTTTGGTCTGATTCCAGACCCTGGCATCGGGGCTGATGGTACCGGAGTAGAGGCGGAAGAAAGTTTGCTTGCCCACGAATGGATCAGCGGTGGTTTTCCAGACATAGATGGCAAGCGGCGCATTGTCCGTGGGCTCAAGCGTTTCTTCGCCGTTCTTGCCCTGCGCGACGGCTTTCTGCGCATCAGCAGGAGAAGGCAGTAGGTCGATGAAGGCATCCAGCAATTTGAACACGCCGATTTCACTGGAGCCGGCCGAAACAAGCACGGGAATGAAACCACCGGAACGTACCACAAGTTTGAGACCGCTGGTCACTTCTTCATCCGTCAGGTTTCCGTTCTCGAAAAATTTTTCCATCAGGGAATCATCGCCTTCAGCGGCTGCTTCGACGAGCTTCATATGAGCTTCTTCGGCGGCATCCTTGTACTCAGCGGGGATCTCTTCCGCGCTCTCGCCTTTACCTTTATAGGCTTTCATCGAGATAAGGTCGATCACACCCTTGAATCCCTGTTTTTCTCCCCAGGGAAGCTGGATGGGGATCAAACGGACATCAGAAAATTCTTCAACTGACTGGAGGGACTTTTGGAAATTCGCATTGTCGCGGTCCATTTTGTTGATCACGAGGACTCGTGGCAGGTTGAACTTCGCGGCGTAATCCATGGCGATCTCTGTTCCGACTTCCAGTCCGTTCACCGCGTCCACCATCAGGACGGCTGCATCAGCGACGCGCATCGCGGAGATGACCTCGCCGATAAAATCTGTGTAACCGGGAGTATCGAGGAGGTTGACCTTTACATCACGATATTCCACCGGAATCACCGAGGTGGAAAGGGAAATTGTTCGGCGAATCTCCTCTTCATCGAAATCGGAAATAGTGGTGCCGTCTTCGATCTTTCCCATGCGGGTGGTCGCCCCTGTGGAATGAAGGAACGCCTCGCAGAGAATGGTCTTTCCGGCACCGGAATGGGAAGCAAGCACAACATTACGGATCTTGTTAGTTGAATATTCTTTCATTAACGGAGTCCCTCTTGTTGATTTAATTGTATTCGTAAAACCGTCTAATTCTACTTGACGAGTCGCTTTCTGTCAAAGTGATGGCGATTGAGTGATGGCGATTGAGTGATGGCGATTGAGCGATTCAGCGCTTTACACACCGGAAAAGCGATCTTGATGATATTTATCCGATGAGCCGTTGTACAATTATTGAGGGGAACTCAGAAGCTTATGAGCACGTCTTTAAGAGTGTTACGCAATTTACTGTTCATCCTTTTAATTTTGCCTACCCTGTCCTCAACGAGGTATTCCGGCTTGTTGTTGGAAGATTCAACCTTGCGCCAGGTGGACGTTTGGGAAACTGCACACTCGTTCTCAAGAGTATACTCGCTTCAACGCGCGATAATCGATCAAGTGGAAATGTGCCTGCATCTCTCTGAAGGGGTCGTCCTGGTATCGGAGTGCGCCGGAGACCCATCTCGCGAAATCTGGCGCAGCCCGGAAGCCTGGCAGGTGCAGGAGGCTTTTTTCTCAGACTTGGATCTTGATGGTGCGCTCGAACTGGCGCTGCTGGTTTGGCGGGCATTTAACCCCTGGCCAGTGGACCAATTCATGCCTTATGGGGGAAGGATCGACGCCTTCAAGGACGATGAGGGCAACAGTTGCCATTTAATCCTGTTATCACTGGAGGAGGGAAATCCCAAAGAAATTTGGGCGGGATCAGCACTGGCAAACCCGATGCATTCTCTACTTGCTGAAGATTTGGATGGCGACGGTCTGCAGGAATTGGCTGCCATTGAATATGCTTATGACAGCACTACCTTATCCGGACAGATTGTGGTCTGGGAGTGGAACGGGTTCGGATTTTCACTGGTCGATCGCATGGACGGCACTTATGCTTCCATGCACGTGTTAAGCAGAGAAGAGTCTATGATTCTTCTTGCGCTAAATGATTAGGAGGTCAAAATGCTTGGTAATAAAGTAGTTAAATTTGTTTCAATCGTTACTGTCGCTGCGTTACTGCTATCGGCTTGCAATGTCACCGACCTTGTTCCCGGCTTCACTTCAACTCCAGAAGAAGCGCAAGTAGGGATCGAGACCGATATACCGGTTGTCGATACCGTACCACCACCTGCGGTTTTACCAGAGATCCCTGATCTTACCGCGAGCGAGTTGTACGCCGCGCCATTCGCCGAGTACAAACTGCGCTCGTACGCCATGCCGGCGCGATACACAGGCGGGTATTCATTGCCGTTAAGCCCCAACCAGATAGAAGGGATCGAAGAGCTTCCACTCTCCGCTGGTCAACTCCAGGCGCTGTTCGAGAACGGTTTTGTGGTCGTCCCTCCCACGAGCGATCCAAACAACATGTACCAGGAGTTTTACCAGGCGTATGAGTCGATCCGCTATGACACCACGCCTGTATTTGTGACCACCGACGCGGTATTCCACGTCTATCATCTGATTTTCGATAAGATGCTGCGCGACCTGGAACGCACCACTTTCATAGATCTGCTGAAGGAACTAACCACCGCCATGTTGGATGAGTCGCTCAACCAGTACACCATTCTCAAGGGCACCGCCATGGAAACCGCCGCGGGCAGGAACGCAGCGTATTTTGCGGTAGCTGCGGAGCTTCTCGATCTGCCGGTAGATATTCCGATGGAACTGAGTGGTTTGGTGAAGGCTGAAGTGGATCTGATCGAGGGGGGCGGCGGTTTTGCGCCCTCTCCCATTTGGGATACAGGCGAGCAGGCATCGGATGATATCCTGCTCGAGGATTACTCGCAGTATATCCCGCGCGGGCATTACACCCGCGATGAAGGGCTGAAATCCTATTTCAAAGCCATGATGTGGTACGGGCGCATGACCTTCCGCCTGAAAGATACTATCGAGACTCAACGCGCTCTCCTGGTCGTGCAGGCGATGCGCAACGCACTGACTTCCTCCGGAAGGCCGGCGCTTGAGTTGTGGCAGAATATCTATGACCCGACCGTGTTCATCGTTGGCAAAGCTGACGATCTTTCGATCTACGAGTATGGCAGACTCTCCGATGAAATATTCGGAGAATCGCCGGACCTTGAAAGCTTCGCGGACCCCGGGCTCTCGCAGGTATTTTTCGAAGCCGCAAAACAGCTGCCGCCGCCGCAGATCAATTCCATGTGGGTGTGGATCTGGCAGGATCGGGATGATGCCACACAGGGATTCCGCTTTATGGGGCAGCGCTTCACGCTTGACCAGTTTGTATTCGGAGAATTGATGTGGCGCAAGGTGGGCACGCTGGATAACCCGCGTGACCTGCCCAAGAGCCTGGATTTTCTGGCAGTGCAGGGCTCTGCTGAAGCCTATGCGCTTTTGCAGGAGATGGGCGAAACCGATTATTTGAATTACGAGACCCAGTTCGCGAAGGTTGAGAAGGAAGTCGCTGAACTGGGTTTGGACTCGTGGACTCAAAACCTCTACTGGTCATGGTTGTACGCGCTGCAGCCCATCTTCGAACCGAAAGGGGAGCAGTACCCCGCGTTCATGCAGACGCAAGCCTGGCTGCGTAAGGATATGCAGACCGCCTTGAGCTCCTGGACGGAATTGAAGCATGACACGATCCTGTACGCCAAACAGGTGATGGCAGAAATGGGCGGCGGACCGGAGGATTTGCCCAAGGGGTACGTGGAACCGAATCCGGAGGCGTACGCCCGCCTGCTGGCGCTGGCGGAAATGACCCGCGATGGCCTGGACAGCCGCGGCTTGCTGGATGGCGTCACGGGCGGCAACCTGGATAACCTGATCGAGCAGCTTGGATTCTTGTTAAACACGGCACAGGCTGAACTGAATGGAACTGAGTTGACTGATGAAGATTACTGGCGCATCAAGTACTTCGGTGGCTGGCTTGAAGCGATGACCGTCGCGGCGGCTGACCCGGTCGATCCGGCGATGGGTAGCGGTGAGATCTCAGATCAGAAATCCGCGCTGGTTGCTGATGTCGCCACTGGAATTGGTCGTGTGCTGGAGGAAGGGGTAGGGTACCCGACGCTGATTTACGTCGTTCTTCCCGATGCCCCTTACCGCGTCGCGGTGGGCGCGGTTTACACTTATTACGAATTCACGGTTGACCTGGACAAGCGCATGACCGATGAAGCCTGGCAATTAATGATTGAAAGTGGAAACGCTCCGGATGCGCCGGATTGGACATCTTTGTTCATCGTTCCATGAACTTGCGAAGAAGTTTCGCGGAGAGAGCGCTGGTATCAGCGCTCCTCCTTCTATCGGCCTGCACAGTTAAACCAAGTTCCTCTGCGCTCCTGCTAGGTGGAGACGTGATGCTCGCGCGGGGCGGGACCCAGATCTTTTCGGACACCTCGCCATGGGAGAGCATCACGCCAATCCTGGCAGAAGATCCATCCGCCTTGTTCGCGGTCAATCTCGAGTCACCGATCGGCGAATTTAACACGGTGCTTGATCCATCCATCACTGACATGAACCTGTGCGCTGACGCGAGCCAAATCAGGGTTCTGGCTGATGGTGGGATTGACTTCGTCACAAACGCTAATAACCACCAGGAAGATTGTCTCTCGGCAGGCACAAGCAATGCTGCGCAAGCATTACGAACTGCCGGGATTGGCGTCGCAGCCACCAGCGATGTGGTATATGCGCTGGCTGGTAAACAGAATGTGGCATTCATTGCTTTAGACGCGTATTCTAGTGAAGCGGATCTCACCGGATTACTGGCTGAAATCAGGTTTGCCCACGATAATAGCGACCTGGTGGTGGTTTCGATCCATTGGGGCAACGAATACCAGGCTGGCCCATCCCACGCCCAGGAAGACCTCGCGCAGGAGTTGGTCGACGCTGGCGCGGACGTGGTGTGGGGGCATCACCCACATGTGCTGCAGCGCATGGAATGGCGCGCGTCCTCCGTCGATGGGCATCATGCGCTGGTAATGTACAGCCTGGGCAACCTGCTCGCAGATCAGTGGATGCTGACGGATGCCATGAGAACGGCAATCGTTCATATTGAGTTCAGCCGCCATGAGATCGAAAGCCTTCTGGTCATACCATTGGAAATGGATGTTCAAACGAGAACATTGCAGCTCATCACCCAAAATGAGATGGCGAGCCTGGTCACAGAGCGCCTGGGTCTCGCAGACCTGGAAATGCAGGGTGTTCATGTCGAGGTGTGGGGGGACCAGTAATTATTTTAAGTCGTTTAACCAAGCAGTTTTTCCATGCGCCAGGAAGGCTCTTCCACGGTCTGCCATTTGCCTTCGTGGTCGATATATGACCAGACCCCCGGTTCTTCGGCGACGATTTGAAATCCTAAACGTTTGTATAAGCGGATCGCGTCAGGATTGTCGCGGGCGACATTCAAGGTAAGACGAGTGAAATATCTGGAGGTGAGAACCTCCTCAATACCCCGCATCATGCGCGATCCCAACCCGTGGTTGCGGTAGGGTGGTTTGATGCGGAAGGAATATAGGTACGCGCGCTTCCAACCATCCGCCAGTTCCGGACGATCGCTCTTATATTGTAAAAACACCTGACCAATGATCTCGCCAAGCGGAGATTCGGCCACCCAGGCATCCGCGCCGCCCTGCTGCATGTGGTGGTACACACTTTTATACACGTTGCGGAAATGCTTGAATTCGCCGTCCCATTCCAACGCCGGCAGGTCTTCGCGCGTCATGCGGCGGATGCGGATCTTTTCAAAGTCTACAAACGAAACATCGTCATTCACTATTTCCGTCATTGGTTTCCTTGAGAAGCGCTGCGATCATCGTTTCCTCTTCACTGGGGGAGGAAAGCTCACCATCCAGCCAGGCGTTGCGAACCTTTGACAGGACGCGGGCGTACAGGGGACCGGGTGGAATGCCGCGGGCGCGGAGGGAATTGCCATCCACGGTGGGGGTAATAAAGCGCCACCTGGTGGCGTAAAGGTTTAGTTTTTCCTTAAGTTCTTCATCCTGCAAAATGCAATAAAGAGCGAATACGCCATAGAGGTGTAATTTCTCAAGCGTGCGGGTAAGCTGACTTGGACTAAGATCTTTCCATTCATTTACAGCGGCTGCCACGGAGATCGATTTTTCCAGCGTTTCCAGCAGCGATCTTGACAGCCTGAGTCTTTTGCCGACTTCGAGACCGGACCTCCCGGGTAGCTGGAGGAACCAGATCAAGTAAGTGAGAGCGAGGCGGATAGGTGTGTTGCCGAGGTTGGCGGGAAGGTGCCAGGCTGTGTATTGCGTATAGTTATTCGCATGGCTGATCGCGGTTTCGTGGCGTTCGTTCCAGACCAGGTGCGGGTGGATTTGCGAGAGCAGGCCGAGTTCGGAGAGACGCCGCAGGATGGGGAACGGCGAAGTTTCATTAAAAATCAGATCGAATTCATGGTGAATTCTTTCCCCGCTCAACTGGTGTAACAGTTCGCGCGCTTCATCCATCAACTGCAGCGTGCGTTTTTCGATCTGGAACTGGAAACGTTGCTCGAATCGTACCGCCCGCAACAGGCGGGTGGGGTCATCGACAAAGGATAGGGAATGCAGCACGCGCACCAATTTCTTTTCGAGATCAGCCAGGCCGCCCCAATAATCGTAGAGTTCACCGTAATGATGTCCATCCAACCTGAGCGCGAGGGTGTTAATGGTGAAATCGCGGCGATGCAGGTCGAGCTTGATGCTGGATCGCTCAACGGTCGGGAGCGCGGTGGGGTGGTCGTAAAATTCCGTGCGCGCGCTGATAAAATCCAATGCCTCCGGCAGATCCACGGCTGGCTTGTTTTCACACTCCATGGTCTTTTGCAAATTGGCATGGATTCCACTTATCTGCCATTTGGCTGTGCTAAAGCGCCGGTGCGTGACCACGCGACCGCCGTATTTCTTCGCCAGCGCGTGGGCGAAGTGCATGGCGTCCCCCTCCACCACGATATCGAAATCTATTGAAGGACGTTTCAACAGCAAGTCGCGCACGAATCCGCCTACGATGTAGATGGACTGATGTTCTTCGCCGGAATACCTGGCAATCATTTGAAGCAGCGCCAATCGGCAGGGGGGTAAGGCTTTTTCCAGCATGGCGGCGTAGTTCTTTTGCCCGGGCAGCGCGCCGTTATGCCCCGGCAATGTTTTCAACAGGTCTGTGCGGGTGACGATACCTACGATATGCCCGCTTTCGGGGTCCAGCACGGGGATCTGACCCCAGCCGGTGGCAGCCATCAATTGTTGCAACTGGTCTATCGTATCCGTGCTTTTCAGACTGTGCTCACCGGCTTCCATCAGACTGCCGGCGTTCAGTTTGAGTTTATGCTGCAGCGCACGGTCGACCGCCCGCCGTGTGAGCAAGCCGACAACCTTTTCATTTTCAACCACCGGGTAACCTTCATAACCGTAACGTTGCATCAGACGGTACGCATCCTCCAGCGAGGTGGTTCGTGAGATGAGATGGGGCCGCCGTGACATGATCTTGTTGATGGTGGGGGGCGGTTTAATGACTTTCTTCAACTCCTCGACGATCTGTTCCCTTAATGAATCCAGTGTCGCCTGATTTTCCTGTAATGATTCCGCCTGGATCAAGGCTGCCGCGGCGCGTTCGTGCCCGCCGCCACCCAGCAATCTGGCGATATGCGCGACATCCACCTGGTCAGAGGTCGAGCGCGCGACAAGGCGAATGCCTTCTGAGGTTCTTACGAAGAGGAACAGCGCGTCAGGGTCGAGCAGGTCGCGTATTTTGTGGGCGATACTGGAGATCTCCTCATTCATATCGAGCGCTTCTGCGCTGGAAATGAGGATGGATTTTCCATGGATTGGAACTGTACTGGCGTTGGCGAGTAGCTGGTCAGCCAGTTTTTTCTGCGCGACGGAAAGCGCCGGATTCAGGAAATCCACCGCTATGCGCAGGCTTGCGCCATGTTCCAACAGAAATGCCGCTGCTTTAACATCGCGCACGGTGGTGGAGGCGTAAGAGAGAGACCCCGTATCTTCATAGATGCCGAGGAGGAGCAGGGTGGCTTCCATTTGATTAAGCGGGTGATTGCCATCGCGCAGCTGCTCCACCAGGAAGGTGACATTGGCGCCGACGCGTTCTGAGCGTACCTGCCAGTTCTCGGGCAGGTCATCCCGCGTTTCATGGTGGTCGATAACGGTGACAGCAGTTTTTGTTGTGACGCCTTTTAGAGTGACAAGAGATTGCGTGTCGACCAGGATGATGTGATGGATCGCCAACGAGCCCAGGTCGCGCGCTTCTTTGAAAGGGAAATCGGCCCCATAAAGGTTGAGAAAATTACGCACGTTGCGGTTGAGCCGGTTTGGCAGCACCGGGATCGATTTTTCGTTTAGCAGGTGGGCGCATAATAATGATGCCAGCGCGTCAAAATCAGCCTGTTCGTGGGTCAGGATCACTTCCATATTTTTATTGTAACATCAAGGCAAATATCCATGACCCGGGTGGGGTAAAATTTTGTGAATGGATTTACAATTGGATTTATGACATTGAGCCAGGCAGAGATTGAACGATACAAGAAGCACCTGCAACTGCTGCATGTCGGCAGGGAAGGGCAGGAGCGGTTGAAGCAGGCTTCGGTGCTGGTGGTAGGCGCGGGCGGGTTGGGTTCACCTGTTTTGACCTATCTCACCGGGGCAGGCGTAGGTCATATCGGCATCATCGATAGCGACCGGCTGACGCTTTCAAACTTACCGCGCCAGGTGCTGCATGACACGCCTTCCCTCGATAAGCGTAAAGTGGATTCAGCCCGCGCGCGGTTAAGCGCCCTGAACCCTGAAGTGGTCTTTGACACTCACGCCGAGCGCCTTACCCGCACGAACGCGCCGGAATTGATCAGGGATCGGCAGGTGGTCGTCGATTGCACCGATAACCTGGAAGCGCGTTTTTTGCTCAACGAGGTCTGCGCCAGCCAGGGGATCCCGCTGGTCTACGGCGCGGTTTTTGAATTTGAGGGGCAGGTGAGCGTATTCGATGCGCGGCGCGGACCCTGCCTGCGCTGCATGATCCCCGAGACGCCCCCGCCCGGCAGCGTGCCAGACCCCGAAACCCACGGGCTGCTCAACACAGTGCCGGGGACTATTGGTATGCTGCAGGCGACTGAGGTGCTCAAGCTCCTGTTGGGAGTCGGAGAACCACTCATCGGCAAATTGATGCTTTATGACAGCCTATCGGTCAGTTTGCTGCAGATCCACCTTTTCAAGCGACGGGATTGCCCGGTATGCGGTAAATATTTCACACCTGGATAGAGGTCCTACATAAATTATGAAGAAAAAAGTATTATTGGCTGTTCTGGCTCACCCGGATGATGAGACGTTTGGCACAGGGGGAACGCTGGCGTATTACGCGAGCAAAGGGGCTGATGTGTACCTGGTCTGCGCCACCCGCGGCGAAGTGGGCGAGGTTGACCCGGAAATGCTGCATGGATTCGCGTCCATTGGGGAATTACGGGAACACGAACTGCGCTGCGCTGCCGAACACCTGGGTTTGAAAGGGGTATATTTCCTGGACTTTCGCGATTCTGGAATGGAAGGCTCTCCGGATAACAAGCATCCGCAAGCGCTGGCTAACGCTGAGGTCGATACTGTCGCGGCGAAGATCGTTCCGTACATGCGCAGTTTGCGCCCCCAGGTGGTGATCACATTCGACCCGGTTGGTGGTTATATGCACCCGGACCATATTGCGATCCACAAAGCAACGGTGCGCGCGTTCCACGCTGCTGGGGATGCAGGGCAGTTCCCTTCGGAGCAGACCGCCTACCAACCTGCGAAGTTGTTCTATCACACTTTTCCACGCGGATTCCTGCGCATATCTGTGGGGTTAATGCGCCTGGTGGGCAAGGATCCGCGCAAATTCGGCAAGAATGGCGATATTGACCTGGTGCGGGTATCAGAAGCACGTTTCCCGGTACACGCCAGCGTGGATTACCGGACTGTACTGGAACAGAAGAATCGGGCGGTTGCCTGCCATGCCAGCCAGGGCGGCATGCGCATCACGGTTGGTGTGCTGGATTACCTGCGCAAGTTGTTCGGTATCAGTGACCGCTACATGCAGGCTTATCCGCCCCCCCCAGGGGGGCGCAGGCAAAAGGATTTGTTTGCGGGATTGGATTAAACGAAGAACACCAGGGTAATTCATTCCCTGGTGTTTTTACTTTTCAAATTAATTGGTTTTGAGTTTGAATAAGGCGTAAAGAGGGCACCAACCCACCAGGCCGGTGATAAGGGGGATAAAGCCTACGATCTTAAAGACCAGTCCCCAGGTACCGCTAACGATTCCTCCCCAGCCGAGCGTGAGAAGTACGATTCCCAGGATCACCCGGATAATGCGGTCAATTTTCGATTGATTGATTTTCATCCTTACTCTCCTGTATATGAGGCATACAGGAAATTAGATGATCTGGATAAAGAAAAGTGACAACTTGTTTGATGGTCTACAGTTTGATGACCCGACCGCAAAAATCGCAGGTCATGGTATCCATACCGCGCAAGACCGGCTTGCTCAACGTGGCGCCGCAGGAGGGGCATATGACTGGCGCGGATTTGACTTTTTCCACTAAGGCTTTATCCACGGCAAACGCGCGGTCGGCATCCAGTTCGCGTGATTTGACCTGGTTGATGGCTGCCTGCCATTCATTGCAATTCTGCCCATCGAGGTGCAGTTTGGCGCTGCGCGCAAACGCGCCGGATTCGAATTCAAGCTCCAGCCAATCCTCGTTCTTAAACATTCCCTGTTTCGTAGTTTTTACCGCTGAAATAGAAAGTACCGGTACTTCGAATGCCAATGCCTGCACTTTTTTACGCTCAGTGGTGATGAATAGAACCTTCTTGGTGGCGACCTCTTCGCGCTGCTCAAAGATCAAGCGCTGGTCAGTGAGGAATAAGATCCCTTCGGGGTCTTCTTTGTCCTTCTTATCATCACGAGTCCAAATGGCCTTTACCGCGCGCACCACGCATTCCGTGGGCAGGAATCCAAAACTGGCGGAATCGCAATAATCGAGGGTTTTTTCGATGCGCGATAACAAAGTCTGCACCGCGCTGACTTCATTATCCAGGTCGTTAAACATGCCGGTAACGGTGGATTCGACGGCGTTTACCTTGCTGTTGAAGGTCGAGAGATCGTTGCGTACCGTTTTCACAACCGCGGCTGAGGTGGATCCAAGGCTAAGCGCTCTAACGCGCATATCCAAGGAGCGCAACTGGTTCTGAAGCAGGTTGGATTCCTGCGTGATCTGGCTGAGAATACCGCTGCGTTTGGTCGCCCATTGGCGTTGAAAACTTCTGGTCTGCTCTTCGAGAATCCTGTTGAAGGCGTATTTGCGGTCACGAATCTTTTGCACGCGGGTTGGCAGGTTGTTGATCTCCGTTTCGAGCGAGGAATACCTGTCGCGTACCGAGGAGAGATTTACTTTTTCGATGAGGTTGCGATATTCCGTTTGCGCAGATGATATATCCAGTTTGATCTGCTCCTGCGGTGACAAATCCGTCTTAGCCATTTTTCCTCCTTGGTTGTTGATTGAACCAAAAAAGTACGCCTATATGTAAGTTATTATAGAAGGGAAATGACAGGATTCAAACTTAATCAGTTGGTAGAAAATGCCCGATCAACCCTGACCGACTGCAGCTTTGACCAGGATGTCTTGCATTTGCGCGGCGATCTTGCGCCTGTCGAAGTGACGTACAACATACTCCCTGCCGTTCATCCCCATCACTTTAGCTTCGTGAGGAACCTGGTGTAGTCTGCGCACCGCTTCAGCCAGGGCTGCCGGATCGCCAGGGTGTATGAACACCCCGGCGCGCGCTTCTTCGACCACTGTCCTTATAACGCCGTCGATGGCGCAAAGTACCGGTCGGCCTGCGGCCATGTAATCAAACACCTTGTTCGGATACGTGGTTTTGTACAAATCAATAGGTTTGAGGATGGCCAGGCAGGCATCTGCCGCTGCCAACACATTCTTCATCTCTGCCTTGGCGACCGGCGGAACGAAGATGATGTTGGTTAAAGCGAGGTGTTTCGACAGTTTCACCAGGTTCGATTTTTCCTTGCCGTCGCCCACCAGTACGTATGTGATCTCGGGTTCATCAGCGGTGAGTTGGGCGGCTAAAAGCATCACTTCGAGGTCGTTCGAGATTCCATGCGCACCTGAGTAAAGAACGATAAATTTATCATCGAGGTCGTATTTCTGCCTGAATACCGCGCCTGTGTCTGATGGATCGAACATATCCGGGTCCACGCCATTTGCGACCAATTGCGGGTTTCTGCCGCCTTTCGCGGTGATGTGGTCGATGAAGCCCGGCGAGTTGACGATGAGCTGGTCAGCGTGGCGGTAAAGAAAGCCTTCGAGCCACTGCGAGAGCCGGATGATGAGCGGATTGCGGATGACCCTCATGGCGATGGCGAATGCCGGCCACAGGTCGCGGATCTCGAACACGAATTTCACGCCTTTTAATCGCGCCAGCAGCCAGGCCGTCCAGCCCTGAAAGATGGGGGGGGAAGTCCCCCAAATTACCTGCACATTTCTGACCCCCAAACCGATGAAAAACGAGGAGAACATGAAGCTGAAGAAACCGAGCAGACGGTGGAAGAAACTGCGGTGGAGCGCGGGATACGTGTAAGCGCGCAGAATCTCCATCCCAGGCAGCGGGTGCTCGCGGCTCACCCAGCGCATATGACCGGTGGCGGTCTTACCGGTCAGGTAGCTCACCGGGCTGGTGATGACGGTCACGCGGTGACCGTTCTCAACGAAAGCGCGCGCCATTTCGAAATGACGGGTGCCACCGGGTTCATCGAGAGCGGCAAATGCCTGATGAATCAACAGGATATGCACACCTGGTTTTTGTGCTGAAGCGGTTTCGCTCATGCTCTGGTTATCTTCCATTCCGTTGTGATTATCGCGGCTCCGCTCACTTGAAAACTCACTGACAAAGAGAGGGCAGGATGTTTTTCATTATAAGTGTTTGATTCCCAGCCCAGGATTTCGTCTGAGAGGTGACCTGTGAGTGTTTTACCGGCACGGATCAGCGAGACATCGATGGGGTATAGGGCTTCACTGTTCGATTGCCTGACCGCTTGAATGTGCTGGGTTGTTTTCATTCTTTCCGAGCTTAAGGTGAGTCGTTGACCTTCAAGCCCCCACTGCCAGTCAGGCAATAGCCAGTGCAGGCGATACTCATGCGCACCTTGATCGGACGGCGTAGGAGTGAGTGTGTCAACTACAACAAAGCTGGCAGGTGAATCGAATTTAACCGACCGCTGGTGAGTGATGCCCAGGTTCCGGTAACCGTTATGTTCAGCAATGATGGTATCTGGCTCTTCGCTGACCAGCCAGCGTGCTTGTGCCTGGTCCAGCCAAAGGAAGCGGCTGACGCGTTGCATCTGGTCTTTTCCATCGATGGTGACCGTGTTGTGTGCCCGCGTGACATCCAGCGCGTTTTGCCAGGGGAGCGGCGCATTGTAAAGGTAGGTCCCGGCGTCGCGCGCCAGGTTCTCCCCATCGCACCATATTTCCACTTGCAATTGATCGGCGTGCGCCGGGCGGTTGTGGAACCTGACGGCGCGCAGGCTCGCCCAGCAATCCGCGGTACCGACCTTGCGCACGCCCGGTGAGGAGACTGTTTGTGCGAGCGTAACTGTCTGATTGGATTGTAATCCAAGCCAGGAGGTTAACTCGTCCCAGGGACCGGTGGGCAGGCAAGGGTGGCCGAGGAATGCGATAGCAGCAGCCTGGGCGGTCGGGCGGTAATCGCGGAAATCCACCCCACCGAAAGGCAGCAGCAGGGTGCCGTCGTTGTGCCCCAGATTGGGCAGCCGCCCGCTGGTAACATCCATTTGGGCGATCAGCCAGCGTGCGGCCAGCGCGAGCTTTGCGCGTACGCCGGCTGGCATTTCACGGCTGGTTTGTTCCAGGAAAGCATTGTACATCAGCGCGAGTTGTAGCATCATGCGCAGGTAATTGGCGCTGTGCTGTGAGTAATTTCCTTCTTCGTCCACCTGGCGCAGGATCGCATGATCGAATTCACGCGTGCCGCGCGAAATCCAACTTTCCGCGCGAGGGTCGTATCTGCGCAGGAAGTTGCCCCCGACTATCAATCCCAACGCTTCACTTAATACATGATTGTTGTCTTGAGAACGCGCGTAGGAGAGGGTCGGCAGAATGCGCTCGATGTGATGCAGGGCGGCACCTGCCAGGTTGGATAGTCTTTCCGGTGTGGTAGTTGGCGAGTCTACTAGCGCAGGAATCACCAGGATCCACATGATCATGCGCAGCGCGACCTCCTGGGCAGAGGCCCAGTTCGGCCCGCGGTTGACCGGGTTTGCGGTCTGGAATTCGTCGAATTTCCGCCAGAAGAGTTGCGCGTAGCGTTCATCGCCAGTGATCTTATAAGCTCTTCCCAGCGCCAGGCTCCAGGTGAAGCGCGCCGGTTCCCAGGTGAACTTGATATCCTTTCCCTCAAAATCATTGGAATAGGCAGTCCAATGATCGAGTGAGGGGATGAGCGAAAAATTCAGCTGTTCAACAGCATCACCAATGAAAGGGCGGTATTTTTCGTCGATCAGGAACGCCGATTCTTTGGATAACAGCGTTGAAAATTCGGTCCATGCTGTCGACCGCCAGTTGGTTGACCAGGCGGTTAGATTGAGGGGAGCTTCCAACGCGATCTCGCGGCGAGCAGTAAAACCACCCTCCGGTGTGCGCCGGCGCAACCAGCCGCTACGCAGTTTGAGCTGGTAGACGGCATAGCTCGCCAGGTTGGGGATGCCGATCTCTTTGACCAGCAGGGTTAGTTTACGTAATTGATCCAAATCAGTGATCCGATGTTTGATGCTTACAGGTCGACCCGGGTGCCGCTGCGCAGGGATTCAAGCGCGGCGAAGCTGGCACGCGAGGTGCTCATCAATTGATCGTATGGGATCGGGGGAGGCCCGCCTTGCTTGAGTGCGGTGAGAAATCCCTGCCAGGCGTGGGTGTGTCCTTTATCCTGGCGCAACCGTGAGCGGGTGATGTTTTTCCGCTCCTCGGTGACCAGTTCGAGGGTACGAAAATCGTTCAACACGGCAATCCGGCCGCTGGTAAACGCTTCTACCCGTTCCTTGGCGAAATTCTTGTTGCCGTTCGCGAGGTAGGTCACCGTGCCGATGGATCCATCCGCGAAGTACAGGGTCAGCAGCACGTTGTCCCGGTTGTATTTTTCCTTATCCGGTAAACCTGTTGCGTGGACTGAGACCGGGGAGTCGCCAACCAGGAAGGTGAGGAAATCGATAAAGTGACACCCTTCGCCAATGATGCGCCCGCCGCCCTGCAAAGGATCGTGAATCCAGTGTGTAGGGGGGAGGTATCCGGCGTTGACCCGGTATTGAATGAAAAGCGGTTCGCTGCGAACCTTGAGAAATTCCGACATGCGGGTCGCCATGGGGGCAAAGCGCCGGTTATAGCCGACGGTCAGCAGCGGAGTTTCCGGTTGATCGAGAGTGGATTCGATCTCTGCGAGTTCGTCTGGGGTCAGCGCCAGTGGTTTTTCACAATAAACAGACTTCTTATTGCGCAGCGCGGTGAGTACCTGTCGCGCGTGATGCTGGTGGCGGGTGAGAATGACCACGCTATTGATATCCGGGTTTTCAAGCACCTCCTCTTCGGTGGTGGCGGCAAATCCAAAACCGAATCTGCTGGCGGTTTGCTGCGCGCTCAGTCCCGAGGCTGTGACAATGCCCTTCAATTCTGCGCCACCCGTTTTACGGATGACCGGCAGGAAGACCGCCTGGGCGTAATTGCCAGCCCCCAGCACCCCCAGTTTGATGGTTGGTTGAGGTGCACTGACGTAGGACGGTGTTTCAACCTTGTGGACGATACCTTTTTCTTCGATGCTTTCAGGATAGGTCAGCAGCACACCCAGGAAGGGTTCTTTCAACCGACCGGTGATCAGGTCATAAGCCTTGGGCGCGTCTTCGATCGGGAAACGATGCGTAATGAGTGGATGAACGTCTACCTGACCATTGGCGAGGAGGTCAACGAAAGCTTGCAGGTTGCGCCCTTCAGTCCAGCGCACGTAACCGATCGGGTAGTCGTTCCCGGCTTCTTCGTAGCGCGGATCATAACGCCCGGGCCCGTATGAACGGGAGACCTTGAAATCCAATTCCTTGTCGTAGTAAATCTTACGCGGCAGGTCCATCCCCACAGCGCCCACAGCCACCACGCTGCCACGGTCACGCGATACCTGACCAGCAAGTGCGACCGTGTCGTTGGAGTGCGTGTCTGCGCAGATGAGCACGTGGTCAAACCCACGGCCGTTGGTTACCCCGGGTACCATATCCAGGCTGGCTTCGTTGAGCGCGGCGGAAAAGCCCAGGCTTTGCGCCAGGCGTACCCTGTCGGGAGAGAGGTCGATACCGAAAACGCTGCAGCCAGCGGCGCGCGCGATCTGGGCAGCCAGCAATCCTAGCAAGCCGAGACCGATCACGCAGACCGACTCACCGAGCTGGGGAGAGGAGAGGCGGAACCCATGCATGGCGATAGCGCCAAGTGTAGTGAAGGCTGCGGACGCGAAATCCACGTTATCTGGCAAAGGCGCCAGCAAGTTGTAAGGAACGAGGGCGTATTCTGCGTGCACGGCGAAGCCGCCACCCGCGCAGGCCACCCGGTCACCGGGTTTGAATTCGCCCATTTCCGCTCCAACCTCGATGATGGTACCGGCAGATGAATAGCCAAGGGGCATGGGTTGTTCGAGTTTATTGAACGCCGCTTCCAAGGTGGGGAGAAGACCTTCGCGTTGGGCTTTCGCGATGACCTGGCGAACCAGGTCAGGCCGGGAGGTTGCTTTTCCGATGAGGTTTTTTTCGGCAAAATCCACCAGCATACGTTCCGTTCCCGCTGAAACAAGCGAGGTGGAAGTTTTGACCAGGGCAGTGCGAGATCGCGCCACCGGTACGGGTACTTCTTCGACAATAGTTTTACCGTCGTTCATGTGTTGGAGTATTTGCTTCATCGTGTCACCTCTATCCGATTATATCCAATATTGCGCCGCAATTTTGTTGCCATTGGCTGCGAGTATTGGCATAAAAAATGCACCTGACTGAAGGTAAGATTTTCGCTTTTTGGAGGTTGTCATGGTTAAAAAAATGATCTGGATTGGCATTTTGTTGGTGATGACCGCATGCACGATCGCTGTCAGCGAGCAGTTCGATTTTAGCAAGCAAGATTCTGAAGCAGTATCGCTGGAACCGTTTGAGCCTACCGAAGGCATTGAGAAGTTCAGCGAGACTGTTGATGCTGCAACCTCCACGGTCGAAGAGGTCAATTTTCCAGCCATGGCCAATTTACTGGACGGAGAAAAGATCGACAAGATTGAAGCAGAAGCAGATGTTGCGACAGTCGCCGACTACAAATATTTAGTGCAAGAGGGAACGCCGAGCTACCTGGCTAATTTTAACTATCCTGACAAAGGGTGTGCATGGCAGGGGGTTGCCGGGCAGGTGTTTAGCGTGTCCGGAGAACCAATAAAATACCTGATTGTGAAGGTTTTTGGCACCTGGAACGGCGGGGAAGTGTCGAAACTCGCGGTAACCGGCATGCTGGAAGGGAAAGTTTACGGTAAGGGAAGTTATGAGATCAAATTGGGCAACGTTGCGGTGGATTCTAGTGATCCGCTATTTATCCAGATATTCAATTCAGATGGAACCCCGCTCAGTGAGCCTTTTCAATTTTCCACTAAGGCAAAATGTAATCGCAACCTGGTGTTGATCAATTTTGTGCACAATTAATCATTTTTAACAAATGTGACCCGGAGCTGTCATCATGCTCCGGGTCGTTTTATTGCAGGTATAATTTGTAAGATGGACTCAGCAAACACACAACACGAGGGCGAGTTTTCATTCACGGATATGGTTTCCAGGGCGGTTCATTATTGGTGGCTCGCCGCTGGATTAATGATCGTTGGCGGGTTGATCGGATTACTGGCTTCCACCGTTCGCAAACCTGTTTATGAATCCGTGTCGGTCATCACCACAGTGATCGATTTTGCTTATAGCGGTAGATTGACCGATTATGAAGAGGACCACCTGCTCACAGCGATCGGTGATGTGATCCAGTCCAGCCAGGTGATGGAAGATGTTATCGAGATGGGGATTCAAAACGGATTGGCATCTTCCGCTGAAGAAATGCGTTCGATTTTTACAGCTTCCCGTCAGGGTTATAGATGGGAGTTGAGCGCACGGTCCAATGATCCGGAGGTCGCGCTGGAAGCCAACCGGCTTTGGCTGAACTCGGCCGTGTCCGCGCTTGAGCAATTTCGCCTGGATTCGATTAAAGCCTTGGCGGAATTTAATACCCAGGCGGGGATCGAGAATTGTTTTCAACAAGCGGTGGTTGTGGAGCCGGTTTCTGCGTATTGCAGCGCGACGGATTTTCAAGCGCTGCGTGATCAGATCAATTCATTTGAATCCGGCACCTCCAGTAATTCTCTATTATCCAGGTTGCTCGCTTCACGTGTCAGTTTTCAGGTGACCACGGAACCTGGGATGCCAGGTACTCCGGCGCATATGGGACGGAACAGCTTAACCATCGCCGGGTTTTTGCTGGGGCTGCTGGCCGCAGTTCTATTATTGGTCATTGGTTTTCCACGGCGCGTTTCACGGATAAATTGAAATGATATCCAGGGCTGCAACAAAACTCACATGGTTATTGTGGATTTTGCTGGTTATCGTTTTACCGATCACCACATTTCCATTCGTGATGAAGCTAACCGGCTCCAGTTCCGTGGCGCCCGCATCGCTTTTATTTCTTCTGCCTTTGGCTGTAATCGTTCTGCCATTGGTGATTGCGCAAAAGACAAAGCAACCCGTGCATGTAAAAGCTGTTTTGGTGTTTTTTCTATTCGCACTCGCGACAATCGTCCTGGCTTTTTTACGTCCCATCCCTGATTATAAAAATGTTGCCCTGATCAACGCCGCTATTGAAGGCGCAGCCACCCTGTTGCTGGGGCTTTTATTCTACCTGGTCGCGGTCCTGGTTCCGAATTCTCCCAAAAGGATCGAGACAACCTTACGTATCATCAATTGGTCTGGTCTGGTGCTCGCCTTTGTGTCGATCTTTCAGGTAGCTGCCAAGTATTATTTTCCAGCAATATTCGTTTATCTCGAAGAGATCCGACCATTCTTTTCTCCAACCCGGATTCTAAGCGATAGGTTGATGGGATTCGCGGCGGAACCTTCCTGGCTGGCGCATATGTTGAATCTTGTATACCTGTCCTATTGGTTTGCCGCGGTCTTCACGCGTAAGAGCGCGCATCGATTCAGGATCTGGAAGTTCACTTTTGAGGATCTTTTGTTGATCCTTGGCATTTTCACGCTGGTCGGAACACTTTCGCGTGGCGGACTGATGGCGTTTATGATGGTCATTGGTCTGATCTTTGTTCTGCTCAATCTGCGCTTGATCCGATGGATCGTAAGAAAGTTTTCTGATCGACGCAAGATTCTGTTCACTGCTGGCGTAAGCCTGGGGTTGATCATTGCATATATTGGTTTGCTCGTCATCACGTTGTGGGGATTCAGCCACATCGATCCGCGCATGGCGAATGTATTCGATTTTTCGGCGGAGGGACCAAATGCGCTGATCGCGTACGCGGACAACCTTCAATTTGGTGAGCGGATCATCTATTGGCAGACGGGCTGGAATATATTTAATGACCATCCAATTATTGGTGTTGGGGTGGGTCTATCAGGTTTTTACTTTCCTCAATACCTGCCAGATCTTGGATGGGGATTGACAGAATCGCGGGAATTGCTGTACCAGTACTCAGGCTTGATGAACATTAAGAATCTTTGGTCAAGGTTGCTGGCGGAAACCGGGATCGTAGGATTTGCTTTGTTCATCAATTTTCTGGTGCTCTTTGGCTTTACCTCAAGCGGGATGATTAAACAGGGCAGCGGTCTGCGAGCAACACTCGGCTATATGGGCGTGTTCATGCTGGTAGCGTTGATCGCGGAGGAACTGAGCGTGGATAGTTTCGCGCTACCGTACTTCTGGTTCACCATGGGCCTGGTAACAGCCGCCTGGAAGTGGTATACACCCTCGCAGGATGATTCGCATGGATAAGTCAGAGAAAACCATCCTGCTGGTACTTGTCAGCCTTTTATTGGTGGCGTGTTGCCTGCTCGTGTTATGCGGGTTTCTCTTTTACCTGTTCACTGGCGGTTTAAATCTCTTTTCATCCGGCATTAATTCGGTGGAAACGCCCACCTCTGGTCCAATCCTTACACCAACTTTGAATGGCGCGTTAATTACACCCACTGCCCATCCTCAAGGGGGAAGTGGGGCGCAGACTCCTGAGGAAATTTTCGATACGCTCCAGACATTGGAAAGCGCGGAAATTCCGAGCGCTGACCTGGTTTACCTGGCGGAGCGCTATGAAGGCAAATCAAACATCCCGCTGCAATTGACCAGCGAGCCGATCGCTTATCAACTCGGCGACCGTTTAGATTTTTACAAACTCAATGTGGATACCAATGTTACTGAACCGGTTACCGCTGTTCTGCGTTACGCCTCAGAGAAAGTGTATTTCTGGGTGGAAGAGGGGCTGAACCTCGACAGCGGCGAGATCAACCGGGTTTTATTAAAATTTGAAACTGAGATCTATCCCATCAACCAGGAATTTTTCGGCCAGGAGTGGCTACCCGGCGTGGACAACGACCCGCATCTTTACATCCTTTACGCGAGTGGCATGGGATCCCAGCTTGCCGGTTACACGGCATCCACTGACACGGTCCTGCCCCAGGCGCATGAGTACTCCAACGCGCATGAGATGTTTTATATTAATTCGGATGTCCAAACCATGTCCGATCCTTACACTTTGAGCGTGATGGCGCATGAGCTACAGCACCTGATCCATGGCTACCACGACCCGAATGAAGACCTGTGGTTGAACGAAGGTTTTTCAGAACTCGCGACGCTCCTGAATGGATATAACGCGGGAGGGTTCGATCATCTATTTGCGTTCAATACGGATATCCAATTGAACGACTGGTCAGTGAACCCCAGTGAGAACAATTTACATTACGGGTCAAGTTTTTTGTTCGTGACCTACTTACTGGAGCGCTTTGGTGAGGATTTCACCAAAGCCCTGGTGGCTGACCAGGCGGGAGGGTTCACCAGCATCGATTATGTTTTATTAACATTTAATATCAGAGATAGTGAAACTGGGGAAATCATCACCGCGGACGACGTTTTCTTAGATTGGACGGTTACCAACTTCATGAATGACGAAGATTTCGCGGATGGGCGCTATGCTTACAAGATCTATGAGGATGCCCCCAACGCGACCGCAACCGAAACCCTGACCGAATGCGGCGGGGTTCAATTGGATCGCGAAGTGCAGCAATATGGTACAGATTACATCCGGCTGGCTTGCGCACAGAATGAGCTGGAGATCCAATTCTCCGGCGCACCAACCGTGGCTGTCTTACCGGTCTCGACTGGAGAAGGCCATTTCATGTGGTCGAATCGCGCGGATGCTTCAGTGACCAGGTTATCGCGTGAGTTTGATTTCACAGGGGTGAGTGGTCCGATTACATTGGAGTACAACATTTGGTATGACCTGGAGACTGACTATGATTACCTCTATCTCATTGCTTCTGAAGAGGATCGATCTGATCGCATACTCCTGACTCCCTCCTGTTCGGTCTCGGATACCACCGGGAATAGCTTTGGATGTGGCTACAATGGCTCATCCTACGGGTGGATGACTGAGCAGGTCGATTTATCCGAATTCGCTGGCAGAAAGGTCACCCTCAGTTTTGAGTATGTAACAGATGAAGCGGTGACCGCTGAAGGTTTTATCGTCGATAATATCAAGATCCCTGAGGTCGGTTATCAAACAGATTTTGAGCGTGATTATGGTGGCTGGAAGACTGAAGGGTTCGTGCATATCAACAACATCCTCCCGCAAACCTTTCTCGTGTCGATCATTGATACCTATAATGATCGAGTTGTGGAAAAGTATGCAGTTAAGAGTGGCGAAAAACTGCTCATCGATCTAAAAGCGCTGCCGCAAGGGTACGATTACATTCTCGTTGTGAGTGGTTCAAGTCGCCACACCCGGCAGCCGGCGGAGTACCAGGTGATCATAAATTAGCGAAAATCGGCCGATTGGCCGATTTTTTTGCGAAATCAGATTTCCTTACGCTTTCTTTTGAAGTACAGCCAGTTCCTGCTTCAATTCCTCACTGCGTTCAGCGGCGGCGTTCTGAACTTCGTCCTTCACAAACTTTATTTGCTGCTTTATTTTTTCACACGTTTGGGTGCCGGGAGCGGGCGCCAGGAGAAGACCCAGGACCCCGCCAACAATGCTGCCGATCATTAAACCGGCAAGAAATTTACCGAATTTATCCATAGCGCCTCCTATTGATGAATAACTCAATTATATATCAGATAACCCGCTTGCTATACATCCAGATGTAAACGCCGGAAGAGCCAGGGCGCCAGAAAAGTCACCCAGAAACCGATCAATGCATAACGGGCATACCTGATTACGATTCCGATCATCAGAGGTTCTTCAGGTAGCAACAGCTTCAAGCCGAAATAAAGGATAAAAATTCCTACCAGTCCCACAAGATAGCGTAAAAGGCGTTTCATTGGGGAACAATTAATTTCGTATGTATCGTACAGGAAGCGCCATAGAGCGAATCCAACCAGAAAACCAAAAGCAACACCGGCGATGGTGATCATCCCTTCGAGGTTGAATGGGTCTGGCGCATCCGCCCCGGCCGAAACCGCGTTATTGATCCATTCGATAGGCATTTTCCAATTGTTCTCTATACTTTGACCGAGCGTTCCTAATAGAATCAAAAGCATTGAAAACATCAAGGCTGCCAGCAGTTGAAAACACAATGATTTGGTTTGGATGTAATTCCCAACCGGTTTTTCAAGCTTCACATATAAAAGGATAAGAAGAATACCTATCAACCAACCGGTGAGTACGTCGTGCAGGAAATGGACTCCGAGGTAAATGCGCGAGAAACCAATGAAAAAGACAACAATGGCTGCGATGATAATGGCCGACCTTTTGCGCATGGTCTGCGCGACCATGCCCCAGATCGCGGCGGAGTTTTGGGAATGTCCGGAAGGTAAACCAAAAGAGGTCTCCGAGCTGAATGCTTTTACACTCCCATCCACCCAATAAGGGCGTGGGGTGTGAATAAACATTTTCAAGGCGGTATTAAGCCCGCCGCTGATGACCAGCATCATACCTGCGCGAAAGCCAATCTTGGGGTCGATGCTCCAATATAACGCTGGCATGACCAGCAGGAAGAATATCTCGCTACCGAGGAAGGTGAAAGCCCGCATGGGGGTTTCGAGCCAGGTTCCGAAGTTCTGCACCAGTGTTGTGAATAAAATCTCAAAATTGACTAAACCTTCCATTTCTTTCTCCTTGATCAATGAATTGGAGTCCTGCTGAATGGTATAAAAATCAGTTGCTAATAACGAATGACCTTATTGCGTAAAAAATCCACTCGTGCCTGGTCGAGACCCGGCAGGCTATCCTCGATGAAAAATGGTCCGGTCCCCTCCACCTTGATGGAAGCCGCGACTGCAGCCAGGGAGAATGCATACAATGCGTCGTAAGTTTCGTGCAACCCTGCCAGGAATGCCCCACAAAAAACATCCATCTCTCCTGTCGGATCGATTTTATTAACGGGATAGTCCGGGATGCGATAACGCCTCGCGCGTTCACGTTCAAAGAGCGAATAACCATTCGAAGCGTTTTTTACCAGAATATACTGGCTGCCATACTCGCACAGTCTTTCCATCAATTTCCAACTATCACCAGTTCCGGCTTGAAACAGAGTCCGTAAATCGATTTCTCTTGTGACAAGGGCTGTTGCGTCTTTAGCCAACACGGCGATTTCATCCAACTTTTCAGGCACCATCCCGGCTGCATCCAGCTGAATCGTCATTGTCCGAATAGCTCCCCTTTGCAACAATGTGCTCAATTGCAGTTGGTAAGGTATTTCCAGCGGGCAGATGTGCGCTGCTGACGCACCCAGGTAATCCGATGGGATGTCCTCGAGAAAGATATGGTTGTCCAAAGAAATCTTGCTGGTTGAATTCCCGTTTTCAGGAGGATCGATCAGCTCCCTGGGCAGGGGGAGTTGATGGGCGGCGTAAACTGCGACCGGGTTGTTCAGGATGGGATCTTGATCATTCGGATAGGCATAAAAAATATTGGTATTGGTCGTTTCGGGGATGGTTTTAATCCCGCGAATATCCAATTGGTGTTGAGCGATAATTTCGATTTTTTCACGTGGAAAATTCTGGCTGATCACGCCCAACAGACCGGTTTCGCCTCCCCAACGCTTGAGGGCTGCTCCGGCGTATAACAATGAACCGCCCAGTGTGGCGTTATGGGCTTTTCCCGTCCGATCGATGATGTATTCATTTCGGATCTGACCGGTAGCGATGAACTTTACCAAGCGTCTGGGGGACATGGATGCGAATCTGCCGGGATTGATGTTGACTTTAAAGAGGACTCGAGTTTATTCAGTTTTTTTACTTCCCGCCATCGGCGATCATTTTGAGCAGCGTAACGATCCCCATACCAATACGGGCGCCTTCGCCAGAGGTTAACTTCAAGGACGTGCCAGTTTCTTCCCGTTTTTTGATGATCAGATAGGCGGCAGCAAGTCCGCTCAATAAACCGATTCCTCCGCTTACCAGGAAGATGGTTGCTTTCCAATTTTTTTCTTTTTCCATCTTTCACTCCTCGCGGTTACTGGAAATATGAAATGCCATTGATAACAGGCGCTTTGCGCCCGCAAAGTAAGCTTTACCCTGGATGAGTGGGCTAAGACTTTTTTCTGTAGTTCGATTCGTGATACGGTTCACTTTATCTACAGCCTTAAAAACCTGCCCAGTGAATGGGGGAATCGCTTTGCGCAATTTGATAATTAACCAGGTGAGCAGCAGTACGATTGCCAGCGTAAGCAAACTAAAGATAATGACGGGCATGCTCAGCAACATTGTGGAGATGTGCGCCCATTTTCCGTTCGTTGCAGGAGCTTGACCGGCGTTAAAGACGAGCACAACCAGGAATGCTAATGCAACAATTAGGGATAACACGATCGGCACCAGTATCTGCCAGGCAAACTGCCGCCGATGACTGGCACGAGGATCGAACTTATTCTGTGCGTTTGGATCTTTCATAGAGCAATTTTAGCATGTTTTGGATTTGGGCGAATGGACTCAACTGAAACGGGATGAAATGTGCCAACAAAATATGCCAATAATAATATGCCAATAATATGCCAATAATATTGAGAATTATTTAGAATCATGTATAATTACTTGGATTGTATTGAAATAGTCGCGCGTATTGCGTATTGAATTGGCTTTTCGATATTAAACTGGTGGACATTTCTTATTGCTCCTTATGGGGTATGGATGGACTCAACAATCAAGGAAAATCTGTGAAACTAGATTTCTATAAAGCAATAGTATTTGATCATACCCTGAATGGATGTTGCCTGTTAGTGGAATCTGATTTAAATGGTACCGGCGTTCAGGGGCATAGGAAATCTAAACTCTTGATACATCCAAAAGAATAGACTTGAAACTGCGCATGTAATTCGCGCTTAGATCCTAACCAGCAGCTTATCGATCAGCCAGAAAACCTTTTTGGTGATTGGCTGGTTTTGTTTTAAGGGATGATGGAGCGGGTGATAACTGCGATTAAAGGTCAAAAGCGCAATCCTCAACGGGTGAATATTGACCTGGATGGGGAGTTCGCTTTTGGACTATCCAGGCTGGTGGCAGCCTGGCTGAAGCCCGGGGACCGACTCACTGAGGAACGGATCAAACAGTTGCTGGAGAAGGACGCGTTGGAAGTGGCATTTCAACGCGCGCTTGATCTGCTAAATTACCGGCCCCGCAGCGAAAAAGAGATCAGGCAAAGGTTAACCGATAAAGGTTTTCAACCTGATCAGATCGACCAGGTAGTTGAAAAATTAACCGACGCGAACCTGGTTAAAGACGAAGCTTTTGCCCGTATGTGGGTTGAAAGTCGGAATGAGTTTCATCCACGGGGTCGAAGATTATTACGCTACGAGTTAAGATCAAAAGGTATCACAGAACCACACATCGATTCTGCGTTGAAGGAGTTACCTGGAGAAGAGGAGCTGGCGAAGAAAGCAGCCATCCAGTACGCCCGAAGATTAAACGGGCTGGATTGGTTGACCTTCAAAAACCGGTTGAGCGGTTTTCTAGCCAGGCGTGGTTTTTCATACGCCACCATTGCCCCGATCGTAAAAACACTCTGGGAGACACAGGCTTCCGCAACGCTTAATACAAATATTGATAATGAGGATTTTGAAAAATGAGACAACCACCTGAAATAGGCACCATATTTATCGTCGTGATCGCGTCGTTGGTCCTGATCGCGGTTCTGACGATACTCCTGGTAAGATTCTATGTAGCGCGCTTCAAGAAAGAACAAATGGAAAAATCCGATAACTTGATCCAGGCGGCGACTGAAAAAGCCAAAATGATCGAGATTGAAGCAAGGGATAAAGCGCTCAAGATCCTGCAGGAATCGGACAACGAAATCACGCGTCGCCGGCAGGATATCATGCGTGAGGATGACCGCCAGCAAAAACGCCGCGCTGAATTGGATCACCGCATTGAGCGGCTGGAGCAACGCGAACAAAACCTGAACAAGCGTCAGAGCGCGCTCGATAAACGCGCCAACGAGATCGAAAAATTGTATTCAGACCAATTGGAAGAGCTCCAACGCATCGGTCAGATGTCGATGGAAGAGGCGAAGCAGGTTCTGTTGAACGAGGCTGAGAAGGAAGCGCGCAACGATATGGCGCGCATCATCCGGCAGATCGAGGGAGAAGCCCGCGCCGAAGGCGAAAAACGCGCTCGGGAGATCATCACCGATGCCATTCAGCGGGTCGCGTCTGAACATGTTGTGAGCGTTTCCACATCGCTGGTGATGTTACCGAACGAGGAGATGAAAGGCCGCATCGTGGGTCGGAATGGACGCAATATCCGTGCCTTTGAACAGGCGGCCGGGGTGGACGTGATCGTGGATGATACGCCCGAAGCGGTGACCATTTCCTGTTTCGACCCGGTCAGGCGCGAAATTGCCCGCCGATCGCTTGACAGGCTCATCCTGGATGGACGGATCCATCCTGCCCACATTGAGAAGATCCTCAACGAGGAAGAAAAAGAAGTGGAGAAAGCCATCGTCGAGGCTGGCGAAGAAGCTGCATTTGACGCCGGGGTCGCCGGTTTGCACCCTGAAATTTTGAAAATGCTGGGGCGCTTGAAGTTCCGTACTTCCTATGGTCAGAACCAACTGGCGCATGCGGTGGAAGTCGCGCGTCTTTCCGCGGTGCTCGCTGCTGAATTAGGTGCGGATGTGGAAGTGGCAAGGGCTGGCGGTCTGTTGCATGACCTGGGCAAGGCGATGGACCACAATACCGAGGGAACCCATGCTCAACTGGGCGCGGATTTCGCCCGCCGCTACGGGGTTAATTCCAGGGTTGTGAACGCCATGGCATCTCATCACCACGAGGTGGAGCAGGAATCCATCGAGGCGGTGATCGTTGAAGCCGCTGACGCCATCTCCGGTGCCCGCCCGGGCGCCAGGCGTGAGGACCTGGAACAATACATCAAGCGCTTGCGCGCGCTGGAGGAAATCGCTAACTCGTTCAAGGGTGTGCAGCAAAGCTATGCCATCCAGGCGGGACGCGAAGTGCGTATCATCGTACAGCCGGAGGAGATCGATGACCTGGCGTCCACCCGTTTGGCGCGGGATATCGCCAAAAAAGTGGAAGAAACGATGCAGTACCCCGGTCAGATAAAAGTAACTGTAATCCGGGAAACTCGCGCGGTTGAATTCGCCAAGTAAATCCCATTGAGGATTTGTAAAGGCTCTTCTTTATTGGAGAGCCTTTTTTTTAATCTGTCCAGGGCATGAACTCTTCGAAGAAATCAAGCTCGTACCAGCTCTTAATCTCCTTGCGGTGCAGGAAGAACAGCGTGTTGTGATTGTGCTCCATGATCGATCCCAGACCGACCGCGGCTGAGTAGCCCGCATTAAGAGTGTAAGTCTTCAGGGCATCATTTGCTTTTCCATACGGGTAGGCAAAGGTGCGGATTTCTGTATCCAGCTTTTCTTCCAGCACCAACCTGGCGTTGATGATCTCATTTTCCCAATCGCTATCCGTCGTGAGGTCGGCATGGGTCATGCTGTGCGAACCGATCTCCCAACCGCTGGCGAGCAGCTTTTGCAGTTTCCTGGTATTGAGGCTTCCGGCGGCGTCCACGGTATTGGCGATGATGTAGAAAGTAGCCACAAAGCCATACTGCTGCAGGATTGGATAGGCGTTCTGATACACGTCCAGGTAACCATCATCGAAGGTCAAAACCACAGGGCGGGCAGGCAATTCCGTTCCGTAACGGATCGCGCTTGCCACGTCAGCGATCGTGACTGTCGAATAGCCACGATCATACAACCATTTCATCTGCTCGGCGAAACGCGCAGGGCGGACATTGTACTGGGAGTCGATCGTGTCAGAAACATGGTGGTAGAGAAGGATCGGCACAGTGATCGATTCGGTTTCATCGAAGGTCTCGGTAGGGTCAATCGCTGGACCAGAATCAACTGGTTCGTTCGTCATCGTAGGCTCCGATGTCGGGGGAAGGGGGGGTGCGGTAGCAATAGGGGGGGTGTCGGTTGGATAGATCTGAGGGGTTGGCGTGATCGGTGCGGGTTGAAACGGCGTTGTCGTCGCCACCGATGCTTGTGTGGGGGCGGTATTGGATATGACCACACAACCGCTTGAAAGCACGGTAAATATCGCCACAACGATCAAATAATAAACACGAATAATGGATCTCATTTTCCGTTGCTTATAAGACGTATTGAAACCCAAATTGGTTCTGTTGAGTTCAATCCGCGCTGGCACCAACGTATGGATTGTAGCGCATTTCTTCGGTGACGCTGGTGTTCCGGCCGTGCCCAGGAACGAGGATCGTGTCAGCGGGGAGGGTGAAAACCTGTGTTTCGATACTGTGTCTCAGGCTCTCAAAACTCCCTCCATCGAGGTCGGTACGGCCAACCCCGCGGTAAAAGATGAGGTCGCCTACGATCGCTGTTTGGATCGCGGGGATGTAGAAAATGACCGAACCAGGAGAGTGACCCGGGGTGTGGCGTACCTCAAGCGTGTGTATCCCTATGCGTAATCGCTGCCCATGTTCCAGAAGAAGGTTTGGCTCTGCGGGAGGTTCGATCGGGATCCTGAATTGTGACGCACCGCCTCCCTGGCGCCAAAGTGGAAGGTCTGAGGGGTGGAGCCCCACCCGGGGAGCGGAATCAAGCCGGGTCAACAGGTATGTCAGGCCGGCGAAGTGATCGAAGTGACCATGGGTAAACAGGATCGAGGTAATTGTGATCTTTTCTGTATCGATTATCTCAAGCGTATCATGCAGGTCAAAGGATGGATCGAAGAGGATGCCTTCCCCGCTCGTTTCATCCTGCAGGATGATGACGTTATTTTCCAGAGGACCACTAATTTGCAGGTGTAATTTCAGCGACACTATTGTTTCTTCTTTTGATTAGGAAATGAATGATAATATTCATCGCCAGAACGATGCCGATCAAGAGGATCGATACGCGATAAATGGAATATGGATCCTGTTTGTAAAGATAACCTGCCAACGCGGGGGCGATGATCACGGCGACGGCGTTCATGGTTTCCACCATGCCGTAAGCCAGACCGGTCTGCTTTGGATGTATAAATTCACGCGCGATCGCGAGGACCATCGCGCGGCACAAACGGTACCCACCGATGAAGAAGTACCCCAGCCCAAACCAGGCAGGCAGATCGGCGGTGAGGTAGATGATCGAAAACAGCAACACCCACCCCTGTCCAATGACGAATGCAGTGAAGGCGTTGAGGTTGCCGAGGGTGAGCATGGCAACCGCGTTCCCCAGGCTGCCAATGGCTCCAAAAACCCCGATGGTCGAAAGTGAGAGACCCTGCTGGTTTTGCAGGAAGCTGGGGGTGAAAGGTTGCGGCAGGTAGATGGCAAAGATCGTCAGCAGTGTGATGCCAAGAAACATGAGGAAGCGGGTGTTTTTTAAGATCCCCATGCCGTTGACTGATTGCAGGTCAGCGTGGTGTGGGCTGGGATCCTTCTCGATAAACAGGACAATCACGGTTGAAATCACAAACATGATCGCAGCAATAATGTATACGTTTCTCAATCCGAGCAGGTCAGCGATTAAACCACCGCTGATCGGACCGAGTATCGCGCCAATGTTGTATAAACCAGAGGTAAAGGTGAGCGCTTTGCCGATGCTATACCTGCCGCGCACTGTGGTGATGTAGCTGTTCATTGGCGCCATCACAGAACCGGTGAGCCCATAAAGGATCAATCCAATGATGAAAACTGGCAAGGAGTTGGCTAACGCCATTATCCAGGCTGAAATCGCGCCCAGCAACCAGGAAGCCCACATGAGAGAGCGCGCACCAATCCTGTCTGAAAGATACCCTGCGGGAATCTGCGAGATCGCCGTGGCGGCGCCCATCGCACCGAACACTGCTCCTGTCAAAAGGGGGTCTGCCCCCAATTGTTGCAGGTATAGGGGTTGAAAGTAAATAAAAAGACCCTCTCCCGCGCCCCAGGCGAAGAGGGATATGGCAACCAAGAGCAGGTTGCGGTTCATACGGTGATCCGCCGCAGAAAGGATTTGACCTCTGAAAAGATCTTTTCCCGCTCTGGTTCCCGAATCACCACATGCCCGCTATTTTCCACCCAAAATTTTGTTTTGTCTTTTGAGTTGATCGCGCGGAAGATCGAGTCCATACTGTCAGCGGGAATTGATTTATCCTGCCTGGATTGCACGAGGAGTACCGGGATTTTAACGTGCGGCAACTCCTGGCGCATCACTTTGATCAGCTTGTTGAGTTCCACGATCGCGCGCGAGGGATAGTATGGGTAATCCACGTGATCGCTTTCAGCTTGATGATTTCGCCAATCAGGTGTTCCCTTGCTGATACGCAAATTTAACCAGCCCAGAACCGGGAGCAGGAAACTTCGTGGGTCATCAGGTAAGTTGCCTGGCGCAGAAAAGGTAACCACCCCCTCAACATCATAGCGGGCTGCGGCAAGGAGGGACAACACGCCACCCATCGAAAGCCCCATCACAACCTGGCGTTTTGTGCATCCACTTAACAGGTTTAGACCGTCCTCGACTGATGCCAGCCAATCCTGCCAACGCACCCTGCCCATCGCTTCGGGATGCGTGGCGTGCCCGAAAAGCCTGGGCGCCAGAACGGTATAACCGGAGGCTGCAAGTGAGTCACCCAACATACGCATCTCTTTAGGTGTGCCGGTAAAACCATGGATCAACAGGCATCCGGTATCCCCACCGGGTAAAAAGAACGGTTCAGCGGTTGCAATGGTGAGAGGTCGATGCATGGGCAGAGGCTCCTTTTACAGGATGGTCAATTCGCGTGGATAATCGCTCAGAGATTCTGCGCCATCGAGTGTGACGAGCATGTTGTCCTCGATGCGCACCCCACCCCGTCCCGGCAGGTAAATTCCCGGTTCGACCGTGTACGTCATGCCTGGTTCGAGCACTACTGGGTTACCGGCAAAGATGTAGGGAGTTTCGTGATCTTCCAGACCCAGGCCGTGCCCGGTGCGATGGGTGAAGAATTCTCCAAACCCGGCTTTTTCGATACTTAACCTCGCCGCGCGATCTACGTCACCGGCAGCGATGCCGGGTCTGCCTTCTGCCCTGCCGGTTATGTTCGCGAGCAGCACGGCATTGTAGATATTCTCCAGATCCGGGTCGATGCGGCCGATCGCGAAGGTGCGGGTCAGGTCGGAACAGTATCCATTTGAGCGGGCACCCCAATCGATGACGAGCATGTCGCCAAGCTCCAATTTACGTTCGGTTGGCACGGCGTGGGGATTGGCGCTGTTAGGTCCACTGGCCACGATGGGAGCAAAGGGCAGCTCGGGGTCTGAACCGAGCCGGAGCAGTTCCAGGGTCAACGCACCGGCGATTTCCTTTTCTGTAACACCCGCCTTGATCATCGGAAGGGTTGCCGCGAGCGCTTGCTGTGCGATCCTCACCGCGCGGCGCATCTCGTTGATCTCCGTTGCTTCCTTGAGAATGCGCAAATCGCCCAACACTTGTTCCGCGGCGATGAATTGAGCGGTGGGGGCGGATTGCTGGAGATAGGTCAATTCCAGGAAGCGCATGCGCGTGGATTCGAGACCGATGCGCGCACCTTCCAGGTCCATGTGTTTGAAAGCCGTTCTGAAAGTATCCGGCCAGGTGGCAGGGTCATCTGAAAATGGGATGGTGTGCATGGGGATATCAATGCCGGTAAGTTTTGCCATCTCGAGTTGGGGCAGGATCAGCAAGGGTTTATGTCCCCTTTGAAAGAGGAAGACTGTAGGGCGTTCCATCAGGTGGAAGTGTAAACCTGTCAGGTAAGTGAGGGTAGGCCCGGGGTTCAGTGCGATGGTATCCAGTTTATGCTGGTGCATCAGTGCCTGCAATCGGTTGAATCTCGCTTCGTTCATGTGCTTACTCCCTTTGGGAATTATAGCCTGAAGGTTTTCTTTATGCAAAGCCGAAAACTCTTGAAAAAGGAACGGGACTGAAATATCATTTTTTGATTCTAAAACAGAAAGCGGGATGATTCATTCATCCCGCTTTCGTTTACATCGTTTGTTAGAAAAGGCGTGCTTTTGTTTTTAGGCTTACGCTAAGGCTTCGAGTGTAGACGCGTGCTTGCCTGCGATGAAGCCGAAGGTCATGCCTGCGTTGAGCGCGGAACCACTGCCGGTATAGTGCTCACCGAGCACGCCACCTGCCACGTTGCCAGCTGCGTAAAGCCTGGAGATAACATTACCCCAAACATCGATCACCTGGGCGTTCTCATTGATCTTCAACCCGCCCATGGTATCGAACATGGTGGGGAAGGTCTTAAACGCGTAGAAGGGTCCTGTTTCAATGGGGGTAAGCAGGAAGGGACGTCCGAAAAGGGTATCCACTCCGGCTGCGCAATCTTCGTTGTATTTGGCGATGGTGGCTTCAAAGCGATCAGCGGGAACTCCCATCTTTTCTGCCAACTCAGCCAAAGTATCAGCCTTCAGTACGATACCGTCAGCCACTTCCTGTTCGAGGTCTTCGCTGAAACCCGTCACGATCATACCAGGGGCAGCATCGCGGGTGGCAGCATCGAATACCGAGAAGGAGAATCGACCGGGTTGTTTGAGCAGTTCGGTGTTCTTCCAATCGTAGAAACCAAACTCATTTACGAACCGCTCGCCATTCGCGTTTACAAGAATAGCGGGGGCAGTACCGAACGTCCAGAAAGCGTAGGTTGCGGCGATCTTACCGGGGAGGGTGAGACCTGGGCAACCTAAAACTTCATGGATATTGCTGGCAGCCGCGCCGAGCGCGAACGCCATCTTGAGACCATCACCGGTCAGGTTCGGTGCACCGAGAGGTTGGCAGTAGAAAGCCTGCTCACTGTAGGCGCGCAGCATTTCTTCGCTGCGGGTGAAACCACCGGTGGTGAGGATGACACCCTTGCGGGCTTTTATGAACATTTCGGTTCCGGCCTTGACAGCTTTGACACCGACAACCTGTTTTGAACCATCCACAACAAGCTCCTTGGCTTCGGTTTCTTCCAGAACTTCCGCGCCGGCGTTCCGGGCACCATCTTCCAATACTCTGAAGTACGCACCGCCACCACTTAACTCACCATAAACCACTGAGTGCACGCGGGCGATCGGTTCACTGCCGACGTGATATTCAGCACCGGCGACCGAAGGCGCGCTGGGGAAGGTGGCTCCTAGAGCGATGAGTTTCTCGATGTTTCCGGCAGATGCGTCCGCGGCAAGACGTGAAAGCGCGGGATCGTTAAAGCCATTACCGGCGTTCATGTAATGCTCGAACATCTTGTCAGCGCTGTCCTCGATGCCATTGGCTTTTTGCACCGAAGTCCCCGCGGCGTATACCAAGCCACCACTGGTGGCTGTGCTGCCGCCCATGACGCCTTGTTTTTCCAGGATGACCACTTCGGCACCAGCCTCACGTGCGGCGATGGCTGCAGAAGCGCCAGCACCACCAAAACCAACAACGATAATATCAGTTTCTTTATCCCAATTTTCTGGCAATCCGGAATCGACAGCCTGTTTTGCTGTGCAGCCGGCGAGAACGCCGCTACCAGCCAGTGCCGCAGCCCCCAACGCAGTTCCTTTCAGAAAACTCCTGCGCGATAATTCTTTCTTTTCGGTATTCATTTTCTTCTCCTCATGTTTTTTTTTCGTGATTAATCACAATTAAACGAAAAATACGGGATTGCAGAATTTATTCACTCCTTTCTCTTTAGTTTTTAACGTGGCACGTTGAATGAATCCACTGCGGGCTCACCAATAAGAAAGTTTTAATATTTTCCCGATTGAGGTTGTTTTTCGGATCAAGGAACCAATAAAAGTTGTCTAATTATAGCAACTTACAATATTTAGTCAATGTCAAAATTTCCATTTATAATCATGCTTGACACTCGGCGAGGTCTCGGTTAAAATCCCTCGTACCTTTGTGAACGGGCCTGTAGCGCAGTTGGGAGCGCGCTTCAATCGCACTGAAGAGGCCGGGGGTTCGAATCCCCCCAGGTCCACAAGAGTGACAGGCTCGATTAACACAAGTAATACCTGGGCCCATAGCGCA
>DDXM01000064.1 GCA_002347485.1 Anaerolineaceae bacterium UBA2260 | reverse complement strand
GAGTTAGTGTTCCGCAATGGGGAGAGTATCTTTGCCAGTCAATTATTCGCTGACATGCAGCGCGAGAATATTACGAGCCAGTCTGTCAACCCAGCCAGATTGTTGACGGGATTGTCAATCGCAGCCTCAGCGTGCGGAGATCTGGAAACCGCCAGGTCAACTCTCGACCAGGCTCTCCTGCTGGAACCGGAATGGCACATCCTGCAGGCAGTCAAAGCGCGTGTGCTGCACTTATCCGGGGAGGAGGATCAGGCTGCCATCCAGGTGCTCAAGGCCATCGAACAGGCTCCGGCATCCCCAGAAAACCTGGTATGGGCAGTTGGCTTCCTTCAGGAGATTGAACGCCAGGATGAAGCTGTCAGGCTACTCGCAGAGGCTATCCAAAACTACCCCGATCATCTCGGTCTATGTCTGTTGGCTGCGGAAAACTCTCTGAATGGTCTGCAGGTCACGGATGCAGCTTTCGATGGCGATCACCTTTATACCCTGTTACAGGGCGGGGTGGATCCAAATGACCTGGTCAGGGCGGCGGTTGTCTTGGCTGAACTGGGAGATGCGGATCGAACGCGCTGGTGCCTGGAAAAAGCTGCTGAAACTTGCAGCCAGACAGCCATGTTGAACCTGGCCGGGCTGCACAGGATCAATGAAGATTTTAACGCTGCATTAATAATTCTGGAAAAAATTGATGATCAATCGATGTTGGTTGGATTGCTTATCGACGAAGTTCGTTTTTCAGCAGGTTGTACGGACTCATTGGCCTTACCTTTAGAAGCGTCACCTCAATTGCATCGAGATTTAACGATTGCTGATGTTTTCCTTCCCAGCGAATGGAAAGAGATCATGCAGTCCACAAAACCAACGTTCAGCCTGGGATTCAAGATCGCTCTGAAAACCGGCGACTTTACCGACCTCGTAAAGAATGTACGCGCATGGATCGACGCGGAGCCAACGGATAGCGAAGCCAGGGTAATCGGTATTGAGCTGGCGCTGGCATCGAGCGACCTGGAATGGTACGCCCAACTAATGCAAGATGAGGTCGAGGGGATTTCCGAAGATTATAGCCGTCAGCACGCCCTTCTTGTCAATGAATATCGGATCGACCGTGGAGAATCGATCGCGGAACCCGTTGAAAGTTTTGACCTGTTCGAGAGCATAAAATTTGATGAGCCGGATAAACTTGCCATTATCAGGCAGTTGCGCAAAACTGGGCGGATCGCGGAAGCAGAAAAAACCTTCGAAATGGCATTGGGCGTGTTTATGAACCTCGACGACAACGCTCTGCCAATCCGGGTAGGTATTCTGCGCAATCTGGCCAAATCCGCCATGGCGATAGACCGATGGTTGGAAGCGCTCGAGATCATTAAAACTGCGCTGGAATTAGCGCCGGCGAATGATTACTTGAACATTCTCTATTACCAGGCGCTGGCGATGGCGGTTGAATTCGAGAATCGGGTTGAATCCCTGGCAGTCGGCGTCCACAGTTCTGGCAATGCGCGAGAAATTGGTGCAAAAATCCTGCATACTCGGGATGTCAAGCTTTCCGACGCTTGTCGCGAAGGGTGGACGCACTGGATGACGCGGTTGAAACTCGCTTGCGAAGCGAACAACGAAAATATTCGCGCTCTGGCAAAACGCACGCCCAGTCCGGAAGACGCGGCGGCGATGATGGCAGGTCTGCGCGCCAATGGACAGACCAAAACTGCGATGCTGGTGGGTAAAAAGTATACCCAGGATCCAGCAATTCTTGTGGAAATGGCGATTTGCGCTCAAGAAAACATGCCCAAAGAGGGTCTGGATTGGTTATCAAAATCACTGGAGATTGATCCCTTCCAACCCATTGCACTGCGCCTACAAAGTGTAATGCTGATAAAGAATGAAGCCTTGCCAGAAGCCTTATCCGCGCTGGAGAATGCCTTAGAGTTGTGGCCAAACGAGTCCAAATGGCATGTCGAAGCGGCGAATTTGTGGAGGCGCTTGGGCAACAACGAAAAACCGGTCGAACATTTGCGGATCGCGAGCGCGTATATCCCGGATGATATCGAAGTTCGTCGTTTACTGGGAAACGCGTACCTAGCGGCGGGCAATCTCGAGGATGCGCTGGTGCATCTTTCAGCGGTGGTGGAAAAGTATCCTGATGATTACGAAACCTGGATCGCCTTGTCTGAGCTGCATCAGGCGCGGGGAGATCTGGATCTCGCCATGAACGCCGCTGACCGGGCTGCCCATGTCAACCCAGCGGGGGTGAAAGCGCACTTGCAGGCGGGTCGATTAAATTGGGCCAAGGGAGATATTAAACAGGCGATCGTACACGCCGATCAGGCTGTGGCGCTTGACCCTGCAGACCCGGCTAATTACGTGTTCCTGGCACGCCTGGCACGCGAGCAGGGGGACACGAGTAGAGCCCTGGAATTATTGGAAAAAGCAGCCAGTGTCAACGCCGCTTCTCTGCAAACCGTCATCGAACACGCCAATTTGCTTAAGGAGATCAATGGTGTGATCGCTGCCCGCGACCTGATCGCCGCGTTCAGTCAGAAGTTCCCTGAAAACCCGGACCTGCTCACCTTGCTGGCGGAAGCGGAAGAGCAATGCGGTGAGATCCGCAGCGCAGAGTCTGCCGCAAAGAAGGCGTTGGATATGAAGCCAGATCGACCAGCTGTTCACATGCTGTTGGGGAGGATCGTGGAGAAAAATGGCAACCTTGACCAGGCCGCCCATTATTACAGCCAGGCGGTCAGTCTGGATGCAACGCTGATTGATGGTTACCTCAAACTCAGCCAGGTGTATATCAGGCAGCGTGAATTCCAAAAAGCCCGGCGCGTACTCGAGCAGGGGATCGGGAAGATTCCGGGCAATGTGGACCTCTATCTTTCCTGTGCCGCATTGCTTAAGGACGCCAAGGATTATCGGGGCGCCGAGCAAATGCTGCGCAAAGCCAGCCAGGTTGAGCCGCGAAATGTCAATATACACAGGCAGCTTGGCGCGATTCTTGCATTAAACATGGTGCATCAATCACAGGAAGTGGGTTCACAGGTATGAATTTGCCAACCTCTTTGACGCAGAAAAAAACGAAAATTGTCGACCGCCAGCAGATGTTGAAGATCCTGGCGGCCGGGCTTGCCACAAATTCCACCCGCTTCACCCGGCAAGCCGCCCTGGCCTGGTTGACATCTTTTCCGGGTGACCTTGAAGTTAACCTGGTTTACGCCCGCGCGCTGGTACAGGAAAAACGCTTCCTGCACGCCGCGCCGGTGCTTTTGAAGGTCCTGCGCGCTGATCCCGAATACGCCGAAGCTGCCATCCTGGGCGAGGAGGTATTTGCCATCAGCGATCCGCTCTTGCTGTCAAAGGCGGCGGGTACGATTAAAACATTCGGTGGCAATCCGTTGCGTATGGATACGATCCCACAATGGGCTTACCAGTTGTTGGAGGTGCGTAAAGCTTTCTCACGCAATGACCTGAACGAGGCAGAACGCCTTCTCATGGGGATTATTGGCGAATCGGAGCGTGTGGAACTCGTCGGTTATTACCATTTACTCCTTACAGAAAGATTGGGTGACCGGGATACCCTTATCACACTTGGTAGGCTCTATCAATCGCGTTTCCCAGACAGCCTGCCGATTGCCCTAGTGCTGGCGAAATCTCTGATGGACAACGGCGAGTCCGATGAAGCTGTGCGACTGCTTCATTTTTGCGCGGCGAGCGACCCCGCCGGGCAGGTTCCCACGCGTATGTGGGGCAAAAATTTTGCGTATCGCCCCCTGTATCCGCAGAACATGCGCATCGAACTTGATATTCCCATCCCCGCCGAGGTGGCTGGAAAACTCGGGCTGAATGTGCTCGCTGGCAGTGGTGGAGGAATGGGACCGGGCGCTGCAAAAACCGAGGCTTCCGCATTCGATGGCTACAGAGTCGTTTCTGATGGCAACGAGGTTTACACGGCACATCCCAAGATCAAGGATGCGCCCAGGAAAAATAAAACCGCCTTTGTTCGAGAAATAGAAGAAACCTTCAAGAAGGTTGCAACAGATATTGGCCAGCCGGTATTAACTCACACCGATGACCGATTCCCAGCGTATGTTATTCTGACTATGAAATCAGGTTTGAAGCAGATTTACGGAGCTGAAGGCGCGAACCAGGTCATTGAAAGAATTAAAAAACTATCCAAGGTCCTCGAACAAAGAGCTGGATGGACTTCAGTCGTTTTCATCCCGGACGACCTGGTGATTTGTGGAAAATACAACATTACCCCCGTGGATTCACTAGATCCCTGGAAGATCAAGCTTGCGTTGCTGGACCTAGACCGCGCGCTGGATAAAACTGGTGAACGGATTGGCAGCCTGCTCATTGTCGGCGGGGACGAGGTGGTTCCTTTTCACCGGCTTCCCAACCCGACAGATGATTCGGATGCTGATGTTCCTTCTGACAGCCCATATGGAGCGCTGGACACCAACTATTTCGTCTCGGATTGGCCTGTGGGCAGACTGCCCGGTGAACAGGGCAGTGATCCCGGTTTATTGCTCGAACTGATCCAAACCGTGACTGATTATCACGCGAATGGACTCAAAAAAACCTCCACGCTCGACTCGATCTTGCGCGCGGTATTCTTCTGGGACCAGCCGTGGGCGAAATACTTCTCCAACATCGGGTTCACAGCCTCGGTTTGGCGGCGCTCTTCACTTGTCACCTTCAGACCTGTTGGTGAGGGGCGGAACCTTTTCCTTTCACCCAACGGCAAAACCAGCAGTTTTGACCCGCGAAAACTATCCAAAGCGCAGATCGGTTATTTCAATGTTCACGGCATCGAGGATGGCAGCGACTGGTATGGACAAAAGGATCCGACTGAAAATGTAAGCGGTCCCGATTTTCCGATCGCGCTGCGTCCGGCGGACATTCAAAAGAACTCCTCAGCCCCGCGCATCGTTTATTGCGAAGCGTGTTACGGTGGGCACATATTTGGCAAGCAGGAAAAAGATTCAATCGCGCTGACAATGCTTTCAAAAGGCGTTTTGGCGATGATCGGTTCCACGACTATCTCCTATGGTTCGGTCACCACTCCATTGATTGGCGCGGATCTGTTCGGATACCTGATCTTTAAAAATTTACGCGAGGGCTTGTCAGTGGGCGCTTCGATGGCGAAATCCAAGGTGGAATTTGTGCGCGAAATGAATCGCCGCCAGAGTTACTTGGACGGGGAAGATCAAAAGACTTTGATCTCGTTCGTGCTTTACGGAGATCCATTGGTTGCCTACGACTCCAATAAAGCCCTGCTGAAAGGTGCGCCGCGCGATCTCAACCACCCGGTGATCAAAACCATCTCTGACATCAGCGTCATCGAGAAAAAAGAGGAGAGTCTTGACCCGAAAATGATCGCACAAGCCAAGAATTTAGTCAAAAGTTATTTACCTGGCATCGAGTACGCGGAAGTGCGTATTCGCAATCAGAAGGTCAACGGCTGGAGTTCCTACGGCAGCGATGGGCAGCGGAAGAAAGTGCAAACCAAAGCACCGGAGCAGGTGGTGGTGAGCTTCAGCAAACAGGTTACACAGTCAGAGCGCGTACACAAGCAGTTCGCGCGGGTGACCATGGATAAAGCAGGCAAAATGGTTAAACTGGCGGTCTCCAGGTAAACCATTCCTCCATAAAAAGACCGCGGACACCTCCACCGCGGTCTTTTCTTATCCTTACAAATATTGGTTATAATTCAGCTCAACTCAGTCCATGGAAACAGGTGCGCGCATGAAAAAAACAATGACCGGTGCCGAGATCAGGCAATCATTCATCGATTATTTTACTCAAAGAGGTCATACCGCCGTCTCGTCATCTTCGCTCGTGCCGGGAGGAGACCAAACACTGCTC
Organism: Anaerolineaceae bacterium UBA2260; assembly: GCA_002347485.1. Taxonomy (GTDB): domain Bacteria; phylum Chloroflexota; class Anaerolineae; order Anaerolineales; family Anaerolineaceae; genus UBA6107. The sequence continues at coordinate 32,048 of DDXM01000064.1, read as the reverse complement.
TTCACGAACGCGGGCATGGTGCAATTCAAGGATGTGTTCCTGGGGATCGATAAACGGGAGTACACCCGTGCTGTGGATTCTCAAAAATGTATGCGCGTAGCTGGTAAGCACAATGACCTGGATGATGTCGGAAGGGACGATTCCCACCACACGTTCTTTGAAATGCTCGGTAACTGGTCGTTTGGCGATTATTACAAGGCGGAAGCCATCGAATGGGCTTGGGATTTGTTAACCAGGCAATGGGGGCTGGATCGGTCAAAACTTTACGCCACCGTCTTTAAGGATGATAAAGGCGACATTCCAACAGATGAAGAAGCAACGGGGATTTGGAAACAGCAGGAAGGGATGGACCCTTCGCATGTGCTGTATTTTGGGCGCAAAGAAAATTTCTGGGAGATGGCTGAGACCGGACCTTGCGGACCGTGCAGTGAAATTCACATGGACCGCGGTGAAAGTTTCTGTAATCGAAAAAACGAACCGGGTCACATTTGCCGCGTTAATGGAGATTGTACGCGCTATCTCGAGATCTGGAATCTCGTCTTCATTCAATATAACCGGGTGAGTGTCGACCGTTTTGACCCTCTGCCAGCGAAACATGTGGATACTGGCATGGGCTTTGAGCGCATTGTTGCCATAATACAGAAGGTCAATTCCAATTACCGCACCGACCTTTTCTCGCCAATGATGGACAAGATCCGCGAGCTGGCCGGCACCACGGTAGAACAAATGGACGCCGATTTTACACCGTACCGCGTGATCGGAGATCATACACGCGCCGCGGCTTTCTTGATCGCGGATGGAGTGGTGCCGGGTAATGTGGGCAGGAATTATGTCTGCCGCATGATCATCCGCCGGGCGGCGCGATTTGCTTCAAAGATTGGTTTGAATGAGCCGTTCATGGCAAAAATTGCCCAGGTGGTAATCAACAATTATGGCAATGCCTACCCTGAATTGGTGAAGAACCAGAAAAGCATCCTGGACAACCTGACGCGCGAAGAGAAACGCTTCCAGCGCACGGTCGAAGCTGGGGTTTCTCACCTCGATGAATTGTTGGATGAATTGAAGAAGACCGGGAAAACCGTACTGGATGGTAGGAAGGCATTTGAACTCTACGCCACCCACGGGCTGCCTTTGGAGATCACGCGCGACATCGCACGCGAGGTAAACCTGGATGTCGATGATGCCGGTTTTAAAGCGGCGATGGAAGAACACAGGGTTCAATCCGGCGCTGGCAAGGTTTTCGGCGCGATGGGCGGCGACCAGGTGGAAATTTACCGGGCTGCGTTTGCACGACTCGTTGAGAGCGGGCGTTTACCCAAGAGCGGGGTCAAATACGATCCTTATGACTGGCTGGAGATCGATTCAGAGGTCATCGGCTTATTCTCGGAAGGCGAGGAATTGGAACAAGCAGAGAGCGGAACTCCGGTAGAGGTGATACTTCCGCGTACCGGGTTCTACATCGAATCCGGCGGGCAGGTGGGTGATACCGGTTTGATCGTCTCTGCGGACGGCAGCTGGCAGATCAAAGTGGAGGATGTGCGCCGTCCTGCTGCGGGTATTATCATCCATATCGGCATGGTCGAATCCGGTACAGTCAAATCGGGTGACAGGGCGATCCTTAAAGTTGACCGGGAACGGCGCATGGATATCATGCGCAATCACACCGCCACGCATTTACTGCACGCGCAATTGCATAAGGTGTTGGGGGAGCACGCGCGTCAATCCGGCTCGTTGGTCGCCCCTGACAGGCTGCGTTTTGACTTCACGCACCCGGAAGCAGTGACACAGGAGCAGCTCGAGCGCATTGAAAGCGGGGTCAATCAGGAAATACTGGCCTCTCACCCCCTGGCCGTGAAGGAAAAAGCGTTGCAGGAAGCCATGGCGGAAGGAGCGATGGCGCTGTTCGGTGAAAAATACGGCGAAAAGGTGCGCACCGTTACCATTAATGCGGAGCATCCTATTTCCTATGAACTGTGCGGTGGAACGCATGTCGAAAATACAGGCGAGATCGGAACTTTTATTATTCTCAGCGAAGGCAGCGCCGCGGCGGGTATCCGGCGCATCGAGGCGGTGACCGGACGCGGGGCTTATGAAGTGATCCGCTCACGCAACCGGATTCTGCATCGCGCCGCGCGTTTGACCAATTCATCGATTGAAGAAGTGGTTGCCAAGATCAACGGGCTACAGGATGAGGTGGAAGGTCTACGCCAGCAGGTCAGCCGCGTCCGCCAGGAGTGGGTCAAGACCGAATTTGAGCAAAAGCTGGAAAACATTCCCCTGGTTGCCGGGGTTCCTGTATTAACGGCGCTATTGAAGGGGGCTGATATCGACAGCCTGCGCTCGATGACGGATATTTTTCGCCAGAAGTATCCTTCCGGGGTGGTTGCCATCGGCTCGGTGATCAACGACAAACCGATGCTGATGGTTGCTGTGACCGAAGACCTGGTGAAACGCGGTCTCAACGCGGGTGAGTTCGTGCGGCAGGCGGCAGCGCTGGTCGGCGGCAGCGGTGGAGGCAGACCGGTGCTCGCCCAGGCGGGCGGTAAAGACGCCGAAAAACTGCCTGACGCGCTCGCCAGCATTGCTGAACTTGTGCGGCAGAAACTAGCCTAAAAAAAGACAACTCCCGCCCGGGGGTTGTCTTTTCAACATCTAGTAGAGTCTATTCTTTTTCAGGCAGCCAGCAGCACAGCACCAATTCCTTGGCAGCCTTCACTTCGTCCAGGCGGCTTACTGGGGTGTTGTGCGGGGCGTTCTTGAGCAATTCCGGTTCGTTGCGGGCTTCGTCTGCGATCTTCAAGAGCGCATCAGCGAAGGCGTCGAGGGTCTGCTTATTTTCTGTTTCTGTCGGCTCGATCATCAGCGCTTCATGCACGATCAACGGGAAGTAGTTAGTCGGCGGGTGAAAATCGTAATCCATCAGGCGTTTGGCGATATCCAGCGCGTGAACATCCGGCAGATCGGGCCAAACCCCTTCTACTACGAACTCATGCATGCAAATGCGATCGTAAGGCAGGGTATATTTCCCCTTCACCTTTGAAAGCAGATAATTCGCGTTGAGCACGGCGTATTCAGAAACCTTGCGCAGTCCGTCAGGTCCGTGCATGCGGATGTAAGTGTAGGCGCGCACCAGCATGCCGAACTGCCCGAAGAAGGTTTTCACCCTGCCGATCGATTGCGGCGGGTCGAGGAAGCCGTAAAGTGGTGGCACATCGTCGCTGGCTTCTTCCACGATACCAACGATGGGGGCAGGCAGGAAATCTGCCAGCGCCGCGGTAACCGCGACCGGACCGGAACCCGGGCCGCCACCGCCGTGGGGGGTGGAAAAGGTCTTGTGCAGGTTGAAGTGCATCACGTCGAATCCCAAATCACCTGGTCGGGTGATGCCCAGCAGGGCGTTGAGGTTCGCGCCATCGCCGTAGACAAGCCCGCCAGCTGCGTGAACAATCTCGATCACCTCGCACACGTTTTCATCGAACAAACCGAGCGTGTTGGGGTTGGTGAGCATCAAACCGGCGATGGTATCGTCGCAGATTTCTTTGAGGGCTGCCAGGTCGACATTGCCGCGTTTGTCTGAAGGCAGGTGCACTACCTCCAATCCGATCATCGAGGTGGTGGCAGGATTCGTACCGTGAGCGGAATCCGGGATGATGACGCGCGTGCGTTTTTCATCGCCACGCGATTTGTGATAGGCGTTGATGATCTTTACGCCGGTAAATTCGCCCTGCGCGCCGGCTGCCGGTTGCAGCGAGACCGCGTCGAACCCACTGATTTCTTTTAGGAATTCCTGCAGCTGGTACATGAGGTATAGGTTGCCTTGCACGGTTTCGACAGGCTGCAACGGGTGGGAGAACGCGAAACCGGGTAGCCCTGCGGTTACTTCGTTGATCTTGGGGTTGTACTTCATTGTGCACGAGCCGAGCGGGTAGAAACCTTTATCGATGCTGTAATTTTTCGCGGACAAGTGCGTGAAATGGCGGATCACATCGATCTCAGCCAGTTCAGGGAATGGCAGATCAGAGCGCAGCAAATCAGCGGGCGGATCATACCGCGGAACATCTGATTCCGGGAAGCGCACCCCAACGCGGCCGGGAGAAGAAAGCTCGTAAATGGTGGGCTCAGTCATGTGCGGCCTCCTTCAAGGCTACTGCAAAGTCATCGATCTCCTCTTTGGTGATCACCTCGGTCACCGCCACCAACATGTGGTCCTTCAGGCGCGGATCGACCTTGCCCAGGTCAAATCCACCCAGGAATCCGGCGTCAAGCAGGTGATGATTGAGGTGTTCGACATCGGTGGGGCACTTCACAACAAATTCGTGGAAGAAAGGATGCTCGTCGAGGACCTTGAAACCAGGAATCTTGCCGATCACCGCGGCGGCGTAATGGGCTTTCTGATAACAAAGATTGGCGACATGTTTCATGCCGCTTTTCCCAAGCAGGGACATGTAAACAGTCGCGGTAAGCGCCATCAATCCCTGGTTGGTGCAGATGTTGGATGTCGCCTTTTCGCGGCGGATGTGCTGTTCGCGCGCGGTGAGTGTGAGAACGAAACCCCTGCGTCCCTGGTTGTCCACGGTCTCGCCAACGAGGCGGCCGGAGATTTTGCGCACCAGTTCGTTCTTTGTTGCCAGGAAGCCGAGATAAGGACCACCGAACGAGAGCGGTATACCCAGCGGTTGACCTTCGCCGACCACGATATCTGCACCCATCGCGCCGGGGGTTTTGAGCAATCCCAACGCGGTTGGATTGGCGATGACCGTGAACAATGCTCCAGACTCGTGAACCTTTTTTGCAAGGTTTGTGAAATCGTGAATACGTCCAAAGAAGTCGGGGTACTGAACCACCACGAGAGCTGTATTGTCATCGATCTCTTCCGGCAGCATTTCCGGGTTTTCAAAGGGATCCTTGCCGCCGGTGATTAGTTCAACATTTTCATATCCACAGAGGTATGAACACATCACTTCTTTATATTGTGGATTTATCGCTGGGGAAAGGATGATCTTCGAGCGCTTACCGCGGAAATTATGGTATGCCATCACCCCAGCTTCGGCAGAAGCGGTGGCGCCGTCGTAATGGGAGGCGTTGCTTACATCCATGCCCGTCAGGTTGGCGACCAACGTTTGAAATTCGAAGATCGCCTGCAAGGTGCCTTGCGAGATCTCCGGCTGGTAGGGCGTATAGGCTGTGGAGAACTCCCCGCGGCTGATCAGGGCGTTCACAGCGGCTGGAATGTAATGGCGGTACGCGCCAGCGCCCAAAAAACAGACCAGATCACCGGCGGTTTCGTTCGCGGAGGAGTAATCTTTCAATTCATCAAGGACTTCCATTTCGGTCAAGCCGTCTGGAAGTTCGAGTTTAGGAAAGCGATGTTTTTCGGGCACGGCGGTAAAGAGGTCTTCCAACCGCTTCACGCCGATGCTCGACAGCATCGCTTCCTTTTCCTGATCGGTATGTGGGATGAACATTAATGACCTCGGGTTTCGCAGTAAGACGCGTAGGCTGCCGCGTCCATCAAAGACTCCACTTCTGAGGGATCGGTCAATTCCACCTTCAACATCCAGGCCCCTCCGAAGGGGTCTGAGTTGATCAGCTCAGGTGAATTGGCAAGCGCTTCATTGACCTCGATCACTTTGCCGGAAGCCGGCAGAGCGACATCTGCGGCGGCTTTAACGGATTCGATAGTGGCAACAATGGTGCCTTTTTTAATCTCGTCTCCCACTTCCACGGTGACCTCGAAGAAAACGATATCCGAAAGTTGATCCTGCGCGTAATCTGTCACCCCTAGTGTCGCGATGTTACCCTCCACTTTCAACCATTCATCCGTGCTCGCGTATTTCAGTCCCTGCGGTGTATTCATAAGATTGTGTCCTCCATATGAAATTAGATATTTACTTGCCGATTGTTAAGCAACAAAAAAACCTGGAAAGAAATTTCCACTGATTTGATTCTACGAATCAGCGCTTAAAAAGTCAAGAAAAGGAGCCTGATTAAACCTTATTACGAAGGCGCAGGTATTGCCAACTTCCCACGAAAAAGGAAACGAATCCGGCGAACCTCAGAATTGCAGCGCCGATCAACCCCGCCTGGAGGGAAATGGTATCCGCCAGCAGCGTGCCGAGCATGGGGGCGAAGATCGCAGCCAGGAATTGCATCATTTGCGCGACCGAGACGAATACGGCGCTGTACTCGATCGGCACGGTTTTCATTAATTCATCAAAGAAAACCAGGTCCAAACCGGCCTGGAAAATCCCGGCAATACCTGCGAACAGCGCGATCTGCCAGGGCACGACGGTGAACGTGATGAGCAGCGGGTAAAGCGAAATTCCCAGCGTCGTCCAAAGTAGGACCGTGCGTGAACCATTCTTCCGCGAGATGCGCGTCCATAAAAAGTAACCGACGATGAGAATGGCGGTTTGAGACATGGTGATGATGGAGATCCAACTGTCAGAGGCTTTCACCACGCGCACGAGATAGATCGGTATCAGCGGCGCGGAGAGTTGGATACCGCTCATCACCAGCAAGCGTTTCACCATGAACGACAGGAAAGGCTTTTCATTCCCCACCAGCGCCTTAATCTCGGTGATTTGTTTACGGATGTCGCGGCTGTATTGCAGCGGTGGCGGTGTGGAAGGCGGTAGGACGATATGCGATGAATAGTAATAGCTGATCAAGCCACCAAGGGATAGACCAATGAACATCAATTGATAATTAAGGGGAAATATCACCCGGTCAAGCATTTGACCGAACGCGAGCACCGCCAGCGTGGTGGTGAGCCCCATGGTGGACCAGCGCTTCGACATCAATTCAAAGCGGCGGTCGGGACCAGCGACCGCGTTCATGACGACTGAAAAAGTGATCGCAACCAGGGTTTGCGGTATGGTTGCAAGCGCCCAGATGAGCAGGATCGAGTTGACCAGGATCTCCCTGGGGATAAAGAAGGATACAAGTCCGGTTAGCGCGTAGCTGGCGACGACGATCAGGCGCGCGATACTAAACCATTTGACCACATTCGACTGGCGCTGCAGGAACCTGCCCAGCGGTATAGCGAGTAATAGACCGGTGAACGCGGGCATGGAGGAAAGCAGACCGACCTGGAAAGTGCTTGCTTCAAGGTAGGTGAGAAAGATCGGCAGGAATGGGCTGGCAGCGTTGGCCAGGCCTACGCCGATGGCATCGATCTGCACATTGCGAAAATTCTGTTTATCCTGGTTGATGACTAACCTGGGTGGCGTTGCGGTTTTGTTTTTCAATTCACGAATGTCTCTAACATATATTTAATTTCAACAGGCATTATACCAACCAGGTTTATGATTTGTGTATTTTGCTTGCCGATGATGATATTTGTGTTAAGGTATAATTGCGGGTGGAAAAGGAAATAAAGTAGATCCTCATACGAAAGAAAAGCGCATGGACCTGCAGCAATGCATGGTTGACGAGGAGAGGGTTCTTTACCGCGGGGTAAAGTTAACCGGGAAACCCGGGAAAATCGAGAGATCAGCGGATGCTCTCCAGGTCTGACGACCTGAAATTTCCAGGATGACGATTTAACCTTCCTTTCCAACGGAGATGAATGATCTCCCTTTACTCTTGCGTTTAATCGGAGGATCAAATGTGCGGCATCGTTGGATATATAGGGGAAAAGAACGCGACCCCGATCATTTTGAACGGGTTGAAGAAACTGGAATATCGCGGGTATGACTCTGCTGGTCTGGCGGTTCTTACCAACGGCAAGATCGAGGTGCGGCGAAATGCTGGTAAATTGGGCAACCTGGAGAATAACATCCAGTCGGATCCCATCGCAGGGACTCTGGGGATTGGCCATACCCGCTGGGCGACTCACGGCGAGCCCTCGGCGCGCAATGCCCACCCGCATCTCTCCAGCACGGGTGAGGTGGTGGTAGTTCACAATGGTATCGTGGAGAATTTTATTGAATTAAAGGAAGAATTGCTGGCTGAGGGGGTTGTTTTCCAATCGGACACCGATACTGAGACTATCGTACACCTGGTCGATAAGTATTTTTCAGTCAGCAACGACCTCGAAAAAGCGGTACGCAAAACCCTGAAGCTGCTCAAAGGAGCACATGGGATCGTCGTGTTCTCTTCCCGCGAACCAGATAAGATCATCGCTGCCCGCATAGGCAACGCCGGTGGCGTGGTGATCGGGCGAGGGGAAGGCGAGAATTACATAGCTTCTGACATCCCAGCGATCCTCGAGCACACCCGGCAGTTGATCTTCCTGGAGTCCAGACAGATGGCTGTGGTCACGCGCCAGGGTATCCGCGTATCAACCGTTGAGGGTGCGGAGGTAACCCCGCAGTACTCCACGGTTGCCTGGGATCCCGTTTCAGCCGAAAAAGGCGAATACCGGCATTTCATGCAGAAAGAGATCCACGAGCAGGTTCGCTCGCTCACCGATACGCTGGCTGGCCGGGTGAACTTTGTTGATGGCACCATCCGACTGCCTGAATTAAACCTGACTCCTGAAAAAGCCAAAGCGATCAGGAAGATCATCCTGACAGCGTGCGGTACCGCTAACAACGCCGGCATGGTGGGCAGGATATTGATCGAAAGGATCGCGCGTATTCCCGCTTACGCGGAAATCGCCTCTGAATTTCGTTATGCTGACCCGATCATTGACGCCCATACCACGGTCATTGCGGTCAGCCAATCCGGCGAAACTGCGGACACACTGGCTGCCATGGAAGAAGCCAGGAAGAAGGGCGCTGCCATCTGGTCGATTGTCAATGCGATCGGTTCACAAGCGATGCGCGTCGCAGATGGCTACATTTCCATGCAGACTGGACCCGAGATTGGCGTAGCATCGACCAAGGCATTCACTGCGCCATTGGTTGATCTGTACATGCTGGCGGTTCTGCTGGCGGATATGCGGGGCACGCTTCCGGCGAAGGACCGCCGGCGCCTCGTGAAAGACCTGCGCCTGGTACCGGAACTGGCCGGGCGCTGCCTGGACCGCGAAAGCGAGGTGGAGGAAGTCGCTGAATTGCTTAAAGATAACCGGGATATGCTCTATCTGGGTCGCGGAATCAATATGCCAATCGCATATGAGGGCGCGTTGAAGTTAAAAGAAATCTCCTACATCCATGCTGAAGCTTACCCGGCCGGGGAGATGAAACATGGCCCGATCGCGCTGATCGACAAGGATATGCCTGTGCTGGCGATCGCCACGCGGGATCCGTGGTACGAAAAGATGATTTCGCAGATCGAGCAGGCGAAGGCTCGCGGCGGAATTGTCATCGCCGTGGCCACCGAGGGGGATGAACGTGTGCAATCTCTGGTCGACCGGGTGCTCTGGGTACCGGACACTCCCTGGATGCTCAGCCCGGTGATCACATCGATCCCATTGCAGATCCTCGCTTATCACATCGCTTCGATGCGGGGGTTGGACGTTGACCAACCGCGCAACCTGGCAAAATCGGTGACCGTGGAGTGAGAAATTACCGCCTGAGCAATCAGGCGGTTTCTTTTAGGATTTCATGCAGCAGGGAGGTCATAATCTCATTGACCAGGTCTGCGTCGTCAATCAATAGGGACAGCGATTCGTGGGTGAAATATATTTGAGGTCCTTTTTTACTGGCTTCCCAACGTATGGCAAATCCCAAAGGTCCAAGTTCGTCGACCAGGTAATTCAGCTTGACAGCAGGTGAACATTTATTCTTGAAGGAAGGGCAACAGGATAAGATTTCAATAGCGACCTTGTCGGCAAGGTTCTTTTTGTTTTCTCCCGGAAGTAGATATGGCTGAATGGCATGAGTGAGAAGTACGGAAACAACCAGCCGGTTTAACTTAAGTGGCGCGTTTTCAACCAGTTGAAAGCTGCGCGCAGGACGGCCTGCGCCTCGTGGGAGATCAGGTTCACAAGCCTTTACCGCTTCCTCGCTCAATAATTTCCTCATGTGATAATGAATATCAGCCTTGGTGAGATCAAGCGCACGGCTCAATTCCATGACTGTGGCGGAGCGATGGTGGGTAAGATAATCGAGAATTTGATTTGATGTATTCATGGCGATTAAATAGTAAAAAGAAATTTATATCAATTATACGCTTGACACAAGAAATGAACAGCATAAAATTTAACTATTCCAATAAGTGAGGTGACTATGGAAGCCAACCAGGACATTAACCGACCGGGGATCGAAATTCCGGCAGAGCTGCGCCAGCAGGTGACGATCACGACGCTCGAGCGCATCTATAATTGGGGCCGCAGTAACTCCATGTGGCCGATGATGTTCGGTCTGGCCTGTTGCGCGATCGAAATGATCTGCACGGCTGCCAGCCGTTATGACTTTTCGCGTTTTGGCATGGAAGTGATGCGCCCAAGTCCGCGCCAGGCGGATGTGATGATCGTAGCGGGCACAGTAACCAAGAAAATGCTCCCCCCGATCGTACGCCTGTATAACCAGATGTCAGTGCCCAAATACGTAATCGCGATGGGATCCTGCGCCAGCGGTGGTGGGCCTTTCAAAGAAGGCTATAACGTTGTACCCGGGATCGATACGTACATCCCGGTGGACGTCTATATCGCCGGGTGTCCGCCCACACCGCAAGGGTTGCTCAATGGCTTGATCACGTTGCAGAACAAGGTCAAGAATGAAAGTATGAAAGAGGCCGGTTGGTACTCGAAGGGGAAGGAAGTGGAGGTACCGATTCCTGTCCTCGGACCGGATGTGTTCGATCCCAGAAAAATGGATCTGATTTACGAGGAAACCCATAAACCGCTGGAAATTCCTGCTGAGGATGCGGGCACAGAAGGAGAACCACAATGAGCGATCAACCAGTTCTCGCTCCGATTTATAACGAGTTGATGGCGGAGTTTCCGCAGCAAATTGAGATCGAATCGCGTCCCGGTTTCAAGGGCGTGATCGTGAACTCCTCTGCGCTGGTGGATGTGGTGACCTACCTGCATGATAAGAAGGGCTATGATTACCTTTCCAATCTCACCGCCGTCGATGATTATCCTGAAGACCAGTTGGAGGTCATCTATCACTTATTTAAATCCACTGGTGGGGAGATCATCGAATTTAAGGTATTTACCAAAAGGGATGAACCGGTCGTCCCGAGCCTGTACTCGATCTATCGCGGTGCGGACTTCCAGGAACGCGAAGTTTGGGACATGTTCGGCATCAAATTCGCTGGGCACCCAGACCTGCGTCGATTGTTGTTGTGGGAAGGTTTTGAAGGTCATCCTTTGCGCAAGGATTGGAAAGAACCATTTTATGAAGAAGATATCAAACCATACAAAAACCGCTGGCCTGAAGGAAGGGGAGAACGAATCGAAAATCGGAATCCGTTCAAAGATAATGTGCAGTATCCACGCGACTTTGATCCGAAGATCTATGAACCGGAAGCCGACCAGAGTGTGTACAAACTCCTACAATCTCAAATTCCGCAGGATACAGGTGATCTGAAAGTCGAGCAATTGGTTGTCAATATCGGTCCCCAGCATCCCTCAACACACGGCGTGTTTCGCATGGCCGCGGTGCTCGAAGGTGAAAAAGTGTTGGCGTTGAAACCGGTGATCGGCTATTTGCATCGCAATCATGAAAAGATCGGCGAGCGTAACACCTTCCTGCAGAACATGCCTTATACCGACCGGCTCGATTATCTTTCATCGATGAGCAATAACTTCGGGTACGCCATCACGGTCGAAAAATTGCTGGGTATCCAGCCGCCTGAAAGAGCCGAATTTCTGCGAGTGATGATGGCGGAATTGACCAGGATTGCCAGCCACTCTATGGCGATAGGTTTTTTGCTGAATGATCTTGGCGCTTTCTTTACCCCTTCACTTTACGCTTTGGAAGAACGAGAACTTATCCTGGATATCTTTGAATCTGTCGCTGGTTCGCGCATGATGTGCAATTATTTCCGTTTTGGCGGGGTGGTGCGCGATATCACCGAAGATGATTTCAACAAGGTTAAATATATGGTCGAAGAACGGCTGCCGCGAAAGATTGATGACCTCGACCGCTATTTGACCGAAAACGAGATTGTTAAGATGCGCTGCCAGGGAGTGGGTGTGTTGACGGCTGAGGAGGCGATCAATTACTCGGCGAGTGGACCCAGTTTACGCGCGTCCGGCGTGCCTTACGATATTCGCAAAGTTGATCCATACAGTATTTACGACCGTTTGGAATTTGACGTCTGTTATCAAAATCATGGCGATGTTTATGACCGCTACCTGGTGAGGTTGGCTGAGATCAGGCAGAGCCTGCGCATCCTCAAACAGGTGATCAAACAGATCCCCGATGGCCCCATCCAGACTGGAAAGGTGCAGTACGCGGTAAGGGTGCCACCTGGCGAAGCTTATGGCAGGGTTGAAGGTCCACGCGGCGAGCTTGGCTATTATGTCGTTTCTGATGGCAAGAACAATCCGAAACGGTATCATGTCCGCTCTCCATCGCTGATGAGCACGACGAGCCTGGAAAAGATGTGTGTGGGTGGGAAGATCGCAGACGCCGTGACCATACTCGGCGCGGTGGATGTAGTGCTCGGCGAGGTCGACCGATAAGCAGGAGGAGAATAGATGAATGGACTTGGACTTGTAAAAGGATTGCTGCTTACCTTCAAGCATTTTTTCGCCACCTACCTGGTGGATATTATCGGTGGGAAGAAATCCAAAGCCCGTAGAGGGCAAATTACTGCGGATGGTTTGTTCACCATTCAATATCCTGAAGAATCTGTTACGATCCCGGAAGAATTCCGGGTCATCCCATTCCTGGTCTACACTTTGGATGAAGAGGGTCAACGGACATACAGGTGTACAGCCTGCGGAATTTGCTCCAAGGTTTGTCCCACCCAGTGCATCTGGATCACACGTGCCAAGGATCCGGAGACGGGGCGACCGATAACGGAATCAGCGGAATTCTACATTGACATTGACAAGTGCATGAACTGCGGCAGTTGCGCTGAGTTTTGCCCCTTCGATGCGATTAAAATGGACCATGATTTCCATATTGCCACGTATGAACGCGGTGAGACCCACATTTTTCCAAAAGAGAAGCTGGGAAAACCGCTTGAATACTATGCTACAATTCGACCGGTGAATTATCAGGCAGAGGAGATTGCGAGAGCTGCCAAGGCGCAGGCAAGAGCAACTACATAAAGATGTTAAATTCTGATACCGAGATCTTGTTCCCCATCCGTGTGATCCCATCTTTACGGGATTTACGCGGTGAAAAATGGGCACTGTTGATTGACCACCTGACTTCACCAGATGTTGAGGACCGTGACCTGGTGGCTTTCAGTTTGATGATGGTCAAGCTTGGGAGTTGTTCCGCGTGCAACGCGGATTCCTTCCGAGCGATGCGAGGTTGCCGGCACTGCGCCATGTTGACGATTCGCCGATATAGGAATACCGATGAGGAACTGATCGAGCTTTTCAATACCACGAAACAGGATATTGAGGAGTACCTCGAAAAATACCAATAGTTTTTCGTGATGGACGGATGTTAATCATATTGTGTAATACTGAAGGATTGCGTCAGTTAGCGCAGGCAAAGGAAACGGCATGACAGAAAATAACACGGAACCAAAAATAGTTGGGGTCCGGTTTTCAAAAGTAGGCAAAGTTTACAATTTTGATGCCGCCAGGATCGAAAATATTCAAAAAGGCGACATGGTATTGGTGGAAACCAGCCGCGGGTGGCAATTGGGGGAGGTTGTGAACTTCGTGAAGCCAGATGCTGAGTCCACGGAGACCACGTGGAAACCATTGGACCGCCTGGCGACACCCAAGGACCTGATTCAGCGTCAGGCATGGCAGAACAAAGAACCTGAGGTGGTCGAGAAATGCAAAGAACGCGCTAAAGAACTGCGCCTTAATCACATTAAGATCGTCAATAGTGAATACAGTTTCGACGGAACCCGTCTAACCATTCTTTTCAGCAGCGATACCGAGGAAAAGGTGGAGTTAAAATCACTGCGATCTGACATGCAGAAACTTTTTGCGCCCGCACAGGTCGAATTTCGGCAGATCGGCCCGCGTGATGTGGCAAAACTCATGGGCGGCATGGGGGCTTGCGGACTCGAGACCCGTTGCTGCACACGTTTTATCACCGAGTTCAGTTCCATTTCGATCAAGATGGCCAAGGAGCAAGGAATCTCGCTCACACCCGCCGAGATCACAGGTATGTGCGGCAGGTTACGTTGCTGCCTGATCTATGAATATGAACACTATCGCGAAGCACGTAAAGCCCTGCCAAAACGGAACAAAAAAGTGATGACACCTGAGGGAGAAGGAAAAGTGGTGGATGTGCAGCCTTTGAGCGGTATGATCACCGTGGAATTACCAGAACGCGGCAAACGCCAGTATCCCATGAGCGATCTTCAATTACTCGAGGATGCTGATTCACTCAACAAAGCTGCCGCATCCTTTGTGGCAAATCATGGCGGCGGTGGTTGCGGACAATGTCAGAAGCAATAAATATTCCTGATTGCATGCCTGAAGGCTGGAAAACACGTAAAAAGATCCTTGTAATCCTCGCTCATCCCGACGACCCCGAATTCTTTTGCGGCGCAACGATCGCCCGATGGACCGCCATGGGACACGAAGTAAGTTATTGCCTGCTTTCCAAAGGGCAACGGGGAACACAGGACGCTGATAATGACCCAATGGTGACTGCGGGGATCCGCATGGAAGAACAATTGAACGCAGCTGGTGTACTGGGCGTCTCCAACGTTCGTTTCCTGGACCATATGGATGGGGATCTGGTCGCTGATCTTAGGCTCCGTAATGAGATCATCAAGGTAATTCGAGAATCCAAACCGGAAATCGTAGTTTCCTGCGATCCAACGAATTTATTTCCTGCAGATAATCGTATCAACCACCCTGATCATCGCGCGACTGGACAGGTGGTACTGGATGCGATCTTCCCCGCCGTTGGCAACCCGGGTTACCTATTGGATAATGAAGAGGAGAAAATTCCCGCCCACCAGGTGGAAGAGATCTGGTTGAGCCTGACGGGACAGCCAAACCTCGCCTTAAATGTGACAGAAACGTTGGAGATTAAGATTGACGCGCTTTTATGCCACCAGTCCCAATTGAGATTCACACGAGATGAGTTGAAAGCCAATTACCGCTCCCAATTCGAAAAAGATCCCTCAACGGGTGAACCCGCGTTTTTTGAAAGATTCCGACGCATTAAATTCACTGCTTATTAAACAGATTAATCATATAATATCGATTAAAAACATGACAATTGGCATAATTGTCGGATTTTATTTGTTTTGTTATAATCAATGAGGTTGAATTAATCAGATGAAATGACGGCAAATGGTTGATATGAATCGAAAATTATCGGAATTCCTGACCTATTTGGCATCTTTACCGGATGATTCCAACCAACGTATCCCCCCGCTAAATGTCTTAAGCAAACAACTGGGTATTAGCATCGCCACGCTGCGCGAGCAACTGGAAGAGGCGCGTTCATTAGGCATCGTTGAAGTGAAACCAAAGGTCGGTATTCGCAAATTACCCTATGATTTTTCCGCGGCTCTTAAACCTGGGCTTAATTATGCGCTGCGTAGCGGGTGCATCTCCTACGAGCAATTCGCCGATCTGCGCAAACATTTGGAAACAGTATATTTTGTTGAAGCAGCGCAAACCCTCAACGTTCAAACGATCGAACGTTTGGAAGAATTGGTACAGTCAGCTTTCCTGTGCATCCAGAAATTTCCAGGTAAAGTACCTGTAAAGGTTCATCGGGAATTCCATTTGCTCATTTATAAGCATTTGAACAATCAATACCTGGACGGCATACTGGATGCCTTTTGGGAGGTTTATCACTTGAGCGGTTTGGAAGTATACCCGGATTTTACCTACGTGGAGCGCGTGTGGCAATACCACGCGCGAATCGTTGAACAATTGCGAAACCGCAATTATTCGGCTGGATTATCGCTGCTCATTGAGCATATGGACCTTGTAAACCAACGCGAGAAACCAGTGCAAAGATTGTCTTTTGAGTGAAACTTCACTTCTATGGAGTCTGAATTGATAGAAAAACAAGCGATGATCGAGAACGATTTTTGCATCACCTTTAGCACGATCAATGGCTCAGGAAGCGCGACCGCCAACATCACCCTGATGCGGGCGTTGTTTCGCATGGGCATCCCTGTTTCCGGGAAGAACATTTTTCCATCAAATATCCAGGGTCAACCCACTTGGTTCACGCTGCGCGTGAGCAAAAAAGGTTACCTGGGCCGCGTCAAAGACGACGATATTGTCGTGGCGATGAACCCTGCATCGCTGGAAAAGGACATTGCTGCTCTTGTGCCGAATGGTGTGATGCTTGTACCCGACGACCTGACATTCCCTGAGTTGCGCGATGACATCATTGTGTACAAAATGCCCGTGCGCAAATTGCTGAAGGAGACAAATGTCTCACCAGCTTTCCGAGATTATATTGCCAACATGATGTATGTAGGTGTCCTGGCATCCTTATTGAAGATCGATATCACCCTGATCCATGCGGCATTGGAATATCACTTTAAAGGCAGCCAGAAAGCTGTTGAAAGCAATTTTGAGGCGGTGAAACTGGCTTTTGATTGGGCTGAAGCGAACCTTGAGAAAAGGGATCGTTATATCACTGCGCCGATGAATGGCACCGAGGGATACATCATGACGGATGGCAATACCGCCGCCGCGCTTGGTTCAATTTTTGGAGGTGTGCAGTTCCTATCCTGGTACCCAATCACGCCTGCCACCAGCCTGGCTGAAACTCTGCATGATTCACTTCCCAAGTACCGCCAGGACCCGGAGACTGGCAAGGATACCTTTGCCATTGTCCAGGCGGAAGATGAATTGGCAGCGATCGGCATGGCCATCGGCGCTGGTTGGGGTGGTTTGCGAGCGATGACGTCAACCTCTGGTCCGGGGCTTTCCCTCATGACCGAGTACGTTGGCCTGGCATACTACGCTGAAGTGCCGGTTGTTATTTGGGATGTTCAGCGGGTGGGGCCCAGCACCGGGATGCCCACGCGCACTTCTCAAGGCGACCTAACCATGGTGAATTTCATGAGTCACGGCGATTCGCAAATGCTAATCCTCATTCCCGGCACCATCCAGGAGTGTTTCGAGTTTGGCTGGCGTTCATTCGACATCGCCGAGAGGTTCCAAACCCCGGTGATCGTGCTTTCCGACCTCGATTTTGGAATGAACCAGTGGATGACCGCAAAATTCGAATACCCGGACGCTCCAATGGACCGTGGGAAAGTGCTTTGGGAAAAAGATTTGGACCAGTTACTTGAAAAGAACGGCGGAGTTTGGGGAAGGTATCTAGATATCGATGGTGACGGCATCCCTTACCGCACGCTTCCTGGGAATCAGCATCCCCGCTCGGGGCATTTTGTGCGCGGCACGAGCCACGATGAGTTCGCTGGTTACACAGAAGACGGAGATACCTGGGTGGCGAACTTTGGCCGCATCAAGAAGAAAATCGAATTGGCGCGCGAATCTCTACCTGAACCTGTCGTCCAATTACGGGAGGGTGCAGAAGTCGGGATCATTGCGTCTGGCTCCGTGGATTCCGCGGTGGTGGAGGCGTGCGATTTGCTTTCTGAAGAGGGGAATAATGTAGATTATCTGCGAATACGCGGTATTCCCTTCAACAAAGCGATTAAACAATTCATTCTTGACCATCGTGTGACCTATGTGGTTGAACTCAATCGCGATGGCCAGCTTTCACAATTGCTCACCATGGATTTCCCTGATGTTGCCTACAAGCTGCGTAAGGTGGCTCACATGGATGGCCTGCCGTTGCCAGCCAAGTGGATCACGGAACAGATCCGGAAAAGCGAGGAAAATTAATCATGGTTACGACATCAAACCAAGCAACCAATCTGGTGGGGCTTTCCAGGGCTGATTATCGAGGAGCCGCCTCAACCTTATGCCAGGGATGTGGACACAACAGCATTGCCGCGCAGATCGTGGCTGCCTGTTATGAAATGAACCTCGTGCCTGAGAAAGTCGTTAAATTCAGCGGGATCGGATGCTCCAGCAAGAGTCCCACGTACTTCCTTGGCAGGTCGTTCGCTTTCAACGGGCTGCACGGGCGCATGCCTTCGCTCGCGCTCGGTGCGCTTTTTGCCGATCGCACCCTGGAAGCGATCGCGGTGAGTGGTGATGGGGACACTGCCAGTATTGGATTCGGACAATTCAAGCACCTTGTCCGCCGCAACCTGCCACTCGTCTATATCATCGAGAATAATGGCGTTTATGGATTGACCAAGGGGCAATTCTCTGCCACGGCGGAGAAAGGGTTGGAACTCAAACACCAGGGTACCAATCCATTTCTACCTGTTGACCTGGCGATGGAAGCATTAATTTCAAATGCCACATTCGTGGCGCGTTCCTTCGCGGGCGACCCCAAACAGGTGAAGGAACTGATCAAAGCCGCCATCGCGCATCAGGGTATCGCGGTTCTCGATATCATCAGTCCATGCGTGACCTTCCACAATCATGAAAACTCGTTCCATTCCTACTCATTTGGAAAGACACATGAAGAACCATTGCACGAGATCTCACTGGTGCTTGCACGCGACGAGATCACGGTGGAGGATTTCGAACGGGGCACAACGCGAGAGGTGACCATGTTCGACGGTAGCACCGTGGTGCTGAAGAAGCTTGAGAGCGAATATGACCCCACGGATAAAATGCAGGCGTTGAATAAACTCCAGGAAGCAGCGGATAACAACTGGTTGTTAACCGGATTGCTTTATGTTGACCCGAATGTGCCGATCCTGTTTGACAAGTACAATATACCGGAAACCCCGCTCAACCGGCTTGCGAACGAGAAGCTGCGACCATCAAGCGAGGTTCTGGACGCCATCAACAACTCGATGTTCTAGAGGCGTAGCCTGAGGTTCAAGCTTCTTAATATAAGTGCGGTGTGTTTTTGAAAAAGTGATCCCCATTTTCTGCATATCTGCATAACTGCGGAGATTTCGTTCATCCACCTGGACGATCTCCGCTTTTTTTATGCGCGTGGAATGGATCACCTTATCCAGCTCAGAGTAAAGCAGGGCATTGCCACCCAAACCCTGGTACTCGGGTAACAAGCCTACGCCATTGATATCCAGGATTAAAGGATGGCTCTTTTCGTTTCGCAGCAGCAACCAACCAAACGGAAACAAGCGGCCTTTGCAGCGCTGCAGTGAATGATTGATATTCGGGTACGCGATAATAAAACCAGCCACCTCGTTATTGTGCAAAATTAGTTTGAGGAACCTGGGATCAGCGAGCGCGAGGATATTTTTTGCCAGCAGGTCGAATTCTTGGTCAGAGTGGGGAAAGAAATTTGGATTATCTGAAAACGCCTTCTGTTGCACCTTATCGACGACCGGGATCCATTCGATGAGCTCATGCACATCGTTAAAATTCCTTACTTCAAAATTTCCACGCGAGAGGACCTTTTCCGCGATCATGTGAATTTTTTCATCAGGGTGATGATCCAGGTACCCTGAAAAATGATCGTGGCTTTTAACAAATCCAAAGTCTTCGATCAACGCCTGGTAATAAGGCAGGTGGTAGGAAATTCCGAACGCAGGTAATTGATCGAAGCCATCCACCAGCAAGCCGGGGCTTTGCGAGCGGAGAAAGCCCTTGGGTCCGATGATGGTGTCCAATCCCCGTTCCAGGCACCATGCTTCTGCCGCTGAAAAGAGCATCCGCGTCACTTCAGTGTCATTGATCGATTCGAAATAATAGAAAAAGGCTGTTTTCGCGTTATGGTATTGACAATAATGGCGGTTGTGAATTACCGCGATCCTTCCCAAAACTTCGTGTTTATTTTCAACGATAAAAAAATCGGCTTCTGAATGAGTATAGAAAGGGTGTTTCTCAGGTGACATGACCTTTTCGATCTCACCGGGGATGGGGGGAACCCAAAATTTGTTATTTGCGTATAGACGATAAGGGAGTTTCTTAAACAACCTGATCGCTTTGGAATTGGATTTTTCGAGTAACCGAATCTCCATCCTATCTCTCCCGGGTTTAAACTTCTTCTCCGACGGTATGTAAAAGCGCAAGGTTGGGCAGGCGCATAGCCCCAACAGGAAAACCGGATATGAGCACCACTTGTTCTCCGAATTTCAATTGTTGCTTTTCCAGCAGGTAATTGTCCATGCTGCGCACCATTTCCTCCAGGCTGTTCGCAAAGGGGACTAATATTGGCTGCACACCCCAATAAAGGCTCATAGCTGTAAGCGTAGCGGGTTCAGGCGTGAAAGCGATGATTGGAACACTGGGGCGGGTTTTCGACATTAATAGAGCAGTTTTTCCACTCTGCGTGAATACCGCCACATTGGTAACGTCCCGGTCATGCGCCAGGGTCTTCGCTGCGTTGGAGATCGCCAAAGCGTCATCCTGCAGAGCATCAGCGGGAAAATCCCCCGCGTGCCCCCATTCCTGCTTGTGTTTCTCCGCTTCGCAAATGATCGCGTCCATCATCAAAACGCTTTCCACCGGGTATCGCCCTGATGCGCTCTCAGCGGATAACATCACCGCGTCGGTGCCATCAAAAACCGCGTTCGCCACATCAGAAGCTTCCGCCCTGGTAGGGCGGGGATTCTCGATCATTGATTCGAGCATTTGCGTGGCGGTGATAACCAATTTGGCGTGCTGGTTGGCAATCTTAATGATCTCCTTCTGCACAATGGGCACCAGCGATGGCGAGGTTTCCACGCCAAGGTCTCCACGCGCCACCATTACCCCTTCAGACGCGTGGACGATCTCATGCAAATTTTCGATCGCAGCTGGCCGCTCGAGCTTCGCAATAATGGGCATTTTTGCTTTCCCCGGATCGATTTCCGAGATGATCTGTTTGACAGAGCGGATATCTTCGGCTGTCTCGACAAATGAGATGGCAATGTAATCCACCCCTTGCGAAAGGCCAAAAACCAGGTCAGCGCGGTCTTTTTCGGTGAAGCGCGCGATGCCAAGATCAGCGCCGGGGAGATTGACGCCCTTGTGTGACTTTAACACACCACCGAGGATCACGCGGGTGTCCACAAATTTATCTCCTACAGAAGTAACCTGCAATTCGAGTTTTCCATCGTCGAGCAGGATACGGTTGCCCGATTTCACTACCCTGGTCAGATTGGGGACATCCAGAGGAAAGGCGATGTCGTCCATATCGATGATCTCGTCCTGCTGATCTGACATGAACAATCTGACGCTCGTCCCGGCGTTGAGTTGAATCCCTTCTACTGGTAGATTTCCAACTCGCAATTTAGGTCCTTGCAAATCCTGCAGGATCGCGACTGGCTTCCCAGTTTCTTGTGCGCATTCACGGATCAGGCGGATCATTTTTAAATGAGAAGCATGGTCACCATGCGAAAAATTCAACCTGGCGACGTCCATCCCGGCCTTGATCAATTTGCGGATCATGGATTTGGTGGAAGAACTTGGTCCTAAAGTGCAGACGATTTTTGCGTTCCGGGGCATGGTAACCTTCCTTGCGATTTCGATAAACGGTTTCTTTTCATTATATATTCGAATGTGGTGATTAAAAAGAAAAATCGCGTGGAGGTTCACACGATTTTTCAATATTGTTAGTGTTGACTACGGCAAAAGTAGTTTATGCAGGATAGCTTTTTGCGCATGCAGCCGATTGTGCGCCTGCGGGAAGATCACGGAGTGCACGCCATCAGCGACTTCATCCGTCAGTTCCTGTCCGCGGTGCGCGGGTAGGCAGTGCATGACGATCACGTCCTTATCCGCTTCGCTCACCAATTGCTGATTCACCTGGTATGGCGGGAAGACCGCCTTTCGTTTTTCCGTTTCAGCTTCCTGCCCCATGCTGGTCCATGTGTCCGTGTAGATGACGTGCGCCTGTTTGACTGCTTCGTGGGGATCGCGCAGGAATTTAACCTTGCTGCCAGACTCACTGGCAAATTTCCTGCCCAATGCGGCAGCTTCAGGCAACATGTCATAGCCATCAGGGCTGGCAAGAGTGAAATTGGCGCCCAATTTTGCGCACACATGCAAAAGCGAAACCGCCACGTTGTTGCCATCGCCAACATACGTGACGTTCAATCCCTTAAGTGAGCCGAATTTCTCCTGGATGGTGAGAGCATCAGCCATACCCTGGCAGGGATGGTTGTAATCACTCAGACCGTTGATCACAGGGATCGATGACCATTTTGCCAGCTCCAGCACGTGAGCGTGATCGAAAACCCTGGCCATGATCGCATCCACATATCCGGAGATAACCCTGGCTACATCAGCGATGGATTCGCGCTGACCAAGCCCGATCTCGGAGGGAGAAAGGTAGAGCGCGTCACCACCCATGTGGCGCATCGCCATGTCAAAACTAACGCGCGTGCGCAGGCTGGGTTTCTGGAAGACCATTGCCAGAACCTTGCCTTTGAAAAGCGGTTGATTCCCGCCAGCAAAGTGTTCCTTCTTTAACTCAACAGCCAGGTCGAGCATTTCCTGCAGTTCCACCGGTGAGTAATCAGAGATCGCGAGAAAATCCTTTTTCATGTATATCCTCTCAAAATTTGATTTGTAGATATTGCGAGTATAGCATAGGCAATCTGGTTATCCGATCTTGAGCTTGCTTATGGCGTCTCTGATGAGGAGATCTATGATCGGATACAATCTCCTACCCATCAGATTTTGCAAAGTGTAGAATAGTTTGGCTTCAAATCCGGGTAGAATAATGTAATTTCCACGCGCCACCCTGCGCGCGATCTCTGCGGCGACCGCCTCTGCGCTCATCAGCTTGGCTGAACCGGCAACCTGCTTCGTAATGAAGGGTTTATATTTCTCTTCGTATTCCAGTTGTGGGGTCTGGGTGTCGGGAGGAAATACGATAGAAACCTTGATGTTGTATGGCTTAAGTTCTGACCGCAGGGCGTCAGTGAACCCCGAAACGGCGAACTTGGACGCGCTGTAAGCGGTGTACCCGTAGATACCCAGGAAGCCAGCCATCGAGGAGATGTTAATGATGTGACCGGAACGCCTGGTTTTCATTTCTGGTACCAGCTCTTTTAAAACGTAAACCGTGCCAAAATAATTGACATCCATCATCCAGTGGAAGATCTCAGGCTTTAACGTTGTGAACGTACCAGGATGGCTCACACCGGCGCTATTGACCACGATATCGGGAATCCCATACTGGGTTGTGTAAGCATGGAGTACGGATTTAAGCTCCTGGTGTTTCGTCACATCCGCCTGGAGTGGGATAACAGTTAGATGAGATGAAGGTTTGACACTCGAAATTTCCGCGACGGCACTCTGCAAAATGCTTTCTTGCCTCGATAGGATTGTCACATTGCAGCCTTCTCGGACGAAATTTTTCGCCAGGGCAAGACCAATACCGCTGGATCCCCCAGTGATCAATGCGCTCTTGCCCTGATAGAAATTCATCGTTTCTCCAATTAAACTGTTAATGACTACAGGAGCTGCATGAACCACCTGAACAACCGGCGCAGCCTGAGGAGGAGGACCGGGATGTCATCCCATCCGATTTGGTGTAACAGGTGGAAAGAACGCGAACCGTATTATCGGAGGCGCAATGCTGACAACCGATGGACGCGTCAGCGTCTTTCATCGATCGAATTCTCTCGAAACGGGTACCACAATCCTTGCACTTGTATTCATAGATCGGCATATAAATTCCTCGTGAAAATCAATGAGATTGTAACTTATTTTAATCTTTTCTCACGCATCTGTTGATGATTACCGAACAGCCAATACAGAGTGATCCCTGCGGCGACGGCCACGTTGATCGATGTTTTTGCGCCTGCCATCGGGATATGGACCGATATATCTGCTTGTTCCAGTACCTGCGGGTCAACGCCTGAAATCTCGTTGCCCACCACCAGGGTGAGACAATTCCCTGAAATAATTTCGTCATTGATTGAAAACAGCGATTCCGAGTCCGCGGTGGATTCAAGCACGCAAATCTTCTCACCTGTGTTCTTCATTTCATTCACCAGTAGCAGGCAATTTGGATGGTGACGCCATGGGATGTAATCCTCAGCTCCCAGGCTGGCTTTTTTTACCCCGCGGTGGTCAGGGGTGGGAGTGGTGCCGCAACAGTAAATATGCTTTACTCCAGCACCACTGGCGGTGCGAAAGATCGAACCGACATTTAGCGCGCTGCGCAGGTTATCGAGTACGAGACTGAGCCTGAAGCCGGGTGTCAGATTACTGGAAGGCGGGCGAATAAAATTGGTGAATCGTTCACCAGATGTTTGCATCACACTGCCGCAACGCGGGCAGCGCTCAATCTGCCTGACAGACAGGTCGGTAGCGAACCGCATGCGGCAATCAGGGTTCACGCATTCATAAGTCTGGAATTCAGGTGAAGTGGTGACTGATTTCATTCAGATAGGATTATCCTGGTTCGCTTGATTTCCACATCCTGCAAGGAGATTTCCAGTTCGTCGAGCACTTCTTCCGGTCGGCCTGTCGCGGAGGGGCGGGCAGCCAGCGTCATACTCATTTTGGTTGGATCCTCACAGTTTATCTCCAGTGATTCGATGAGGGGACGCAAGTCGTATGGTTTACCACGCCTCTCGCGCAGGCACTCGCTTTGATCCAGGAGCGCTTCAATCCTGCTCGCGAGGTCTGGCGGATCATTAGCTGGGTCGATCTGGATTAAATACATCGCAGAGAGGACCAGTGTTTGTAGCGGCTTGATCTCGGGTGGAACTATTTGGTATTCCTGCACCGTAATGCCCGGTTGCAAGGCTTTCTCCAGCTTTGACTGGATCTGTGCCAGGTTTTCTTCGGAATCCAACCAGAAATCAAGCATGTCATGCTCACTGGTGAAACCCAGAGGCAAGGGCAAAGCCTGATGGATCTTGGGTTGCGGGTGAAATCCCTGGGAATACACAATGCGCAACCCGGCGCGCCGGAAGGTACGCTCCCACACTTTCATCATATCCAGGTTGCCGGTGAATTTTAGTTCGTCGCCCTTTGAGTAGATCAACCGGATACGCTGCATCAATTCACCTCCGGGCATAGCCACAATTCACTTGGATTGGCGCGACGCAGGTCCGAGAACTCGGTCAAAATACCGCAGGCGTGACACCCGTCGCGGCAATCGTCGGTGAGCGTACCCTCCAATGATCGGAGGTACTCCCGTTGCAGGAATTTTCTCGCCACGCCGGTGTGAATATGGTCCCAAGGGAAGGCTTCCTCCATGCTTCGGGGGCGCGACGCGTAGAAGTCAGGTGAGAGGTGGTGAGCTTCGAAGGCATCCATCCAAATGTTAAAGTTGAACTGATCCTGCCACGCGTCGAATTTCGCGCCGTTACGCCAGGCAGTCTCGATCACTTTGGACAGGTTGCGGTCCCCGCGTGAAAGTGCGGCTTCGAGGATGGTTTCACGAGGATTAGACCAGGTCATTTTGAGTCCGGGACCGCGTAACTGGTCTTTAAGCAGGTTTTGTTTTTCCAACACGACAGCCAGCGGATCGAGCGAAGCCCACTGGAAGGGTGTGTGAGGTTTGGGAACAAAGGTGCTAACTCCTACGTGAAGGTTAGCCCGTTTGCCAATAGTTTTACGTCCTTCGACGATCACCGCTTTACTCAGGTCAGCGATCGCCTGAACATCTTCCATCGTTTCGCCTGGTTGACCGATCATGAAATACAACTTCAAAGTGTTCCATCCGCGCAAGTAGATCTCGCGCGCGGTAGCGAGCAGCTGTTCCGCCTGGATCGGCTTGTTGATGCGGTTGCGCATACGGTCAGACGCCGCCTCGGGTGCGAGCGTAAACCCGCCCTGGCGCACTCCCTTTAATTTTTCCATCAGTTCTACGGAGAAGGATTCAATGCGCAAGGAGGGCAGGGAGATGGTCAGGTTGCGGTCTTTAAACCGGCGCGTGATCTCATCGACAAGGCTGCCGATTTGCGTGTAGTCACTAGATGAAAGCGATAGCAAAGCGATCTCTTCGTAGCCAGTGTTGGCAAGGGCTTCTTCGATGGCGCTGATAATTGTGGCAACTGGTTGTTCACGTACCGGTCGGTTGACCATGCCGGCGTGACAGAAGCGGCAGCCGCGTGTGCAGCCGCGCATGATCTCCATCGCTATGCGGTTGTGCACCACATCGATCGAAGGTACCAGGAAGCGGGTTGGCGGTGGTGGGAGGGTGCCGCAAAACCGTTTTGATACCGATGTCGGAAATTCCTTGGTCAGAGGAGTCAGTGATTCGAATGTCCCGTCTGGGTGATAGCTGGGATTATAAAGAGAAGGAACATAAAGCCCGGGTAGAGCCTGGAGCGATTGAAGCGTTTCTGCTCGAGTTGTTCCGTGTTCTTTGGCGCGCTGCAGAAGGTCGATGATCTCGTGGATGACCTCCTCTCCCTCGCCGATGACAAACGCGTCGATGAATGACGCCATAGGCTCGGGGTTGTAGGCGGCATGACCCCCAGCGATGATGATAGGGTGGTTTTCAACCCGTTCACTTGCATGAAGCGGAATGCCTGCCAGGTCGAGAGCGTTGAGAACATTGGTATAAAGAGTTTCGTAGGGCAGGGTAAACCCGATCAGGTCAAACTGGGATAGCGGCGTTTTGGATTCCAGCGAGTAAAGCGGGATCTCATTCTCCCGCATGGCTTTTTCCATATCGAGCCAGGGTAGATAAGCCCGTTCACACAAGGCGTCAGGTCGCTTGTTGATCTCCTCGTATAGGATCATTACGCCCAGGTTGGGCAAACCGAGGTCATAAATATCAGGAAAAACCAGCGCGACATGTGATCTTACGCTGTCCCAGTCCTTTTTAACCCGGTTGTATTCACCCCCCACATAACGTCCGGGTTTTTGCACGAAGGGCAGGATGCTGTTCAGTTTCTTTTTGATCTGCTGGTTCGAATTCAAAAATTTTCACTCCAATCTAACTCGATTACCGATATTCGAGGTGGTATTCGTCAACTACCACATTCGGAAAGCTGCTATCGATCATGAGCAGGATCTCATTGGCGACTTGCGCGTTATGCCGCGAATCGTTGGAAACGATCGCGCATGAGATCCAGGCTGACTGCCAGAAATCCAGCAAACCGGTTTCAGACACCCCCACATTGAACTCCTTATGGATGCGCGAAAGCAACGGTCGCAGGCAGTTGCGTTTACTTTTAAGAGAAGTACAGGCAGTCAGCCCAATCTTCACGCTGAGCAATGTGACAGAGGCTTCATTTTGCGTTGAACTTGCGGTTTCTCTTGTCATAACCATCCCGTAAGATTACAATGCCTGCGTTAATATAATATAGAATGGTAAAAAAACAAATGTCTGACCTCGCGCAAAAGCTACAGCAAACGCTTGATTATATCTATTCTTTTGTAGATTACAGTCTCACACGCCAATTGCGCTATTCTCCGGAGAAATTTAACCTGGATCGAATGCGCGAGTTGATGAGAATAATGGGAAATCCACACATGGATTACCCGGTTGTGCACATCGCCGGCACCAAGGGGAAGGGTTCCACCGGTGCGATGATAGCGAATATCTTGGTCACCGCTGGCTATAAAACCGGATTCTATACCTCCCCGCACTTGCAGGATTTTACCGAGCGCATCCAGGTGAACGGTGTGTCGATCACGCACGAAAGGTTGATCGACCTTGTAGAAAGCATCAAACCCCTGGTCGCCCAGGTGCCTGAGATCACAACCTTTGAGATAACAACCGCTATAGCGTTCAAAGAGTTCTCGGACCGCCGCGTGGATGTCGCTGTGGTTGAGGTTGGCCTGGGCGGACGCCTGGACGCCACCAACGTGGTTGACCCCCTGGTTTCCGTGATCACTTCTCTTTCCTTTGACCACATGAATGTGCTGGGTGATTCCATCGCGCAAATCGCGGCTGAAAAGGGAGGGATAATCAAGGCGGGTAAACCGGTTGTCTTAGCCCCGCAATGGAAAGAAGCTCGTGAAGTGATTGAAGGCATCGCGATCGAGCGGCGGGCTCCACTTACGATGATTGGGCGCGACTATTTCTACGGCGAGCACTCCCGCTCTTTGGAAGGTCAAACTTTCTTCTTGTGGTCCAGTGGGGAGCAGGAGCTGGTGAAGGAGTATATCGCGTCTGGCGGACGAACTGAATGGGAACCTGACCATTTTACGATCCCGCTTTTGGGGCTGCACCAGGTGGAAAACGCGGCTACTGCTTACGCTACGATCCAGGTAATGCGTGAAATAGGATTCAATGTCAGCCGGGAGGCAATCGCGACTGGATTCCTGTCTGTGAATTGGCCAGGCCGTTTTGAAATATTGAAGCGGAACCCGCTGATCATCATTGACTCGGCCCACAACCAGGATTCAGCCCTGCGTCTTCGCCTGGCCATGGATGATTACCTGAATGGAAAACCGATCATATTACTTTTTGGCTCTTCAGAAGATAAAGACGTGCGCGGAATGTTCAACCATCTCTTACCCCGGGTGAGGGTTCTGGTAGCGACGCGCAGCACGCATCCGAGGGCAATGGAGCCTGAATTACTGGTAGAATTAGCCAATCAGTTCGGGAAACGCGCCATCGAGACACAATCGGTGGAGGAGGGTTTAGCCGAAGCGATCCGATTTGCCGGCAAGGACGCCGTTGTAATGGTCACAGGAAGTATATTTGTCGCCGCTGCAGTTCGGGATCTGATAATCGGTCAAACACAATACCAAATATAAGGAAACTATGAGAGAAGACTGGAAAAAAAGACAGGATAACCCTGATGAATTGAACACCGCCTTGTACCAGAGAACGGATGAACTTTACCAGGTGGTGGATGCCGTGCCAGATGAGAGCGGCGAAATTACCTGCCCGGTGCTGGTTATGCGTGATATCGTGGTTTTCCCCCGCATGGTATCGCCGATTTTCATAACGCCGGGACCCAACATGGACGCAATCAACCACGCGCAAAAAGCCGGCACAACGATGATCGCACTCATCCTGACGGATAGCGACATCGAAAAACCCAAACCCGAAGATTTCCTGCCCATCGGTATCGAAGTAGCAGTCGGGCGGTTGCTGAGCCTGCAGGATGGCAACGCTTCCGCGCTCATTCAGGGACGGCGGCGGATCAAGATCCGCGAGATCAAAAAAGAAGGCACGTTCATGTGGGCGCGGGGAGCCGTGGTCCACGAATCCAGTACGGTTGACCGCCAAACCGAAGCGCTGATGCGCACATCACGCGATCTTTTCGAGCGCTGCATTCAACTTGATCGCAGCCTGCCCGACGAGGCGCACCTCTTTTCCGTCAATATCAGCGAACCGGGATGGTTAGCGGATATGATAGCCACGGCGATCTCGCTGCCCTTTGACGAACGGATGAAGCTTGTGACCATCACCGAGCCAAAATCGCGCATCAAGAGGCTCAATTGGTTGTTAGCCCAGGAATTGGACGTCCTTCAACTGGAGGACGAGATTCAAAACCGGGTTCAAAGCGAAGTGGACCGATCGCAGCGCGAGTTCTATCTGCGTGAGCAATTACGCGCCATCCAGACAGAACTGGGCGAGGGAGATATCTGGTCGCGCGAACTGAATGAATTGCGCGATAAGATCGAAAAGAAAGCGATGCCTGAAGAAGTGAAGAAACAGGCATTCAAGGAAATAGAGCGCCTGACACAAATGTCCTCCATGGCGCCAGAGGTCGGGATCATCCGAACTTACCTCGATTGGATCATCGACTTGCCGTGGGAGGAAAAGACAGAAGATAACCTGGATGTGCGCCACGCCGCCAGGGTGTTGGAGAAAAACCATTATGGGTTGGGCAAGGCCAAGGACCGCATCCTGGAATACATCGCGGTTAAGAGTTTAAAACCGCGCAAAGAACGTCAACCGATTCTCTGCTTTGTCGGCCCTCCTGGCACTGGGAAAACCTCACTTGGCAACTCCATCGCCAACGCGCTTGGCCGCAAATTTGTGCGCTTATCGCTTGGTGGCGTGCGGGATGAAGCTGAGATTCGCGGACATCGGCGCACATACATTGGCGCGCTTCCCGGTCGCATCATTCAGACCATGCGCCGGGCTGAGTCAGCCAATCCGCTTTTCATGCTGGACGAGATCGACAAGTTGGGCGCTGATTTTCGTGGCGATCCCTCTTCAGCTTTGCTGGAAGTGTTGGATCCCGAGCAAAACCACACTTTTTCAGATCATTATCTGGAACTACCATTTGACCTTTCCAAGGTGATGTTTATTACGACTGCCAACAGTTTATCCAGCATTCCGCCGGCTTTACTGGATCGTATGGAAGTCCTCGAGTTCCCGGGCTACATCGAAGAGGAAAAGATCGAGATTGCGAGGCGGTTTCTCATCCCGCGGCAGTTGGAGGAAAGTGGGTTCGAGGCTGGTGAAATCGAAATTGAGGATGAGGCACTTAAGAAGATCATTCGTCAGTACACCTATGAAGCTGGCGTCAGAAACCTGGAACGCGAGATTGGCCGCTTGTGCCGCAAACAGGCCAGGCTGAAATCCGAAAAGAAGAAAACCACCCCGGTTATTACCGTTAAGATGATCGAAAAGTTTCTTGGTCCGCCGCAATTCTTCATGACCGAAGCGGAGCGGCAGGACGAAGTGGGTGTCGCGACTGCCATTGCATGGACGGAAAACGGTGGGGAGATCATGCCGGTGGAAGTGCTGATCATGGATGGAAAAGGCAACCTGCAGGTTACCGGTCAGATCGGCGATGTGATGCAGGAATCCGCCCAGGCTGCGTTGTCGTTCGTGAAATCAAGAGCTTTTTCGTTGAAGATCGATCCGCAACTCTTTGAGGAAGTCGACGTCCACCTGCACATCCCAGAGGGAGCCATCCCCAAGGATGGCCCAAGCGCCGGGATCACCATGGCGACCGCTTTGTTATCCGCATTCACTGAACGACGGGTGTTCAAAGAGATTGGTATGACAGGTGAGATCACCTTGCGTGGCAATGTACTGCCTGTTGGCGGTGTGCGTGAAAAGATTCTGGCAGCGCATCGTAGTGGATTAAAAACCATTCTCCTGCCTGAGAAGAATGAAAAAGACCTGGTTGAGGTTCCAAAGAAGGTTCGCGATGACCTGAATATCCGCTTTGTCAAACATATGGACGAAGTGATCAAGATAGCGCTTCATAAGGAGGCGGAGAGGACGAATCTCTCGTTGCGCGTAGAGAAAAAGAAAAACCGATCAACGAAAAAGTAGCGAATCTAAAAAGAGGTGTTCAGTAAAATGAACACCTCTTTTTAGATATCGGAATTATGGTTTTTCCTGTTGAGAAGCATCAACTCGTGTGGATTTTAATGCCAGGATTCCATTTTTAACTTGGGAGATGACCCTGGAAAGTTCTTCATCCAGGGCTTCCAGCGTCTGCAACACATACTCATCGGCTTCCCGGCGGGTTTGTTCGCTCTCCTGATGAGCTTGTGCCACGATCTCCTCAGCCTTAATTTTTGCCGCCGCTGAGATGTGGTCTTCGGCAACGATCTTATCAGCTTTCTCCCGGGCAAGTGCGATGGTACGGCTGGCTTCTTCCTGGGCTTGGGCAAGGATGCGGTCGCGTTGCGCGAGCAGTTGCTGGGATTTCTTGATCTCTTCAGGAATGGTGACCCTCATCTGGTCGATCAAATCCAACATTCGATCCTCATCGACAACCACGCTGTGCGTGAACCAGATGGGTTTGCTTTCATTAAATAATTCTTCGAGACGATCAACCAGATGTAAGATATCCATACCCACGCTCCTGCTTAGCTTGATTATAGCGAAAAATGCTGATTATGTATACGAAATCGGTACTTAATCACGAGTATTCTGGGCGGGATCCACCTGCTGATCGCTGCCCAAGGATAGGAATTTCAAATCCAGCGCTTGTTTTACCAACGCGGGCACCATCGTGGTGACATCTCCGCTCAGCGAGGCGATCTCGCGCACTGTGGATGAAGAAAGAAAGGTGTGTTCTTCGCTCGTGATCAACGCGATGACCTCGATTTCCGGTTCAAGACGATGATTGGCCAATGCCATGCGAAACTCGTACTCAAAATCAGAAAAAACGCGTAAACCACGCACCATTACCTGAGCGCCGATCTTGCGGCAAAAATGCACCGTGATGCCGCTGTACCCGGTAACGGTAAC
>DDXM01000061.1 GCA_002347485.1 Anaerolineaceae bacterium UBA2260 | reverse complement strand
TGGGAGCGCGTCTCAATGGCATTGAGAAGGCCGGGGGTTCGAATCCCCCTGGGTCCACTAAAGCGAAAGCAGGAGTAGTAGGTCATCCGTCAGCGAGCCGGGAGAGCGAGGTGGGAGCCCGACAGGTGTACCGGAACACAATCGACTGAACTCGCCTGAGCTCCGTGAGGATAGCTTCACCGGTGAAATCAGTAGCCGGCGACGGGTAAGCCCGTTATCGCGTCTTGAGCGGTCTGCTATCGATTGCAGGCAAGCAGGGTGGTACCGCGGAGGATTCCTTCGTCCCTGTACGGGAGAAGGGATTTATTATTTAATCAACTAGGAGCGAGAATGAATCACCAGACTTCGATGTATAACCCGGGCGAGATCGAACCCAAATGGCAGAGGAAATGGGAAGAGGACGGACTCTACCACTCCGATATTGATGAGAGCCGCCCAAAGTTCTACGCGCTGACCATGCTTCCCTATCCCTCCGGCGATCTCCACATTGGTCACTGGTACGCCATCTCTCCCTCCGATGCGCGCGCCCGTTTCAAGCGTATGTGCGGGTACAACGTGCTCTTCCCGATGGGATTTGACGCGTTCGGACTGCCGGCTGAAAATGCCGCCATCCGCCATAACATCCACCCGCGCAAGTGGACGTACGCCAACATCAACCGCATGCGCGAGCAATTCCGCACCATGGGCGCGATGTTTGATTGGCGGCGGGAAATGATCTCTTCAGATGAAAAATATTACCGCTGGACGCAGTGGTTCTTCCTGCAGCTTTATAAAAATGACTTGGCTTACCGAAAAATGTCGCCAGTGGACTGGTGCCCGAATTGCAATACCACGCTGGCGCGTGAGCAGGTATGGGGCGAAGACCGTCATTGTGAGCGCTGCGGCACGCCTGTGATCAAAAAAGACCTCGAACAGTGGTTCTTCCGCACCACGCGATACGCCGATGAGTTGATCAACTACGACGAGATCGATTGGCCCGAGCGCGTGCGCACCTTGCAGACAAACTGGATCGGCAGATCGGAAGGCGCGCTGGTCACTTTTAAAACCGAGGGCGGTGACAGCCTGGAGGTATTCACCACCCGGCCGGATACCTTGTGGGGAGTCACCTTCATGGTGCTGGCTCCCGAGCACCCGCTGGTGGAAAAATTGACCACACCCGAGCAAAAAGCCAAAGTGGATCTGTACATCCTCGACACTGCCCGTCAATCCGATATCCAGCGCGAGGCCGCGGACAAGGAAAAAACCGGTGTTTTCACAGGTGGTTACGCGATCAACCCGGTCAATGGTGAAAAGATCCCTGTATGGATCGCGGATTATGTGCTGCTGACTTATGGCACGGGTGCGATCATGGCAGTGCCCGCGCACGACCAACGTGATTTTGAGTTTGCGCGCAAGTTCAATTTGCCCGTGCGCATCGTGATCCAGCCGCAGGGGATCGAACTCGGGCAAGGTGGGGATATGCCCGCCGCTGTGCCCGCCATTGGCACAATGGTGAACTCTGGTCCGTTGAGCGGCACACCGGGGGATGTATCATTCAAAAAGGCTATCGAATATGTGACCAAACTCCACGTCGGCAAAGCTGCTACCAACTACCGCCTACGCGATTGGCTGATCTCACGCCAGCGTTACTGGGGATCACCCATCCCCATCATTTACTGTAAAAATTGCGGCGTGGTCCCTGTGCCGGAGGCCCAATTGCCCGTCACGTTGCCGGATGATGTGGAGTGGAAACCGACCGGCGAAAGCCCGTTAAAACTACATCCCACCTGGCGCTTTACAACCTGCCCCAAATGTGGTGGTCCGGCTGAACGTGAAACTGATACCATGGACACTTTTGTGTGCTCTTCGTGGTATCACCTGCGTTACCTCAGCCCGGATTATGACAAGGGTCCGTTCGATCCAAAGGAGTACGATTATTGGATGCCTGTCGATATCTACACCGGTGGAATTGAACACGCCAACATGCACCTGATCTACACGCGTTTCTTCCACAAGGCGCTGCGCGATATGGGTATCACGGAGGGGAACGAGCCGATGATGCAGTTGCGCAACCAGGGTATGGTGCTGGGCGAGGACTCTGAAAAAATGTCAAAGAGCCGCGGCAACGTGGTCGCGCCGGATGACCTGGTGCAAAGATACGGGGCGGACGCTACGCGGGCGTATCTGATGTTCTTCGCGCGCTGGGATATGGGCGGCCCCTGGAGCAGCGGTGGCATCGATGGCGTGATGCGCTGGCTGCGCCGCGTGTGGAGCATCGCCCTGGAACCCTCCAGGCAGGGGCCAGCTACCGAAGCTGATATCAAAGTGCTGCGGCGAAAACTGCATCAGACGTTGCGCTCGGTGACGCGTGATTTTGAGCAGTTCGAGTTCAACACCATCATTTCCAGCCTGATGGAATTATCGAATGAAATGATGAAGTTGAAAGAAAAAGTGTATGGCCATCCGGCGTGGGATGAGGCAGTGGAGATCTATACCCAGATGCTGGCTCCTATCGCTCCGCATATCAGCGAGGAGATCTGGAGTCTGCTGGGTAAACCGTATTCGGTTCACACCAGCCGCTGGCCAACAGTGGATGAGAAAGCCGCGGCGGTCGAGGAGATCACGCTGGTGTTGCAAGTAAATGGCAAGGTGCGCGACCGCATCACCGTTCCCGTTGACATCCGTGAGGAAGATGCCCGCGTGCAAGCGCTCGCCAACGAGACGGTGCAAAAGCAGCTGGAAGGACGCGAACCGCGAAAAGTGATCTACGTCAAAGGTCGATTGGTCAATATCGTGGTCTAACCGGTTGTTGTACGGTTTTCACAACAGGCAGCCCCAGGCTGCCTGTTTTTTCTGGCAGGCGTCTTGCAGTTCAACTATAATGATTTCATATTTAACAATTGCGCGAGGTGACCGATGAATCTGGGTGAAATGAACTGGATGGAAGTGGAACAGTACCTGAAGACCGAAGATCGCGTGATGGTTGTGATAGGTGCGACGGAACAGCATGGGTATATCGAGTTGGATGCGGATGTTAAAATCCCACTGAAACTAGCTGAGGCAGCATCCGTACAGACCGGGGTACTGGTAACGCCACCATTGAATTTTGGCTGTTCCTCGTATTTCATTGACTTTCCCGGTACGATCAGTCTGCGAGTAGAGACACTGCTCAAGGTGATTGAGGATATCATCCGGTCGCTGTATCACCAGGGTTTTCGCCGCATCCTGATCGTGAACGGACACGGCGGCAATGACCCGGCGAAAGTGTCTTTGGGCGAGGTGGTCAACGATCTGCGCGATCTGAAATTAGGCTGGTACAACTGGTGGAAATCTCCCTCAGTGGGAGCGGTTGCCGCGGCGCATAATCTCACGACTTTCCACGCATCGTGGATGGAAGCCTTCCCATTTCTACGCACACCTGGTATGCCGGATGGGGAAAAACAGCCTTTTGAACCGGATCTGATCTTACCCTCCAACGTGGTGCGCGAAGCCCTGCAGGATGGGGTCTACGGCGGTGCATACAAGGCCAGCAGCGAGATCATGGACGAAGTTTTCAACGCTGCCCTGCAGGATATCCTGAATCTGCTGAAATTCGAGTAACGCCGGCTCCTCGGTATGAGTATTCAACCCCGCCTTTTCCGGGAAGCGCGCGTCAGTGGTTGGCTTTTTCCGCTGGCTGTACTATCCGCTTTTCTGGCAGGCGGGCTGGCGATCTATCAAAGTCACGTGTTAAGCCGGGTCATTTCAGACGTTTTTTTAGACGCGGGAACGCTTGCGCAGGTAAAACCGCTCCTGATGGTGATCCTGCTGGTGGTGCTGGGGCGGGCTATTTTTACTTTTATGAATGAAGTAGTTACCGGGCGGTTGGCTGTGAGCGTGAAGACGAAACTGCGCCTGCAGCTATTGGAAAAGATTGACCGCCTGGGACCGGAATACCTGAAAAACGAATCTACCGCTGAGTTGACCACAACCGCCCTGCTGGGGGTTGACGCGCTCGACGCTTATTTCGCGCAGTATTTGCCACAGGTGTTGATCGCGGCGGTATTGCCCCTCACCATCCTGGCGGTGGTTTTTCCACTGGATTTAGTGACCGGGGTGGTTTTTCTACTTACCGCGCCTTTGATTCCCCTGTTCATGGTGTTGATCGGTAAAGCGGTCGAGACCTTGACGGGAAAGCAGTGGAAAGCCTTGACCCGCCTGGGAAACTATTTCCTTGACACGTTGCAAGGGATCGCCACGCTCAAGTTGCTGGGACGCAGCAAGGAAAGGGTGGGCGAGGTCGGGCAGGTCAGCGACCGCTACCGCGAGACAACCTTGAATGTTCTGCGCGTGACCTTTCTCACAGCGCTGGTGCTCGAGCTGGTGGCAACCCTTTCCACCGCAGTGGTTGCCGTGGAGATCGGTTTACGCCTTTTATACGCCCGTATTGAATTCCAGCAGGCATTTTTTATCCTGCTCATCGCGCCGGACTTTTATCTTCCGATGCGCAATTTGAGCGCTCGTTACCACGCCGGCATGAGCGGGGTGACGGCGGCAGAGAAAATCTACCAGGTGCTCGACCTACCGGAACCGCAAGAGATCACAGTCAGGAAAACGCATAAACTGGTTGATCAGTTTAATCGCCCGTTTTGTCTTACGCTAAAGGATCTCACCCACACATATGGAGCGGAACAGCCCAACGCACTGCAGGGGATCTCGCTCGATATCCAGTCAGGCCGGCGTTACGCCCTGGTGGGAAAAAGCGGGGCTGGTAAAAGCACGCTGGCGCGCGTGATACTGCGTTTCATTGAACCTCAAGACGGGCAGATTTTGCTCAATGGGGTGGATATCCACGCCTGGTCGAGGGAGGATTGGTGCAGCTGCGTGGGCTGGTTGCCGCAGTCACCGCATCTCTTCAATGACACGCTTTGGTTCAACCTCACCCTGGGTGAAAGCCGATTCACTGATGAAGAAGTCAACCTGGCGTTAGCCACAGCAGGGTTACGTGAAATGGTGAACGGTTTACCTCACGGCCTGCAGACACCGTTACTGGAGGGTGGTTCCCGCTTCAGTGGCGGGGAACTGCAACGGGTCGCTCTCGCCCGTCTTTACCTACGGGATCCGAAACTCATCATTTTGGATGAGCCAACACAACATCTCGATCCGAGTTTGCAGCAAACACTTGAAGATTCGCTGGAAAGGTTGTCTATCGGTCGGACCAGTCTTACGATCGCTCATCGCCTCACGACCGTCTTAAAGGCAGACGAAGTGATCTTTCTGCAAAACGGCCACCTCGTCGCCCAGGGAAGCCATGCTGACCTGTTCGCGAGTTTTCAACCTTACCGCGAGTTTATGCGGAGCTCGGGGGAGGGCACATGAAACCCTTGACCCGGCTACTGGCAATCTTTAAGTTGTTCACAGGGGAAATTCTCTTGTCGTTGCTGTTGGGGATCGCGGCGGTCGCGGCGGGGATCGGCCTGCTGGGTAGTTCGGCGTTCATCATCGCTAGCGCGGCGTTGCATCCTTCAATCGCGACGCTGCAAGTGGCCATCGTTGGGGTGCGCTTCTTCGGCATCAGCCGAGGTGTTTTCCGATACCTTGAACGGCTCGTGTCGCACTCGGTCAACCTGCGGGTTGTCTCGCGCTTACGCCTGGATTTCATGCGCCGCGTAGAGCCTGGCGCTCCTGCCAACCTGGTAACACGGCAGGGCGGCGATCTGTTGCAAAGCGTGATGGGAGATCTGCAGGTTTTGGAAAACTTTTATGTAAGGGTGATCTCGCCGGTGGTGGTCGCACTGGTCATCGTCGTTGGCACCAGCCTGTTCATCGGCAGTTTCGCGCTTGAACTTGGCGTGATCCTGTTTTCCGGAATGCTGGTCAGCGGATTTCTGCAACCCGTGGTCGCGCTGCTGGTTACCCGGAGAGCATCGGAAAGTTTATCCAGGGCAAACGCCGAGATTTCCGCGGACCTGGTGGAATTTCTGCAGGGGCTGGAGGATATTCACGCCACGAATACCCAGCGAGAATTTATTCAGCGATTCCAAGGTGAGTTCAACAAGGCAGGTAGGCAGCAGGATCGACTTGCGGCGCTTGGCGGCTTGAACAGCGGTGTGTCACTACTTTTAACCAACCTGACACTTCTACTCATTATCTATGCAGCCATCCCTTTGGTGAATGCCGGCACTATATCAGGCGTGACACTGGCTGTGATCAGCCTGGTGACGCTTGCATCGTTTGAGGTCATCACCCCGCTCAATCCGGCGGCACAAAACTTCAATGCCAGCAGAGCGGCAGCGCACCGTCTATTCTCCTTTGGTAAAGTGGATGATCCCCTGACGTCTATCCAAAAATTGACACCAGCGACTCCGCTTTCATCAATCCGCTTCGAGCATGTCTCTTTTTCGTTCGAGGGTAGCGAAGAACTACTGCTGGAGAATATCAACTTTACGCTGCAACCAAAGCGGAAAATCGCGCTTGTAGGGGCGAGTGGAGCTGGAAAAACCAGTTTGCTTGATCTGTTGGTCGTGTTTAAATATCCTTCCAGCGGGAACATCCAAATGAACGGTGTCGACACGCGAAATATTGATCCGGATGGCATCCGGTCCAATTTTTCTGTTTTATCGCAGAAGCCGCATATTTTCAACGAAGATGTACGGCAAAACCTGCTGCTGGCGAAGCCTGGAGCAACAGATGAGGAATTGGTTGCGGCAATCTCGCAAGCCGGGCTTTCAAATTGGCTCAGCTCTTTGCCAGAGAAACTCGACACATGGATTGGGGAACGGGGGATAAAAATGAGCGGTGGAGAGCGGCAGCGCCTGGCTTTCGCCAGGCTGTATCTGCAGGATCGACCTTACATTCTACTGGATGAACCGACTACCAGCCTGGACCAAGTGACCGCGGGGGAGGTGATGACCAACCTGTTTGACTGGACCGAAGGGAAAGGAATGCTGATCATCACCCATGATTTGCGATGGATGCCTGACATGGATGAGATCATGCTGCTCGAAAAAGGGCGTATTATCGAGCGAGGTAGTTTGAGTGTACTTCTGAACAGGGGGGGAGAATTCGCGCGCATGTACCAGGACGAAAAAGACCGCTTGAGAGAGGAATGATCGCTAAAAGGGATGCCATTGGCGATAGTTAATCGCTCTTGGTTTTTAAGGCAGCTTTGATCTCTTCCTCGCTGATGGCGCCGGGTCTGAGAATGTGCACCTCGTTGTCAGAGCAATCAACCACAGTGGAGGGAATCCCTCCCGGGCAACTGCCGCCATCGAGAATGAGCGGGATGCGCTTGTTGAGCTGCTTGGAGACATCCTTTGCGTTATGCGGATTATTTTTACCGGATAGATTCGCAGAAGTGACAGCCATCGGTCCAAATTGCTTTAGCAGTGCAAGCGCTACGGGGTGATCCGGCATGCGTATGCCGATCGAATTCCCGGCGGTCAATAATTCTGGAACATCCTTTTTCTTCGGCACAACGATGGTCAACGCACCGGGCCAGAACTTCCTGGCGAGTTTTTTGCCAGTTTCGTTGATGTTCTCAGTCAGTAGATCGAGCTG
Source organism: Anaerolineaceae bacterium UBA2260 (assembly GCA_002347485.1). Lineage (GTDB taxonomy): Bacteria > Chloroflexota > Anaerolineae > Anaerolineales > Anaerolineaceae > UBA6107. Next base: position 36,037 of record DDXM01000061.1, on the reverse strand, counting down.
TGCCAGGTCACCGATCAGCACTGCGATGGCTTTATTGGCGTCGCGGCCTTTTGCCTCAAACAATTTGATAATACCTGGTGAGTAGAAAGCGTTCGCGCCTAACCCGTATACTGTATCTGTTGGGAATGCGATGATCTCACCCTCCCGGAGCAGTTCCAACGCTGTTTGGATCGAAGCCGGGTTATCTGCAGGTAGAGTGATCGTTTCCATAATTTAACAATTCCTAATTCATACCTAATAAAATGACTTAGTTAATTTTATAAATTTTGAATTCTTATCACGCGCGGTAGAGCTGCAAGATCATGATGGATAGAAATAATTGCCTTCGGATTACGAATTAGTGCTAAATCCTGAACTGCTTCCCATTGATTATATTGTATTTCCAAAATCATACAGCTGTTTTGAGCCATGTTTTTTTCACTTTCCAGGATTAATTTTTCAATTATGCGCAATCCGTCGCTGCCGCCATCCAACGCGGCGCGTGGCTCATGCCTGAGATCGGGAAGCTGGCCCACGTCAAACTCGGGTATATAAGGGAGGTTAGCCAGGACCAGGTCGAATTGCCCGTTCAATCCTTCAAGCAGATCGTTCTGGATGAATTTGATGCGATCCACGACCTTATGTAATGCAGCGTTCAATTGCGCGACTTTTAGAGCTTCTGCGGAGGTGTCGATTGCGCTGACGATTAGATCGGGGAAGTGATGGGCCAGAGTGACCGCGATCACTCCGGATCCAGTTCCGACATCCACAACGCGCTTCCGGTCGGGATTTTTCTTCAACCAGTCTATCGCGAGATCTACCAGTAATTCGGTTTCAGGTCTGGGAACCAGCACGCGCTTATCCACCACGAAATCAAGCCCATAAAAAGATCGCATGCCGGTGATATAGGCAAGCGGTTCTCCATCCATTAATCGATGAAGGGCTTTGTCAAGCGCATGCAATTGGGGTTCATTCAATATCGTTTCAGGATGCGCGAAGATCCATTCCCTGGGTTTTTGCAGCACATGCGAAGCAATGGCGTGAACCTCTACGGAGGGAGATTCACTCCTCTCTTTTAGTTGAACAACCGCATTATCCACCCAATTGCCCAGGTCAGAATTCGTCATATTCACCGCTGGCAGCCAGGCGGTCGGTTTCATCGCGCAACGAGAGCTCATCGATAAATATGTCGATCTCCCCGGCTAAAACTGCAGGCAGGTTGTACGAAGACACGTTGATGCGATGGTCGGTCACGCGGCTTTGCGGGTAATTGTAAGTGCGGATCTTTTCAGAGCGATCACCGGTACCCACCTGCGAGCGGCGTGACGCATCCCGTTCCTGGCGGCGTTTTTCTTCTTCGAGTTCAAACAGGCGGGCGCGCAGGATGCCCATGGCACGAAGTTTATTCTGTAGTTGTGAGCGCTCATCCTGGCAGGCGACTACGATGCCTGTGGGGATGTGAGTGATGCGGACTGCGGTGGCGTTCTTTTGCACATTTTGCCCACCCGCGCCGGAAGACCTGAACACATCAATTGTGATGTCAGAATCCGGAATTTGCACATCCACGTCTTCCACCTCCGCCATGACCGCCACGGTCACGGTTGAGGTATGGATGCGCCCGCTGGATTCCGTTACAGGGATGCGCTGCACGCGGTGAACGCCGGATTCGAACTTGAAGCGGGAATACGCTCCCCGTCCTTTGACCATGAAGATAACCTCTTTGTACCCGCCAATACCGGTTTCGTTTGCAGAGATCATCTCAACAGTCCAGCCGCGAGATTCCGCGTAGTACATGTACATGCGCATCAGTTCAGCAGCGAATAAACCGGCTTCGTCGCCTCCGGCGCCGGCGCGAATCTCGATGTAAACATTGCGGTCATCTCTTGGGTCTTTGGGTACCAGCAGGCGTTTGATCTGGTTTTCCATCTCCTCAATTTGACCGGGTAGTTGTTCCATCTCCTGGCTGGCCAGCGCGCGCATTTCCTCGTCGTCCGAATCCGCCAGTTCCCTGGCCTGCTCATACGCGCTAAGTAACGACCGATATCGGGAAGAAAGCTGAACGATCGGTTCGAGTTCGGACCTTTCCTTGGCGAGTTCGACCACTTTCTGGTAATCCTGGCTGCTCTCATCCATCAGGCGGGTGAGTTCAGCATAATGATTTTCAATGGTGTTTAATTTTTCGAGCATAGGTACCCTGCATTCTTAAGAATTGACCACGTGGATTATACCAGCCCTTACCATTGAACGCCTCGCGATGTTGCCTTCAAATTGATGGTTGTCATAGTTTACCTTTTTCGGCAGTTCGTTTAAAATGGAATAAATCATTCTCAATGGAGGAAAATCATGTCCTGTCATGATAAGAAGGTCTATCAGAGCGCGGAAGCCCCAGCGGCAATTGGTCCGTACTCAGTGGCTACCGGCGCAGCCGTTTTCGTGTTCACCGCCGGACAGACACCCATTGATCCGAAGACAGGAGACCTTATTCCTGGAGGGATCGAAGCGCAGACCCGCCAGGTATTGACCAATCTAGAAGCCGTGCTGCGCTCATCCGGTTCCTGCCTGAAGAACGCGGTAAAAACCACCGTCTACCTGCGCGATATGCAGGACTTCGCGGCGATGAACAAGGTTTATGGGGAGTTTTTCCCCAGCGAACCTCCCGCGCGCACCACGGTTGCGGTTGCCGGGCTGCCCAAGAACGCTCTGGTCGAGATCGAAGTGATCGCTGTTCGTTGCAACGATCAGGAATGCTAATCCTCAAACCGGAAAACTGACAGGAAAATCTATTTGTTGGTTTCAGTTATCATTCCCTGTTATAACGAAGAGAAAACGATCGAAGAATTGCTTGCGGCGATCGCCAATCAAACTTACCCAATTGACCAATTGGAAGTGGTGATCGCGGATGGCATGTCCACCGACCGGACGCGGGAACGTATCGCGGCTTTCCAGGAATCGCATCCAGAACTTAATCTTCGGGTGGTCGAAAATGTAAAGCACACCATCCCGGCGGCACTCAACCAGGCGATTGAGGTGTCGCGCGGCGAGGTCATCACCCGCATGGACGCGCACGCCATCCCTGCGCCGGATTATATTGAAAAAAGTCTCGCGGCGCTAAAAGCGGGACTGGGCGCAAATGTGGGCGGCGTCATCGAGATCCGCCCTGGGGCGGATTCATGGATCGCCCACGCGATCTCCATCGCCACCGCCCATCCGCTGGGGGTGGGGGATGCCCGATATCGCACCGCGACCCGAGCCATGGAAGCCGACACCGTTGCGTTCGGCACCTACACTCGCAGCTTTGTGGACCAGATCGGTAAATATGATGAAACCCTGCTGGCGAATGAAGATTATGAATTTAACACACGCGTCCGCAAAGCGGGAGGAAGGGTTTGGGTGGATCCGGCGATCCGCTGTGTCTATTACTCGCGTGTCACTCTTCGAGCGCTCGCACGGCAATATTTTTCTTATGGATATTGGAAGTTCAACATGCTTCGCCGCTACCCCGATACTTTGCGCTGGCGGCAAGCCCTTCCACCGGTTTTTGTTTCCGGTATTTTGATGTTATTATTGTTATCAACTTTCTGGAAATTGGCAAGAATCTTGCTGGTAATCGTATTATCTTCTTACCTGGTAATCCTGGCTGGCGGCTCCATTTTGCCGGCCATACGTAAGAAGAATCCGCTCCTGGTGGTGGGGATCCCCATTGCCATCTTGACGATGCATTTTTCCTGGGGCAGCGGATTTTTATGGAACATGGTGAAAATTATCTCTTCAGGTAAAAAGCATGGGAATTGAAAAACCCCAATCCATGAAACGCTGGCGCATACATGATAGCGAACGGCAGGTGATCCTCTTCTTCGGCGACCTGATCGTCACATACCTGGCTGTTTTCATCGGTTTATACTTCTGGGCACAGCGTGATTGGCTTGATTTTACCTGGGAGTTCCTGGAGCAGCGCGCGCCATTCTGGTTCTACCTGCTGCCATTCCTGTGGATCCTGTTTCTTATCGAAATATATGATGTGCGCCGCGCGAACCGCAAGGATGAGGTTGTACGCGGCATTCTCACGGCGGCGTCCATCGGGATCGCAATCTACCTGATCATTTTCTTTATCGCCGAACCGAACTCATTACCGCGCCGCGGGGTGTTCTTCTTTATCATTTCCGCTACACTGCTCACCTTCGTGTGGCGGTTTATTTACATCCGCATTTTTACCGCCCCAGTTTTCTCGCGCCGGGCGCTTATGATCGGAGCTGGCAAGGCGGGTTCAACCCTGGCGAAAATGCTCAAAGAAATCCATTCAGGTCCCTTTATCCTCATCGGTTATATTGATGACGACCCCGGGAAACTGGAGCAGGAGATCAATGGCTGTAAGGTATTGGGGAATGGCGCTCAACTCACGGAACTCACGCAACAACTCGACATCACCGACCTGATCTTTGCCATATCTGGTGAGTTGAATCCGGAGCTTTCCCGCGCTATTTTGCACGCAGTTGAGGAGAATAACATCGAGGTCACCTCTTTGCCAGCAGTTTATGAAGAGCTATTCGGCAGGGTGCCGATCTTCCTGCTGCCTTCGGATTGGATCCTGCGTTCATTTATCGACCAAACCCACGCCAGCGGGGTTTATGAGAGCCTCAAACGGGTGGTGGATATCATCTGCAGCATTGTCGGTTTGATCGGGTTCTTTTTGCTGTATCCCCTCATCGCGCTGCTCATCCTGCTGGATTCCGGTCGCCCCGTGATTTATTCCCAGATGCGGGTTGGCAAGTTTGGGCGTCCTTACAAAATCCACAAGTTTCGTACCATGTACACGGACGCCGAAAAGGACGGCGTGGCGCGAACTGCGACCGAAAATGATGAGCGCATCACCAGGGTTGGAAAATTCCTGCGCCGCAGCCATCTTGATGAGTTGCCGCAATTCTGGAATATCCTGATCGGAGAAAACAGCATGATCGGACCCCGCGCTGAGCAGATCGAACTGGTGAATAAATTCCAGGAACAACTGCCATTTTATCGCGCGAGATTATTTGTACGACCAGGGCTCACCGGTTGGGCGCAGATCAATCAACGCTACGCCACCACCGTGGAAGACACCGCGGTGAAGCTTGAATATGATTTGTATTACATTAAAAAACGTAACTTATTGCTTGATCTAACGATCGCACTCAGAACGGTGGGGAGAGTGCTTGGGCTAAAAGGATTGTGATGAAAAGGAAACCCAACCTTCGCAACCGCTACATGGTTCTAATCGATGTGATCCTTACCGTCGTCGCAGTGCTTGGCGCTTATGCGCTGCGCCTGGAACTGGGCGCGCTGTTCTTCTTCTACCTGCCCTCGGCATACTGGATGATCGCTGTCGCCGTCCTGACAAAGATACCCATCTACTATTTCTTTGGTTTGTACCGCAGGCTGTGGGGATACGCCAGCACGCGTGAGCTGCGATTGATCCTGGTCGCTGTGTCCAGCGCTTCAGTGGTGGTATCGGTGATCATGATCCTGCTGTTGACTTTCAAAGTGTTCATTGGTCTTCCCCGATCTGTGCTCATCATTGATTGGTTGCTCTCATTAATCCTCATAGGCGGCGTGCGTTTTGCCATTCGTCTTGTCTCAGACAACATCAACTCAGCCTCCGGCAGGCTGCGCTCGAAACAATCGAAGCAAGCGCTGATCATCGGGGCGGGGGATGCCGGCGCCCTGGTTGTGCGCGAATTGCAGAAGAACCCGGATCTCAACCTGACCCCGGTTGGATTCCTTGATGACAACCCCGGGAAGTTGAAACAACAGATCCACGGTGTGCCGGTAGTGGGCACCCTCTCTGATATCGGGAAGGTTCTTGAGCATAAAAAAGTCGATGAGGTTATCATCGCCATCCCCAGTTCGAGCGGCAAAGTGGTGAGGATGATTGCGGATGTGTGTCGTTTACGCGGAATTCCTTTCCGCACCATGCCGGGCATTTATGAATTGATCGGCGGTAAGGTAAGTATCAGTCGTCTGCGCGAGGTGGATATCACCGACCTGCTTCGGCGCCAACCCACGCATATGCAGGAGGAGTTGATCGGGGAAACCCTCGCGCGCAAGGTCGTGCTCGTGACAGGTGCCGGTGGTTCGATCGGGCGGGAACTTTGCCGCCAGATCATCCGCTGGGGACCCTCACACCTGATCCTGTTGGGGCATGGTGAAAACAGCATTTTTGAGTCATTACTCGAATTGCGCGAAACCTCTCCATCACTGGCGATGACCCCTATTATCGCGGATGTGCGCGATGGCGCCCGCATTAGCAATATATTTCGCATCCATAAACCGGATGTGGTATTCCATGCTGCTGCGCATAAGCATGTGCCGCTGATGGAAATGAATATTGACGAAGCGATCGATAACAACATTAGAGGTACCCTCAATGTGGTTAAAGCCTGCGAGGGGAGCGATGTCAAACGCCTGGTGATGATCTCCACTGATAAAGCCATCCGACCTGCGAATATCATGGGCGCAACCAAGCGTTTCTCTGAAATGATCGTGCTCGATTCCGCGCAGCGCAACGGTAAAGCCTATTGCGTGGTTCGCTTTGGCAATGTGCTCGGCAGCCGCGGGAGTGTAGTTCCGCTGTTCAAACACCAAATCGCCAATGGCGGGCCGGTTACCATCACCCATCCGGACATGCGGCGTTACTTCATGACCATCCCCGAGGCGGTGTATCTGGTCCTGCAGGCCGCCAGCATGGAAAAAGGCGGCGAAGCCTTTGTGCTCAACATGGGACAGCAAGTGCGCATCCTGGACCTGGCTGAAGACCTCATCCGACTTTCAGGCCTGGAACCCGGCAAAGACATCGAGATCGTTTTCACCGGCATCCGGCCGGGTGAAAAATTGAGTGAAGATCTGTGGGAAGATGGGCATCAATTTGAACCCACGCAGCACCCTGAAATATTCAAATTTGACGACCCCAGCAACCTGAGCGGGGAGGAATTGCGGGAAAAGGTGGATCATCTGCTCGCGCTGGCGGATGACGGCAAAACCGAGGAGATCATCACTTTTATCGACGCGACTCTCCCCGGGGCCACGCTGAGCAGCACACCTCCACCGGAGCTGCTCTCAATCGAATGACACCGATCGCAACACGCGTCGAATGGGATGAATTCTACTCCCGGTACCCGGAGGCTCATTTTCTGCAAAGCGGCGCTTGGGGGGATCTAAAGTCGCGCTTTGGCTGGAAAGTGGTGCGTGTAATTAATGAGGACAGCGGCGCGCAATTGTTATTTCGGCCACTGCCATTTGGCTACAGTATTGCCTACCTCCCCAAGGGTCCGTTGGGAGTGGAGAGCCAAATATTTCCGGAAATTGAAGAAGTCTGCCGGGGAAATAAAGCGATTTTCCTTAAGATAGAACCTGATCTTACGGAAGGCGACCGGCGATATGCACCAGTTTTGCCTGATTCGCGCGCAACGAAACCCATTCAACCCCGGCGTACGGTAGTTGTCTCACTGGAGGGCAGTGAAGAGGATATCCTCAGCCGCATGAAGCAGAAGACGCGCTACAATGTCCGCCTGGCGGAGAAAAAGGGAGTCTTGGTCAGGCCGAGTTCAGATGTCGCAGAGTTTCATAAGATGGCGCTGGCAACCGCCAGGCGCGACGCTTTTGGGGTGCACACCGGTGAGTATTACCAGGCTTTTTATGATCTTTTCCATGGCGATGGCGCGTGCGAATTGCTGACCGCTTACTACGGTGACCAACCCCTGGCTTCCCTGTTCGTGCTGGCAAAGGGGGAACGCGCATATTATCTTTACGGCGCCTCCTCAGACCTGGAACGCAACCGCATGCCGGCATATCTTATCCAATGGGAAGCGATGAAATGGGCGAAACAAAAGGGATGCCATTCATACGACATGTGGGGCATCCCGGATATGGAAGAAGGGGAACTGGAAAAGACCTTCACGGAACGGGATTCGCACGACGGATTATGGGGAGTTTATCGCTTCAAACGCGGGTTTGGCGGCGAGGTGCAGCGCAGCGTGGGTGCGTGGGACCGCGTGTACCATCCGGGATTGTATAAACTGTATTCCCTGTACATGAACAGCAGGGGAGGGCAGAGCGACTGATGGGGCAATATTGCCAGGTTTGCGGAGCGAGGACTGAATCCCGGTGCGTGGATGGCCGCACGCGGGATGTGTGCCGGGATTGCGGCGAGATCAGTTACGCACAGTGGAAGGTGAGCGCTGGTGTGCGCGTAGTCAATGACGGAAAAATTTTACTCGTAAAACGCAGCCATGAACCTTATCAGGGTAAGTGGCATATGCCAGCGGGGTACGTGGAGATCGACGAAGAGCCGGCGCAGGCAGCCCAGCGCGAAGCGCGTGAAGAAACCGGGTTGACCGTGCGCGTGGAGAAGCTGGTCGACTGTTACCTGGATACCGATGACCCGCGTGGCAATGTTATCATCCTACTGTACGACGCCAGCGTTGTGGATGGCGAAGTGACACCCAGCGATGAAACCGAAGCGGTCGAATTCTTTTCCCCCGATGAAGTTGCCAACCTGCAACTGGCAGGGGAAAGCGCGGAAAAAGAGTTAAATGACTGGTTGAATATGGTTGGCAAACAATAAATGACAGATCAGGTATCCGATTGGAATACTCTCATCACCTCGTTAACGGGGGCGCATTTTCTTCAGACGCGCGAATGGGCGGCTGTCAAAAGCGCGGTGGGCTGGCAAGCACAGGACCTGGTGTGGCGGGGCGAAAATGGAGAGATCAGCGGTGCCGCACAGTCGCTGACGCGCACAATGCGGCTGATGCGTTACGGTCCGCGCTTGAGCGTGGGGTATGTCCCGCGTGGGCCTTTGATCGATTGGCAGAACATAGAGCAACGAAAAATATCGCTGGAAGGCCTTGAAACATATGCCAGGAAGCACAACCTTGTTTTCATAAAGATCGATCCGGAAGTGGTGGTTGGCAAGGGAATCGACGAAGGCGCGGATGCTGACGTATATCCGGGGCTCAAGTTAATGGACGAACTTCGCCAACGCGGCTGGCGATTCTCACCCGAGCAGATCCAGTTCAAGAACACCATGTGGCTTGACCTCACTGGCAGCGAGGAGGATTGGCTGGCGCGCATGAAACAGAAAACGCGATACAACATCCGCCTGGCGATGAAAAATGGTATGAGCGTGCGCAAAGCCAGCATTGATGACCTGCCCATGCTTTACAGCATGTACGCGGAAACAGCCAACCGGGATGGCTTTATCATCCGCCCACAGGAATATTACCTGGACGTGTGGTCGCGCTTTATTTCCGCCGGCATGGCGGAGGGATTGATCGCTGAATTTGATGAAACGCCTTTGGCAGGCTTGATCTACTTCCACCTGGGAAATCGTGCCTGGTATGTGTACGGCATGTCAAAGAATATTCAGCGCGAAAAAATGCCCAATTATCTGCTGCAATGGGAAGCAATGCGTGCTGCGCGGGAAAAGGGCTGCCTCATCTATGATCTGTGGGGCGCTCCGGAAACCTTTGATTCCTCGGACCCCATGTACGGCGTCTACCGGTTCAAGGAAGGTCTGGGCGCGGAAGTGGTACGCACGATCGGCGCCTGGGATTACCCAGTGAAACCAGTATTGTATTTCGTATACCACCAGGTTTTACCAAGGTTGCTGGATATCACCCGTTCGATCCGGCGCAGGCAGATCAAACAGGAGGTTCTATGAAATTCTCTCGTATTCCGCTGGCACATCTACCCACCCGGATCGAACACCTTGGGCGATTGTCAAATGTACTGAGCGGGCCGCAGATCTATTGCAAGCGCGATGACCAGACCGGTTTGGGGTTTGGCGGGAATAAAACGCGCAAACTTGAGTACTTGCTGGCAGACGCGATCCAGCATAATGCCAGAACGCTGGTGAGCATGGGCGCAATTCAATCCAACCACTGCCGGCAGGTGGCAGCGGTCGCTGCCCGCGCCGGTCTTGATTGCATCCTGGTGCTCTCGGGAACGCCGCCAACCCTTGCCACGGGCAACCTTTACCTGGATCAGCTTTTTGGGGCTGAGTTGGTATGGGCGGAGCGGGAAACCCGCCAGCAGGTGCTGGAGGAAACGGTCAGGCGCGCAGAGGAGATGGGACGCGCACCCTACATGATCCCTTACGGCGGGTCGAACGTGGTGGGGATGTTGGGCTATTTTGACGCCATGCGCGAACTGCGCGAAGATGAAGAGCGGCTGGGACTGCGCTTCGATTGGCACGTAACCGCCTCTTCAAGCGGTGGGACGCAGGCGGGCATGGTGCTTGGCGCGCTTGCCTGGCAGTACAGCGGCAAAATCCTGGGGATCGCCATCGAAGGAAGCGCGGAGGAACTAGGCGCGACGGTGGAAAACCTGGTGCAAGAAGCCATCACCGTGAATAACCTGGACTTGCCTTTTGATCAAAGCCTGGTCATCATAAATGAAAATTTTACCGGGGCAGGTTACGGTGTTATGGGTGAACCAGAAATTGAAGCCATCCGCATGTTTGCCAGTCTGGAGGGGCTGCTGCTTGATCCCGTCTACACCGGGCGGGCAGCGGCCGGTTTGATCCAATTGGTGCGTGATGGATTTTTTAGAAAAGATGATAAGGTGCTCTTCTGGCATACAGGTGGAACACCGGCGTTATTTGCGGAACCCTACCTGTCGAAACTTCAAAATCGCTGAGATCCGTCCGGAAAAAAACACGGTTGGCAGCGTGCTATAATGCTTTCTTGAAGGTGAAGCATTGGGTATTGACGTTTCAACAACTGTAAAAGTAATCCTGTTCTTTTTGGGGATCGGGGCTGTCATCTTTATTGTGATGGCTGCCAACTCCATCAAGGCAGGTCGAAAATTAATGTTCTACCAGAAACGGCAGGTGTTGATCTATCGCGGCTGGCGATTGATTCTTGTTGCGTTACTCCTGCTGGCTTCGGGTTTCCTCATCTCCCGTTTCGGCGAACCGATTGCGTACCGTTATTTCCCGCCATCGCCGACCATCACCCTCACGCCCACGGTCACCACAACCCCCACGATCACGCTCACACCGTCTGCGACCTTTACGCCTACCATCACAATGACCCTCTCGCAGACTTACACGCCCGCGCTGCCCCAATTCATCCAGGAAACCGTTCAAACCCCGATCGGTCCGGATGTAAACGCTGTCTTCAGCCCGCTCAGCTTCGCGGAGGAAACCGATGAGGGGGTGGTGGTGGAAAACTTCACCGAGTTCATCCCGCCGGTCACGACGCTCTTTGGTGGTTTTTCGTACGATCGCATGACCACCGGGGTTCAATGGACCGCCATCTGGTTGTACGGCGAGGAAGTGGTATGTTCTGAAACCAAGGCATGGAACTACGCCCCGGGTGGTTACGGATATACGGATTGCACTCGCCCGGCCGAAGACTGGAAACCTGGCAGGTATGAAGTGCAGATCTACGTGGGGCAAACCTGGAAAGTGAGCGGCGAGTTCTACATCCTGACCGAAGAGGATTCCACAGGTTATCTTCCCGCGCCAACAGGCTCCGAACAGCCAGCGTTCTTCACCCTCACCCCTCCCCCGGGATGATCAAAGTGTAACCAGGTTGGAACTGGAAAGATGGGCGGCGATCCGCGCCGCCAGTTTGGCGTTGTTCCTCAATAATGCCAGGTTAGCCTGCATGCTTTTTCCAGCACTAACCCGGTTAACCTGCTCGAGCAGGAAAGGCGTCAATGCCGCGCCGGAAATGCATTTCAATTCTGCTTCAACGATTGCCGCTTTGATGGCGCTACCGATCAGTTCCGGATCGAGGGCGTCACGTTCGGGCACGGGGTTGCCCACCAGGATTGCGCCATGGTGACCAGCTTTCCAGTGCGCCCGGGCAATCGCAGCTACTTCCGCCGGATCATCCACCCTGCAATCCACTGGCAAACCGCTGGAGCGTGAATAGAAAGCCGGGAAATCGTCAGTACCGAACCCAATCACAGGCACGCCGCGGGTTTCCAATGCTTCGAGCGTGGCGGGCAAATCAAGGATGGCCTTGGCCCCAGCGCAAACCACCACCACAGGGTGTTCTGCCAGCGCATTCAGATCAGCCGAAACATCGAATGCATTTCCGCGGTGAATCCCGCCGATGCCTCCAGTCGCGAAGACTTTAATACCGCTGTGGTGCGCGGTAAAGAGAGTGGCAGCCACCGTGGTTCCACCACTCAGTCCCCGCGCCAGGCCGATGCCCATGTTGCGCAGGCTGACCTTGGTGACCTCGTCGTTTTGAGCCAGTGAGAGCAGGTCCTCGTCAGATAACCCGACTGCCATTTTCCCCCGCAGGAGCGCGATGGTCGCCGGTGTGGCGCCTCCTGCTCGAATAAGATTTTCCATTTCGCGAGCCAGTTCGAGGTTATGCGGGCGCGGCAATCCATGCGTGATGACCGCGGATTCAAGCGCGACCAGCGGTGTGCCACGCGTCAGCGCGAACGCAACTTCGCTGGATAGATGATAGACATCGGGTAGTTTTGGGTTCATCCGTTCACTCCTTTGTTCTTCTGTGATGATTATAATAGAGTCATGAAAGACCTTGAGGTGAATTCGTGATTTTAAGGATGGATTCTGAATTTCCGGCGGCTAAAACTTTACCGCTGGCAATTGTTACCGGCGCAGCCATCCGGGTTGGGCGCTTGATCGTGCTACACCTGGCGGGCAATGGTTATGCCATTGGGTTGCATTTTCACTCGTCGCGTACAGCAGCTGAGGAGACAGCAGAGGAAATCAGGCAGATGGGAGTGCCGGTGCATCTGCTTGAGGGAGATCTGACCAGGCCGGAGGATATCGAAGGCATGTTTACCACCGTAGATGGTTCACCTCACCATTTGAAGCTGTTGGTGAATTCAGCCGCGATGATAGCGCCATCCAACCTCGTGAACATGGACGTGGAAGCCTGGGATGAAATGATGAACTTGAATACCCGCGCGGTGTGGCTGTGCAGCCGGGAGGCGGCCAAAAGAATGACCGGTGGCGGATTGATCCTGAACATTTCGGACGTGGGCGCGGGTAAAAACTGGACGGGATATGGGGGATACGTGGTCAGTAAGGCAGCCGTGGAAAGCCTGACCAGGGTGATGGCGCGGCAACTCGCGCCGCAAGTAAGAGTGTGCGCGATCGCCCCAGGATTGCTTTTACGCTCTGAAAACCAACCTGCCGGGGATTGGGATCGATTGGTGGAAAAAGTTCCGTTGCAGCGCCCGGCGCGTGCTTCCGAGCTGCTCCAGGTGATGGATTTTCTTATCGAAAATGAATATATTACCGGTGAAGTGGTCTCACTTTCCGGAGGATACCAACTGGTGTGAGGATGAAAAGCGCGCAGGAAAACACAGCCATCCGCAAGGTTCTGAAACCTACAGGTATTCTTTTTGTAGCCTTTTCATTTGGTCTGGGTATCAGTGCGGCGCATTACCTGGGTGGCCGAATCGAGCTGCCGATCCTCCTGGTCGGATTGATCGTGTGCCTGCTGATCAGAGATATGGGCAATTTCCTGGGCGCTTTTTTCGACCATCCTGAGTCCTATCACTCCAATTTGACGCTTAATGATCCGGAGCGCGAAGATTTACTCAGTATCCGGCGTCCATTGCTGTTCCAATATTCTATGTTAATTCTCACAGCGATCGCGACATTGACGACAATACTGATGCTGCGAGGGGCGCTTGTCACCGGCGGCTTGCTGCTGGTTGGTATCGCCCTGTTTTTGATCTTTTTCTCGGCAGTTCCCCCTCTGCGCCTTTCCAGGAAGGGCTACGCGGAGTTGGTGGAAGCGCTTTACATCACCAACCTGGTGCCAGCGATCGCTTTCTCCCTCACGGGAATGCCGCTCTCTTTTATCCTTATTGAACTGACCCTGCCACTTACCTTAATCTACCTGGCGATGAAGATCGCGTTGGCATTTATTGCGTATGGATTTGATTCAACCCACGGGCGTCAATCCCTGACTATCCGACTGGGGTGGCAAAACGCGCTGGTGCTGCACAATGTTTTCATCCTCTCCGCATTTGTGCTGGTAGGTGTATTTTTACTGCTCGGATTACCCTGGTCGCTCACCTGGCCCATCCTGCTGGCGCTTCCTGTCGGAGTTTTGCAAATCCTTCTCCTTCAAGGCATCGCCAATGGGGTAAAACCGAGATGGGTTCTTCTGCATTGGGTGGCTGTGGGATTGTTCCTCCTCACGATATACATGGAAATCATTTCACTCTGGATTTGAATGTTCGGTCTGATTTCGTGAATTTAATGGTTTTCTAATAATCGCATGTCATAATTAGTAAAATAAGGTGAAAAAAGGAGGATTTATTATGCTGGAAGAAAAAACCATTGCGCCTGATTTTGAGTTACCGGATGAATCAGGGGTTATGCGCAAGTTATCCGATTACCGCGGCAAGGACCTGGTGCTTTATTTCTACCCGAAGGATGACACCTCAGGATGCACCACCGAGGCCTGCAACTTCCGTGATGATTACAGCGCGTATGAAAAAGCCGGAGTCACTATACTCGGCGTCAGCCCAGATACTTCAGAATCACATACTAAATTCAAAGCCAAATACCATCTGCCATTCAACCTGCTCGCCGACACGGAGCACAAGGTGTGTGAACTTTATGGGGTTTGGGGAAAGAAGCAAATGTACGACAAGGAGTATTATGGGGTCAACCGAACCACTTACCTGATTGGTAAGGATGGGACGATCCGAAAAGTGTTTAAAAATGTCAAACCGGCGGATCACAGCGCGGAGATTCTGGCGCTGCTCTGAGAATGAAGCGTGGAAGGAGTCACTTCCACGCTTTTTTATTGAAGATTAAGCACGACCTTGCCTTTTGCCCAGAGTTGTTCCAGTTTATAGTATGACCGCAATTCGGGCGAGAAGAAGTGGATCACAACATCCTCGAGGTCAGCCACCATCCAGCCATCACGGGATTCTCCCTCGATGTTGACCAAGGATTCGAATTCTTTTTTTGCGAACTCTCTCAATGACGTGGCAAGCGATTGGAGCATGCGATCGCTTGTGCCGTTGCAAATAATGAAATAATCAGTAAATGTCGTGATCTCGTGAATATCCAACAGGAGGATCTTCTCAGCTTTCTTTTCCTCCAGGAAGTTGACGATTTTATGCGCTTTTTCGATGGGTTCCAGTGTGCACCTCGTTATGCAAGATAGGTGAATTTTAGCATAGTTCTTAACCGGCTGAAAAAGGATGGCTGGAGATCAGGTTGTAAACAGGTCCTTGCGGAAGTAATGTCGATCGATAGAAAACAACCTTGTCGGCCATGAATTCACCGAATTCCGGTTCGGGGGAGATCGATTTGAGCCTTTTGAAGGCAAGTTCCGATTCCCTCGTCATGAATGAAATCCGCGCCAGCGTGAGGTGTGGTGAAAAAGCCCTGTCTTCTGAAGGGACCCCGATCTTAACGGTTGCTTCGTCGATAAGCCGGTAGACCGATCGTATCGGTTCTACTGGCTCTACCCCGACCCAGATCACCCGCACGCGGTTGGACCAATTCGGGAAAGCGCCAATCCCGCGCACCGCAGCGCGGAATGGATCTAGGCTGGCTGTGATTTGCGTCAGCGCCTGGCTAACCTCGCGTACCTGGTTTTGGTCGATCTCTCCCAGGAATTTAAGCGAAAGGTGCATGTTCTCGGCTTTGACCGGTTTGAACCCGGACTCGCGGGAATGCAACCCGTGCTGCCGGGTGAAGGCGACCAGGTTTGTGAGGATTTGGGGTGGAAGCGGGATCGCGATGAAGGATCGAATGAGGGTGGACATATCACTCCAGGGTGGCGCGTCTTGGTTTCTTTGTCTTGGTATCTCTACACATTTTACCTAAATCATGGTATAAAAACATCACCCTGCTGTGTTCGTGATGCTGCGACATCGGTTTTGAGCCAACACTTCCTAAAAGGATCCTTCACTCAACAGGGTAACGCGATAGGCTTCGGCCAAGGCGAAGCTCTGTGGCAGGATCCACCTGCTTCGGCAGGTTCAAAACTACGCAACACACGGCATGGCGGGGTCTTTTTAGGCCATTTTCCAGGTACCAGCGAACAATTTGTAAAACCTTCGCATATTTTGATGTGATAAATTCCGCTTGAATATATCCAACGCGGTATCGTGGTGCTGTGAGAGGACTATATCATCCAATTAATGAGTTTTTGGAAATACGTCTTATCGTTGACATCCATCAAGACAATTGCTAAACTAATCCTGTACAAGGAGGTATTCAAATGGCTTATCGATTGATCTTACAAACAGGTGTCACCGCGGGAACTGAATATCCCCTGGAAAAAACCGAGTTGTTCATCGGGCGTGATCTCAGCAATGATATCGTGATCAGCGACCCTGAAGTTTCCCGTCGTCACGCGCGCCTGGTGCTGACTGGCAATACCTATGCCATTGAAGACCTCGGATCAACGAATGGCACTTTCATTCGCGGTCAACGCCTCTCCGCCCCGGTGTTGCTGACCCCGGGTGAGATCATCACCTTTGGTGAAAATATGCAGTTGAAATACGATTTTTCCATGATAGATCCTGACGCCACGGTGGCGGCTTTCCGCAGACCGGCACCAGGGGCTTCGCAATCCGTTGGTTCGCAATCCCAGCCGATCCCCGCAGCTCCACAGTTTACGCCAACAATCCCACCCGCCGCGCCTCAGTACACACCTCCGCCGCGACCCAAACCTCAAGCGATTCCACCAGTCGCCGTTCCCCCGCTTCAAACCCCGCAGCAAGTTGGTGAGCGGGTTTACTCGCCAATCACACCGCCTGAACCGGTGGCTCAACCACCCGCGCCTGAGAAAAAGAAGCGCTCCGGCTGGTTGATTGCGCTATTAGTCGTCATTGGCATCCTGCTTGTTTTCTGCGTCATTCCGTGGTTGATCATTGAGGTGACCAATAGTTACTGCATGCTCTTTCCCGGCATCTTCAACGCCATTCAACCGGGCGTCTGTCCATAAATTGGAAAGCGGAAAAAGAACTGGCAGATCTGCCAGTTCTTCTTTTATGAGAGTAAATCCTTTATAATAACTATGATGACGCTACCTGAAAAAACCACCTCGCCAAAATGGAACAACACAACCAAATTGGTGGTTGGTCTAACACTGGCCGGTTTGATGCTGATACTCATCATCCGGTTCCAGAATATTCTCGCTCCGATATTGGTATCCATTCTGCTGGCGTATCTTTTTCATCCGCTGGCGACATTCTTCAATAAGAAACTCAAGATCCCCTGGGCGGTCATCTCGCTCCTGCTTTACCTGATCCTGTTTGCAGCGATCATCGGTTTATTAGCCTGGGGTGGGATCTCACTCGTCGATCAGGTGCAAAACCTGCTCACGTACATCCAGGACTTAATCACCCAAATCCCGGCGTTTTTCGAAGAAATTTCCAGCCAACCCCTGCGAATAGGTCCATTCTATTTTGACCTTTCGCGCTTTGATTTGGATAGTCTGTGGACGGAGTTGCTAAACATTGTCCAACCAATCCTATCGCAAATGGGCAGCCTGATCGGATCGGTGGCTTCAGGGATCGGCAATACGCTCATCTGGCTGGTTTTTACGCTCCTGATCTCGTATTTCATCCTGGCGGAATCGACCGCAGCGCAAGAAGGATTGATCTTCTTACGCATACCGGGGTACCAGGAAGATATGTCCAGGCTGGGTCAACAACTCGGGCACATTTGGAACGCCTTCCTGCGCGGTCAATTGGTGGTGATCCTGATCACCATTGCTTATTATTCTGTACTGCTGAGCATCCTGGGTGTGCGCTACTTCTTCCTGTTGGCGATCCTGGCCGGTCTGGCGAGGTTCGTGCCCTACGTGGGTCCCGCGGTTGCATGGACGACGTACGGATTGGTAGCGCTTTTCCAGCCCAATCATTTTGGCATGCTGCCTTTCCCTTACGCTTTGCTGGTGGTTGGCTGCGCCTGGGTCTCTGACCTGCTGCTTGATAATTTCATGGTCCCGAGGGTGATGTCCGATGCGCTTGAGGTCCATCCCGCGGCAGTACTGGTGATGGTGATCGTCTCAGCCAACCTTTTTGGTTTTTTGGGCATGCTCCTGGCTGCGCCGGTCCTGGCTTCGTTGAAATTGATCTTCACATACATCCTGCGGAAGTTATCTGACCAGGATCCATGGGCCAACCTGAAGATGATCGCTCCACCAGAGTCCCTTAGGGTGACAATCGGCCGCCTGGCGAGAGGCCTTAAAGGAACTGCTTTGAAGGTCTGGAGTTTCTTAAAAAAAGTCTATTCTGGCATCAAACAAGGTTTTCTACAAATCCGATCCATTTTTTTCAAAGGAGAGAAAAAATGACAGACAATTATGAACCAAAAGTAAAGACGATCGCTGAGACAGACGGTTACACCATTTGGTCCGCGGAAGAGCCGGATGGCGAAACCACCTACAATTTGGAATTGAACAACGTGACCATACACATGTTCGAAGAAGAATATCAGGAATTCCTTGAACTGGTAAAGAAACTGAAATAACCTTAACTAGTCAACACGAACAGAGCAGTCCTTCTGCTCTGTTCGTGTTTAAGAATCAGACGCTTTTAAGGTAAAATCAAACCGCTATCCTCACGAAAAAGGAAGGGTTATGGAACTTAACGCGTACCAGAATTTTTCTCAGATCGATACTGACGGTATGTTGGCACATATCGAGGGTCTTCCTGAACAACTCCGCGCGGCTTATGAGTTGGGCACGCGTATGGCATTACCTGACATGGAAACGGTAAAGTGCATCGTGGTCGCGGGCATGGGCGGTTCAGCCATTGGGGCGGACCTGCTCGCGTCTTACACTTCGGACAAACTGGGAGTGCCCTTGATTGTACACCGTGATTACGGTCTGCCTGCTTTCGCGACTGGGAGAGGTACGCTGGTGATCGTCTCTTCTCATTCAGGCAATACCGAAGAAGCACTTTCGGCTTTTCAGGCTGCCCGGGAAAAGGATTGCCAGATCGTGGTTGTGACGACGGGTGGAAGCCTTGAACGCGCCGGTTCGCAGGCGGGGATCCCGGTAATGAAGTTTACTCATACGGGGCAACCACGCGCCGCGGTCGGTTTTTCGTTTGGATTACTGCTGGCATTACTTGTAAAGCTGGGGTTGCTCTCTGATGCCAGCGCTGAGGTTGAAGAAACCTGCGCCGTGATGATAGCGCTTCAAGATCGGATCAAGGCGGAGGTACCGTTGATGCAAAACCCGGCAAAACGCCAGGCGGGTCAATTTGTCGGGCGGCATGTGATGATTTTCGCGGGGGGCTTGCTGACCCCGGTGGCGCGTCGCTGGAAGACACAGTTCAACGAGGTTGCCAAGGCCTTCGCAGTCTATGAGCCGCTGCCGGAAGCTGATCATAATACCCTGGCTGGAATTTACAACTCTGGAGAGCAGGTGAGGCATGAATACGCCATGTTCCTCGCTGCTTCACAAGAGCATCCTCGAAATCAATTAAGGCTGCAGATGACACGCGAAATCTTCATGTTGGAAGGCATCGCGACGGATTCCTTCAATGCCAAAGGGGAATCGCGCCTGGCACAGATATGGAGCGCGTTGTTGTTCGGGGATTACGTGGCTTATTACCTTGCCATTCTGTATGATATTGATCCCACATCTATCCCGCCGATCACCGCGCTGAAAGAAGCGATGTCGGAGGCGTGATCAACCCAACCGCAGTGCGGATCCAGGCTGCGGTAATTTTCTATTGACAATTAGAACAAAAGTGCTACACTAATGATAGGATGAACCACACCGTGCCCCGCAAGATATTGCATCTTGACCTCGACGCGTTCTTCTGCGCAGTGGAGGAACAAAAGGATCCCTCACTGGCAGGGAAGGCTTTCGCTGTGGGGGGGCAGGCAGGTCAGCGCGGGGTAATCTCAACCTGTTCGTACCCAGCGCGTAAGTATGGTGTGCATTCCGCTATGCCGACCGGGCAGGCGCTGCGATTGTGCCCGAATTTGATTCTCATTTCCAGTAATTTTGCTGATTACCATTCCAAATCGCAGCAGGTGATGGCGATCCTGCACCAGTTAAGCGGACTGGTGGAGCAGGTTTCGGTGGATGAGGCATTCGTTGAAGTGAGTGATCTGCCAGAACCTGTGGAGGTGATCGCACGCAACCTGCAGGAACGGGTAAGAAAGGAGACCGGGCTGCCGTGTTCCATCGGCGCGGCGAGCTGCAAACTGGTGGCCAAGATCGCCACAGATACCGGCAAGAGCCGCAGCAAGGGCAGTGATTACCCGCGCTCGGTATTATGCGTTCCTGCGGGCACTGAGCGGGAATTCCTGGCGCCGCTGCCAGCCAAAGCCATGTGGGGAGTGGGACCGAAGATGGAAGCCAGCCTGGCGGATATGGGCTTGTGTACAATCGGGGATATCGCCAATTGTCCCGTGGATGTTCTGGAAAGACGTTTCGGGAAGTACGGCGCTGACCTGCACCGCCACGCGCAGGGGATCGATGACCGGCCGGTGACCGTGGAATTTGAAGCCAAGTCGATCAGCCAGGAGGTGACCTTCGCAAAAGATACTGCAGACCTGGCTTACCTGCGCGGTGTTTTGCGTGATCTTTCCGTCAAGGTGGGTTACCGCATGCGCTGCGATGGTGTGTGCGCGCGTGTCATTCGGCTCAAGCTCCGGTGGTCGGATTTCAGCACACACACCCGGCAAGTCGCGCTGCCAGCACCTACCGACCAGGACAGCGTCATTTACAGCACGGCAGAATCTTTATTGATGAAACTCTGGCAGGCGGGTCGACCTGTGCGGTTGATCGGCGTGGGCGGCTCAAATCTGGTCGACCAGGTTCACCAGCTATCCCTCTTCGACCAGCAGACTGAGAAGGAAAGAAAACTGCTGAACGCGCTCGACGACCTGCAGGAGAAATATGGCAAGGGTGCGGTGCAACGCGCAGGGCGCATGAACCGCAAACATTCCGGAGAGTGAGGTGATCGGCAGTGAATTTTCAGCGGACGCTTGCCATACGTGATGGAGTGCTGTTATAATTCCGGCGTTTGAAACAAGCCACCGTAGCTCAGCCGGCAGAGCAGTCGCTTCGTAAGCGACGGGTCAAGGGTTCGATTCCCTTCGGTGGCTCTTTGTCGTAGTGTCGTCAATTTCTGGGTATCTAAAATATACAACCCCCCGGATCTTATCCCCTTCACGCTCAGCCATGATTTGCTTTACGAATTGCTGAATGATCCTCTTTTTCAGGGATCGATCATCTTCAGTTTTAAGCAGATCAAGAGCTTTTGCCAGGTCTTCCCGATATTGCGGGGAAGGTGTAAAGGTTAGATTCTTATCAGCCTGGGCGCGGAGCGCTTCTAATTGGATCTGTAGGGCGCTTTCCTTGTGTTCAAGCTCATGTAAAAGCTCCACCAGGGCGGTTGATTTACTGTAATCTTCACTGATCTTGATTGCCAGGTTCCTGATCTTACGCTGGTTTTCTTCAGTTTCAGCTTTGAGAGCTGCGAGACTGATCCTTTGTTTGTCCGTTTTTTCCCGGTGGTTATTATCCATTTCCTCTTCAGTCATTTGAAGGATTGAAGGATCCATGATGTATTGTGCGAGTTGATCGATCACGATCGTCTCCAGGGCTTCTTTGGGAATTCTCAAGGCTTTACATTCCATATTCCTGTGAGATTTCCCGCAGTGGTAGTAATCAAGTCGTTTTCCAGACCTGAAATTTACGGAATCCCCATTCATCAAGGAACCGCACCTGGCGCAATATACGAGACCGCTCAGGATGAATCTACTATTGGCACGCCTGGGATGCTTTGCGTTTAACATACCTTTCATCGGATTATAATCCTTAGAGTTTTTCCTGGCCATGCTTTGAACCAGGTCCCAGACTTCCCGAGAGATCAACGGTTCGCAGTAATCATGGATCACCGATTTACCGTAGACCATTTCGCCTATGTAAATTCGATTTGTGAAAAATGTCGTATAGGAACCGAGCGCGCTGAAGAGACGCAGTTGATCATGAATCTGTCTGATCGGCACACCCCTGGACCGCATCACCCACGCCTGCCGGCATACTTCCCATGTTTCAGGATCTGGCACCCACCGGGAAACTGTGTGAGGCAAACCATTCCGGCGCTTGCCTATGTCGATCACTTCCCGCTTGAACCCTTTGGGCGGGGTTCCTGGAATCGCTTTATACTGGTTCACGATGTGGTGTAAACCGCGTTTTACATCCAGTGAAAGGTCTTCCAAGTATTTTTTATTTCGCCAGTCGATCAAGGCTTCAAATATTCGACCGTCTGAAGAGTCTGGAATATTGTCATGGATCGAATAAAGCACGTACCCACGCCGGCGCAGATCTGCGCGGTAATACATCGAATCATCCATATCCCTGGAAAACCGGCTCATTTTCCAAACAATCACACCCGCATCACTACAAGCTGGATCATGGAAGTGAGAGATCATTTCAAGGAATTGATCACGGCCAACGGTTGAAGATCCTGGGGTCGCAACGTCCACAAATGCGCGACTCATGATCAGTTCGTTTTCTTTACACCACCTGGTCAGATAATCCAGCTGTTGATCAGTTGAAAGATCCTGATCATCACCGCCTGAATCTCTCATGTAGGCTACAACGCTTGCGCCAGGTGGAAAGGGTATAGTTGATGCCATGCCTAATTTATTTGCATTACAAAGCCTTTTGATGAACTTGAACAGGTATCATTCAGGGTTTTGTAGATATGCTGCTTTTCTTCCTTGGAGAGTTTACTCCATGTTCTGTGTGAAATGAGCAGCTCTGGATTGGATAGATCAAACACAGTTAAGGTTCTGGATTTCTTATCGAACACTTCATAGATCAACTTAGTCATGGGATTATCCTTTCCCGAAATATCCTTCAGGATTTGAATCTTTGAACTGAGCGAACCAAATAGAGGCTTTTACCAGGTCTGATATCGACACACCCCGGGCTTGGGAAAGTTGTTTTATTGCATCATGTTCACCCTTTGTAAGTTTCACTGAGAGGGTTTTTACTTCTTCTTTTTCAGATAACATTGGATTCTCCTTTTCCATTAGGCGTTCGTTTGATGTGGTTGGATTTTGGTCACTGCCTTTCAGCCAGGATCTCCGCCTCGTATTGATCGAGCCATGCCTTGGCCTGGTTTATATCTAGGTCGAACTTCGCGCCGGCCACGACTTCTTTCGTTTCGGGGTCTGTGATCCTATACTCGCCCAGATCGTTGACATTCAAAAGTCTTGCCCGGGACCTGGTTAGTTTCAATCCAAGGCGGGCTGCCTGTCTGCGAACCTTGTGTTCGTATGTGTAGTAAATAATTTCTTCTCTGCTTTTATATGGTCCCATATACTTACCTCCTGACAAATAGATTATACAAGCATTTATACAATAGTCAATACAGAACATTCTTAAAATTTACTAGGGAAAGAAAAATGCTTTTGATAACTGTAGTTATAGAAAACAATCACATGGATTCAGGTCAAAGTTTCAAATCTTAAGAAACTGTGGTGATCAATCAATAAAAAAATGGGGAGGGGGGTGAAAAAGTTTTCAACCTTCAATGTTAAACCCCTGCATGAGAGCAGCGCGAATATTTTCCCCAATGTGAAAATTTCAGGTGATAAAACGCCAAAAAATGATTAAAAAAGTTGTGATTTTTACTCGAAAACTATCGATTTTTAATCATATTTTCAGGTGATTTTCGCCCCGGGGGTGAAGTCCAGCGCCAACACCACCCGGGGCATTCTCCTAATCGGTCGAGGTGATGACCGAAAAGAATTCTATGAGTACGTGCGGCCGAAACCCGCTTTGTAGTGAGCGGAATCACCGCCGCTGGAGCGTTCACCTACCCAGGGCAAGGACCGCATGTCCTGCCAGGCTTTGAACAGGTGCTGGTTCGCTGAAACGAGGATGAAGTTTGATCTTCGCAGATCCAAGACAATGTCACTATTGCCTTCAGTACCAACAATGGCGTGGATCTGGTTCATGATGTCAAACACCTGGTTGATCATGCCGTTCACGCCGGCATCACCGAGCTGTTTCTCGAGCTGGTTCATCATAGCGCGGAATTCCTTATGCAGGTTCACCGCCTCAGTATACCGTTCTGCTTTTATGAAGTCATCAAGCTCGAATTGAGCAGCGCGGACCGCTTCATTTGCCTGTTCAAGGGCGCTCCGGCGGAGCTGCAGATAGCTCTCGGTCGAGCTGATTTCGCCTGAAAGCTCCGTCTCTCCTGTAGCTGCAAGCTCTGAATAGGCTTTGTTTTTGAGATCTTTCAGCTTTTGCTCGATTGTAGCAATGCCGTTTTGAATGGCATCTCGAGATTGAACCGCGACCTCAAGGGATTTTGAGAGCTCTTTTTTACTCATTATTCACCCCAGCCAGGTTTCACGTCAGGATTGAACCCGCCGCCTGATTCATTGACGAAGTGCCGCTGATCTGGCAGGGCTTCAAAGTAGAGGTAGATCTTCTTTTCCTTGAGCTCATCTGCGTTGCTTACCGGACGAATAAGCATCAAGCCGTAGAAGGGAAGTAGATCGCGTATTGGCACCACGGCCGGGGGATTATCCTGCAGGTCGGGGCCTTCCTGGACACCTTTGACTGGAATTTCGAATTTGGTTCCTTCTGAGGTGTTGATGGTGAACCACTGACCGTTTGGATAGCAGCCCTCGAATGAGATCTTGGTTCCCCGCATGTCAGGCATGCCTTTGGTTGTGGGGAATCCGATCGCCCTGAGCTGCCGGCCAAGGCTCTGAACGTAAGTGCCGATCCTGGCACCGGCTTTGATGGTTGAAGACAATAATACGATGTTGTCGTTCATGGTTATTTTCTCCTATAGAATAAATTGATTTAGGTTAGTGTTTTCTACTTGCTTTTTGAATTGCTGAAATGTTTCTGATTTGTGCCTCCTTCGCTGGTAATGGGCCGGGGTGAATGATTCCTGATTCCTGATCCCTGTTCAAGGGGGAGATTGGGAGCGGACAAAACCGATCCAGATCCCGCCGATAACCAAGATCAGGCCAATAAAGATCACTGCGATTTTTGGTGCAGCCTGAATAAAACCTATGGTGAATAGTGCAATACCTGCAGAAAAGAAAATGTCATCAAGATAATTGCTAAAGATCTTTTTCATTCCGGTACCTCCTAAGTGGTTTCAATCCGTAGACTTACCGGCTTTCCCAGGCGTCCGGACATGACGGACTGAATCTGGCTAAGATATCTTTTCTCAATAAGCTCCCTGGCATATTTATTACCGATGGTCAGGGTGATCGAACCATTACCCGGTACCTTCAATTTCAGGGGGAGAAGGTAAGATTCATAGTCGGCTTTATTGACGCCCTGCAGCTTTAATTCCCCGAGGGCAAATTGAAGAGCATCGATCAGAGCGGGATCTGTGTCACTTTTTATTTCTTCTCTTTTAATAATATTTAAATTTAATGGAAGAGGGACACTTTTTGAGTCCCCCTCGTGCGCTGGAGTGTCCCCCCTAGGGACAAAATCACCGCCCTGGGACACTTTTTTGTCCCAGTTATCGGTTGACTGGGACACTTTTTTGTCCCACTCCGTTTGATCTTCTTCCATGAAAACCAAGGCTTCATCGGTTGATTTTGGATTCAGGATCTCACCGGTTCGTGGATTCAGATAGTTAAAAACAACAATCTCTTGATGCTGACCTTTTACCAAGGAAAAAATATACCCCGCCACCTCAAGTCCCTGGCGCTGATCCTTCACGGTCCGTTTTGGAAGGTCCAGTTTCTCTGCAGCGTCCCCATCCTTCCAGTAATCGACTGTTCCAGTCTCCCAGTTCGCACTATGAAGGATGTACATGAAAAGCCAGAGACGGGATCCAATCTTCTGACGGTGAATCGGATCAAGGAAAAGGCCGGTTTTTACTTTAAGATAAGTTTTTTTCGCTGGTGTGGTCATATTGCCATAGTCCTTTATGAATCCCCGGTATAGACTATCGTTTCATCTGGGAAGGGTTCGTAATTCTTGAACCACCTTTCCGCTGCCTGAATTTGTTCTGCTTCAGTTTCGCTCTTACGGTTCTGAATCCTCTGGATACACTCAGTCAAGGTGCACTGCATCACATAAGTTTTGGATGGAGATAAAATCCGCCTCCATGTCATGCGGTCATAAGTAATAGAGCCTGAAATGACAAACCAAAGTGTTTTCCCTGGTTGAAATTCGCATTGAAGAGCTTCGATTCTTCTGTTGCGTTCCTGAATCGCTCTCTCTAAAACCTCATGTCCATGATTTAAGTACAACGGTTTCCCAGATAGTTCACTCTGAATACCATCAAGATCGATCACAAGATCACCTGGTTCTCGGGTCTTTTCTACAAAGGTAGATTTACCGCTACCAGGTGCACCGATCACCATAATTACTTTGACCCCCAGCGCACCTTTCACACTCGGGTAATATGAATATTTTTTATGTTTCTCACAGTAACCGGAACTCACTAATTCCGAGCATCCGGTATACGCGCAAGTTCTTTTTGGACTAAAGGGCATTCAATCAACTCCTACTTCACGACCATCTTCTCAATGATCTTATTCACCGCGGTCTGGATGAAACCCGTAACCCTCGTGTGGGTTTCCTGAAGAACAGACGGTCTGATAGGCGTTCCTTCAGTGCCTTTCAGGTGGATTGATATTGCCAGGCGGTTAGCTCCTCTTATGACCTCGTTACCACTAAGCCCCCATTTCTTTCCGACCCAATCAGTGAGATCATGAATCCACGGCTTTTTAGCCCCTGGATCTCGTCCTTTTTCCATGATCACAAAGGCATCCTTCCCCTCTTTTGTTTTGGGGCCGATCTGAGCTCTGACAGATCCAATTCCCTTGACCCTTGTCAGGCTTCCAATACTCTGAGCTGTAGAACCGGTGAATTTCTTAACTTTGCCCATTTCCACACGCTTAACAAGAGACGCGCCTTTCTTAACTGCTCTTACAAGTTCCTTGTTCATTTCTTCAGGCATTTTTTCCAATAGATCCTGCTGCCTGAGCAGGTCTACCGCGCTTATCTGGAAATCTAGCGGGTTTTGAGTACTGGAAGTCATCACGCCACCCCCTGCAGTCTCAATTTACGCATTACCTCGTTCGCTACCGTTTTCGGGTCCCCCGCGCCGTTCACGATAATGTTGATATTATTCCCGCCGCCGCTCTTCCCGGCCGGCGTCACCTGCACCTTTTCCCCAGATTGAACGAAAATAGGCCCGAATGAATCATTCGGGAACCCTGGAGGAACCATAAAGTTCAAACCGTTGGCCGCCCCGATGATCCCGTTGCCATTCAGGTCCACGTGCAACGCATTTTCTGCCCCTGCAATTCCGCCGCCTTCGCCCCTCCAGTTCACCACTATATCGATCGTTTTGCTCTGCAGATTATTGACCTGGTCCTGCAACTTTTTCACTTCCTCGTAGTATTCCGCTGTCGCCTCTTTGTTGTCAATGATCCCGTCACGGTTCAAATCATACTTGTCGGTGAGCTCATCCATCTTGAGAGACAGGCTATAAGTGGTTGGATCCAACAACCCCATTTGAACTGATAAAGCCAAAGCCGCGCTTTCTGTCATGTTCGCCGCCAGTTTATTGAAGATCATCTGTTCTGTCAGCAATTGGAAGTGCTGTGTGATATTACCCAGTTTGGCTTCAAGGGGTTCGATCACCGGTGTGACCCCGCTCAGAGCGGCTATTGCTCCCTCCACACCGCCATATCCATTAACAAGCCCTGAATAAAAATCCGATGCTCCGGCTCCATTCTTTTCATAATCCCCGGTCAACCAGTTGATTTGATCTCGTAGCAATTCGGCTTTTTCTCTATTACCTTCGAACATCCCCATAAGCCCGAACATGCCTTCTTCCAGGCGCCAGGCCTTCAACTTCATCTTGGTAATTTCATCGCCACCATCGGTGATCATGCGGATGAAGAGATCCAGTTCTGGGACGACTTCAGTTCCGACCGTATAGGTCAAACCAGCCCAGGAATCATTAAGGTTGTCGAGAGACCGCTTGAAATTCATGATCTCATTCATCGACCGTCCGGTGATCACCATATTGTCAGCGATCGCCGCGGTCGCTTCATCGATCCCCGCCGCGCCTATTTCCATCAGCTTGCCCATCTCTGCACCGGACCGCCCAAAATGCTTCAGCACCCATTCTGAGCGTTCCACGCCCTCTGGCAATGTCAGGTATTGTTCTGAAAGCTTCTTGAGACCTTCAATCGAAACATCGATCCCTTGTCTGGTAGCGGCTTCAAGGCTGGCTTTTAGCTTTTCCTGTGAAATGAACAGGTCGTCTGAGGCTTGTACCAAGCGGCTGGTATCCTCAGTGGAGATCCCGAGCAACCGGGACATATTATCGATCTGGGTAGCATATTCGATCGTTCCACCGATCGAATCTTTCACGAACTTGGTCAAACCACCCACCGCGGCGCCTGCGAGTCCGAGGGTAGTCACGCTGCCCAGGCTGATCCCGGTCAGTTCCTTGAGTCCGGCGTTCAACTTCTTAACACCGGTCAGGGTCTCTTTATCCCCGTTCCCCTTTTTCACAGTGCTGATGATAATGTTCAACATTGATTCAGACATAATTTTTTCGATCCTTCCCAGTAAAATTTTTAAAAGCAGCTCTTGACCCAAGCCGGTGTTCGCTGATCAATTCTGCGATTTGCCGTTTCACCCATCCCCAAAAGCGTGGATCAGTGTCATTCATTCGGTCGATCAACTGCCTTAGGTCTTCAACACTCACACGGGTCTTTTTTCTACCCTGACTGAGCAGGACTGAGTACACCTGCAGGCTCCGATCGTAGAGATCGCGGATCGTCCTGGCCAATTCTGGAATATCTTCCGGGGATTGCGCTGATTCCGGGAGATCCGCCGGTATTTGCGCTTTGGCAAGCTCCATGATGTAAGCCTGCCATTTTTCGAGCAGATCAGCGGTCGGGTTCACCCAGACTTCAAGGTAAGCGCTGCCAAATTCCGGGGCGTAATCCCTGAGCTGAATGCGCTTGATGATCTTGACAGGTTCCAGGCGCGTGGTTCTGTTGTCTAACCAGGTGAGGGGCTTTTCGAGTATGAATTGCGCGTCGAAAATTTTCATTTTTGCCTCAGTCAACGAAGCCCAATTGCTTCAGCGCCTGTTCGTCGGTGAGCTCCGGTTCCGGGTCAGGTTCCGGGGGTTGTTCTGGGCCGGGATCGATCACCTGGGCAGGAAGGATGAAAGCGGGGTGATCCTGATCATCTTCGTCTTCCAAGGATGCAAGGCCGGCTTGATCAGCCGGTTCTAGATATCCCCAGCGGGTTATACCCATGCGTACCACAGTCTTTTGGTACATCTTTTCCGGGTCTTTTTGCCAAAGAGAATCCTCTTTGTAAAATGATTTGGAATATTTTTTACCGTGATCAATGCAATCGTTAACGTCCATATAAAAGGTTTTCTCAAACCCGCTGATCAATTGAAAATACAACAAATAGCCCACCGGCTTTTTTGATTTGAACTGGCCGCCTATGTGGTGGATCCCGGTCATTTGATCCTCCTCAACGGTCTGACCATCGTAAATGGTGCTCAGGTTCAAAAATCGGTACTTCCCCGTCCTAATTGCCAAATGATAAATTCCTTTCCAACCAACAATCAGGATTGCTTTGTCCTTGTAGGGCACCAGGTAGGCATGACCACTAAAAGGGTCGCATGAAAGGCGCATGGTCGCGGCCCTGAGAGCGGCTCCGATGATCGAAACTGGGGTACATTTTTGGAGGGCGGGGGATTCTGCCACTGCAATCAAAACATTCTGAATATAGCCACCCACCTGGGGAGATCCCAAGGCTTCCATAAATTTCTCTTTGACCTGTGGAGATCGAATTAATTCACGTAGATCCTGTGGTTGGCGAGTTGAGAGCTTATTATTTTCAATCATTTCTATACCTTTCTTTTCTCTCCTGCCGCGCTCGCGCAAACATCGCGGTTGCAACGGGAGAGTGACCAAACCTGGCAACATAGAGCGCGGACAAAACAAGTGCCAGGGCATCATCTGGCGAGACCTGGGAATAAGGATCCGTCGCCTTGAGCCGGTCGACGAAATCAATAAGTAAAAGCTGGATTCGTAGTCGTTCCTTCAGCGGCTGCTTTTCCAGCAATTCACGGCACTCCTGGGTGAAGACCTCCGACCAAAACATCCCCTCACGGTCAAGGCGCGGAGTAGAAGTGGTCATTATGGTCGCTCCAAAAGTCGGCGGTCTGGTTCTGGTAACCTTTGAGTGGCGTAGTAATGTTCAAGGATCTCATCAACAAAAGCTGTGAGCTGCTTTTTCAAGATTTCCGATTCAAGCCCGTGAACCGGGACCAGGACGGGTTCAAGCGTGACGGTGTATTTCTGATCAGAGCTCATTAGTGGAAAACTTCCCTTCGCTCTCATGTGTCGGGGCGGTGGGTGGACGCGGGGCGGCGGCGGTGGAAGAGGTAAGTAAACCGCGCCATTCAAGCTCCTTTTTCAAAATAAAGGCGATTTGATCACGAACAGATCGATTTTCTTGTCTGGCAATTTTTATTAAACCTCTTGCAAATGGCTCGCTCACATTTATATACAGCTTCATTTGGCAACCTCCAAAAAAATCAGACATGTATCTATGTCTGATTATCCAAATGGAGATGTATTTCAGATGCTATAAGATGAAGTTTTAATGCAACATCTCATTATTTTAAGGATTGTTAATTGGGGGGGGCGCCTTTCCATATCCATCTACTTTTTTTCTTCTTGGGATTACTTTTCGTAATTAACCCCATTTCTTCAGCTCTTGGGAGCAATATTCTTTGAAATCTGAACTGTGATACATAAACGCCATGATCAATGTTGTAATTTTCCAGGAAGGTTACAATATCTTCTATTCCTGAATATCGGTGCAGATAAGCATAGATCAGTTTCTGGTATTCCTTTTCTAATGGTTCAACCGGTGGAACGATTTCTTCATTATTTTCGTCTTCTTTTTTCAAGATTGCATACGCTGGTTCGCTCAGGTCCAATTTAGTCATCATACTCGTTATATAGAGGCTTATAATGTCTGCGTCATCCTGTTTTACCAAGAAGACGAACCGCGGCGGTGAGGAACTGGGATTGTAAACTTTCAAAAAACCGCAGTTTTTTATGGGCATTTCTTCGCTTGGTATAAACGAACCTTGAATATCCATAGTGCCATTCAAGAGGTAATAACAATTGTCAATATCAGGATTAATAAATAGGTCTTTTTCCAGCATGTAACATACACATATTCGATTCCCTTTTTCGTCTATGTCCCTCATAATAATTTTGGAGCCTTCGGGGCCAGTGTTTTGGAAAGTTTTATTCATATATTCTACAAATTTCTCTTCGGTGATATCTATATGCCTATCAAGGATCTTTACATAAGGCTTCTCAAACTCTAGTCCCGAATAGTCTTTGTTGATGCGTACAATCGTTTGTAGTATTTGATTCTCTTCGTTTGCCATAATCCCTCTTAACAATCAGCGCCGTTTCTACAGAAACGGCGCTTTGACCTTGTGATATACTGAGGTTGCGGGGCCGTCCTCCCGCCTTCCCCCTGGGTGATCCCTTCACCGCGGGGGGTATCTTTTTAAAATTCTATCATCAATGATCGATCAGCATTTCTTAAAATTCTCTCATTCTTCCCTGTGCGGTCTTCTGTCTCTCGCTGTTAGCATTTCATAGATCTTGCTGAAATATTCCACTTTTGAGGACCAGTGAAACTTGCTTCCGCAGTTGGTACAAATACCATGCGCTTCATTGGCAATCAGCGAACCGATCTGTAAAAATTCAGCGCCATTGATCGAAACAATGTTACCCAGGTCTTGCCGGCATTCCGGATTAAAGCATTGGAGTTTATACGGGTAGCTTTTTTCTGTAATGGTCATACTGGTTGATTGACCTCTTCATTGTGGTTTTTTCCGGTGGATAATTGGATCTCAAATGGAAAAGCAAAGACGCGGTTATATGTCTCTCCCCTTCGGTGGCTCTTTGTGTTCCGCTCAACGACACGGGTCCGAGTGTACTGGCAAGAACAGCCAGTATGTGCAGAAGCGGCGCACGATTCCCTTCAGTGGCTCTTTCATTCGCTAATTCACAACACGGTTCAAGGGTTGATTTACGGGGCGCGCAGAGGACGCTTGTGATTCCATTCGGTGGCTCTTTCAGTGTTTAGAGTTTTAATAAGCAGTGTGGAAAAAATCCATAACTGACAATCTTCGCATCGAAAATCACTTTCATTTATAATATTGGCATGCCTAATAAAAAAACCCCTCTTGTGATCGGAATCGCCGGCGGTTCGGGTTCAGGCAAGACGACTGCCGCGGATCTCATCCTGCAAAAGGTTGGCAAGAACCGCATCGCCTATTTGCAGCATGATTCGTACTATCGTGATCTCTCTGATCTACCGCTGAATCAGCGGCGCGAGATCAACTTCGATCACCCGGATTCGCTAGAATCCGGGTTAATGATGGAGCACATCCTGCAGTTGAAGCAATGGAAACCGGTCGAAGTGCCGATATACGATTTCACCCATCACAACCGCACCGACCGCACCATTCACGTGGAACCAAAACGGGTGATCCTGGTCGAAGGCATCCTGATCTTTGCTGAACCGGCGCTGAGGTCGCTCTTCGATGTCAAGATTTTTGTCGACACCGACACTGACATCCGCTTTATCCGCCGTCTTAAACGTGATATCGAAGAACGCGGCAGAACGACCGAATTTGTCGTCAAGCAGTATCTCTCCACTGTACGCCCAATGCACCTTGATTTTGTCGAACCCTCAAAACGCTACGCAGATGTGATCATTCCGGAGGGTGGACTGAACGAGGTTGCCATGGAAATGGTGATCGCCCGTATTGAATCATTGTTAAAAGAAGAATCGATAAGTTAATTGATGAATAAATTGACCGGCTGGAAGCTGACTGTCGTGCGCGTGCTGGTCATCCTGGCAGTCATCGCCCTGACGGTCTTGTTGTTTCTCAATCGCGATCGGGTGCAGGAACTGGAAGCACTGGGTTACCCCGGTGTGTTTCTCTTATCATTGTTATCCAATGCAACACTGATCCTTCCGGTGCCGGGGGTATTGTTCACTTCAGCGATGGGCGCTGTATTCAACCCTTACTTGGTGGCATTAGCCGCGGGCAGCGGGGCGACGATCGGAGAGCTCACCGGCTACATGGCCGGGTTCAGCGGACAGGGGGTGATCGAGAATCGCAAGTGGTACGATAAGGTGACCCTTTGGATGCAAAAGTACGGCGGGATTACGACATTAGTGTTAGCCTTTGTCCCGAATCCTGTGTTCGACATCGTCGGTATGGTAGCAGGTGCTTTGCGTATGCCGTTATGGAAATACCTGACCTTCAGTTGGATCGGCAAAGTGGGTAAAATGCTGCTATTTGCCCTGGGCGGGGCGCAAATATACAACTTGTTTTCGTAGATTTTAATGATTAATTTCTAATGAAAAACGGGACAACAGTTAATGTCCCGTTTCAATAACATTACTCCACTCTCTATGCCAGCCAGCCCAGCTGCAATTCTTCCAGTTTTTCGCGGCTGGGAATGCCTTCGTTACTCCATTTCATGGATGCATAGTGCTGATCGATGGCTTTCTCGAGCAGCTCTTTGTCGACGGCCACACCCTCTGAAGGTCCCACTCCCTTAAGGGGTTCAAAGAATTTCGCCGGAAGTTTATCGTCTTTACGCGAGAATCCCTCACGGTTGTTGAAGACCCGCATCATGTTTAAGCGGCGCTCACCAGCCTGCAGCAGCTCATCCAGTGTCACATCCCAGCCAGTGGAGGCCTTCACAAGGTCCACCGTTTCCACCGGACCGAACAGCGTCCACGCGGGTCCCCAAACGAACTGGCACACGGTCAGGGTATCCAGCAGGCTGTAGAAGATGTGCGAAAGTGTACTGAAGCGGACCTTCTCAGCGCCGAAATCGCCGGCGGGCGGCGGATTGGTCAGTCCCATCAAAGCAAGGCGTTCCAGATACAGCTCCGCGGCTCCTTCTTCGTACATCCAGTCATGCTCGCTGGATTGATGATCTGCGCCAAACGCGTTCACAGCGTAAACTAGCGCCAGTGATTTCTTCACCTGCGGCATGTGGGCAGGTGCTTCCTGGTTCTTCACAGTAATCAGGCACTTTTCTGCTTCCGGTCCCCATTGCGCGGCGACACGGGCTGAGCCGAGTGAAAGCAGCATACCGAACGGGGTCGATCGGTTGACAATCTGATCCAGCACCTCGAGCATGGCTTTTGTGTTGCCAAATTTGAGATCAATGCCACCGGTTTCCTTCTGCGAAATAATGCCCTTCTCGTAACATTCCATAGCAAATGCGATCGTCGCGCCACAGGAGATGGTGTCAACGCCGTAATCGTTGCAGATCTGGTTGGCATAGCTGACCGCTACCATGTCGTCAATCCCGCAATAGCTGCCGAATGTGCCGAGGGTTTCATATTCAGGACCGCCAAAGATGGGTTCAACCTTGTAGCCATCCTTTTCCGCCTCCACCACGCGCTTGCAGCGTACCGCGCAGGAGAAGCAGGTGTCATCCCTCTTGAGAATGGTCGCGGTCATGGTTTCGCCCTTGAGCATTTCCGCGCCTTCGAATTGACCTTCGGTGTAGTTGCGGGTGGGGAAGGTACCCATGTCATTCTGGTAGCCGACCACGCTAGCTGTACCGTGGTTGGCCAGTCCATCCACATCCGGATTGTTCTTGACATCCTTCGCGCCTTGCCTGGCGAGTTCGGT
The DNA here is from genome assembly GCA_002347485.1 of Anaerolineaceae bacterium UBA2260. Classification (GTDB taxonomy): domain Bacteria; phylum Chloroflexota; class Anaerolineae; order Anaerolineales; family Anaerolineaceae; genus UBA6107. The sequence goes on along the minus strand of DDXM01000061.1, from coordinate 1,330 downwards.
GATCTTTTTCGGGTCGGCTGTGATTACCTTGGCGGTTCCCCTCACCGCGACCGCTTTCAAATTCTTACTGGCCATCACGGTACCCATGCCCGTGCGGCCGTTATTGCGGTTGACCATGTTGACGATGCTGGAGAACAACACGCCTTTTTCAGCAGCAGGGCCTACCTGGGCGATCTGTACCTTTGGATCGCCAAGTTCTTCCTTGAGCATTGCATCCACAGTTCTGGTCGATTTGCCCCACAGGTAAGTAGCGTCCCGCAGTTCAGCCTCACCGTTGTGCAGCCACAGGTAGACCGGTTTTTCAGCTTTGCCAGTGATCACGATGCCGTCGAATCCGGCGAACTTCACTTCCGCAGGGAAGAATCCGCCAGCCTGCGAATCCCCGATGGCGCCGCTGGTGGGCGATTTCGCATTCACGCAGATCCGGCTTTGCCCTGAAACTGGAACGCCGGTGACCACCGAGCACATGAAGGTGAGAATATTATCCGGTGAAAGCGCATCGGTTCCGGGTTTCATCCCTTTAAGAATGTAATACAATCCCATGGCGCCGCCGCCCAAATAGGTGCGATAGAATGCCTCAGGGGGATTCTCGATGGTTAAAACCTGATTGGTGAGGTCGACGTGCAGGATCTTTCCAGTGTATCCAAATGGCATGATGTCCTCCAAGCGCGCTATTTTATAGTCACGTGATTTTCTTACGGATGTTATGTATAATTCTACTGAATAATTGAAAAATTTCAACTGAAAACGACGAAAATATTGCGTATTAGAAAATGAAATGATTAATGTACAGGTGAATTATTCCGGAAAAGTCCAGGAATACGCGGGAGAAGAAGCCTCTATCCTGCGATTGCCTGATGGGGCTGATGTGGCGCTGTTCTTCCGAGAATTGACCAGCCAGAAGCCAAATATTAAGGATATTTCCAAATTCCTTTTCGTTTCTGTTAATGGCAGCATGGCGCCCCGCAATCGCGTCCTTCAGGATGGCGACGAAATTCACCTATTTTTTAGGATGGGTGGGGGATAATCAGCCCGATTACATAAAATCCAGTTGACTGCGGCACAGGCCAGCCGATAAGCCGCATTCTGTCGGCGAAGAAGGTATGCGCGAAGCACGGTTCTCCGCCTGATGGTCATCTCTCTAGGCCGGATGTTACCACCCGGCTCGTGCAGCCTACCCGGGACTCAAAAGAAAACGGGCCGCTTCCTGCCGCTTGCGCGGACTTTGTCCCTGCTTGGCCTTGCTCCGGTCAGGGGTTGCCTGGCCGCCGCATTACTGCGGCGCCGGTGGTCTCTTACACCACCGTTTCACCCTTGCCCTCGCGGGCGG
>DDXM01000039.1:12894-13377 GCA_002347485.1 Anaerolineaceae bacterium UBA2260 | reverse complement strand
AGAAATACATAGTTCTTGGTACCGACCTTTTATGCTCTTCAGCCCTAAGTTATGAAAATATTCATTGCTTAGGGCTTCTTTTACCACAGGTGAGGTGGACATTCGCCAGGGACTTGTTCCTCCTGCCCCTTCTTGTGCCCGCCACTTCGGAACTCCCAGTCTCACCAACTCTCGGAATCGGGTTGTCCCTCTCTTCCATCGTTTCCAGATCATCTGTCTAAGCCTTCGTCTGATCCATCCGTCCAGTTTTTCATAAACACTCGGCGTGTTCGCCTGCCGGTAGTATCCTATCCATCCCACTATGTAGGTATTTATTTCCTGGATAATCTCTTCCAGCTTGCCTGTCCGGGTACGCTTGGTCAGGCGGCGGAGCTTGTCCCGAAATCTTTCCAGACTCCGGTTCGCTACTCGTATGAGCATTTTCCCTTTGTATTTGTAGAAACTGAACCCTAGAAACTTTACCCTTTTGGCTCTATCTACTTT
>DDXM01000039.1:0-12885 GCA_002347485.1 Anaerolineaceae bacterium UBA2260 | reverse complement strand
TTGACATAGATGTTACAGTCATCTGCGTAGCGAACAAATTTGTGCCCCCGCTTCTCCAGTTCTTTATCCAGGTCATCCAGCATGATGTTCGAGAGTAATGGCGATAATGGCCCACCTTGCGGGGTGCCTTCTTCCGTATCCATTACTACTCCATTTACCACCATCACGCCGCTGTTCAGATAGCCTCGGATCAGCTTCAGCACTCGTTTGTCTTTCACCTCGCGTGCCACTCTGGCCATAAGCATGTCGTGGTTCACTCGATCAAAGAATTTCTCTAGATCGATGTCCACCACCCACTCATATCCCTCTTGCACATATTCCTGTGCCTTCAAGATGGCATCCTGTGCACTTCGTCCCGGTCGAAACCCGTAACTTTGAGTTGAAAACTTGCGCTCGAATATGGGCGTGAGCACCTGTGCGATCGCCTGTTGGAGTAGTCGATCGATTACTGTCGGTATCCCTAATAACCGCACCCCACCGTCTGGTTTGGGTATCTCTACCCGCCTCACCGGGGTCGGTTTATAGGCTCCGCTTTCGAGTGCTGCCCTGATCTCCAACCAGTGTTCCTTCAGGTACGCCCGCAGGTCTTTCACCGTCATCCCGTCTGTGCCCGGTGCGCCTCGGTTGCTCTCTACTCGCTTTAACGCTTTGGTCAGGTTTTCTCGTGCCCAAACCTGCTCCCACAGCTCTACGTTGGACTTTCCTTCGTCTCGCGTTGGGGACGGCTCGGCCCTCGGGTCAGTCACAGGAAGCTTCACTTCCCACCCCTGTCCCGCAGTTCCCCGATCTGGGGAAGGCTGCCTTCCTTGTTCGTCCCTCAAGCTGCTCATTCTACTCATCCTTCCTCGATGTTCAGCCCTTCCCTTCACGACGGCTCCGGTACTATGGCTTCGGCTGACTCCTGCTACCTCAATCTGATCTCTCGTTCAGGGTTACCGTCTCCGGCTTGGCATCAGGTCTCCCCAGGTAAGAACGCTGACTTTCCCTGCACCCTTGTCCAATTTACTGCTTCGGCCTTTGGTTGCTTTGGGCTTCGTTGCTATTTGCCAACTCGCCCGACCTCACAGCCTCTTATTGGCTTCATGTCCTTCAAGTCGCAGGTTTGCCTCTAGCTTCCTCCAGACCCCACTTCTCAGTGACGCCCTTGCCTTTGGCTAATGGTTGGCACAACCAGCCTCCATTTGGGACTTTCACCCTCTAGTCATCGCCCATGCTGGGCGCACCAAATAAATGCTCCGGAAAAGTTCCGGAGCATTTTTGATCGCTTTATGCCTTCTCCAGGATCATCCAGGCCGTCCAGCCATCCACTTCGATGCGCTTGCGCGCGCGGTCGTCGTCAAACAGGGCGAGGATCTGGCGCGGGGAGAGAAAGTGGCTGCGCATCAGGGTGAGTTTTTCCGCCAGCGCCAGCAATTTCACGCGCAGACGGCGGATATCCGGCTCCTCGATGATGACCCTGCCGCCCGGTTTGAGCACGCGCCACAGCTCGCGGATGGTCGCTGCCTGGTCAACCACGTGATGCAGCGCGTCGACCATGATGACGCAGCAGAAATACTCGTCCGGGAACGGGAGTTCTTCAGTATGCGAGTGGATCGCCGTAACCCCATCCTTCCACCGCGCTTCCAGCAGCATCTCGAAGGTCAGGTCCGCCACCACCACCTGGTTGGTTTTGCCAACCAGGAACTGGGCGACCCGCCCCGTCCCGCCGCCGGCATCCAGCAAGGCGCCTTCCGGCTGCGGCAGCCCTAGCTGAGCCAGAATGAGTTCCGGCGCCTTGGGCTGGATGAAGCGTTCATAGTATGGAGCCAGCCACTTAAAATGACCCGGGTCACGATTCATTGTTCGCTGGCACCAATCTTTTGATCATACTCAACTTTTCGCGGCGATCTCTGCATGCGCTCGCGCAATGAAGTCGGCAACGGGGATGGGACCGGGGTTCTCGCCATTGCGCAGGCGCAGCGCGACCTGCCCGCTCTCCTGCTCCTTGTCGCCGATGACCAGCATGTAAGGGATCTTCTGATTCTGCGCGTCGCGGATCTTGGCGTTCATGCGCTCGGGGCGGTCGTCGACGATGACGCGCAGCCCGGCTTTCTTCAGTTCCTGCGCCACCTGCCTGGCATAATCCAGGTGGCGATCGGCGATGGGGATCATAGCCGCCTGCACCGGCGCCAGCCATACCGGGAACGCCCCGGCGTAGTGCTCAATCAGCACGCCAAAGAAGCGCTCAAGGCTGCCCAACAGCGCCCGGTGGATCATATATGGGCGGTGAGGCTGACCATCCTCACCGATGTAGGTGAGGTCGAAACGCTCCGGCTCGTTGAAATCGAACTGGATAGTCGAAAGCTGCCACTCGCGACCGATGGCATCCTTCACCTTGAGGTCGATCTTGGGTCCATAGAAGGCGCCGCCGCCGCGGTCGACATCGTAGTCGAGCCCTGAGCGGTCGAGCGATTCCTGCAGCGCGGTTTCGGCGTCTTCCCACATGGCGGGGTCGCCCACCGATTTCTCCGGCCGGGTGCTGAGGTAGGCGTGAATTTCGCTGAAGCCGAAGCTGCGCAGGATGTGCAGGCTGAAACTGAGCACAAAGTCGATCTCCGCAGGCATCTGGTCCGGTCGGCAGAAGTGGTGCGCGTCATCCTGGGTGAACCCGCGTACGCGCATCAAGCCGTGCAGTACTCCGCTGCGTTCATAACGGTACACGGTGCCTTCTTCGGCGTAGCGGATCGGCAGGTCGCGGTAGGAGCGCAGTGAGTTCTTGTAAATGTGCAGGTGGAACGGGCAGTTCATCGGTTTGAGGAAGTACTGTTGCCCTTCGATATCCACTGGCGAATACATGTTGTCCTTGTAGAAGCCGAGGTGACCGCTGGTCTCCCACAGCTGCGCCTTACCGATATGCGGGGTGTAGACGAAATCATAGTCGTTGTTGATGTGCTCCTGCGACCAGAAATCCTCGATCAGTTTGCGGATACGCGCGCCCTTGGGATGCCACAGCACCAGTCCCGCGCCGACCTCCTCGTTGATACTGAACAGGTCGAGCTCCTGCCCGATCTTGCGGTGATCGCGCTTTTTGGCTTCCTCGAGCCGCCACAGGTAATCCTTGAGTTCATCGGGCTTGCTCCACGCGGTGCCGTAGATGCGCTGCAACATGGGGCGTTTCTCGTCGCCGCGCCAGTATGCGCCTGCCACATTCATCAGCTTGATGGCGGTCGGGTTGATCTGGCGCGAGTTCTCTACGTGCGGTCCGCGGCAGAGGTCGGTGAACCCGCCCTGGGTGTAGATGGAAATCTCCGGCTTTACATCGGTCGGGTTGCCGTCATCGTCCAGTTCGCCGGATTCCAGCCCCGCGATCAGCTCCAGCTTGAACGGCTGGTCGTGGAACAGCTTTTTCGCCTCGTCCGCGCTGATGACTTTTTTCTCAAAGTTCACGCCGGATTGAATGATGCCGCGCATGCGTTTTTCAATGCTCTCGAGGTCTTCAGGAGTGAGCGCGCGGGGAAGGTCGAAATCGTAGTAGAACCCATCCTCGATGGGTGGGCCGATGGCCACCTTGCCCTCGGGGAATTTTTCCAGGACCGCCTGCGCCATGATATGCGCCGCCGAGTGGCGGATGCGGTACAACAATGAATCTTCGTACTTCTCTTTTACGTTTGCCATGCTTACCTCCAAAATGAACATGATTAAACAAAAAATCTCGCCCGGTCACTGGGGCGAGAGCGTAGGCTTCGCGGTTCCACCCAGATTGGTCTGCCAGGATGACAGATCATCTCTTTGGACTGGTAACGGGGTCAGCCGTTCGCCGTACTGCGGGAGTGACCCCGGTTAAGGCTCAAGCTCGCGGGGGGTTTTCGTTGTGTCTTCCTGAAGGAACTTTCAGCCGGTGGTTCCTTCTCTCTGGTGGAACGGATCGCAACTACTCGTCCCGGTCAACGCTGTGTTAATTGCACCTATTATACTCCAAATATTGAGGTTTTCATAATTAAACTGGAGGTTTCCGGTCACCCGTCAACCTCCAGCTGTTTTACGCCGGTTTATATAAATGAGTATCAGAACGCCTGGTCAGGCTTCCAAACCTTCCACACCTTGCCAGCGAGTTCCGGTCCCGGTGTGAGCGTGGGCTTGCCGGGCTGCCAGCCCGAGGGAGTCACCTCACCGGTTGCCACGACATGCTGGAAGGCTTTGACCTGGCGGATCAATTCAGCCACGTTGCGTCCCACTTCGGGCGTCAGCACCTCCATGGCACGTATATTGAAATCGGGATCGATCAGGAATCTCCCCCGGATATCCACCCCCGCGGTTTCATCATAAACTCCGTAGATGGAACCCACCCTACCGCCCGCGTCAGAAAGCAATGGGAAGGGCACACCCCCCTCCACCATCTTGGAAAGCTCCTCCTCCTGCCAGATTTTGTGAGAGAAGCGGCTGTCAGTGCTGATGGCGAGAACTTCAACGCCCAGCGCCTGCAGTTCTGCATATTTAACGGCAACTGCCGTTAATTCGGTCGGTCAGACAAAGGTGAAATCACCTGGGTAGAAGCAAATGACGATCCATTTGCCCTTGTAATCAGAAAGGGTTACATTTTTAAACCCGCCGTTATGGAACGCGGTCAGTTCAAAATCCAGAGCGGGTTTTCCGACCTTGGCTTGAATCATTGACACCTCCTTTTCAACGATAGGATTTGTTGAGGAAGTTTCTGCTACAGTGATTATGGGTCCCTTTACAGGTTTTACACATCCATCTTTCGTGTCTGCCATTAAACCTCCTTTCAAAATTTACCGGCGTATACCTTAATTTGTGACAATCCAATGTTGTTTTTAGCCCGTCGTTAGGCTCAGCCCAACGCTTTAAGTACCTTGTCCTTAGTATACGGAAGGTCACGCAGCCACACGCCGATGGCGTTGTGGATAGCGCTGGCCATGGCGGGCGCGACGCCGTCGATGGCGATCTCGGCCACCGATTTGACGCCGTAAGGTCCGCTCGGCTCATCGGTTTCCACAAAGATCACGTCCATCACCGGCATCTCCGCGGCGCGCGGCACCTTGTAATCCTTCAGGTTGGGATTGAGCGGCTGACCCTCGGGCGAGTACACCATGTCCTCGGTCAACGCGAAGCCCAGGCCCTGCGCCATTCCGCCTTCCACCTGCCCGGCGGCGGTGACCGGGTTGATCACCCGCCCGCAATCGACCACCATCAGCATACGCTCCACATCGACCTTGCCAGTCTCGGTGTCCACCACGATCTCCAGGAACTGCGCGGCGGTTGGCGGCGGGCTGACAGGGCTGACATGCGACTCGGTCGCCATGATCTGGTGCTGGTTCTGCTGGTGCAGACTGGCGAGGCCGATCTTCTCGTAGCTCAACTCCTTGCCGTTCGGCGCGATGACCTTCTTGTGCCCCAGCTCAAGCCCGGTGGTGTCTGGCAAGCCCCACATCACCGCCGCCTGCTCGAAAAGTTGGCGCTTGATATTCTCGGCGGTCTTGCGCACCGCCTCACCGGTGAGGTAGGTGGTGCTGCTGGCATACGCGCCCTTGTCGAAGGGGGTGAAATCGGTATCCGAGGAATACACGATGAGATCATCCAGGTCGATATTCAGCACTTCAGCGGCGATCTGCGCCAGCACGGTGTCGGAGCCGGTACCCAGGTCGGTCGCGCCCATCGTGAGGTTAAACGACCCATCATCGTTCATTTTCAACGTGGCAGACGCCATATCGAGGTTGGCAACACTGCTGCCGTGCAGCACCACCGCCATGCCCACCCCGCGGCGGTAGCGCCCGGTCTGGTTGCGGTAACGCGCCTGCTTGGCTTTGAAGTCCATGATCTTGTTGCCAATGTCCACGCACTGGTCGAAGGCGCTGGTGTCGAGCGCTTGCTTGACGCCGGTGCGCCCCTCGCCCAACTGCTGGGAAAGGTACATGTCGTCGCCGACCTTGATCCAGTTTTTGCGTTTGAACTCGATCACGTCAAAGCCAAGCTTTTCCGCGATCTCGCTCATCAGCACCTCAATGCCGTACTCGCATTGCATGCTGCCGTAACCGCGGAAAGCGCCTGCCACCGCCGTGTTGGTGTACACCACATCGCTCACGAAGCGCGCGGCGGGCGAGTTGTAGAGCGTGAGCCCCTTGAAGCCGCCGACCATGTTGACAGTGAGCCCGTGCGTGGCGTACGCGCCGGTGTCACCGATAAGGTAAAGGTCCATGGATGTGACCGTATCTCCCTTGACCCCCACCTTATAGCGGATGGTGGTGGCGTGGCGTGAACGCGAACTGGTGAACTCCTGCTGGCGGGTATATTCCATGCGCACCGGTCGCCTGGTCTTCAGCGTCAGGTGGGCGCACAGGTCTTCGATCAGCACTTCCTGCTTGTTACCGAAACCGCCGCCAATGCGCGGCTTGATCACGCGGATCTGCTTGATAGGCAGGCCGATCAGCGGCGCGATGATGCGGCGGGTATGGAAGGGCACCTGGGTGCTGGTACGCACGACCAACCGGTCATCTTCATCGAAATAAGTGATGCACACGTGTGGCTCGATGTGCACATGCTGCTGCTTTTGCGTGTGGTACTCCCCTTCGAACACGTGGTCGGCTTCGGCGAATGCCTTGTCCACATCGCGCACCTTGGCTTCGATGTGGTAGACAATGTTGTGCTCGCGGTCAAAGATACCCTCGCTGTCTTCCTCGTCATGGATGACCGGCGCGTCGTCGCGCATGGCCTCTTCCATGTCCACCACTGCTGGCAGCACTTCGTATTCGACTTCGATCAGCTCGAGGGCTTTGTTGGCGATCTCGAGAGTTTCCGCCGCAACGACCGCCACGCGGTCGCCCACGAAGCGCACCTTGTTATCCAGGCTCACCTGGTCAAAAGGCAGGGGCTGCGGGTAACTCTGACCGCCGCTGGCGTACTTGACGCGCGGCACGTCCTGGTGGGTCAGAACCGCGTGCACACCCGGCAGCGCGTGCGCCTTGCTGGTGTCGATCTTTTTAATGCGCGCGTGCGCGTGCGGGCTGGTGAGCATGGCGGCGTAGAGCATGCCGGGAACACGGAAATCGTCGGTGAAGACCGGCTTACCGAGCGCGAGTTTTCGGGCGTCCACTTTCACGGCGGATTTACCCACCATGGTGGTCTTCTTCATGCTTTTCGGTGTGTATACCAGGGGCGGTAGTGGGGCGGTGCCGCCGTCCTTGCGGAAAAATTCTTCGGGAATGTCAATTTTGGAAATATCATCCGGCAGTTCACGGGCGATGTGATCGAAAGGCGCGACCTGTTCCCCGCGCAATACCGCGGCGGCGCGTTTTATCGCGTCAACACCGCGCACATAACCCGTGCAGCGGCACAGTACCGGGTTCATCGCCTTGCGGATTTGCTCGTCCGTGGGGGAGGGATTCCGGTCGAGCAGGGCTTTGGCCGTGAGAATGGTAGCGGGTGAACAATAACCGCACTGGATGGCGCCGGTTTCCATGAAAGCCTGCTGGATCACCCCGGGTTCGCCGTCGATGCTCAACCCTTCAAGCGTGGTCACGTGTTTTCCTTCTGCTTCCACGGCTTTGGTAGAACAGCTCTTGACCGGTTTTCCATCGAGGAGTACCGTGCAGCTGCCGCATTCCCCGGTACCGCAGCCAAATTTCACGCTGTAGTAGAGCGCATTGCGCAGCGCGTCGAGCAGCGACTCCTCCGGTCCTACGACAAGCGTTTTCTCCTCGTTGTTGATCGTCAAGTTGATTGTCCTATTCACCGCGTCCTCCGATTGGTATTTTATTGATAATCGTAGTGGATTACATGGAAATATTGTTACTCATCAGCTAAAATTATTTTACGCTATTTTAAGGTTGCATGCCAGCCGGGAGACACTGAATTACCGGCTATGTTCAAAATGGCCATTCGCCTTTGACCATCGTCACCACCTGCACCCCCTCTACCTGCGGAAAGCTCGCGCCTTGCTGGATGGTTCGGATCGCTGCAGTTTCATCGATAATGCGCGAGCCAGAAAGATAATCAATGCCATGCTCGAAGAGGATTGGCATCAATGGGGTCGACGAGCCCAGAATCATCACCTGCGCGTCGGATCGGCATAGCGCCAGCAGCCCTTCGACGGTCTGGTTGATGAAAGCAGTGCCGGTGATGGCGACAACGTCCGCCTGGGGGATGAGATCCATTGCGGCTGCCTCGGGGTAATCATCGCCAAAGGGTTTTTTTTCGATGGTCCACAGATTGCGTGCCACCGACTTCATGCGGTTAATGAACGGGAAATGCCCGACGATGACCAGGTTTTTGCCCGCTGATTTTTCAGCGATTACCTCCGCTGCGTTGAGGTTCAGGTGCACGCGCTCTTCATCGACATCGATGAGTGAATTGAGCGCGGCGATACCCACGCTGGCTTCCAGCAGGTTGTCCGATTCCAGCCAGCCTGCCAGTTCCTGAGCGCTTTTCTCCAGCAGATGCCCCACATCGCGCATGCGCCCAGTGCCGTGCGGACCGCTATTAACCATGGTGGAGCCCAGTCCGCTGTGACGGCTTGAGACGAGCGTCCAATGCACACCGATAATGACATTGCGCACAGGGATTGGTTCTTGCGGCAGGCAGGCAAGCATTTCAGAGATGATTGACATCTAATTTTCCTCGTAGTTTGGAGTGATATTAATCATTGTATCAAAATTAATAGCGCCAGCGAGTTTGTTGATCGCCGCGCCTTGGTTGCCATGGAAAAGACGCCATTACTTAGAATCCTGAGAAATTAAATGCTTTTTATTGAGTTTTGGTGAGACAGAATTGCGCCTGAGGTCACCGGATCATAACCCTCCGGCCAGGTAGTGCCATGGTCATAGACAGCGCCCTGCAGGATGGCGCTGTCAAGATCCGCTCCGCTCATGTCCGCCCCGCGCAAATCCGCGCCGATCAGATTCACTCCCCTCAGCCCGGCCGATTTCAAACAGGAATTGCACAGGCAGGCGCATTGCATAATGGCGTGTTTGCACGCCGCGCCTTCCAGGTTCGCGCCTTCCAGATTCGCTTCCCATAGAATCGTGCGCTTGAGATTTGCACCCTTCAGATTTGCACCCTTAAGGTTGGCGCCCGCCATATTGCAGCCATAAAGGTTAATCCCCGCAAGGTTCGCCCGCTCACCGCCGGGTTCGTCGCGCAGATACTTCTCATGAGCGACGATAATACGCTGTAATTCTTCTGCTTCGATCTTCATTGCGCATCCTTTAAGGACAGGGAATAGCCCCCATCCGGGTAAATGATCAGTGCAACAACTCAGTGTGATCAACCAGCGTTCCATCCATGTAGGCTTGAACGGCTGCGTCAACATCGCGCAGATCGGTGACAAAAGGTTGGATATTCAATCGGCGTACGCTCTCATACGCCCCCATTCCCATGCCACCACAAAGCAGCGCTTCACAATCTGAAATGGCTTCCGCCATGCTCGCGTGTCGGTTGTGTGAGCCCGCGTCCATGCCGTGACCCGCGCCGTGGTGATCACCCTCGTGGGCTTCTGAGGCAAAGTGCACATGCCCCAGTTTTTCACGCAACTCGCGATTGACGACTTTACCTTCCTCGATGGTGAGCACCAGGTAGAACGGCGCTCTGCCGAAATGCTGGCTGATCGTCTTTCCATCTTCCGTGATAATAGCGATTTTCATTGTTTTCTCCTTGTGGCTATTATTTATTGACATATGCCGGCTGCTCACATCTTCGCGAGAATCGTCCGGACAGATAACCAGCAGGATACGGGTTATTCCAATACTCTGGTTTTCCCAACAATGCGCGCGGTGAGCTTCAAAAGCCAGGCTATCGCCTTCACTTAGTAAATATTCAACATCTTCGATCTGATAGCGGAGTGAACCCTGCAGGCAATACACGAATTCATGACCGGTGTGCACGACCAGCCTTTTACCGCTGCCCATTCCCGGACTCAATGTGACTAGAAAAGGTTGAAGAGAATTACCAGTCAGGTCACGCGCCAGGTTAAGCATCTGGTTGTTACCGATACCGGTCTCAGATACTTCGTTGGCAGGAGTGAATACAACTGCCTTTTTTGTATCCCCTGATGAAAAAAATGTTGATAACGGTACCTTGAGCGCGTCAGATAATTGCGCTAAAGTGGATACCGAGGGAGATGTTCTACCGTTTTCGATGAGAGAAAGTGTATTGACATTCAAACCGCTTATATCGGCCAAGCCGCGCAGAGAAAAACCTCGTGCCTTGCGCAACTCCCTTATTCGTCTTGCGACCAATAGACCTGGTTGATCGTTTTCCATTCGATTTTTCATATTAATGCCAGTGCTGTTTTTATTTTTCTAATTTACCAATAAATAGCGAGTTTATAAGCAAATTGTAATGCAATATTGGTTGAATGCCAATCATTCAATGGATACTTTCAAATTTTGTTCGAACTCACCCCCGACCCAGGGACTCCATCGGGACGAAATAGTCATTCGCAGTTGTAGATAGTGATCTCAAATCCTTGAAATTTATAACAGGCCAAGTAGATATGAGTGCAATTGAAAAATTTAGCGTTTTTATGGGGTACAATGAGATCGAGGACAACGATTCTACCGTACTCAATCGGATGCCGACCCAATCATTAATTTAACCATTTCCTTTTGATCTTTCCTCAAATCCAATAATCGACGGCATCCGGCATAAATCACCGGCTTGTTTAATGTTGGTGAGTACGAAAACTTTCGGGGATGGTTTCACGAGAGGAGTAATCTCATGACAGCAATCGCAGGAATCCAGCACCCAGATGGAAAGGAAAAAGTGGGGGAAATGCTGAGTAGAATGAGCCACAGGGGAGATGATTGGCGGCATATCATCGAAAAGAATGGGGCGATACTCGGAGCGTCCGGAACTAAACCACAGGAAAAATCAGCACTAAAAATACAAAACGAAAATATGGTAATGGAGTATGTCAGCAGGAACCATTACGCTTCAGCGAAAGCAACCCAAAAAGGTCTCGAGCTCAAAAGGGACCAGCTCGGTATTTCACCGCTGTATTACGGGAGAACGCCTGATGGAGAAATTTGTTTTGCGTCAGAGGTAAAAGGACTCCTGGCAGTCACACGGGATGTGCACGAGCTGCCACCCGGGCACGCATTAACCGGTACAACCTTAAAGAGAAATTTTAAACTTACACAGAAAAAGAAGCGAACTGACTCAGCGGAAAACCTGGCTCGGAGGTTACGCGAAAAACTTGAATCATCTGTGGGGATGCGGATTGCTGAACTGGGCGCGGGGTCGTGGTTGTCTGGTGGAATCGATTCAACAGCCATTGCTGCGATCGCCAGACCGCACATGCGGGAATTCCACACTTTCACGGCCGGGTTGGAAAATTCAGTAGATATTCAATACGCTCTTATGGCAGCCAGGCACATCGGCTCTATTCAGCACACCCGGACAGTCACAATTGCTGAACTACTGGAAACAATTCCAGAGGTGATTTACCACCTGGAAAGCTTTGACGCCCTGTTGGTCAGGTCCAGTATCTTGAATTTTCTCGTGGCCAAATTGGCGTCCGATTACGTGCCAGCGGTATTTTCAGGCGAAGGCGGGGATGAACTCTTTGCGGGCTATGATTACCTGAAAGACATCCCGGAGGAAAAACTACAGGAAGAATTGACCGACATTATCGCCAGGTTACACAACACCGCTTTACAGCGCGTGGATCGTTCTGCTTCTGCGCACGGCACCGTCGCGTATGTTGGACTCCTGGACCAGGATATCGTCGATCTTGCGCTGGAGATTCCGGCGGAGTACAAGATTCGCAATGGGGTCGAAAAATGGATCCTGCGAAAAGCAGTATCCGACCTGCTGCCTGAAAATCTGCTCATGCGAAAAAAGGCAAAATTTTGGCAGGGGGGTGGAGTTGAGGGGATCATCGCAGAGCACGCCGAGAGGATGATAACTGATCACGACTTTGGTGCAGAACGCAATCTTGTAAATGGAGAGGCGCTGAACACAAAAGAGGAATTGCTATACTATCGAATTTTCAAAGAGTATTTCGGAGAATTTGAAGACCTTTCCTGGATGGGAAGGACCAAGGGAGCACCAGTCAGTTAAACCATTATCCTGTGTCAAAAAGGATGCCCTACGAGAACCTGGTATCCTGAATTTACGAGAAAGGAAAACGGATAGGTCCCCGAAGAAGGGTTACCTATCCGATTTTTTGTCATACCTGTACCTCACAGGAAAAGCAAGAGATTTTGTCACTTTTTCGGAAACCACGGGATGAATTCGCTGGTGCGTTCGGAATATTCTTTATAGCCCGGGCGAGAATCGAGTGTCTTTTCCAATAGCGAGACACCTGAGCGCATCGAGGTGATTAAAACGGAGATCGAGCATTTGCGCCGATTGTTAGGAGACATGACCACCCTCACCCAGGTCGAATCCGGAGGGCTGGAAATGCAGCTTCAACCAGTTGAACCCGCTAACCTGCTTGAATACATACGGCGCACCTATGAACCGCTCGCAGCGCAAAAGGGGATCACTTTGACGGTTGAGACCAAACCTAACCTTCCCACCATTAACATTGACGAAGGACGCATGGTGCAGGTGTTAAAGAACCTGGTGGATAACGCCCTCAGGTACACCCCTCCCGGTGGAACGATCCACATCAGCGCGGAGATGAGCGATAAAGTGCACCTGCGCGTCACAGACAGTGGGAACGGCATAGATCCGGAAGATCTGCCCTACGTGTTCGACCGCTTTTATCGCGCGGACAAGAACCGCGGCGGTAACGCAGGAAAGATGGGGTTGGGGCTGGCAATCTGTAAAGCGCTGGTTGAAGCGCAAGGTGGAACGATAGAGGTAACTTCCGGGGGCAGCGAAGCGGGGACGACATTTAGCATCAAGCTGCCGCCCACCATTTAAAAATAATGGATTGTTAAGAGGAAA
>DDXM01000030.1 GCA_002347485.1 Anaerolineaceae bacterium UBA2260 | reverse complement strand
GTGGTCGACACGCTCAAGTACCTGCACGCCGGCGGGCGCATCGGTGGCGGCAAACGTTTCATGGGTACTACATTGAATATAAAGCCCATTCTCGAGATCCGCGGCGGCAAGATCGAGGCGGTGAAGAGCGTCATCTCCATCACCAAAGCCCTCGATGCCATGGTGCAGCTGGTGGAAAAGGATATCAACGGGCGCAAGCCGGTTCGCGTATCCGTGTTTCATGCCCTGGCGGAGGAGAAAGCGCGCGCGCTGCTGGACGATATCACCCGGCGTTTCAACGCGGAGGAATCCATCCTCAGCTATGTCAGCCCGGTGATTGGCTGCCACGTCGGTCCCGGCACCCTCAGCATCGCCTACATGGCAGGCATGTGATCGGATCGAAACCCAATGCCCCGGCGCGGCCGGGGCTTTTTGTTTCGGCTATAATCAAAAAAAGGTTTCCTCGCAGTATGTTGCGAAAAGAGCTTTAACGCATGCCTCACCCCCAACCCTTATAAGGGCAGCGAGAAACGAAACAAAAAGTGTTTCACGTATTTGAATAGAAAAGGATTCGCCCAGACCAACTGCTTCATTCAGGAGAACGCCATGCCCGAAGCCACCTTTCATTTTCCCCGCGGTTTCCTTTGGGGAACCGCCACCGCCGCCCATCAGGTGGAGGGAGGTAACACCAACAACAACTGGTCGCGCTGGGAAAGCGAACCCGGGCGCATCCTGCACGATTACAAAGCCGGCCTGGCCTGCGACTGGTGGGGAGGGCGCTGGCGGGAGGATCTGCAGCGCGCGCATGACAGCGGGCAGAACGCCCACCGTTTCTCCATTGAATGGAGCCGCGTGCAGCCCGCGCCTGACCGCTGGGACGACGAAGCCCTCGACCGCTATGTGGAGATCGCGCGCTGGCTGGTGAAGCAGCGCATGACCCCCCTGGTCACCCTGCACCACTTCTCTGACCCGTTGTGGCTGGTGGATATGGGCGGATGGGAGAACGACGATACCCCCGCGCTTTTTGCGCGCTTCGTGCGCCGCGTGGTCTCGCGCTTAAAGCCTTATGTGAACAAGTGGGTGACCATCAACGAGCCGAATGTTTATGTGATCAGTGCATACATCTGGGGGGATTTCCCACCCGGCAAGTCCGACCTCGGGCTGGCGGCGAAGGTGGCGGTCAACATGGTGCGCGGTCATGTTGCTGCCTATAAGGTGATCCACGAGCTCCAGTCCGAAGCGCTGGTGGGCATCGCCACCAATTACCAGAGCCTGAAGCCGGCGCGCCCCTGGTTCCCGCTGGACCACCTGCCCACGCGCATGATCGACCAGGTGGTCAATCGCGCGATTAACAACTGCCTTGCCACCGGCAAGCTTGATCTCTCCCTGCGCAAATTTTCGATCCCCGAGGCTGCGGGAACGCAGGATTATATCGGTTTGAATTACTACACGCGCAGCATGATATCGTTCGATTTGACCAAACCGCAGGAGTTGTTCAGCAAACGCTCCCACCCGCAGGGCGCTCTGGTGAGCGCGAATGGTTTTCTCGCCAACGTGCCAGCCGGCATGTGGGACGGGCTCAGGTGGGCGCACGCTTACAAGCTGCCCATCTACATCACCGAAAACGGCGTGGAAGATGAGGCTGATACCCTGCGCCCGCGCTACATCCTCGAGCACCTGCACCAGGTGTGGCGTGCCGCCAACTTCAACTGGCAGCTCAAGGGCTACTTCCACTGGTCGCTGGTCGACAACTTTGAGTGGGAGCGCGGCTGGACGCAGCGCTTCGGCTTGTGGGGGTTGGACGTGGACACCCAGCAGCGCATCCGGCGCAGGAGCGTCGATCTGTACGAAGAGATTTGCAAAGAAAACGGCATCTCGAGTAAGATGGTAAGGAAGTACGCGCCGGAAGTTTTCGACACCCTCTTCCCCGCGCATTAGGCCGTTGGGCGTTAGATTGGAGAGAGAATGACTGCTTACAAGTTCCTCAGCCCGGATTGGATGACCGAGACCGAAAAAATGTTACAGGTGGGCGTGACCCCGCAAAGCACCGACAGCGCCACCATTTCCATCACACTGACCGTGGAGAAATGCCCGGACGGCGGGGTGAAGACCCTGTTGTTCGAGACCGACCGCGGCACGTTGAAGACTTTCAAGCTGGCTGACCCAGCCGCCGCCCGCGCCGAGTTCGAGCTTTCCGGCGATTACCGCGTATATGAACGCGTGTTCAAGGGCACGCTCGACCCGATGAACGCGGTGATGAGCGGCGAGCTGCACTTCAGCGGTAACCTGTTCAAAGCCATGGGGCTGGTCAAAGCCCTGCAGCCCCTGTTCGGCGTGCTGGCGAAAATCCCCACCGAGTTTTAAAAACTCACCACGAAAACGTATTTGTAGGGGCGCAGCGGCGCTGCCGTCGATTCCCCCCTACCGTTTGGATTGTCATTGGCGAGCCGCTGTATTTGCGGTGTGGCACATAGTCATTGATGCTTTGCAAGGAATCCCCAGCAATCTCCTGGTTCAACAAGGGCATTATTTCAACCTGGGGATTGCTTCGACCTGGAAAACCATCAGGTCTCGCAACAGGTGATACGTTTACCCCTTGACACTTAGAGTATAATAGAATATATATTCTATTAATTATGACAACCACTCTCCACCCTTCTATCCCCGATTTGTTTTCATTTGAATCAACAGTTATCGAAACCATGCAAAAGCCTGATCACCACTCACCACTCTCCACTCTCCACTCCCTGCTCGTCCCCCCTTCTGGTATAATTTTCCGCGGTCGTTTTCCCCCCGGGTAAAAGCTGCATACACTCCTCCTTACCCGTGGGTGAGAAGACGCCATACTCTTACGGACAAGTGAGTCACAATGACCATCAAGATCATTCGCGAGTACCCCAACAACTACAACCTGCCCAGGCGCATCGAAGGGCTGACGCGAGTCGCGCATAACCTGTGGTGGGCATGGAACCAGGACGGTCAGCAATTGTTCAAGTTCATCGATCCGCTGTTGTGGGATTCTGTGTCGCATAACCCGGTGGCTTTCCTGCACCAGGTGGCGCGTCCCCTGTTGAACAACGCCGCCAGCCTGCCCGCTTACCTCGATCTTTACGATCGCACCCTCGCCCGCATGGATGCTTATCTGGCGAAAACCGACACCTGGTTTCACACCACCTACCCCACAGTGACCGACAAGACCATTGCCTATTTCTCCTTCGAGTTCGGGCTGCATGAATCACTGCCTGTTTACGCTGGCGGTCTGGGCATCCTCTCCGGCGATCATCTCAAGGAGGCTTCTGACCTGGGGCTGCCGCTGGCGGGGATCGGCTTCATTTATGACAAAGGTTACTTCGTTCAGCACATCACCGAGGACGGCTGGCAGGAAACCCGCAACGCGCTGATCGATTACAAGCAGCTGCCGCTCATCTCTCTATTGGATGAGAAACGCAAACCGCTGACGATCACAGTCGACCTGCCCGGGCGCCAGGTGTACGCGCGCATCTGGGAGTTGGCAGTGGGTCGCGTGCGGCTCTACCTGCTGGACACCAACGTGGAGCCCAATTCGCCCGCCGACCGTCAGCTCACCGAACGCCTGTACAGCAACGACCTCGAGGTGCGTATCTCGCAGGAGATCCTGCTGGGCATGGGCGGTGTGCGCGCGCTGCGCCTGCTGGGTATTGACCCGGCGGTCTGGCACATGAATGAGGGACACTCGGCCTTCCTGGCGGTGGAACGCTTGCGCGAGAAGGTCAAGGCGGGCGTTGATTTCAAAGACGCGTGGAAGGAAGTGAAGCTTTCCAACGTCTTCACCACTCACACCCCCGTGCCCGCGGGCAATGACCAGTTCCCGTTGTGGCTGATCGACAAATACTTCGGCAATGTCTGGCCGGAACTCGGGCTCACGCATGACCAGTTCGTTGACTTGGGCCGCCAGGCGCAGTCGTGGGGCGAGTCCTTCGTGATGCCGGTGCTGGCGCTCAAACTCTCTGAGCGTGCCAACGCGGTATCCGAACTGCACGGCCTCGTCTCGCGGCGCATGTGGAATTTCCTCTGGCCTGAGCGCCAGGAGGAGGATGTGCCCATCCGTTACGTCACCAATGGCGTGCACACCTCGTCGTGGCTCGCCCGCCGCATGGGGCTGCTCTTCGACCAATATGTTGGCGTGGACTGGGTGGACAAAATCGATGATCCCGCGGCATGGAACAGCATGCTCGACATTTCCGATGAAGACTTATGGACAGTGAGACGCCACCTCAAGAACAAGCTGGTGAATTTCGCCAACGAGCGCACCCGCCTGCAGTGGCAGTCCGGGCAAATGGCGCCCAGCCAGGTGGTGGCGGGCGGGCTCTTCATGGAACCCTACTCACTCACCATCGGTTTTGCGCGGCGCTTTGCTACGTACAAACGCGCCAACCTCATCTTCCGCGAGTTTGACCGCCTGATAGCGCTCATCACCGACGCCCACCGCCCGGTGCAGATCGTCTTCGCCGGCAAGGCGCACCCCGCCGATGAGCCCGGTAAACTGCTCATCCAGCAGGTGTACCGTGCCGTGAAGGATTCGCGCAGCGCTGGGCGCCTGGTTTTCCTTGAGGATTATGACATCAATGTGGCGCGCTATCTTGTACAGGGCGTGGACGTGTGGATGAACACCCCGCGCCGCCCCAACGAAGCTTCCGGCACCTCTGGGATGAAAGCCGCGCTCAACGGCGTGCTCAACTTCTCGGTGCTCGATGGCTGGTGGCGCGAGGGGTATAACGGGCAGAACGGTTGGGCAATCGGCAAAGATATGGAATACACCAACGCGGAAGAACAGGACGCCGATGACGCGCAGAGCCTGTATGACACGCTTGAAAAGAAGATCGTTCCCCTGTATTATGAACGTAATCAGGATAAGATCCCCGTGGAATGGTTGAAAATGGTGCGCGAGGACCTGCGTACGCTGGTACCGCAATTCAGCCTGCGCCGCATGCTTAAGGAATACAGCAACGATTTTTACCTGCCTGCGATTTATAAGGAAACTGCCCTTTAGCGAGGTGGATAATGGAATACCTTTCTGACCCTCATGCCTGGTTATTCGCGCTGTTGATCTTTTTCCTGCGCGTCGCCGATATGACGCTGGACACGATCCGTGTGCTGTTCGTGGTGCGCGGCAAGAAGGCCATCGTGTGGGTGCTCGGCTTCTTCCAGTCGCTCATCTTCGTCATTGCCATCAGTTCCGTGCTCACCGAACTGAATAACATCCTCAACGTCATCGGCTACGCCACCGGTTTTGCCACCGGCAACATGGTGGGCATGCTCATCGAGCAGCGCCTGGCGATCGGGCATATCCTGGTCACCATCATTAGCTCAAACCGCGGCGCGTTGATCGCTGAACGTCTGCGCGCAGACGGTTACGCGGTGACCGAGGTCGCGGGGCGCGGGCGCAACGGCACCGTGTTCGAGCTGCACGCCAGCGTGCTGCGCAAGGACGTGCCCAACGTGGAGACCATCGCGCTCGAGGCAGACCCGCAAGCCTTCATCACCGCCGAGGATGTGCGCCCGGTGCGGCGCGGTTTCTGGCGGGCTTGACCCGAACTTAATCAAAAAATGCCCCGGAAACTTTCCAGGGCATTCTGTTCTCAGGTGCAGTTAATCCTCGCGTTCGCGCAGGTGCGGGAAGAGCAGCACCTCGCGGATGTTCTTCTGTCCGGTGAGCACCATCACCAGCCGGTCGATGCCCATGCCGAACCCGCCCTGCGGCGGCATGCCGTAAGACATCGCGCGCAGGTAATCTTCATCCATTGGGTGGCGTTCCTCGTCTTCGGCTTCGTACTCACGGCCCATCTCCAAAAAGCGCTTCTCCTGCTCCATCGGGTCATTTAGTTCGGTGAAAGCGTTGCACAACTCCATGCCATTGACGAACCCCTCGAAACGCTCCACCGTGTTGGGGTCGCCGGGCTTGTTCTTGGCGAGCGGGGAGATGTCGCGCGGGTAATCATACATGAAGGTTGGCTGGACGAGGGTCGGTTCAACATACTCCTCCAGCAGTTGCCCGATCAATTTGCCGCGCGCTTCGCCGGGCTTGAACTTCATGCCCATGGCTTGCATGGCATTTTCCAGCGACTCGGCGGTGGGATGCTCGTTAATATCGATCTCCGCCCGGTCGATCAGGCTCTGGCGCAAATTCACGCGCTTCCACGGCGGAGTGAAGTCCAGTTCCTTGCCGTCGTACACCACCTTGCGCGTACCAACCACTTTATCCAGCACGTAAGCCACCATCTCCTCGGTGAGTTTCATCACCTGCAGGTAATCGGCGTACGCCCAGTAGAACTCGAGCTGGGTGAACTCGGGGTTGTGTTTGAACGACACCCCCTCGTTGCGGAAGTCGCGTCCAATCTCGTAGACGCGGTCGAACCCGCCCACGGTCAAACGCTTGAGATAAAGCTCGAAGGAAATACGCAGGTAGATCTGCTGCTTGAGCTGATTGTGAAAGGTGACGAAGGGTTTGGCCGCTGCGCCTCCGTAAATGGGCTGCAGGATGGGCGTTTCAACCTCGAGGAAACCTTTCTCGTCGAGGAAATCGCGGATCGCGCTGACCACTTTGGCGCGGGTGCGGAAGATCTTGCGCACCTCTTCGTTGACCGCCAGGTCAGCGTAGCGCTGGCGGTAGCGGGTTTCAGGGTCAGCGAGGGTGGCGTGGCGCACTACCTGCCCATCCACCACCTCATCCTTGGCAGCGGGCAATGGGGTGATGGCCTTGGCCAGCATTTTGAACTCGCGCACCAGCAGGCTGACCTCACCGGTGCGGGTGCGAATGATCTCGCCGCCTGCCTGGATGAAATCGCCGATGTCGAACAGTTCCTTGAAGCGCTGCAACTCAGCCTCTCCCAGTTCATTGACGCGCATGAAGAGCTGAATACGGCCGCTGCCGTCTTCGATGTGGGCGAAAGCCAGCTTGCCCATCAGGCGGATGGCGCGCAGCCTGCCGCCCAGCACGGCGGTCAGGGTTTCCTGGCTGCCGGCTGCTTCTGCGGCTTCAAACTTGCGAATAGCCTC
Source organism: Anaerolineaceae bacterium UBA2260 (assembly GCA_002347485.1). Classification (GTDB taxonomy): domain Bacteria; phylum Chloroflexota; class Anaerolineae; order Anaerolineales; family Anaerolineaceae; genus UBA6107. The sequence goes on along the minus strand of DDXM01000030.1, from coordinate 27,363 downwards.
CGCGGTGGTCGAGTTGACCTCTGTGCGAGTGGGGTAGGGTTCCACTCCTTCGGCGCGCATCTGCTGCGCTTTATCAAATCGGATTTTTTCAAGTTCGGTAAATTCCATGCGTCACGTCCTTATTTAATCAGTAAGCCTGCCCGGACTTTCTCGGGGGCAGGCCTCTGGTTTTTCAAAGATGGATCAACCTTTTTGGTCGTCGGCGTGACCCCCGGGAGCGTTACAGGTCAACTTTGAGCACCTTGACGACATAAGGGCCGGCTGGCGCGTCAACCTGTACCAGGTCTCCTACGCGCTTACCCAGCAAAGCCCGTCCCATGGGGGATTCATTGGAAATCTTTCCCTCAGCGGGGTCGGCTTCCGCTGCGCCCACGATTTCGTAGACTTCTTCAGGAGATCCCTCCTCCTGGATGGTCACGGTGTTGCCAATCTGGATGACCTCGCGGTCCACTTCGGAATCGTCAACCACACGCGCGGTGGCCAGCAGAATCTCAAGTTCTTTGATGCTGCCTTCCAGGAAAGCCTGCTCGTTCTTGGCGGCTTCCAATTCAGCGTTATCGAGCAGCTCGCCGCCTTCAATGGCTTCATGCAACCGCTGAGCGACTTCTTCACGCCTGGTGGTGCGCAGGTATTCGAGCTCTTCCTGCAGTTTCTGATAACCTTCAGATGTCAAGAATGAAACTGGCATGTTTACTTCCTTAATTCAGTGATGACTTACAAAAACCGAATTCCCCGATAAAAATTAATATAGATAGGAAAAAATCACTCCAAAAGAGGAGCGATTTAATTGGCTTGAGAGAAGGTTGGTGGTTCTCTCTGAATTGAAAATACTATATCATAATTATTAACTGAATGCAAGCCGATGAAAAGGTAAGTGAAATGGGATAAACTCCAACATTCACGAGGATGGAGATCCCGCAGAAACAGGGAGACCTGACCGGGTCTCCCTGTTGATCATACGTGAGTCCGGCTAAGCGACCTGGCTGGCTTTGTATTTAGCACCCTCGCGCAAAGCCTGGTAGTTCAACGGCAGCAGTTTCTTGTGCCGCTCCGGCAGGTGGCCAGCCAGCGCAGTCTCAATCGCCTTCTGTGGCAGCACTGGCAGATTGGCGAGCAGCGCGCCCAGCAGCACCATGTTGGACATGCGCCGGTCGCCCAGGTTTTCAGCGATTTCGTTGGCTTTNNGAAATGACCACCGTGCAATTCGCCGTACCACCGCGCATTTCCGGTCCGTATGAGGGGATCCAGGTGACTTCCTTGCCTTCGTCCATCGCGGCATATGTGAGCAACTGACCACCGAAAAGCACGCCCTGACCCCCAAAACCAGCAATGATGATCTCTGTTTGCATTATCCCTCCCTCTAAAACCTGAGATTGGCGATCGCGGGGTGAACCTTGTAGTCACCCAGCGGGTAATAGCTGACCATGTTCTCTTCCATCCAGTGCAGTGACTCGACCGGGGTCATTCCCCAGTTGGTGGGGCAAATGGAAAGCAATTCCACCAGGGAGAACCCCAGCCCCCGCATCTGCACTTCAAAGGCGGTACGGATAGCCTTTTTCGCCAGGCGAATGTTCTTTGGGTCGTGCAGTGAGCGACGCACCACGTAGGAAGCGCCATCGAGGGTTGACAGCATTTCCGATGCTTTGACCGGATAACCCTGCATTTCTACATCCCGACCGTTGGGAGAGGAAGTGGTCTTTTGACCCGGGAGGGTGGTAGGCGCCATCTGGCCGCCAGTCATGCCATAATTGGCGTTGTTCAGGAAGATGACGGTGATGTTCTCACCGCGCGCGGCGGCGTGCACGATTTCGCCGGTTCCAATGGAGATCATGTCCCCGTCACCCTGGTAGGTGAAAACCGCGCGGTCGGGCATCAGGCGTTTGACGCCGGTTGCCATCGCAGGGGCGCGCCCGTGCGGAGCCTGGACAAAGTCCATATCAAAGTAGTTGTAAGCGAAAACGGAGCATCCCACGGACGCGACGCCAATGGTTTTTCCCTTGATTCCCATTTCGTCGATCACTTCCGCTACCAGGCGGTGAGCGGTGCCGTGGGTACAGCCCGGGCAATAATGTGTGCTTGTAACCGTTAACGCATCCGGTCTTGTGTAGACCAGTTCTTCGATCACATTGTTATTAATATCCATCTCGCGCTCCTTTACCTTTCTGCCTTCACGCGGTCGAGCCAGCGGTCGCGGGGGTGGCCTTCGGTCGGAATGTCGCCGCCTGCCAGGCGGCGGATCTCGCGCAGCACTTCATCGGGCATCAGGAACATGCCGCCCATGCGCCCGTAAAATTCTATAGGTATCTTACTGCGCGTCGAGATCATCACGTCATCCAGCATCTGCCCGTTGTTCATCTCGACCACCAGCATCGCCCTGGCTTTAGCAGCGATCTCTTCAAATCGCTTGCGCGGGAAGGGATTGAGGGTTACCGGGCGAATCAGCCCGACCTTGATGCCTTCTTCACGCGCGGCGCGCACAGCCGAGAGGGCAACGCGCCCGCTAGATCCAAAGCCGGTGACAACCAGTTCCGCGTCGTCCATGAAGTATTCCTTGTAGCGCACTTCATTGGCTTCGATCACCTGCCAGCGGCGCATAACCCGAAAATTCATCTTCTCCTGCGCAGCGGGGTCCAGGTTGATGGAGCTCAGGAAGCGGCGCTCGCGTCCTTCAGAACCGGAGACAGCCCACTCGGGAACCTCGCTTTTGATTGGCTGCATGGGCGGGAGTTCGCAGGGTTCCATCATCTGTCCCATCGCGCCATCCGAAAGCACGACGACGATCGAGCGGTATTTTTCTGCCAGGTCAAAGGCGAGCACGGTTAGATCGACGGCCTCCTGTATATTACCGGGGGCTAACACAATGGCGCGGTATTCCCCATGCCCGCCGCCATGCACGATCTGGTTGTAATCCGCTTGCGATGGGGCGATGTTGCCCAACCCGGGGCCGCCGCGCATCACATCCACCAGCACCACCGGCAGTTCGGTGCCGGCGATGTAGGAAATACCTTCCATCATCAGGCTCACGCCGGGGCTGGAGGAGGAACTCATCACCCGCTTGCCGGTGCAAGCCGCGCCGTACACCATGTTGATGGCGGCGGGTTCACTTTCCGCCTGCAAAAACACGCGTCCCAATTCAGGCATGCGGTGAGACATGTATTCGAGTAATTCTGTTTGCGGTGTGATGGGATAACCGAAATAGGCGCTAACACCTGCGCGCACCGCGGCTTCCGCGACAGCCTCATTGCCCTTCATCAGTACTTTTGCCATCGCAGTCTCCTATTCCTGTTCCCGGGTCACGCCGGTTTTTATACGGTACACGGTAATCGCTGCATCCGGGCAGACCACGGCGCAGATACCACAACCGGTGCAACCCTCCGCGATCAATGAGGCGGGATGATAACCTTTCGGGGTGATATGCCCCATATCCAGCCCCAGCACATCCTGTGGACAATTTTCCACGCAAATCGAACAGCCCTTGCAGTAGTTTTCGTTGACAACGACACGACCCTTTGGGGGCATTGGTCCTCCTCTTTTCCCTTTTGAAAGGATTTTTTATCACCGCTGATCAAGACGGTTAAATCTTATTATGCCTAATAAACCCGGTTTTGAAAAGTGCTGATCCTCTTAACCATTCGGGTTAATAAAAAACAGGAGCAATGCTCCTGTAATTGGATCGACCACGGGCGGATGAACCCGGCATGGCAAAACGGAATCGTGCATTAATTGGCGAGCCATTCCACCACCGTGGCTTCGCCCTGCCCGACCCCCACGCACAATGTCGCCAACCCGTAGAAAGGTTTTACGGAGCCTGGCGCGCGGCGGCGCATTTCATGGAGCAAGGTGGTGAGGATGCGCGCGCCCGAGCAGCCCAGCGGGTGTCCGAGAGCGATCGCTCCACCATTCACATTGGTGATTTCTTCTGATAAACCAAGCTCGCGTATGACAGCCAACGCTTGAACCGCGAACGCTTCGTTTAATTCCACCAGGCCCAGGTCTGATACTTTGATCCCGGCGCGGCGCAAGGCTTTTTGTGTGGCTTCGATGGGTCCGAGACCCATCACGCGCGGTTCCACACCGGCGGCGGCTGAGGCGACGATGCGCGCGAGCGGTTTTAACCCCAGCGCGGAGGCTTTTTCCTCACTCATCAACAGCAGCACAGCAGCCCCGTCGTTCATCCCCGAGGAATTGCCCGCTGTTACCGTTCCTCCCGCGCGGAAGGCTGGTTTCAGGCGAGCCAGGGATTCGAGCGTGGTGTCGCGGCGCGGGCGTTCATCCAACGCGACCAGCAGCGGATCCCCTTTCTTCTGCGGCACAGACACAGGCAGGATCTCAGCCGTGAACTTGCCGTCATCCATCGCGGCGATTGCGCGGGCGTGGCTTTGCGCGGCGAAGCGGTCCTGTTCCTCGCGGGTAATTTGGTATTGGGCAGCGATATTCTCGGCGGTTTCGCCCATCGGTTCGGTGCCGTAAAGCTCCGCCATGCGCGGATTGGGGAAGCGCCAGCCGAGTGCGGTATCGTACGCGGTGAGGTTGCCGAACGGGAAGGCGCTTTCTGCCTTCGCCAGCACATACGGCGCGCGCGACATGCTCTCCACGCCGCCGGCGATGAACACATCTCCCTCACCGGCGCGGATGGCATGAAAGGCGGCGTTGACTGCGGTCAACCCTGAAGCGCAAAGGCGGTTGAAGGTTACTGCGGGAATCGTTACCGGCAGCCCGGCCAGCAGGGAGGACATGCGCGCGACATTGCGGTTGTCCTCGCCGGCCTGGTTGGCGCAGCCGAGGTAGACCTGCTCGATGGATTCTGGATCCAGGTGGCTGCGTTCAACCAGCGCTTTGATGAGCAGTGCAGCCAGGTCGTCCGGGCGCACGCGCGCCAGAGCTCCTCCCAGCGCGCCGATGGGCGAGCGCAGGGCATCAATGATCACCACATTTGTCATGGACAACCCTCCAGCAGTAAAGTTCTTATCCCCATTCTACCATCAGCGCGTTAATCGTATTGCGCGGGGAAACGGATAACGCTGTTACCACCGTCTTTACACGCGGGTTTGTGGACTAACTTTCCCCTTCGGCGTAAACCTCCACCGTTGCGATGCTGCCACTGATGCTGAACACCTCGATGCGGAATGAGCGGGGTGCACCCACTGCCATCGTGGTTTCCTCCTCAAGCCGGCGCATACCGATGACATTGCCCGCTGCGTCATACGCTACCGCCACCAGCGTGACGCGGCTAAGCTCAACTTGGCTGTCTTCCAGCGCCAGCGAGCCGCTGACAACAGCCGAATTCCCGCTACTCGAGATCGCCGCCGAATCTTCAATGGTTACCGCCAGGGGGAAAGCGTTGCTATTGGCAAGGTCGACCCTGGTGGCGGTGAGCAGGGTAAAACTGACGGTATGACCATCCACAAGTGATGGAGCAAAGTACGTGTAAAAGGGGAGCCGCGCGCCGGGTTCAAGGCGTTTCAGCGGCAGCGCGACTGTTCTTGATAGCGCGATCTCATTGCTGGCATTGGTCAGGCTGAATTCACCGGTCAGGTTGGTGGCGGAGTTCTCGCGCTCGTTGCTCACGTTAACAAAACAGTGCAAACCGCCGGTGGCTGAGGGCAGGCAGTTAAGTGCGCCTGGCGACACGGCAAAGGGCGTGGGCGTGGGGGCAGCGGCGGTGGGTGTGATACCGCGGGGCGGGGGGATAATCAGGCGGGTACCGATCGACATCAGCGACGGGTTGACATCCGGGTTGGCTGCCTGCAAATCCTCAAGTGTGATACCGAAGGCGTAGGCAATCCCCAGCATCTGGTCTCCGGCACGCACCTCGTAGATGCGCGGCGTGGGAGTGATGGTTGGTTTAGGGGTTTGGGTTGGTTGATCCAGCGGGGTGGGGGTGACAGTGGGGGTGAGCGTGGCGGTGTGATAGGGCGTCAGGTAATATCCGTCACCTGCCTGGCTAGTTGGCGTACCTGTTCCGGGTGAACAGGCTGCCAGAAGGATCAGCACATCACAGATGACCAATACATAGATTATCTTTTTCATAGAGGGCATTATACTCTGAGTTCGGCGCTTGCCCGCAGCGTAGGCCTATGCTACACTCTGAACATGCAACCCGAAGAGCTTCTGTTCAAAGAGGCAATGGATGCCATAAAGAAAGAGGATATCCCTCTCGCGCGGGATTTGATGACGCGCCTGCTGAAACGCGACCGCATGAACCCGGATTACTGGGTTTGGATGAGCGCGCTGGTGGACACAGTGAAGGAGCGCGAGTTCTGCCTGCGCGAGGCGCATAAACTCGATCCTGGCAACGCCATGGCGATCCGCGGGCTGCGATTGATAGGCGAGGATATCGACAACCCCAACCCCGTTCCACCCCTCGACCCCGCCCGCTTGAAATGGAAGACCAGCCTGGAAATTGAAGATGAGCAGGTGGTTCCGCGGGTGACCCCGCGTAGAAACACCTCCTCCTGGGCGGTACTCGCACTCGTTGTGATCGGGTTGGGTTCCATCGTCATCTTGCTTGTTCGCGGTCCGCGCTTCAGGCCGGATACCTCCGCAATCTTAAAGTTCTCCCTCACACCTCCTGTAACGCCAACTGTTGAAACCACCCCGGTTCCACTGGGAGACGGTCCCGCCCCGTTGTGGACGCTGCTGGAAGCCACCTACACCGCGACCCCCATTTACGCCGCCACCCCCCACAAGCTTACCGGGGCTTACCAGGTGGCGATGAGCGCTTATGAAAAGCAGGAGTGGGCGCGCGCGCTTGAATACTTCAACCAGGTGCTGTACAGCGAACCCGCCTCTGCGGATATCCAGTATCACATTGGGGAGATCTACCGCTTCCAGGGTTTGACCGATAAGGCCATGACTGCCTTCGACGCCAGCATTCAGCTCGACCCCAACTTCGCCCCGGCTTATTTGGGCAAGGGGCGGGTGTTTTTGATGCTTTCCCCGCCAAAGCTTAATAAAGCGCGGCAAAGTTTCGAGAAAGCGTTGGAACTCGACCCCCGCCAGTTCGATGTATATGCTGAATTGGCTGGCGTGGCGTTGCGATCCGGCGACGCGGATGGCGCGCTTGCGTACCTTGCGCAGCTTCCCGCGGACGCGCCCGAATCCGTGCAGGTGGAGATCGCGAGAGCACAAGCCTATTTGATGAAAGGGGATGCGGAAGCTGCGCTTGAGTCGGCACGGACCGCCAACCGTATCGACATCACCAGCCTGCCAGTGTATAAGCTGCTTGCCCGGGCGTATCTGATGACCGGTCAGCTTGACGCCTCCTTTACCCCTCTGCAGACCTACCTCACATGGGTGAAGGGTGACGCTGAGGCTTACAGTATGATGGCGACCCTACTCCTCGCGCGCGGCGAGTACACCGAAGCGCTTCAATTTGCCAATGCTGCACTCGAGATTAATAAAAGTTTGCATGAGGCATTGCTGGTACGCGGAGAAATTTACCTGCACAATGGCCAGATGGATGAAGCCGCCGTGGATTTCAACACTGTGCTGCGCGAGGATGAGAACTCCTTTACCGCGAAGCTTGGGATATCACGTATTCAATACGCACGCGAACTCTATGACAGCGCCCGCGAGTATGCCCGCGCCGCGTATGGACTGGCGCGCACAGACCGCGAGAAGGCGTTGGCGCTTTATTGGCGTGCCCTGGCTTTGATCGAACTTGACGAGATGCAGGCAGCAGTGCGTGATCTGCAGACGCTGATGAGCCTGCCTGAAGGATCGCTGCCGGTTGAGCTTAAGCTGGACGCGATGAAGGTTTATCAACAGGTGATCACGCCTACTCCCACCCGAACCCCGGTGCCCGCCGTGATCACAACCCCTGCGCCTACCAAAAGCCTGCCGACCATCCCCACCGCTACGCCCCGGAATTGAGCCCACGTGCGCAAGATCGATCTTTACCTGCTCTTAAGGTCGCGACAATACACCCGCAGCAGATTCTCACGCAACGCTAACCGAACCATTAACGGTCTGACCGCGGCCTTTGTGGCAGTATTTTCAGTCCTCCTGATGACGGCTCTTTTTTTATCCGGTTACCTGTTTGCACGCTTCTCGCGTGATCTTCCCTCTACAGAGATGCTGCCAGTGTTGATGGACAGGGAAAGGGGCGAATTATTAACTCCCACGCGCGTGGTTGACCGCAGCGGTGAGACCATCTTGTATACCTATGATGAGGAGGGCATCCCGCGCAAGTTTATGTCGATCGACCCGCAGGCGCAGGAATTCATCAGCCCGCAGCTGGTGCGCGCTGTCGCCGCGGTCTATGACCCTGATTTCTGGTCCAATCCCGGTTACCGTCTTGAAGCGGGTCTGAACCCGGAGCCGCAGACCATTGCCGAAAAACTGGTGAGCGATCTGCTGCTGTGGGGAGAAGCACCTTCTCCTGCGCGCGCCTTGCGCATGCGCCTGCTCGCCGGGCAGGTCGTCTCAGATTACGGCAGGATCAGGGTCATCGAATGGTATTTGAACAGTGCGTGGTTTGGGGGTTACACTTACGGCGCTGAAAGCGCCGCGCAGCTTTATCTGGGAAAATCCGCGATGTATCTCACCCTGGCTGAATCTGCACTTTTGACCTCGGTGCTACGCAGCCCGGCGCTCAATCCCATCGATGCTCCCCAGACCGCGCTCGAGATGCAGCGCGACCTGCTGCGCGAAATGCTGGCGGAAGGGGCTATCAATCGCGAGGAATACGACCTGGCGCTACAGGAAGAGATCATTTTGCGCAAGGGAGTGGAGCGCGAAGATACCCTTGCGGAAGGATTTATCCGGCAGGTGGAAAAACAGGTTGAAGCTGTGATGGGGTTGCAGCGGGTGCAGCGTGGGGGCTTGATTGTGAAGACCACGCTCGACGCCGATCTGCAGGCGCAGTTGGTCTGCGCCACCACGACGCAGTTGACGCGGGTGCAGTACAGCAATGTGACCGGCGTCACCCCGGAAGGACAGAATTGTAAAGCAGACCTTCTGCTGCCCACGCAAGGGTTCAGCGGGCTTACAGCGGATGAGTTGGCCGCGGCGGGACTCATCATGGATCCCGCGACCGGCGAGGTGCTGGCATACCTCGAGCCAATGACCGTTAGCGGTGAGCGCATGAGCGACGCCGGATACGAGCCAGGTTCATTGCTCACCCCGATCATCGCGTTCAGCGCTTTTTCTCGCGGATATTCTCCCGCCAGCCTGGTGTGGGATATTCCATCCAGCCCTGATGTTGGCGTGTTTGAGGAGGAGATCATCCATCACGGTGCGGTAAACCTGCGCACCGCGCTCGCCAACAATTACCTGGGACCGATGGTCAGATTGATCAACGAGATTGGTGCAGCCAATACCTGGCATGCGGCCGCACTGGTAGGTTTGGAATCAATGGCGGACGCGCCAGATGACGTGACGCCATTATTTACGGGCGGTGATACCAGCCTGCTGCAACTGGGAAGCGCGTACAGTACCTTTGCCAACATGGGAACGCGCATTGGAAGGCGCGACCCGGGTTCAGGTGCGCTCGTTCCTGAAACCGTGCTGGGTGTCAGCACCATCTCTGGACGCGTGCTTGTGGAGCAGTCAGCGCCTCAAAGCCAGGTGATCCTTTCTGAACCGCTTGCTTTCCTGGTCAACCATGTGCTGAGCGACGAGAGCGCGCGCTGGCCTAGCCTGGGGTACCCGAACGCGCTGGAGGTAGGGCAAATGGTCGCGGCGAAGGTGGGCAGCGCGGAGGATCATCGACAGGTGTGGGCGGTGGGATACAACCCGGAGCGCGTTGTGTTGATCTGGATGGGCAACCGTGCCGCAAATGCAGTGGAATTACCGGAACAAATGGCTGCCGGTCTGTGGCACGCCATCTTCAAGTATTCGACGCGCGGCAGTCAATTTGAAGGTTGGGCAGTGCCCGCGGGTATCACCGAAATGAAGGTGTGCAGTCCTTCGGGAATGCTGCCGACCGCTGATTGTCCGCAAGTCGTCTCGGATATTTTTCTTTACGGGAATGAACCCTCAATGCCCGACACGCTGTATAAGACCCTCAAGGTGAACCGCGAAACCGGTATGTTGGCGACAGTGTTTACCCCGCCCGAACTGGTTGAGGAGCGCACCTACCTCGATGTTCCACCTGAAGCGCGCGCCTGGGCAGAAGCGGCGGGGATCGAGCTTGCGCCGCAGGGTTATGACGCCATCCAGGCGCAGCGGGTTGACCCGAACGTAAAGATCAGCGAGCCCGCTCTATTTGCTGTGGTTTCCGGCCGGGTGAACATCCGCGGCACAGTAAACATAGAAGATTTCGCGTCGTACCAGGTGCAGGTGGGCGAGGGGATCAATCCTGATGTCTGGCAGCAGGTGGGCAGCACTGCCACGCAGCCGGTAAAGAAGGGGCTGCTCGTAATGTGGGATACGACGGGGCTGGATGGGCTCTACGCGATCCGCTTGAGCGTGGTGGATCAACAAAATCTGATCCGCAGTGCGGTCATCCAGGTCACGGTGGATAATACTCCCCCCACGGGAAGAATCACCTATCCGCTGGAAGGGTCAAATGTGCAACCTGTACGCGGTGGTGTGACATTGAACGCTGTTGTCGAGGACCTGGTGGGCTTAGATCGTGTGGAATGGTGGGCGGATGGAAAATTGGCGCTGGCCCAAACTTCGGCGCCTTATGCTTATCTGCTTGACGCTGTGAGCGGCAGCCACTCAGTTTATCTGAAGATTTGGGACAGAGCCGGTAATCTGACGGTCACGGAAAAGGTCAGCTTCCGGGTAAGCCCCTGACCGATTTATTGAGGAAATAACAGTTCGTGGAGTTCGCGCAAGTTGCTGAGGATGATATCCGTGCCTGCCCTCCGCAATTCTCCCTCGGTACCGAAGCCGCATAACAATCCCACGGTTTGCGCCCCAGCCCGCTTTCCGGCGAGGATATCCACCGTAGTGTCGCCGATCATCGGGCAGTGTTCAGGCGGGAGCTGCATGCGGAACCCGCGCCGCTCCCGCCAGCTGCGCGAATATCTCTAGTACACGCCATTGACTGCACTCCACGATAGATACAACAGAAAAAGTCAATATTGCGTGGGGATTGATCAGGATTGCCCATAATTTGAGCAAAATAGCAGCTATATAAGCCGCCTTTTTTGTCTCTACGCTCAATTTTTATCTTTTGTCACTCTTGGGGGTTGTTTTGATGTTCTTTCAAGACAACCCCTAGGTTTACGGCCAAGTTTCCGAGTTGACCCTTGAAAAAGTTTTTTGTAACCTTTTCATGGGTTAATTTTCCCGCAACACTTCCGGCTTGACCTTTCGCCACGCTTCGTTCTCAGTCGCCATCTCGTATGCCCGAGCCACGCGGAAGAGCGTCTTCTCGCTGTAGTCCGCGCCCAACAATTGAATACCGATGGGCAACCCGGCGTCATCGAGCCCGCCCGGCAGCGAAATACCGGGAATACCGGCGTGATTGGCGGGCACGGTCAACTGGTCGGCGTACTGCATCAGCACCGAATCGCCGTACACCGCCGCCATCTCGAATGCTGTGGTGGGGGTGGTGGGGGTGAGCAGCGCGTCCAGGCGGTATTGACCGCGCGGTTCGAAGATGGTTTCGAAATCACGGCGGATAAGTGTGCGCACCTGCAGGGCGCGCTTGTAATATTGCTCGCTGTACTGCGCCGCGCTGACATACATGCCCATCAAAATGCGCAATTTAGGCTGCAGTCCAAAGCCCTCGTTGCGGGTGTGTTTGTACATCGCTTTGAGGTCGTTGGTGGTGAGCCCGCTGCGGTGACCATATTTCACGCCATCGTAGCGGTGCAGGTTGGAAGCCGCCTCGACCCGGCTGATGACGAAATAAGCCGGGATGCCGTAGCGCGTGTTGGGGAGCGGCACGTCGTCAACGATCTCAGCGCCCATACCCGCCAGCACCTGCGCCGCATCGCGCACGGATTTTTCTATCTCCGCGGGCAGCGCCTGGCTGAGCAGCTCGCCGCTGACCGGGTCGAACGAGGTGATGCGGAAATAATCGGGTGAAAGCCCGATGCGCATCCCTTTGACCCCCTCTTCAATCCCCTCGAGGTAATCCGGTACGGGCAATGGGGTGGCGGTTGAATCGTGCTCATCCGCCCCGGCGATGACCTGCAGCATGGCGGCGGCGTCCTTCACGCTGCGCGCCACGGGTCCGGGGCAATCCAGCGAGGAAGCGAAGGCGATCAGACCGTAGCGCGAGACGCGCCCGTACGTGGGTTTGACCCCAACCACGCCGCAGAAAGCAGCCGGTTGGCGGATCGAGCCGGCGGTATCGGTGCCCAGCGAAAGGGGCGCTTCGCCGGCTGCCACGCTGGCGGTGCTGCCGCCTGAGGAACCGCCCGGCACGCGGTCGGTTTTCCATGGGTTGCGCGGGCTGGGCTGGTAGGCGGAGGATTCGTTGGAAGAGCCGTAAGTGAATTCATCCAGGTTGACCTTGCCCAACATGATGGCGCCAGCCTCCTGCATGCGCCTGACCGGCGTGGCGGTGTAGGGGGCGGTAAAATTCGCCAGGATCTTCGAAGCGGCGGTGGAGAGGGTATCCTTGACGCAGAAGATGTCCTTGACCGTGAAGGGCACCCCTGCAAGCGGACCCGGGTCTTCGCTCGCGCCGATGCGGCGGTCGATCTCCATAGCCTGCGCCCGGGCGGAATCAGCCGCCAGGGTGATAAAAGCGTGCACCTTGCGCTGATCCTCTGCGGTCAGTTCTCCGCTATCCAAAGAGCCGGGGCGCCCGTCGACGGCGGCGGTGCGCGCCAGGCAGGATTCGACGATCTCCAGCGCGGAGAGTTCCTTCCCGCGCAGTAATTTTGTTAATTCGAGTGCGTTGAGATCGCAGGGTTCCATGCGGCCTACTTTAACTCGGTGTGGGGAATATCGGGCACCACGATGTACCCGTCTTCAACTTGCGGCGCTTGTTTGAGGATACCTTCGGCGTCGGGGTACTTGCGCCACTCGTCTTCGCGCAGGCCGGCGCTGGCCGCTTCTGCGAACGGAACGCCGTGCAGGTTGATGGGTACATCGGGATCAATGGGGATCGCCGCCAGTTCGTTAATGGCTTTCAACTGGTTGTTTAACTGTCCGCGCAAGTACTCCGCCTGGTCTTCGCTCAGGTGCAGCGCCGCCAGGTCAACCAGGTGGTCAAACAGCTCTCTCGTGATGGTATCACTCATGGATTTTTCACCTTTACAAATCGAAATGAGAACAAAGGAAATTACCGGCCGGGGGTCAGCACCACTGGTGTGTCAGTGGGGAACGGTGTGCTGGTGGGTGGCATGGTTGGCAAGGGACTTGGCGTCCAGGTGGGCGGCATTTGGAGCAATGTCGGTGTGGGGCTGGGCGTCCCGGGCAACGGGGTGGGGTACGGAAACGGATTGAGGAACGAATACGGGTAGAAGTAAATGAGCACCACTAATAACAGCAGGATCAGTCCTGCCGCGGTGACGATAATGGTCAACACATCCCAGAAGGATAATTTCAAAACTGGCTCCTTTCCCAAAAAACCTGTGCAACTGGGTCTTTGTCAGTATATCCAACTTTAAACGCATGTCAAGTTTTCACTCCGAAAACCAGCATGCTATAATCCACTCCAGGTGCCGGTATTCCATATGAAAAATCGTATTCCACCCCTTTTGCACATCCTGGCCGCTTTTTTCGTGGTGAACTTCCTGGTCAACCTGGCGGGCATTGTCCAGCTTGTGCAGTCCTGGAACTGGCTGCTGGCGGCTGGTTATTATCCGCACCCGGTCTATGTGGTCTTCAAAAATACCTTCCTCGCCCTTGCCAGCCTGGCAGCCGCGGGGACGTTATGGGCGCGGCTGGATCTCGCGCCGCGTTTCAGCCAGGCGCTGGCGGGGCTGGCATTTGCCTGGTTCTGGGTGGATCGATTTCTATTGACGCGCAACCCGCTTCCATTCAGGGATCATGTTTTCCCTCTGGTCATATCCGTCTTGATCCTCGCCTTTTTTGTGATCTCCGCCTGGCTGCTGGAACCATTCATGCGCGGTCACATCCCGGCTGCCGGTGACGGGGAAGAGGACGAACTCGAAAATGAATAACTCGAACCTCGAAAAAGAAGTGAAATTCTACATTACCAACCTGGACGCCCTCAGGGACAGACTGCTCGCCATCGGTGCGCTGCAAACCCAGGCGCGCATACGTGAACTCAATTACCGCTTCGATACCCCCGATCTGCAGCTCAGCCACAACGGACGCGCGCTGCGCCTGCGCCAGGATAAACGCGCCATCTTCACGTACAAAGGACCTACCAGCCTGGAGAACGGTGTGCGCGTGCGCCTGGAGCACGAGGTGGAAGTTTCTGACCTCGCCAGCGCGCGCGCCATCCTCGAAGGATTAGGGTACGTCCAGACGGTCAGCTACGAAAAGTGGCGCGCGACTTACCAGTACCAGGGGCTTGAGATCGCACTGGATGAACTACCCTATGGCAACTTCACCGAGATAGAGGGATCGGACACAGCCGCCATACAAACCACCGCCCGGTTGCTAACGCTGGATTGGGGAGCGCGCATCCAGGTCAGCTACCTGGAATTGATCGAGCGTCTGAAGAAGACACGCGCACTCACCATGCGTGACCTCACTTTCAACGCCTTCGCTGGAATCACGGTTACCTGGCAGGACCTGGGCGTGAGACCCGCGGACGTGCAGTCGTTCCTTTGATCGATTTTTATAATTTCACCCCAACCTTAATAAAGCCAGGGGTGCTTTTTTATCGCACATGGCTGGCGCTTTCAATTGCAGCACGCCATTTTCTTAAACTTACAGAGGGTTAAGCGAATCTTAAGAAACCGCGATTTTGTGCATGCTATAATATTTTTACCAATATCGAGAGAGGGTTACCGGTAGATGTCTTTTGCCCACCTGCATGTACATACAGAATACTCCCTGCTTGACGGCTTCAGCAACATCAAGAAGCTGATCCGGCGCGTGAAGGAACTGGGCATGGGTTCGGTAGCCATCACCGACCACGGCACAATGTTCGGGGTGATCGACTTTTTCAAGACCGCCGTGGACGAGGGCGTCAAGCCCATCGTCGGGGTTGAAACTTACGTGGCAGCCCGCGGCATGACTGACCGAGACCCGCAGAAAGACAAGCACTCCTACCATCTGGTGCTGCTGGCAGAGAACATGACCGGGTACAAGAACCTGCTCAAGATCGCCAGCGCCGCGCAACTGGAGGGTTTCTACTATTACCCCCGTGTGGACCACGATTTCCTGCGTGCCCACAGCGAGGGGATCATCGCCACCACCTCGTGCATGTCCGGCGAGGTACCGCGCACCATTCTCAACAAGGGGGTCGAAGCCGGGCAGCGCGTGCTCGAATGGTACATTGAAACTTTCGGCACGCAGAACTTTTTCATTGAACTGCAGAACCACCCCATCAGTGAACTGCCTGAACTGAATCGCACCCTGATCGACCTGGGTAAACGCTACAACCTCAAGTACATCGCCACCAACGACAGCCATTACATCGACCCAGAGGACGCCCGCCTGCAGGACATCATGCTCGCCATCCAAACAGGCTCGCTGCTCTCTGACCCCAACCGCATGAAGATGGGTGCCAACACGTTCTACCTGCGCAGCCCCGAAGAAATGGCCGGTCTCTTCCCGGATGTTCCCTCCGCGTTGAGCAACACGCTGGAGATCGCGGAGCGCTGCAACGTGGACCTGATCAAAAAGGGTTACCACCTGCCCCTCTTCGAGGTGCCGGAGGGTTTCACCACCGAGAGCTACCTGCGCAAGTTATGCGAGGAGGGCATCGACCGCAAGTATGGCAGCCGTGCCAATGACCCCGAAGTGCGCCAGCGCCTGGATTACGAACTGAAGATTATCCACGACATGGGCTTTGACGCCTACTTCCTCATCGTTTGGGACCTGTGCCGCTACGCCGCCGATCACGGCATCTGGTACAACACGCGCGGTTCCGGCGCCGGATCGATCGTGGCGTTTTCATTGGATATCACCCTCATCGAACCGCTCAGCCACAAACTGCTCTTCGAGCGCTTCCTCAACCCGGCGCGCAGCGAAATGCCCGATATTGACCTCGACTTCCAGGATGACCGGCGCGCGGAGATGTTGCAGTACTGCTCCGAGCGATATGGCAGCGACAAGGTGGCGCAAATCATCACCTTCGGCACGTTGGGCGCTCGCGCCGCCATCCGTGATGTGGGGCGCGTGATGGACATTCCACTCTCCGAAGTGGATCGCATCACCAAGGCCGTCCCGGCCGTAATCCCTGATGAGCAGGTCACCATCGCCAACGCGCTCGAAAAATCCCCCGAATTCAAGGCGGTGTACGATGAAGGCGGGTACGTGCAGGAATTGATCGACACCGCCAATCACATGGAGGGGGTCGCCCGCAATGCCGGCACTCACGCCGCTGGCGTGGTCATCACCGACGTGCCCTTGCTCGAATATCTCCCCCTGCACCGACCCACGAGCAACGCTGAAGAATCACCGATCAAATCGGTCACCCAGTTCGAGATGAACATTATCACCAAGCTGGGGCTGCTCAAGGTGGATTTCTTGGGACTTTCCACGCTGACCGTGATGCACATGGCCAGCGATCTGATCCGCGAGCGCCATAATATCGACCTGAACCTGCACAACATCCCGCTGGATGACCCGGACACTTTTGAATTCATCAGCCAGGGACGCACCGCCGGGCTGTTCCAACTGGAAGGCAACGGCATGACGCGCTATATTATGCAGATGAAGCCGCGCGACCTCTCCAACATCATTGCCATGGTCGCGCTCTTCCGCCCGGGTCCAATGACGTTCATACCTGATTACATCAAGCGCATGCACAACGAAGAACCAGTCACATACGCGCACCCCACGCTGGAGAAAGTATTCAAGGAAACGTACGGGCTGGCAGTTTACCAGGAACAGTTGATGATGGCGGTGATGGAACTGGCGGGCTACACGCCCGCTGAGGCGGATGATCTGCGGAAAGCCATTTCCAAGAAGATCAAGGAATCCATCGAGAAACACAAGGGGAAATTCGTCGCCGGCGCGGTGAAGAATAACATCGAGAAAGACCTGGCGCGCAAGATCTTCGAGGATTGGGAAAACTTCGCGCGCTACGGCTTTAATAAAAGTCACGCCGCGGATTACGGTATGATCGCCGTGCAAACCGCCTACCTAAAGCACCATTACACTGTCGAGTATATGACCGCCCTGCTCTCGGTGACCAAGAGCGAGACCGCCAAGGTGGCGTTCTACGTGGCGGATGCCCGCTCGATGGGTATTGCAGTTTTACCTCCGGATGTCAACAGCAGCCAGTGGGACTTCTCGATCGAGGACCTCCCGGATGGCAAATCCGCCATCCGCTTCGGACTCGGCGCGATCAAGAACGTGGGCGAAGCGCCGGTGATCCTCATTCTCGAAGCCCGCCAGAAAGGCAAGTTCAAGGACCTCAACGATTTCATCCGCCGCGTGGACCTGCATCGCGTGGGCAAACGCAGCCTGGAGTGCCTGATCAAGGTGGGCGCGCTGGATTGTTTCGGTCCGCGCCGCTCGATCCTCGAGGTGGTGGACACCATGCTTTCGATTTCCAACAGCCACTTCCGCGCCTCCGAGTGCGGGCAGCTCAGTATCTTCGGCAGCGTGGCCGGGGTGGAGGAGGACATCCGCCTGCCCGCTGATAGCGGACTGGACCAGCGCCTGCAGCTGGAGTGGGAAAAGGAGCTGATCGGTCTTTATGTCTCCGACCACCCCATCTCGCCCTACCTGCCATTGATGCGCCAGAAGGTAACCCACTTCTCGAAAGACCTCGCCGAAGCCGCGCAAAAACAAAGAGTCATCGTTGCGGGCATGGTCACGCGTATCCGCACCACCATGACCAAGAAATCCAACAAACAGATGGCCTTCGCCACCATCGAGGACCTGCAGGGCGCAATTGAACTGGTGATCTTCCCCAAGACCTGGGAAAAATTTAGCGCATTGGTGCGCATGGAATCCGTGATTGTGGTAGAAGGACAGGTAGACGCGGAGGGCAGCGAACCCAAGGTGCTGGCGGATGTCATCCGCCCGATCAGCGATGAGGAACTCGACGCATTCCAACGCTCCAACCCGGCCGGCAGCGGCACCCCCGCGGGCGAGACCTGGCAGGGAGACATCGATACAGAGCGCTACTCGCAGTACGACGACGGCTACGAAGAACCACCTCTCTCCGAAGAGGAAGCCGCGTGGATACCCGCGCCAGTGCGCGCTATAGAAGAAGCCGCACCCACCCCCATCGCCGTGGTGGCGCAGGAGATCGCCAAAGAAATCTCTGTAGTCCAGAAACCAGCAACGGAACCGATAACCGAGGTTGAGACTCGTATCAAGGATGCGCCGAGCGAGGATTTTGTGCGACCCCCGGTCATCATGGCGCCGCTGCCGCCCCTGTTCAGGTACGGCGACAACAATGACCTGAAGTTGATCACCGTGACTATCAAATCCAGCGGGGAGAAAGAACGCGATATCCGCCGCATTCGTCGCATTCACAGCGTGCTGAATGCCTTCCCGGGACGCGATCGCTTCTGCTTCATGGTCTACGAGCACGGCTTCCGCCATCTGCTGGACTTCCCGAACGATACTACCAGCGTCAATACCGAGCTAATCAGCCAGCTCAGTGAGATCGTCGGTCAGGATAACATCCGCGTCGAAAACCTGTAAATCTGTTAGGATACCATTCGGGGTTGTTTTGACGTTCTTTCAAAACAACCCCTAAGAGTGACAAAAATTAAAAATTGAGCGTAGAGACAAAAAATGGCGGCTTATTTAGCGGCTATTTTGCTCAAATTATGGGCAATCCTGATTAATCCCCACTCAATATTGACTTTTTCTGTTGTATCTATCGTGGAGTGCAGTCGATGGCGTGTACTAGAGATATTCGCGCAGCTGGCGGGAGCGGCGCGGGTGCCGCAGGCGGCGCAGAGCTTTGCTTTCGATCTGACGGATGCGTTCGCGCGTGAGACCGAATTTTTCACCAACCTCTTCGAGGGTGTAATTATGTCCGTTTTCAAGCCCGAAGCGCAGGCGCAGGATGCGCGCTTCACGCGGGGGCAGTGTATCCAGCACTTCCTCGATCTTCTCACGCAGCAGCTTGGAATAAGCGCTTTGTATGGGGGTGGGGGACATCTGATCTTCCACGAACTGCCCAAGTTCGGAATCCTCTTCCTCGTCGTTGATTGGGCTTTCCAGAGAGAGGGGCAGCCACGATACCCGCAGCATCCACTCGATCTTGGACGATGTAGTGTCCATCTTGTCAGCCAGTTCGTCGTTGGTGGGTAGACGACCCAGCGTCTGTTCCATCTCATGGGTGAGTTTGTAAAGCTGCCGGATACGGTCAACCATGTGCACGGGTACGCGGATGGTGCGTCCCTGGTCGGCGATCGAGCGGGTGATGGTCTGGCGGATCCACCAGGTGGCGTATGTTGAAAAGCGGAAACCGCGGTGATAATCGAATTTCTCCACCGCTTTCATCAAGCCCAGGTTGCCCTCCTGGATGAGATCGAGAAACGGCACGCCGCGTCCGATGTACTTCTTGGCGACGCTCACCACCAGGCGCGTGTTGGCTTTGATCAAATGTTCGCGCGCCAGCTGACCGTCCTCCACCTGCTGTTGCAGCAACTTTTTCTGTTGCGGCGGGCAGCCTCCGTTTGAGCGATCCAACTCCAATTTGCTTTGCCGCCCGCTTTCGATCCGCCTGGCGATTTCCATTTCTTCATTCATATTCAGCAACGGGACGCGCGACATTTCCTTCAGGTACAGACCGATCGTGTCGTCTGAAGAAATGCTGTCCAGGTTGGAGGAGAAATCCATGTCGGTGATGGGGGCAAATGACTCCTGATCCACGATGTCCAAGTCGATATCGTGGTCCAGGACCTCAACCCCGCGGCGGCGCAAAGCCACCAGCACCGCTTCGATGCGCTCTGCGTCCCTGGTCACGTCTGGGTAAAACTCCATCAGGTCTTCGGTTGTCAGGTACCCCTGAACATCAGCCTTCTCAAGCAGCATGTGTAAAATTTCTGTGCTCTTGGTCCGTCTTCCGGGATTCGCCACCTAAGAATCTCCTTTTGTTGCTGAATTTTGCCCCTGTTACAAGTCAAACATTACTCGATCATGATCCTGGCCTGGTGCTCACAAGTTTTGAGATTAAGGTTTTCCCCACACACAACGCATAATCCCTGACAATCCACCTTGCAAAGCGGTTTGATGGGATATTCCAGCATAAGGTATTCACGCACGATCGGTGAAAGATCGATGTTGCCATCCTCCGGGATATACAACCCGGATTCTGTGAAGGAATACGACTTGTAAGCGTAGACTTCGCTGAACTCAGATTTCAGGGGTTGGCTGAAGGATTCGAGACAGCGCACACATTCCGCCGGGGCGAGGGCATCGAATTTGCCTTCGAATAGTAAACCCTGCGGTGTGCGTGAGATGTGAACCTTGCCTGAAAGATTCGTTACATCCAGATCAGGGGGGAGATGCAGCTCGGCAAAATCAAAATGGATATCGCGATACGACCCGATCGGCAGGTTAAAGAAAAAACCTACATTGATCTTCAATGGGTAACGTTGATTTGCCACAGGACACTATCACTAATCAGGATATAATCTTTAACGAAAATGATTGTAGCATATCGACATTTTCTTGTCAATTTATTGTAATAAATATCATAAATATAATATATATGATGAGTGAGACCCTCCTGCTTGCCACCACGAACAAAGGAAAACTGCGTGAGCTGCGTTCTTTGCTAAATGGATTGCCTTTCCGTTGCGTTTCACCTGATGATATCGGGTTGGCGATGGAAGTGCCCGAAACAGGTGATACCTATGCGGAGAACGCAACACTCAAAGCCCTGGCGTACTTATCCAAGGGTGGGATCCCTGTGCTCGCCGATGATACCGGGCTGGAGGTCGACGCACTCGATGGCGCGCCCGGGCTACACTCCGCCCGCTTTTCTACTCTGCCGGGCGCAACAGACACGGACCGCCGCGCGAAGCTGCTGCGCGTGTTGGCGGATAAGCCCCGTCCGTGGCTGGCGCGGTTCCAATGCGTGGTGGCGGTCGCGATCCCGGGCAGGGCGGTCGAACTTTTCCACGGCTCGGTCGAAGGCGAGATCATCCCCTCTGAGCGTGGCGAGCACGGATTTGGTTACGATCGCTTGTTTTACATCCCGGCGGCGGGTAAAACGCTCGCCGAACTGGACCTGGCGGAAAAGAACGCTTTCAGCCACCGCGCGGTGGCGGTGAACAAAGCGCTTTCGTACTTAGTCCACTGGCTCTTAGATAATCAATCTGGGATTTGATTAAGAAAAATCACTCTTTGTAACTCTTTTTTCCAGGAAACTTTCGAAATTCCACCCGTGTCAATGGTAATTCTCGTATACCCATCGAGGGGTATTCTGAGTGCATAGGATACTGCCAACCTGATGACTTCACAATGAGAGATGCAAAGTATTTCTGCGTCACTGGGAGAGGATTCACAAAGAACCTGTAATCCTTCAACAATCCTGCTTTGTGCTTCGTAGACTGATTCTCCGTTGGGAAAGCGCATAGCGGTCGGAGTAGTTAGAAATTTATTCCATAAGGGATCGAGTTGAAGTTCATTTCCTTTTCCCTGGTAATCTCCAAAATTAATCTCCTTGAGAAATTCGACAGGTTGTATTGTAAGGTTGTGATTTTTTACGACGAGCTCCGCAGTTTCAATAGCTCGTTCCAAAGGACTTGAATAAACCGCGTAGATCGGAAAACTTTCAAAAAATTTCCTTGCTAATGACGCTTATTGAATCCCTTCTTCGTTTAGATAGATGCCCGGGCGGTAACCAGTTATTCGATTCCCTGAGTCGTCTGTTTTACCGTGCCTAAGAAGATAGATTGTGGTCATTTAATACTTTCAGGCGGAGTCTCGTAACCCAGCGCTTGCGCCTGGGCTTTGCGCCATTTCTCAACCCGCTCGCCGGCTTGTCTCTCGTAGCCCTCGCTGGAGGGATCATAAAAACGCGAGCCCAACAGGTTATCCGGCAGGTACTGCTGTGGGATGAAGTGCTCCGGGAATACATGTGGATACTGGTAACCCTTGCCGTGGCCGAATCCCTTCGCATCGCGGTTGGCGTCCATCAGGTGGATCGGCACAGCCCCCGCGCCGTTTTGTTCGATCGAGGCGCGCGCTTTGAAGAAAGCGCCGGCGGAATTCGACTTGGGCGCGGTCGCCAGGTACAGGGTGGCTTCCACGATCGGGTAAATCCCTTCTGGCATGCCGATGTACTCGTAAGCGTAGGCCGCGGCTGCCGCCACCTGGATGCCTTGCGGGTCGGCCAGTCCGATGTCTTCACCCGAGAGCACGATCAGGCGGCGCAGGATGAAGCGCGGATCCTCGCCCGCCAGGATCATCTTCGCCAGCCAGTATAGCGCGGCGTCGGGGTCAGAACCGCGCACGGACTTGATAAAGGCGGAAATCGTGTCGTAATGCTCGTCGCCCATACGGTCGTAAAGCAGCGCGCGCTTCTGGATCGACTCCTGCGCTACATCGAGCGTGATACGGATGCAACCGTCGCTATCCGCCACTGTGGTTTCCACCGCCAGTTCGATGGCGTTCAGCAGGTTGCGCGCGTCTCCACCCGCCTGGTGCAGTAAGTGATCTCTGGCGTCGGCGCTGAATTCGATCTTCCGGTTGCCGTAACCAAATTCCTTATCTTCAAGCGCGCGAGTGAACAGGATGTCGAGCTGCTGTTCAGCCAGCGGTTCCAATTGAAAGATACGCGAGCGTGAAACAAGCGCCGGGATGACATCGAAGTAAGGGTTCTCAGTGGTCGCGCCGATGAGCGTGATCATACCGTTTTCCACGTGCGGGAGAAGGGCGTCCTGCTGGGCGCGGTTCCAACGGTGCACCTCGTCGATGAACAGGATCGTGCGTCGGCGGTACAGGCGGCGGCGGTCGGTGGCGTCGGCGATCACTTTCCGCAAATCCGCCACACCCGCCAGCACAGCCGAGATGCTCTCGAAATGGGCCTGGGTGTGCTGCGCGATTAAGCGCGCCAGCGTGGTCTTGCCCGTGCCCGGCGGGCCGGTGAAGATGATGGAGGAAAACAGGCGGTCGGCGATGATCGCCCTGCGCAGCAGCCGGCCTTCGCCGATGATGTGTTCCTGCCCGACGAACTCAGCCAACGTGTGCGGGCGCAGCCTGGCGGCCAGCGGGGCTTCGTGCTGTATGTTTTCCTGCATGGCGTGGTCGAAAAGGTCCATGCCGTAATTGTAGCACGGATTTGAAATTATAGAACATATATCCGATAATTGGATTGTATTCAACCCTGAAAAATCGTAAAATAATGTAATCCTATTTTTTTGAGGTTCCCATGCTGCCTGCAAGTTTCCTACCTTTTCTACTGAGAGCAAAAAAGAACACCTATGCTTCTGGACGCACCTCTGATGGTTCTTCGCGACCGGAATCGCACGATCTGACATCCATTGAGGAACCCTATCTATACATCGATACGTATCTGGGTGGGTTTGCTTTCGTGGGCGAGGAAGCCGTTTGGCATTCCGGATTACCGATCTGGGGTATGAACTATTACGGAAAAACGCTCTCTCGTGAGATTCCGGAAAGGTTTAGTCCATTCCTGAAGAATACATTACTACAGGTTCCTCACGATATGCCTTACCGCGGTCCTTCTGAATATATAGAGGGAAATTTCCGATACCAATGCAGGTGTACTGGCGATCCTGGCTGGTTCAAGGGTGAAGAAGTGATTTTCCTGGACGGCGATCCAATCTACCAACTGGATTTTCACGGTGGTGAAATTGTTCCTTGACTATATGAGGGGGAGGATTAATATGCAGCAAATACCATTATTCCAGGTGGACGCTTTCACCGACCTGCCCTTTACCGGCAATCCGGCCGCGGTGATATTGTTGCGCGAAGACGCGCCAGCGGATTGGATGCTGAAGGTCGCGCAGGAGATGAACCTCTCAGAAACCGCGTTTGTCTACCCCTTGGGTGATCTTTTTGGCCTGCGCTGGTTTACCCCGCGCGTTGAGGTGGATCTCTGCGGGCACGCCACCCTCTCCGCGGCGCATGTTTTATGGGAGAGCGGAACAGTCCCTGTTTCACAGGGAATTCACTTCTCAACCCTGTCCGGGGTGCTTGGTGCGCGGTGGGTTGGCGATGTCATCGAGTTGGATTTTCCCGCGAACAGCCTGGCACCGGCAGAATTGCCCGCGGGGGTAGTCGAGGCGGTGGGGGGAAACCCCATTTTCTCGGGGGTGAGCGGTGAAAAATGGCTGCTGGAATACGGTACCGAGCAGGAAATTATTTCTCTCGATCCTGATTTTAATGCCCTCGCGCAGATCAAAGGCCGCGGGCTGATCGTCACCAGCCGCTCCGATCGGATGGGTGTCGATTTCGTCTCGCGCTACTATGCACCGTGGATCGGGATCAACGAAGACCCGGTCACCGGTTCAGCGCACACCATCCTTGCGCCGTTCTGGGGTGCCAGGCTGGGCAAACAGGAGATGACCGCGCACCAGGTCTCAGCGCGCGGCGGGGTGATCCACCTGCGCATTGCGGGCGAGCGCGTGTATATCGGCGGCAAGGCTGTCACGGTGGTGAAGGGCACCTTGCACGCTTCAGGCGGATGACCATGACTGATAATAAAAACCGGGTGGTAGTGGTCGGCAACATCGGCCTCGATACCCATGTCTACCTGCAAGGTCAAGCCATCGACCTGGCGCATGAAGCGAATTTCACCTCAAATCTCGATAGGGTGGGGCAGGCTGGCGGGTATGCTTCGCGGGCATATCAACGGCTCGGGGCGCATTTTCAACATCCCCAATTGGGCGCGCCACCTCCCGCCCGCCGCGCGTGAGCTGGGGCTGAACATTGCGTGCGACATTCAGGATGTTGTCGATCCCGCGGATCCCTACTGCCAGGATTTCATCCGTTACGCGGATTACCTTTTCTTTTCAGCAGCGAACCATCCGGACCCACGCCCGGTGATGAAGTATTACCTGTCCATCAATCCTGAGGTGGTGATCCTCGCCACGTTGGGTGCCAATGGCTGCGCGATTGCCGCGACCAGCGGCATCAAACATTTCCCGGCTGTTCAGCTTGACCTGCCAGTGGTGGACACCAATGGCGCGGGGGATGCCTTCGCGGCAGGTTTTCTCTTTAGCCGCGTGCTGGAAGGACGAGAGCTTGAGGACGCGGTTCGTCGCGGTCAGATCTGCGCGCGGCACAAATGCGCGCAACAATCCTCATCGGCGGATATGATCACATGTGAATTATTGAACCATTACGACCATTGAGGTACAACCAGGCAATTTGCTTAATCAGGAGAGTTAAAGCGTGAACACTCGAAATGTGATCGACCAATTACTAAATTCCAGCGAGCCGTCAGTCCGGTATTTATGTCGCAGGGAGGTATTGGGAGAAGACCGTGCGAGCGATCCGATGCTTGCGTTACAGGATCAGATCCGCGACTCCGAGCGGGTGAGAAAAATGCTCAGCCCCCGCGGGGCGGACGGTCGTTTCCCCTGGCATGCTTATACCAAATGGATTGGCGCGTTTTGGACGCTGTTGACCCTCTCTGACATCGGCTATCCCGCGGGCGACCTGAGCCTCGCGCCTTTGCGCGACCAGGTGTTGGATTGGCTGCTCAGTGAGCATCATCTCAAAAAGGTTCCTTTGATCAACGGGCGCTGGCGGCGCTGCGCCTGCCAGGAAGGGTCGATCGTGCTGGCGATGTTAAAACTTGGCATTGCTGACGAGCGCATCACGATCCTTGTCGATAACCTGATCAAGTGGCAGTGGCCGGATGGTGGTTGGAATTGCGACAGGCATCCCATGGCCAGCCATTCCTCTTTCCACGAAACCTGGCTCCCGCTGCGGGCGATGAAGGCCTATGCGGATGCGACCGGGTCTTCGCGCGCGGCTGCGTCTGTTGAAAAAGCCAGCGAAATTTTCCTTTCACATCACCTGTTTATGAAAAAAGGCGATCCTCCATCTATTCTGCCTGAATTCACCCGCCCGGCGTACCCGGCTTACTGGCACTACGATTTCCTGGTTGGTCTGAAAGTCATGTGCGAGATTGGCCGCCTTTCAGACCCGCGCTGCCGGGAGGCGCTCGACCTGCTGGAGACCAAACAGCTTCCGGGCGGCGGCTTCTGCGCGGAGGTGAAGTACTATCGAGTCACAGATAAAACAGATGGCACGGGGATATCGTTTGTCGACTGGGGAGGGGTGAGCAAAAACAAAATGAATGAGTGGTTGACAGTGACCGCGCTCTCTGTATTGAAGCAAAGCGGTAGTGACGCGAACGTGTGGTTTACAGCCTGAAAATTCTTGACGGAATCTGTTTCATTAATAAACGTTTTACAAATCACCAGATGGTATTGATCGCTGGCAAGCGCGTGAACCCGATCGCGCTGCTTCATCACACCGGGCTCAAAACAGACCGCTCATACGGGACCCCGTCATCGCCGTGCCGGTGAAAGGCGACTTTGTTTTCGCGTTGACGTATGGCGATCATGTCGATTGGTATAAAAATATCCAGGCGGTCGGAACTGCAAAGCTGACCTGGCGTGCTGGGCGATATGATTTGTCAGAGTTGAAGCGGTTGACAATGATGGAGGATCGCGCCATTTTCACACGCCCTTTCGCGGGATGTTGAAATGGATCGATACGGAAGCGCATATTTTTTTGCGCCTCAACGACCGGACTGAAATTGGATAAATGCCTGCAATACTTTGGTTGCATTAATCGAGCCGCAGCCAGGCACTCAATATAAAGAATAAATACCCCGAAAAACGATCAATACCGATTAATAGAACACTTGCTCCTTGACGTTATGGAGGGGGTTTGATATATTAGGGGCTGTTCGCCGGCAGGCGAATTTTTAAAACCTTGTCGTCCGGATAGGGGTTTGGTATAATCTAGCACGCTCTTTTTTGTTATTTAACAATTTTTTCGCCGACATAGCTCAATCGGCAGAGCAGCCGCCTTGTAAGCGGCAGGTTATGGGTTCGATTCCCATTGTCGGCTCAGTTACAGGTTGGCGAGTGAGTCACATCCCGCGCGATGAACTCACTTGCAAGCCGGTAACGGCTTTTGAATGGACGGTTACCCAAGTGGCCAAAGGGGACTGACTGTAAATCAGCTGGCGACACGCCTTCGGAGGTTCGAATCCTTCACCGTCCACTCGGCAGGGGCTTTGCTCTACCATCCTGGCCCCTATATCGGCAAGCCCTCATAGCTCAGTTGGTAGAGCGCGCCCTTGGTAAGGGCGAGGTCATGGGTTCAATTCCCATTGAGGGCTCTTAATGCCGGATTAATAACAGAAATGTGACGAAGGAGAGGAAACATGGCGAAGCA
>DDXM01000036.1 GCA_002347485.1 Anaerolineaceae bacterium UBA2260 | reverse complement strand
GAGCACGGTATCCGTGCTGATCGCTTCAGGCAGGGTGATTACGACCGGCGCCGGCAGCAACTGGCGCGCGATCACTTTCGCCGATGCCGCGTTGGCTGAGCCGATGGGATTGTTGCCCAGGTTATTGTCGCCATCCTGGAAGACCTCTTCAACCCCGGAAAAATTGATCTCAGGGAAAAGCAGCGCGGTAACATTAGCGCCCACCTGGATGGACTGCGCCTTGTCAGCGCCCACCTGCGGCAGGTCAGCCAGATTGGGGTATTCACCCACTTTCAGCAGCTGGCAGCTGCCCTGGAAGTCAGGATCAGAGTACAGCGCCACCTCGTCGTTGGCGGGCACGCACACCGGCGGCTGCGCGGGACAATCGTAATCCTTAACCAGTTTGGTCTCCCCCATCAGAGCGGAAACATTGCCGGCTTTATCAGTCACCTCAATGGCGAGCGAAAATTCACCATCGGGGATGCCCGCAGCGCATAGATCAAGCGAGCGTGAGAATTCTGTCTTTTTAAATGAATTGCCAATGGGCTTCCACTTCTGGCTGCCCAACTTAATGTACAACTGACCGCTGGCAACGCCCATGTCATCTTTCATCCAGCCGGTGATGTTGACGGTCGGCGCCTTGATCTTAGTGCCCACTTCGGGACTGGAAATACCGCCGGTGGGCAGCTCGGAGTCGCCGTTGTTGGAAACGTACTTGTCTTGCGGCATGCACTCACTACCAAACTGCGGGTATGCCTTGGCTTCTGAGCACAGGCGCGGGCGGCCGCCATTGACGGTCACGTCATCGAAGACGATATCGACCGATTTACCCCAGTACGACTCGGGGTTGGTATGCACATGGAAATGCAGATGATGCCCGGTGCTGTAACCGGTGTCATCCGCCTTGCCGAGGAATTGCCCCTGCACTACCTTCGCGCCCACCTTGCGCAGCTCGGCGGGGATGCTCTCATGAGCCAGGTGCAGGTAGACCTGGTAAGTGGTGGGGCTGGTGCTGGTGTCCTCCAGGACGATGTAATTGGTATTTTTCGGGTCGCCGTTCTCGTACTTCCAGACGACGTATTTGACCGTACCTGCCCTGGCGGCGACCACATCGAACATGGTGCCATTGGCGAAATCGAAAGCGTACAGGCAGGAGGACGGGCAGGATTTGTAGGTGTAGACATGACCGATGCTTCCGGTGAGGCGCACGGTCTGGCCGGGCTTCCACGGGAGGCGGTAGCCGGAATAGACCACGCCGGATTTCTGCTCCTTTTGCAGCGCAGGCATGTAGAACGCCTTCACTTCCGCAGAGAGCAGTTTGTTAGGTACGGCTTGTAGCGCGGCGGCGAAATCCGCATCCGCCTGGAAGGTGAGTTTCCAGGGTTTGGTGGGATTCTTCTTCTCCTGGGCGATCACCAACCCGGGTTCACCAGGCTGTACCAGTCCGGTTTCCTTGTCGACCAGCGAGATCCACACCAGGGCGAGTTTGCCATCCTTTGAGTATTCCACGCTGTCCACCGCCACATCATAGATCACGAATGCCATCACGTCTTCACGCGCCGCAGCGGCAGCGCGTACCTGCTCGGCGAGCGCAACTTGTTCTGGGTCGGTGAGGCTCTTGGGAGCTTCGAACTGCGGCTCCGCGCCGGGGGTTAACGGGAGCTCTTCGCTCACCGGTGCGGCTGTTTTCGGCTGGTTGAATTTCAAGCCGCCATCCTGCAGCCTCATCGAGCCGAGCAGCGCCAGGATCGCCAGCAGGATGATGATGCCCAGCCCAATCAGCGCAAGCTTCACCCACTTGCGCTCAAGGTTGAACAGCGATTTTAGTTTGGATTTAAACATAGCTCACCTCACCTTCGACATTTTTCACCTGTTATTCGGTGCAAGTTTTGTGCCGATAAATCCACACACCGCGCACTTCCCCGCTGCCTATTTGGATAATTTGTGTCTTATTTTGTTATAATGAACTGACAGAATAGGAGCTTGAGAATGAAAAAAATGATCTTTGTGAACCTACCAGTGGAAGACCTGAACCGCAGCAAAGGCTTCTTCGCCAAACTGGGCTACACTTATAACCCGCAATTCACTGACGAGAACGCTGCGTGCATGGTCATCAGTGAGGAGATCTTCGTGATGTTGCTGCGCAAGGACTTCTTCAAGAACTTCATCAAGAAAGAGATTGCCGATTCATCCAGAGTCGCCGAGTCGATTGTTTCTTTGACCATGGAAAATCGCGCCGAGGTGGATGCGATGCTCGACCAAGCGCTCGCCGCGGGCGCCAGAGAGACCATCTCGATGGATGAGGGTTGGATGTACCAGCGCGGTTTCGCTGACCTCGACGGTCACCTGTGGGAGATCTTCACCATGGAAATGTCCGCGATGCCTTCAGAACCAATGAAGAGCGGTCAATAGTTTTCTAAAGCCGGGACACAAAAGCGCGGAGTCAAATGACCCCGCGCTTTGCGTAAAAATACAGGTTAACCTTCGATGACAAACTTGCCGTTCTCGTAAAGCAGTTGGTCATCGACCCAAATCTGCCCACCGTCGCGCAGGTCGCAGATCATGTCCCAGTGGATGGCGGACTGCGCTACGCTGCCCGACTCGGGATAGCCCTTGCCGAGCGCCATGTGGAACGAGCCGCCGATCTTTTCATCAAACAGGATCTGGCGCGTGAAGCGCTGAATGCCCTCGTTGGTGCCGATGGCGAACTCTCCTACCCCGCGTGCACCCTCGTCAGTGTCGATGGTCTTGAGCAGGAATTCCTCGTTCTTATCGGCGGAGGCTTTGACCACCCGCCCCTTCTTGAACTCGAGCTGCACGCCGGTGACCTCGCGCCCGTGGTAGATGGTGGGATAGGAGAAACTGACGTGACCTTCCATACTGTCTTCCACCGGACCGGTGAAGATCTCGCCGTCAGGAATGTTGACGCGACAATCGCAATTGATGAAGTTGCGCCCCTCAATGCTGAGGCGTAGGTCGGTGCCCTTGCCGAGGAGGTGCACGTTCTTCTTACCCTTCAACCATTTGACGATGCGCTCCTGCCGTTCAGAAACGCCGCGCCAGTATCCCACCGGGTCGTTCTGGTCGGGCATGCAGGCGTTGTAGACGAAATCAGCGTACTCGTCCAGCGACATGTCGGCGTCCTGGGCATAGGCATTGGTGGGGTAAAGCGTCAGCGCCCAGCGCAGCTCGCCGCGCGCGGTGCGATCCATGTAGGTGTTCATCATGGGTCCGCGCGATTGGGTGAAGCGAGTGTAGACATCGGAGTCGATGCTGTTGAGGTTCTTGGTGTTATCCTCCGCCAGCACGCGGATCAGGCGATCATAAGTAGCATAGAAGTTTTCCACCGGCTTGTGGATGTAGGTGTACTGCGCTTCACTGCCGCTGCCCAGCATGATCTCAGCTTCCCAGGGGTACTCGGTCCACAGTATGGGATGCCCACCGGCAGCCAGCACTGCCTTGTAGAACTCCTTGACCAGGGGTTCAGCCAGCGCGCCCGAGCGGATGACCACCTTGTCGCCGGGTTGCACGTTGACCGAGTATTGCGTGATGAGTTGCGCCAGTTTCTGATCGCGAATGTCCATGAAAATCTCCTCCGAAAGAATTCAGTCGAGCACAATTATATACCCGATAACCAAACAATCCCTTCGTGTGAAAGGATTGTGGGAGTCTCATGGTTGGACTTTTACTGTTTCGCGCCGCAGTGCGGGCAGTACTCGCCCTCGCCTGGTAATGCCTTACCACAGGCAACGCAGACGCGTTCAGTTTCGCCGGTGAGCGGCGGCGGGGTTTGTGACACGCCCGCATCATAGCGGTTGGACTTGCCGCCCGCCAGCCTGACCACGCCATACACGGCAAAGCCAATCACTGCCAGGGGCAGCAGCAAGCGGAAGAAGCCGAACCCCATCATCGGCATGAAGCCAAAGAAAGGCATGTGGTAGCCGCTCCGGTAGGGCATCATACCCTGAAAGGGCATCATACCCTGAAAGGGCATCATACCGCGCCAGGTCGTGCCGTCTGTGCCGCTGGCTACACGCAGCATATAGAACGCCGACATGGAGATGAAGAATACCACCAGCGCGATGCCCAGGCCGATCAAAATCCATTTTAAAGTTTTATTCATTACTCGATCTCCTTTTCACCAATAAATTCTCCATGCCAGTTATGGAACCAGACCTCTGCGTCTGTACCGTTCACTGACAGCATGCCGGCAATCTCGCCAGCCAGGCTGTAGTCAAAGCTGTAATAGCCGTAAAACTCTGTGCCGTGCTCTTCCAGCACTGCGCCGGGTAGTTGTTCATCCAACGCCTGTTGGGCGGCTGCCATGGCTTCGCTCACGCTGAGCGTGTTCTCACCCCCGCCGCTCTGCCAGCGCATGTGACTGTACTTAGCGTTCCACATCATGTTGGGGCCGCCCTCGGGGCTCACCGTACCACTGTACGGGTCGATCAGCAGTTCCATCGCGCCCCTGCCGCTGTCGGTTTCGATCACGATGGCGTAGAAGTTACGCGAGAACTCCATCACCTCGCTGACCCGCAGGTTATCGCCGATCTCACCGGCATAGGCTTCAGCCTGCGCGAGCGCGTCATCCATGCTGATGCGCTCACCAGTCGTGTTGTTGCTGCTGGTCCATGGGATCATTCCCCCGTGCATACCACCGCGCGCGCCCATCCTGCCGCTGTACCTTCCCATGCGCTCGGGCAGCCAGCTGCCATCAGAGCGGTAAGCGTCGGCGTTTGACCGGTCATACGGCAAGGTGTTCGCGTTATCACCCATCATGAATTGCGCCGGGGTCGGCAGCACCCGGCTCACGGCGTAGCCTGCGCCAATACCAAGCACGAGCGCCGCCGCCACAACCATCACAATTAGAAGCGTTTTGTTCATTCAGAACCTCCTCATCTTCTAATGTGATGATAGCCGAAAATTGTGAAGAAATTGTATATTTTTTGTATAGTTTGTCTGAATCAGCCCAGGCGCGATTGGATCAGCTCAGCCAGCTGGTTGAGCGAATCGAAGTGCTCCACGTTGAGCTCCATATCGTCGAGATGCACGCCGAATTCGTCCTCGGTGAAGATCGCCAGGTCGACCAGGTTGAACGAGTCGATGATGCCCCCGGAAATGAGCGGCTCATCAGGCGAGAGGGTGCGCGCGGGGTCGCGCAGCACGCGGCTGGTGATGTACTGGTTGAGTTTTTCGATGATGTCCTGTTTCATGTCAGCTCCAGTGTTGGTTTATCCCAGTGCCACGTCGAGGAAGGTCATCACGGCGAAACCCACCATGGCGCCCAGCGTGCCGAGGTCAGTGCTCTCACCGCGCTGGCTCTCGGGAATGAGCTCCTCGACCACCACGTAGATCATTGCACCCGCGGCGAAGCTCAAGGCGTAAGGCAGGATGCTCTGCATGGTGATAACCGCCAGTGCGCCCAGCACACCGGCGATGGGCTCCACGATGCCGGAAGCCTGCCCCAGCATGAACGCCCTGCGGCGCGAGATGCCCTCCCCGCGCAGCGGCATGGAAACTGCCATGCCCTCGGGGAAGTTCTGCAGCCCAATACCCAAGGCCAGCGCCAGCGCCGAGGTGAGGCTGGCGGAAGGCACGCCTGCCGCTACCGCCCCGAACGCCACACCCACGGCCAGCCCTTCCGGGAAGTTGTGCAGCGTGATGGCTAATACGAGCAGAACCGAGCGCTGCCAGTGGGTCTTGATACCCTCGGATTGGTCCATATCGAGCCCCACATGCAAGTGCGGCAGCAGCTTGTCGATACCGTATAGAAAGGCGCCGCCGGCGAGGAAGCCGACCACAGCCGGCAGCCAGCCGGGGGTGCCGGAAGCCTCAGCCATGTCGATGGCGGGCAGCAGCAGTGAGAAGAATGAGGCGGCGATCATCACACCGGCGGCGAAGCCAAGCATGATCACCAACAGCCGGCGGGAGATGGTTTTGTTGACGAACACAAAAGCCGCGCCCAGGGCGGTGACCGCCCAGGTGAAGAGGGTGGCGAACAGCGCCTGGAGCACGGGGGAGAATGAAGAAAGAAAGGCGACCATGAATATGCCCTTTTATGTCAAGTTTGAGTAATTATAGCGCAATGAGTTGAATATATTTAAAGTAGATCGTTGTCCACAAATCTTACCGGATTAATAAACCGTGTTTCTTTGCCGCCGCCTGTAAACCCGGAGCCTGTTTTTGGACTCTGTGTCTCTGCACTGGAACACCTCGCGGGAAGATACCTGGTTTACCTCTTAATGATACGCTGCGATTCGCATCAGAGAAAATTTGTACTTCCCCGGTGGTGACGGAAAACCCGGTGTCTGGTTTTAGACTCCGGCTTTCTGCACTAGAACACATTTAGTGCAAAAAACCGGGGTTCTAGTTCGTGAACCCCGGTTGACCCAAACACTTTACAAACCGTCAAAACGAGATCTTTACGTGCAATGCGGGGTCATCCTCGGTGATGAGGTCGTGGATG
>DDXM01000027.1 GCA_002347485.1 Anaerolineaceae bacterium UBA2260 | reverse complement strand
GCTGGTCTGCATGGCGTGGTAGCGCACGAACTCCATCACCTGCGCGCCGAAATCCTCGGCGGCGGGGGAGCCGTAGCGCACGCCGACGTGGTACATCAAGTCAGCCAGGCCCATGATGCCCAGGCCGATGCGCCGGTTGCGCATGGCGGCTTCTTTGAGCTGGGGCACGGCGGGCACGTAAGCGTTGGCGTCGACCACATCATCGAGGAAGCGCGCCGCCAGGCGGGTGTTGTCGCGCAGCTTGTTCCAATCCACACTATGGTCGGGTCCCAGATGCTGGGCGAGGTTGATGGAGCCGAGGCAGCAGTTCTCGTAGGGTCCCAGCCACTGCTCGCCGCAGGGATTGGTGGCTTCAAGCTGGTAGAGGTGCGGCACAGGGTTGGCGCGGTTGGCGGCGTCGAGGAAGAGCAGGCCGGGCTCGCCGTTGTGGTGCGCCTGCTTGACGATGCGCTGGAAGAGATCGCGCGCGCGCACGGTCTTGTAGACCTTGAAGGGGATACCGGCGGCTTCAGCCTGTTCGTAGGTGCCCATAAACTTCTTGGCGCGCGGGTCGGCAAGATCGGGGAAGCGCAGGCTCCACTCGGTGTCATCCTCTACGGCGCGCATGAAAGCGTCGGTGATACCGACGGAAATGTTGAAGTTGGTGATCTGGTTCTCGTTGGTCTTGCAGGTGATGAACTCCTCGATATCCGGGTGATCAACGCGCAGGACGGCCATGTTGGCGCCGCGGCGGGTGCCGCCCTGGGCGACCTCGCCGAAGGCGTGGTCGTACACGCGCAGGAAGCCCACGGGGCCGGTAGCCTGGCCGGAGGAGGTTTTAACGTGGGAGCCCTTGGGGCGCAAGCGGGAGAAGGAGAAACCATTACCGCCGCCGGTCTGCTGGATGAGGGCGGCGTCGCGCAGGGTTTGGAAGATGCCGGAAGCATCGCGCCCCATGTCATCACTGATGGGCAGGACGAAACAGGCAGCGAGCTGCCCGAGCGGGGTGCCGGCGCCGGTGAAAGTGGGGGAGTTGGGGAAGAAGGCTTTGGAGGTGAGCAGGGTGTAATATTTGCGGGCGAGGGCGTCGGTATCGGTGGCCCAGCGGTTCTCAACCGCGGCGATGGTGGACGCCACGCGCCAGAACATTTCCTCGATGGTTTCAGCGGGATTGCCGTCAACACCGCGGCGCACATAGCGCTTAAGCAGCACCTGGCGGGCGTTGTCGGTCAGCTCCACACGGGGGAGGTTGGCGGGCATGCCTTCAATGTCTAAAAGGGATTTTTGATCGAAGTGAGTTGACGAAACCATGATGTTCTCCTATGAAGCCAGTAAACGGTCGATCTCTTTACGGATAGATTGCAGGTCGGTGAGCTGCAAGTAGACGATGGCGTAGCGGATATACGCGATCTGGTCGAGGCGCTTAAGCCCCTCGATCACCATGTCACCGACGACACGGGAGGAGACTTCCTCGCGGCCCATCTTTTGCAGCGAGGTTTCAATCTCGTTGACGAGGTGGTTGATATCATCAGCGGATACCGGGCGCTTGGCGCACGAGATGCGGATACCCTCAAGCAATTTTTCGCGGTTGAACTGCTCGCGCGTGCCGGCGCGCTTGATGATGAGCGGCGTGGCGAGGATGGGGCGCTCGTAGGTGGAGAAACGCTGCCCGCAATGTTCGCATTCGCGGCGGCGGCGAATGCCTCCGCGGCTGTCATGGGTGGTATCGATCACTCTCGATTGATCTTTCTGACAGTATGGACAGAGCATCCATCCCTCCAGGTGCACCATTCAATTCGTGTGCCGGCAAATATAGCCGGAATGCGGGCTGCTATGAGTATTACGAAATCATATCCCCCATATATGGGGGGGATATCAAAAGGTTGACCGTATATCTAGGAGTAATTCTAACATACCCAGTATCACGATTCAAGTTACAAAGATGAAATTAATCCTTAAAATCTGCCAGGGTTGGAAACCCTGGTGCACAGTAAAAGTTTTAGAAGAAATGAGCGAGTTAAGAAGAAAATAATGATAACTAATGAATGAGGAGGAAAAGATGGGGTATTTTCACCACCATAAACGGTAATTGGTGGAAGGTGGAGGTGG
This sequence comes from Anaerolineaceae bacterium UBA2260, assembly GCA_002347485.1. Classification (GTDB taxonomy): domain Bacteria; phylum Chloroflexota; class Anaerolineae; order Anaerolineales; family Anaerolineaceae; genus UBA6107. Next base: position 46,711 of record DDXM01000027.1, on the reverse strand, counting down.
TCCTCCGGGAATCTTAAAAAATCGCGTGGTATGAAAAGTCACCAGGCCACACAATAATTCCGATTAATCACAAACCAGAAGCCGGGTTAATTGAAACGACTGGCGGTGACCAGCCGCCAGTCGTGTATTACAGGTACAGGCAAGCGGCACGCCCGGGGGCGCGCGCCTGCGAACCTTATGGAGGACAGGGGTCAATCAATACGTGCAACGTAAACCTTACTTGCCTTCGAAGCGATTGCGCAGGAAGGTGGGAAGGTCAATGTTCTTGGTATCGATGTAGACCGGTTCGAACTCGTTTGACTTCACCGCTGGTTCAACTTTAGCGACAGAAGCCGAGACGGGAACGGCGATCTTCCTGTTCTCATTGCTGTTGATTGACAAAGGGCGAACGGCGGTTCGCACTGGAGCCGTGCGGTCGAAACCGGTCGCGATGACAGTGATGCGCAGGTCGTCTCCCATGTTGGGGTCGATCACCGCGCCGAAGATAAGGTTAACATCGGGATGGGCGGTTTCCTTGATGATGGACGCGGCCTGATTGACCTCGAAGAGGGTGAGGTTCGGACCACCGGTCACATTGAAGAGGATGCCGCGCGCGCCATCGATGGTGATGTCGAGCAGCTGATTGGAGATGGCCTGTTCGGCGGCCTTCACCGCGCGGTCTTCACCGCTGGCGTGCCCGACAGCCATCAGGGCTGCGCCGCCCTGTGCCATGATATTTTTGACATCCGCGAAGTCGAGGTTGATGAGACCCGGGGTGGTGATGACTTCGGAAATTCCCTGGATCCCCTGGCGCAGCACGTCGTCCGCGGTCTTGAACGATTCGTTGAGGGTGGCGCGCTTGTCCACCATCTGCAGCAGGCGGTCATTGGGAATAACGATGAGGGTATCAGCGTGCGCTTTCAAACTCGATATGCCGCTTTCAGCATTTTGCAGGCGCTTGGAGCCCTCGAAGGAGAAGGGGCGGGTGACCACACCAATGGTCAACGCGCCAATCTCCTTGGCGATCTGGGCGATGATGGGTGCCGCGCCGGTTCCGGTTCCTCCACCCATACCGGCGGTGACGAATACCATGTCGCTGCCCTTGAGCGCCTGGTACAGCTCCTCGGAGGATTCTTCGGCGGATTTTTGCCCGACCTCGGGATCCCCACCAGCGCCAAGCCCGAGGGTGGTTTTGTCCCCAATGCGCACCCTGATGGGAGCTTTGGAAAGCAACAGCGCCTGGGCGTCGGTGTTCACGGTGATGAACTCGATACCCTGCACGCCTTCATCGATCATACGGTTGACTGCATTGCAGCCACCTCCACCCACACCGACTACCTTGATGCGGGCGAAGGCTTCGACTGGACTTCTGCCATCTAATTCGAAACTGTTGCGGGATGCTGCATACGACTTGCTGTTGGTCTCCATTGTCTTATCCTCCATAATAAGATTTGATTATGATTCCGGCCAGGCAAGACCGGGACAATACCTACGGGAATAACCTGCTGATTACACTTTTTACTTTGTTCCAATCCATGCTCGTGGCATTCGTGCCGCCGATCTTTGAACCGCGCGGGTGGGTGGTGGCGAACGCTGGCTGCGCCATGATCTCCGACCATCGCAGCAAGCCCACGCTGGTCGAATACGCAGGTGATTGCAGTTGGTCCACCAGACCGAGCAGATTGTCAGGCCGCGCCACGCGCACCGGCATATTGAGGATCTTTGCTGCCAGCGGGCGGATGCCGGGGAGCAGGCTGGTGCCGCCTGTGAGCACCATCCCCGCCGGGAGCAGGTTATCGTACCCTGAGCGGCGGATCTCCTGGTGGAGAAGCTGGAAAAGCTCTTCTACGCGGGCTTCGATGATGTACACAAGTTCGCGGCGGTTGATCTGCTGCGGCAGTTCCTCGCCAAACGTGCGCAAGGTAAAGAACTCGCCTTCCCCCACCTCTGAGGTGATGGCATGTCCGTATTGCTTTTTGACCTGCTCAGCCTGGTCAAAACCGATACGTAAGCCAATCGCGATATCCTGAGAGATCAGGTTTCCACCGACGGGCAGCACATTGGTGTGCCACACGTCGCCGTTGATATAGATGGCGAGGTCGCTGGTACCGCCGCCAATATCGCAAACACAAACGCCCATGTCGCGCTCTGACTTGTTGAGCACGACCTCGCCTGAGGCGAGCGGGTTGAGCACGAACTGGAGCACATCCACACCGCAGGCGTTAACGCACTGGCGAATGTTCTCGACCGTGGACGAAGCGGCGGTGATGATGTGGGTTTCCGCTTCGAGCCGGTAGCCGGAGAAATTCACTGGCGCCTGGATGCCATCCTGTCCATCGACGGCGAATCCGCGCTGGATGACGTGAATGACCTCGCGATTGTGGGGCATGGCTACTGCCATGGCGGATTCAAGCGCGCGGTCCACGTCGTTTTGGGTGATGACGCCGCCGTTGATGCCGACCACGCCGCGAGAGTTCATGCCGGAAACGTGTGAACCGGCGAGACTGACAAGCGCGGATTGGATCTCAAGGCCGGATGTGCGCTGGGCTTTTTCGATGGAGCGGGAGATGGATTGGGTGGCAGCGGCAATATCGATGACATTGCCCTTCTTCATCCCCTGGGCTGGCTCGATACCCACACCCAGGATGCGCATATCCGCGTCTCCCTCGAGACGGGCAACAAGGGTGCAGATCTTTGTGGTGCCGATGTCAATTCCAACTACAATAGGTTCTTCCATGGTTTCACTTACTCCACACGAAAATATGGGGCGTCAATGTGTTCCACACTGATCATTGTGGGGGTAACCCCCATTTCGACAAGACTGGCGAGTATGGTCTGATACTCGACCTGCTTGAAATCGATGTTCGACAGGTTGGTGCCGAAGTACACTTCCCAACCGCCTGGGTCGCGCCAGCCCATCCCGGAGATGGGGTCGTAGACCAGGCTGCCACCAGCGGGGAGAATGGCGTTCATTTTGATAATGGCATTGAGTGTTTCCGGGTTGATGTAGTCGATCAGCTCCTCGCTGGTGAGGCTGCCGCTTTGGCGCTCGATGATCATGCGGGCGTAATCAATCACACTGGTGGGTTTATTGCTCATGCGCGTGAGTGGGGGCTCGACTGCGCTCTGAACGGTCAGCAAGCCGGGAATCTCTCCGCGCGGCTGCATCACCACACCCTCCGCGTCGATCCAGTAAGCGTTGCCATTCACCTGCCAGAGGATGATCGGTTCACGCTCACCGGCGCTGACCAGCACCTGGTTGGGCATGCGGATGCTGATCTGCGGATCGACGAGTTCGGGATAGACCAGGCGCAAGGAATGCATGACCGGGTTGGTATCAAACAGGAAGATCGAGGTTTTGCGTCCTTTGATCAGGGGTTGAAATTCATCCGAGGTATAGCGCGTGAGCCCGTTGACCGTGAGCGATTGAACCCGGAACATGGGTGAGTTGACCAGGAAAATGACGAGGAGGAAGAGCGCGATGGTCAAAATGCCCGAGATCCATTGCCAGCTGAAACGCAGGAGGGGAATGGCGGGCAGGCGGGTTTCGACACCGTCGGCGCCGACTTTGTACACCACCTTACGCCGCGGCTGCGCAGCGCCCTGACTGGGCTTGCGCGTGACCACCGGTGTTGGCTTGCGGGTGGATGAGTCAGCGGCCGTGGAAGAAGCGCCCGGGCGTGCCGAAGCGGACTGCCGGCGTGTTTGCCGCAGCTGCCCGGAGTGTGCCACAGGTTTTTCTCCCTTCAAATCGTTCATTCATCTCTCCTGTAGGTGCGAACCGTGTTGTCGCGTTCGTGCTTGCGTTCCAATGCCAGTTCGACCAGGCGATCGATCAAGGCGGTGTAAGGGATGCCGCTGGCTTCCCACAGCTTGGCGTACATACTGATGCTGGTAAACCCTGGGATGGTGTTCACCTCACTAAGCAATATCTTGCCGGTCTCGCGCTCGAGCAGAAAATCGACCCGCGCCATACCCGCGCCGTCTACGGCGGTGTAAGCCTTCACGGCGAGTTGCCTGATTTGGTCGGCGACCGCGGGTTCAAGCTCGGCGGGGATGATCAGGCGGGATTCATTGGTGATGTACTTGGCGGAGTAGGTGTAGAACTCCTCCATGGGTTGGATCTCACCCGGCACAGAGGCGATGGGTTCTTCGTTGCCCAGCACGCTGACCTCGATCTCGCGCGCGTTCACACCACGTTCGACCAGCACGCGCCGGTCGAAGCGAGCGGCGTCGAGCAGGCCTTCGACGAGGCAGGAATGGCTGGCGCAGCGGGTGATGCCGACCGAAGAACCCAGGTTGGCGGGTTTGACGAATACCGGGTAGGGGAGGGTCTGCTCGATCTGCTGCATGACCTGCTCGAGATCGCGCGTCAGTTGCTTGCGCGAGAAGAGCAGTGAATCGACGACCGGAATATTGTTGGCGCGCATCACATCCTTGAACAGGCTTTTATCCATGCCCACGGAGGAGGCGAGCACACCGCAGCCAACGTAGGCAAGATTAGCCAACTCCAACAGCCCTTGCAAAGTGCCATCTTCGCCGAATGTGCCGTGGATGAGCGGGAAAGCGACATCTATTGTGGCGAGGGGTTCAAAGTGATCGGCTTTGACCAGGTAAAGCTCGCCATTGCGCGGCTCAGGCAGGAGGATCACGGGGGAAAGAGTCCCGTAGTCCTGGCGTTCAAAGTGGCCGATGACGGAATCGCCGCTCAACCATTCACCCTGGGGAGTAACGCCGATCTCGATCACTTCGTATTTGCCTGGATCGAGGACAGCTAAAACCGAGCGGGCGCTCATGAGAGAAACCTCATGTTCGCCTGAGCGACCCCCAAAGATTACTGCCAATTTCAACCGCTTACCTGTCATCTGCTTGGCCAATCTCCGATGATCTCGATCTCGGTTTCCAGCGAGACACTGAACTGCTCGAAAACAGTCTTTTTCACCAGTTGAATGAGATCGTAATAGTCTTGCGCCGTGGCTGTGCCATCGTTGATGAAAAAATTGCCATGCAGCTCGCTGATGGCAACGCCGCCGATGCGCGTGCCTTTCAATCCAGCGGCTTCGATCAAACGACCCGCGAAGTCGCCGGGGGGATTCTTGAACGTAGAGCCGGTGCTGGGACCTGTGGGTTGTGAAGCGCGCCTGTGCTCGCTAAATTCTCTCATGGTGGATTCGATCAGCGCGGGATCGCCCGGTTTAACCACGAAAAAGGCGCGCAGGATGACCGCTTCACCCGGCTGGCGTTTGAGCGCGCTGCTGCGGTAGGCATAACCCATTTCTTCGGATGTGAGCGAAAGGTAACCTTTCGTTCGATGCAAGATCTCTACCAGTACCAGGCTGGCATGTGTGTTCGAGCCAAAAGCACCAGCGTTTCCGTAGACTGCACCGCCTACCGTACCGGGGACAGTGGAAGCCCATTCCAGGCCGCTGAGACCGTGCTCGGCGGCTTTGCGGGCGACCGAGGTCAGGATAGCGCCGGATTCAGCGGTGATGGTTGGGGTTTCGCCTTCGAGGTCAACCGTGATGAGCTTGGCCTGGTTGTGCACCACGACCGCGTCAAGCCCGGCGTCGCTGATGAGCAGGTTCGCGCCACTCCCCAACACCAGCAGTGGAATGTTATGCTCCCAAAGGAAGCCAACATCCTCTGCCAGCTGGGACGCGCTTTCAGCGCTGATGAAGTAGCGGGCAGGCCCACCGACCCGTGAGGTCGTGAACCGGCTCAGCAGGACATCACGCTGCAAGCGATCTTTAAAGTGGTTTAGCAGAACCTTCTCATCCATTTCGTTCGACCTTAGAGCTCCTGAACCCGGAGAATAAGCTTCTCCATCAGCTCTACGCGATCCTGCAAGCTGAGCGCGCGGAAGTTATCCTCGCTGCCATCCTGGCGGCGTTTGAGCTGGATACGCGGAAAATCGGAGAAGTAGCGCGGCGTATCAAAATCATGATTGACGTTCTCGTAACTGGTCTTTCTCGGAGGGGTCATTTCAACCTTTCCTTTCCTTCAACAAATGAATCACATCGCGACAGACGCTATCAGCATCTCCGGCTGATAGCACGAGCAGTACATCTTCTGGTTGCAGGATTTGCGCCAGATATTGCGTTACATCGCGCAGCGATTCTATGTGTAAGGCTTGCACATTCGTAATGCGGCTGACCAGATTATCCACAGAGAAGTCCTGAACTTTTTCCCGCGAGGCATAGATACCGGTGACGATCACCAGGTCGGCATCCATAAAGGCGGTGATGAAATCCTCCTCGAGGGCGAGGGTGCGGGAGTAGGTGTGCGGCTGCCACACAGCAACGATGCGTTGCCCGGGGAAGCGACCACGGGCGGCAGCCAGCGTGGCTTTGATTTTGGTGGGATGATGAGCGTAATCATCAACCACGGTGATCCCGTTGACTTCACCCACGATCTCGAAACGGCGCCCCGACCCGGTGTAGGTGGAAAGCGCGGCGGCAGCCTCGGGCAGGGGATTGCCAAGCGCGTAATGCACGGCCAGAACGCCAAGCGCGTTGCGCACGTTATGCTCGCCCGGTACGCGCAGGTCAATGTTGGCAAGGACTGGTGAGTCATAAGGAGCGTGAAGGGCGAAGCTCATCCCCCCCACCTGGTTACCTGACAAGCCGCGTGCCACGACGTTGGCTTGATCTGTCAGACCGTACGAAACACATTTGGTTTTGGCTGGCAGCGCGTTCACCAGCGACGCCGCGCCGGGCTGATTGGCATTGGTGACCAGTATGCCCCCGCTTTTCAGCTTTCCGACGAACGCGGCGAACGCGGCTTGGTAATTTTCGCGCGTGGGGAAGCAATCGGGATGGTCGTATTCCACGTTGGTAATCAGAATGACAGCGGGTTCGAGTCCGAGGAACATGTAATCATACTCGTCCGCTTCGATGACGAAATATTTCCCCGCGCCAGCCCGTGCGTTTGCGCCGAGGTTGCGGGAAACGCCGCCCAGGATGAAACCCGGCTGCATGCCGAGGCGCTCAAGCGTGAGGGCGAGCATGGTTGAAGTGGTGGTCTTGCCGTGCGAGCCGGCGACTGCCAGGACAGTGTACTCGCGTAACAGGGAATTGAGAAAATCAGAGCGTTTTTGTACCGGAATCCCGTGCGCGCGCGCGGCGGTCACTTCCACATTATCATCGGCAATGGCCGAAGAACGCACCACAATATCGGCACCACGGATGTTTTCAGCGGCATGACCTGCGTAGACCGTCGCGCCGGCGTTCTGCAGGTCGAGCGCGAGGGGCGAAAGCGCGCGGTCGGAACCAGTGACCACGTACCCCTTTTCAAGGAGGACGCGCGCAATGGAGGATATCCCCGTACCGCCGATGCCGATCAAGTGCACGTGAGTCATCAGACCAATACCACCAGGACAAAGACAAAGCATACCGCCACCGCGATGTAGATCGCGGGAGTGGTCATCAACCAGGTTGGAGGAAGGAACTCGATCCAGCGCAGGGCAGCCTGACCGGTTTGGGTCATTACGTCGGGCGCTGCCACAAAAGCGAACGGATATCCGGCGGTGTGCAGGTAATACCAGAGCGTGCCGAAAACCAGGTAGCCGTTGATGCCGCCGAGGATCAGCCCGAGGAGCGTATCCTGTAGTAAATGGCGCAGGAAACGTTCACTGGTGGCGAGGCGGGGAATCTTTGGGGTCTGGTAGCCGGCGAAAACCAGTGCAGCAAGGATGCCGCTTTTCATAAAGAAAACGGATGCAGCGGTCATGGTGGTGATGGCTTCCTTGTAGAAAGGCACGAAGGATTCCAGCACGGAGAGCGTGAACATGGCCAGAATGACGCTGAAGGTGACCAGCATTTCTTTTGCCCAGCCGCGCATGGCACCAACAAGCGCAAAGAGCGCGATAAAAATTCCCAGCATCACATTCAGACTGATCATTTCAAGCCTTCCTTTCGGCTTCCCAATTCAACCAACAGGTCCGCGATCTTTTGCGCCGCGTCTGGCATGGCCAGAGCGCGCATATTCGCGCGCATCGAAGCTATTTTGTTTTCATCAGCGAGCATGGCGTTCACCACATTCACCAGTTTCGCGCTGAGTTCCGCGTTTTCCACGATGACCGCGGCATCCTGCTCCACCAGGTGGCCGGCGTTCACTTTCTGATAGCGCCAGGCGTATGGGTAGGGGACGAGGATGGCGGGCAGACCGAAGAGCGGCAGTTCACCGAGCGTCGACGCGCCAGCGCGAGAAAGGACAATGGAAGCTGCGGAGAAAGCCGCGCTGATCTCGTCGTGCAGGTAAGCGTGAACTTGATAATGGGAGGCAATAGATGAAGGCAGCCCCGCCTTCATTTCTACGGCGATCTGCCAATCCAGTTGACCGGTGATATGCAGCACCTGCACATACTCCAACAAAGTTGTGAGGTTATCGAATACCGCCTGGTTGAGCGAATGCGCGCCTTTGCTCCCGCCGATTACAAGTAAAACGGGCATGTCTTGCGTAAGGTTGAAGGCGGCCAGGGCTTCATCCCGTGGGAGGACCCGTAAGTCAGTGCGCGTCGGGTAACCGGTGACTGTCATATTCTTGGCGGAGTGAAAATACGTTTTGGATGCTGCGCTAGTCAACGCGATGATATCCGCAAACCTGGACAAGGCTTTGAGCGCCATGCCGGGTTCAATATCAGGGACGTAGAGCAGGCTGTTGACCTTCACACCTGCCAACGCCATGGGCACTGCCACAAAACCACCGGTGAAAAGCAACACATCGGGTTTAAACTCACGCAAGATGCGCCTTGATTCGAAATAACCACGCAGGAGTTTGACCAGATTGCCCGGCAACGCGCGCAGCCCCACGCCGTGCACACCCGCCGCGCTGATCTCAGCGTAGGGGAGCTGGTAGCGGGCAACGAGGTCGGCTTCCATGCCGCCCTTGCCACCCACCCACAGGGTGCTTTCGAACCGGTCAGCGACCGCTTGAAGGACTGCCAGCGCTGGGTAAACTCCCCCGCCTGTCCCTCCGGCGCATATCAACAACCGCACGTTTGGGGCTCCTTTCCGCGTTGTAAGACGCGATTTTCGACTGCCGCGAAATACCCATTAAAATACCCACCGCGGCCAGGGTGGTGATGAGGCTGGAACCGCCCGAACTGATCAGTGGAAGCGCGTTACCCGCGAATGGGAGCAGGTTAAGCAAAACGCCGATGTTAATGATCGCTTCCATGAAAATCCATAACGAAATCCCTTCAGCGAGCCATTTCCCCAGGTCGTCTGGCGCGTGACTGGCGATGTGCAGCCCGCGCCAGAGGAGCGCGATGAACAACCCGATAACCACGAAGCCGCCAATGAGGCCGGTTTCTTCCACGATCACGGAAAAGATCGAGTCGGTGGTGGCGACCGGCAGGCCGATGAATTTGGTGGTGGACCGCCCGATGCCGACGCCGAAAATACCACCATTTACGATGGCTTCCATAGACCATTTCACATGGTCTGACGCATTTTGCGGGTTTTGCAGACCGTTCCAATAATCGGTGACGCGGGTGCTGGCGGTGTCGCTGATGTTGAAGATGATCACGCCCGCGAACGCCACTGCCAGGAGGACGATGAGGATCTGGTTGAACTTGCCACCGGCGATGAAGAACATGATGCCGCCGAGCAATACGATGGTCACCGCGGCGGAAATGTCCGGCTGGAAGAAGATCAACAAGGCGATGATACCGATGATGAAGAGCAGTGGGAAGAACCCGTAGGACCATCTGTGCAGATTTTCCTTCTTGCTTTGCAACCAGAAACTGAGGTAGACGATCACGCCGAGTTTGGCGAACTCGGAGGGCTGCACCGAACCACTGAAAAGGCCGCGCCGCGCGCCGAACTGGGTCTCTGTACCGATGGCGAGCACGCTCACGCACAAGAGGATCACCAGGCCCATCCCCCAAACAACATATTTCTGGTAGCTGTGGTAATCGATGTAGGTGAGAATGACGATGCCAACAATCCCGGCCAACCCGATCAATGCCTGGCGCAGCACAATCCCGTAACCGGAAAAGCCCTGGTTGATGGCGAACTGCCAGCTCGCAGAGTAAATCATCAACAATCCAAAAGCAAAAAGGGTAAGCACGATTACTGCCAACGGCAGGTCGATGCTCTCGCGGAAGCTTAATCTGCGGATCATGGCAGGTCGTTTCTGTGCGGGTTTGGTCGCGGTTGTCATAAGGCATTCACCCAATCGATAAAGGTCTCGCCGCGCTCTTCGAAATCCTTGAACGCGTCATAACTGGTGCAGCCGGGGGAGAGCAATACCACGTCACCTGACCTTGCCACCCGGCGGGCTTCTTCCAACGCGTCGGTCAGGCTGGTGGCTTTCTTCACGCTCGCGAGGCGTCCGGTCGCGCCTGGTTTGCCGATGGCGCGCGCGATTTTGTCTGCGGCTTCGCCGAAGAGCACGACATGGTCCACTCGCCGGTGGATCTCGGCAGCCAACTCGTCCCAGGGCAGGTTCTTGTCACGGCCACCGAGCAGGAGAACAATGGGTTCCTTGAAAGCTTTAAGCGCCGCCAGGGTTCGTTCCGGGGCGGTGGCGATCGAATCGTTGATCCAGCTCACGCCGTTTACCACGCGCACAAGCTGCTCACGATGTTTAACGCCGGTGAAACCCTTTACTCCCGCGGCAATTGAAGTTGGCTTGAAATCAAGCGCGTAAGCGAGGGCACAAGCCGCGAGGACATTCCTCAAGTTATGCGTTCCGCGCAGCAGCACCAGGCTGGTATCGAGCAGGGGGGTGATCGTGCCACCCGAACTGGCTACCACCTGGTCTTGCTTTACGAATACCTGCGCATGACCACCAGCGATGGGTTCGAGTCCGAAGCTGATCAATTTTCCGCGGACCTGGCTACGCAGGTTCCAGGACTCGCGATCTTCATGGTTCAACACGGCGGTATCGCCAGCATTCTGGAACGCGATGATGCGGGATTTCGCCCGGATATAATCGGCCATGTCCATGTGCCGGTCGAGATGATTCGGGGTGATATTCAAGATCGCGGCTACGCACGGGCTGATCGTCATCAATTCCAATTGAAAACTGGATAATTCCTGAACCACCAGGTCATCCGCACCAATTTCAGCCACATATTCCACCAGGGGTCTGCCGATGTTCCCGCCGGTCCACGCTTTGCGCGGGGCTTGCACTTCGGCTTCGGCCATGCGACCAAAGAGGGTGGTGGTGGTGGTCTTGCCGGCTGAGCCAGTGATGCCCACAACAGGAGCTTTCACGCTTTCCATGAAGACCTGTGAATCGTTGCTGACTGGAATTTTGCGCTCGCGAGCCGCCTGGACAATGGGCAGGTTGATGGGTACGCCACCGGAAATGAAGAGCAGATCCGCATGATCCAGCAGCGATGTTGGGTGGTCTCCCAATACCCACTTCACTGGTTGTCCGGCAAAGGAATCCATAACTGATTTGAGTTGTTCCGCGGATTGGCGATCATTGAGCGTGACGAGAGCGCCTTGCCCGAGCATATAACGGGCAAGCGCCGTGCCCTGGCGGGCGGCTCCGATGATCACGATGCGTTTTCCGCGGTAGTCCTTCATACTCTCCTTAACCAAGCGCGACCGCGATTCCCAAGATCGCGCCGAGCAAACCGATGAGCCAGAAACGCTGCACGATTTGCGTTTCACTCCAGCCAACCAGCTCAAAATGATGGTGCAGCGGGGCCATTTTGAACAATCTTTTCCCGTGGGTCCATTTGAAATACAAGATCTGCAGCACGTCGCTGACCGCTTCGCTGAGGGGGATGATGGCGATCAATGGGAGCAACACCCACTGACCCGTCATCAGTGCCACCACGGCCAGCACCGCGCCAAGCGGGAGCGAACCCGTATCGCCCATGATCATCATGGCGGGGTGCACGTTGAACCATAAAAAGCCGAACAGTGCGCCAACCAGGGTGAAACAGAAGCGAGCGACGATGGTGTTCCCCTGCATCAGGGCGATGGCGCCGTAAGCGGCGAAGGCGGTGGCGCAGATCAATCCCGCCAACCCGTCGAGCCCATCGGTGAAGTTCACCGCGTTCGACATGGCGACGATGATGAAGGTTGCCAACGGGATGTACCAGATACCCAACTCGATCTCGACATTCAAGCCCGGCCAGATCATATCCGGCACGTTTAGTGTGTTCTTGAGGATGTAGGCGGTGATGACCGCCAGCACAACCTGCAGGATGAACTTGGTGCGGGCGCGCATCCCCAGCCCGCGGCGCGGTCCACGAATTCCTTCCCAGTCGTCGATCGCGCCTAACAAACTGTAGGCGAGCAGAACCGATAAAGGCAACAAGACCGAGCGCCCGAGCAGGTTGAGCCCGAGGATGGATACCGCGTTGAGCAGAATGGTCACCAGGGCGACAGTACCAATGATCACCAGGCCGCCCATGGTGGGTGTGCCCATCTTGGTGATGTGGCTTTCAGGACCTTCCACACGGATAACCTTACCCAGTTTGAAATGCTTCAATGTACGCAGAAGCGGTCCGCCCCAAATGACCGAGAGGATGAAACCGAGCCCGCTGAGCGCAAGCGCGAGTGAGGTTTCCATTATTCCTCCATCTCCAGCGCCTGAACAATATTATCCATGCGCAGGCTGTGTGCGCCTTTGACCAGGACGACATCGCCGGTGCGCAGGGTTTTATCGAGATAATTGACAACCTCTTCCTCGGATTGGAAGTGGTTGAGGTGCGCAGCGGGGAAACCAGTGTCCCGCGCCGCGTCGTGGATCATGCGGCCGTTCTCGCGATAAGTGATCATTTCGTTCGCCACTTCAGCCGCGCGCATGCCTACCTTTTGGTGTCCAGATAATTCGTAGAATCCCAACTCGTTCATGCCGCCTAGCACGGCGATTTTACGCCCGGGCAGTTCGTTAAGCAGATTTAGTGAAGCCAGCATGGATTCAGGGGAGGCATTATACGTATCGTCAAGCAACAGAGCGCCGTGGCGGGTTTGCACAACTACCAGGCGCAACTGGCTGGAAGCGTGATGTAAGCCGGTGATGATCTCTCCCCATGTCAATCCTTCGACGAGCGCGACTGAGATGGCGCGTAGAATGGTGTGGATCGAATGGCGGCCGATGAGGGGAGCCTGCATATTGAAGGATTCGTTCATGAAATGGATGCGGAAGCGAATCCCATCGAGCCCTTGCGATTCGATCTGGTCAGCCCACAAATCAGCGCTGGGATCAAGCCCGTAGAAAAAGACGGTGGCTTTGGTCTGTTCCTGCATTGGAACAACCAGTGGATCGTCTTTGTTGAGTATTGCGGTTCCGATTGGCGAGGCGGGCAGCGCCTGAACGAGTTCACTTTTCCCTCGTGCAATGGCTTCCTGTGATTTTGCCCGCGAGGCATGCACGGTGCCAATATTGGTCAGCACACCAACCTGAGGCTGAGCGATACGGCAGAGCAGGTCGATGTCACCAGGTTTGTAGAAACCCATCTCCAACACCACGCACTGGTAACCCGGTCCAAGACGCAGCAAGGTGAGGGGGAGACCGATCTCGTTGTTTAAATTGCCCTGGTTCTTGAGTGTTCGGAAGCGTTTGGAAAGGATTTCGGCGGTCAATTCCTTGGTGGTGGATTTGCCCACGCTGCCAGTGATGCCAATCACGCGGACATTAAACCGCCTGCGCCAAAAGGCGGCGATCTGCTGCAGCGCTTTCACCGTATTTTCAACGCGCAGGGCGAAGGGAAGGGCAGGGAATACGTAATCAACAGGCAACGGTCGATTGAGATCCACCACGTTAATGGAAGGATCGATATCTTTTTCGACTAAGGCCAGGTGCGCGCCATTCTTGAAGGCATCCGCGACGAAGGCGTGACCGTCAATGCGTTCGCCCTGGATGGCGACGAACAATGAGCCCGGGATCGCGTGGCGCGAATCGACAATGGCTTCAGAAATGCCGGTCGTGGCGCCAGCGGGTCTGATTCCCTGTATTGCTTCGATAATATCGGCCAGTGTTAACATGCTTCCTCGCTACTCTTCCGCATTACTCACTTGCACATTTTCCAGCGGGATGTCCATCAGGACGACGAGCTCTTTCACCACATCGCGGAAAACAGGGGCCGCGACCACGGATCCCCAGATCGACGTGCGGGGTTTTTCCAACCAGATATAGACAATGAATTTCGGGTCTGACGTAGGACCCCAACCGACAAACGAGGCGTTCGTCAAATTGCTGGTATACATGCCGTTGACAGCAATCTCGGCGGTGCCGGTCTTGCCTGCCACGCGGATGCCTTCCACCAGCGCGTCAGAAGCTTCCTGCTCGAGTGAGGTCGCCAGCATCTCGGTGAGCGTGTGCGCGGTCTCTGCGGAAATCGGTTGTCCAAGAACCTGTGGCTTGGTGTCGTATTGAACACCATCCTGGATGTAAGCCTTCAAAATATGTGGGGCCATCATCTTACCGTCATTGGCGATGGAGGAAATGGCGGTGATCAATTGGATCGGCGTGACCGCCAAACCCTGACCGAAGGAATTGGTGGCCAAGTTGACCGTGTACCAGGTTGGATCACCCGGAACGCTGAGCGGATAAACCACTTCGCCAGGTAGGTCGATGTTCGTACGATGACCGATCCCAAAGCGATCCAGGTAATCGTAAAACCGGTCCTCTTTTAACTGCGTAGCGATCCAGGAAAGACAGACGTTGAGCGAGTGCTGCATGCAGCCGATCATGTTTTGCTCGCCCCAGGCACCGCGGTCCCAGTTGTAGATATCCCAGCCGCCCACGGTGATGACACCATAATCAGTGAAAGGTGTAAGCGGGGTTACCACGCCAGCATCCAGTGCTGCAGCCATGGTCAATACTTTAAAAACTGATCCCGGTTCATACACCTGGGTAACCGACTTGTTAATCGCGGTTACATCGGTGAAGATGTCTTCGATCTCCCAGTAGGCGTTGGAATCGAGACGCGGGCTGTTCGCCATAGTCAGTACCTCGCCATTTTCAGGGTTCATAACGATGATCGTGCCCGATTCCGCCTTATTGGCTGTGACTGCCTTGTCGAGGATCTTTTCCACTGATCGTTGGATCTCGCGGTCGATGGTGAGGATTAAACTGGCGCCCGCGGGGGCCGTGGGAATTTCCTGCAATTCATACGGATCCAGCGGGATTATGACATTTTTCTTGATCCCCGAGAGGAGGGTATCGTATTGCTGTTCAACGCCGTAACTGCCTGTGCCGCCTTCGCGGTTGTAAAAGGTGTAAAAACCCAACACGTTGGAGGCCAGGTTTCCTTCAGGGTAGGTGCGCTGCAAATGCGGGTTCCACACCAAACCGCGCAGTGAGGGTTTGTTGGGGTCTTCACCCCAGGGATTGTTATTTTCGTACCTGGCTTTCAAGGCGGATAGTTCTTCGATCTTTTCATAGGGTATGAAGTCAACGAGTGTCACATAAACTTGCTCCCCCGGCACGTAGGGGGTGTTCGCAGCTTTGAAAACGAAACCGTAATCCAGTTCCAACAGGTTGGACATGGTCGAGGCGATTGCGGCAGGGTTCTTTACGAATTGCAGTTCAATGCCGATTTCGTACACTTCCTTATTACCAGCCAGTAGATTACCCCAGCGGTCGTAAATGTACCCGCGTTCCGATTGGATCGTGCGCACTTCGTAACCGTAACTTTTCGCCCATTTATCCAGGTATTCCGCTTCAGTGCTGTTTTGAATGCGGATCATCTGGTAGCAGATGACCAGCGCAAAAAGCGTGAGAAACGCCGCCAGGATATTTGATCGGGAAAAGTTGATGGATTTCATTTGCCGCTTCCGATTACAGTTTCACTCAATGAATTGATGCCGGTGAAGAGCCAATCCCACAGCGACTCGCGATAGATGGATTTCACCAGCAGCCGGTCAGTGTGATCGATGCCGGGGGGCGAGGTGACCACCATGGTCTGTTTGCCGGGATAACCGGGGATAGTGAGATAAAGCGTATTCGCTGGATCGATCCGTTCAAAACCCATCGCGCGCGCCCTGGCTTCCATGTTCGAAGCAGATGTCAGGAAAGCGATATTCGCTTTGGTGTTGGCGATTTCGCGCTCGATTCTGAGGCGCTCAAGGTCCATCTGGTAGGCTTCTAGCCCGGCGGTGGCCGCCTCGCCACTGATGCTGAGGTAAATGCTGGCGACCAGGATGATGATCACCAGCGCCAATAGGAACCCTCCTACCAATTGGACGTGATTGCGCCAGGGGGCCTGTTTAAACGCCAGGGCGAGCCGGTTCTTCTTTCCGGTTTTTTGTTTCCTGTCACTACTTGTCTTCTGAGCTTTCACCATAATTTTGCCTATTTCTTTTCGATAACGCGCAGTTTCGCGCTGCGTGCTCTGATATTGTGGTCCACTTCTTCCTGTTCGGCGGTGATCGGTCGGCGGTTGACCTCGATGAGCGAAGCCTTGTGCCCGCAAGTACAAACCGGCTGCCCCGGAGGGCAGATGCAATCACGGCTTTCGGTCCTGAAATACTGCTTTACGATGCGGTCTTCAAGCGAATGGAATGAGATGACCGCCAACCTGCCGCCGCTTTTTAAGGCATCAACCGCCCGGGGCAGGAAAAGCTCAAGTCCTTCCAATTCATGATTCACGGCGATGCGCAGCGCCTGGAAGGTTCGCGTGGCAGGGTGAATTGCGCCTGGTTGGTGGCGAATGCGACGGGAGATGGCGGACGCCAGCTCATGAGTGGAGTGAAACGGCCGCTCCTGCACGATGAGGCGGGCGATGCGGCGCGCATCACGATCCTCTCCATAACGCCAGATCACGTCCGCGAGGTCGGCTTCGGAGGAATTGTTGACGATATCCTCCGCGCTGACTGGCTGGGACGGGTCAAAGCGCATATCCAATGGCCCATCATGCTGAAAGGAGAAACCGCGTTCAGGTGTATCGATCTGCATTGAAGAAACACCCAGGTCGATGACGATGCCATCTACGTGGTCCCAGCCCAACGTCAGCAGCGTATTGCGGAGTGTGGTGTAGGAGGAATGAACAAGATGAATCCTGTTATTGAATAAAGTGAGGCGCTGGAGAGACAGTTCCAGCGCCCGCGGGTCGACATCCATTCCAAGGAGTTGACCATCTGGGGAACTTTCTTCAAGGATCCCCAACGCGTGCCCACCTGCGCCGATCGTCGCGTCTACGTAATACCCCGGACTTTTGGGACGTAAAGCAGATATGATTTGATGGTAAAGAACCGGGACATGCGGTGATTGCGCAGTGTCCATCATGGCTAAAAGGTCAGGTCAAAGTTCGAAACAAGGGCGGCGGCTGAGGCCGGAGCTTCTCCGGCTTCTTCCATCTTGTGGTAGAAGTCAGGCGACCAAACCTCGATATCCTTGCCAATGCCCAGGATAAGGGCTGTGTTATCGATGTGGGCTGCGGAACGCAGCGGCTGAGGGATGATAAAGCGGCCGGACTTATCAAACTCGATCTGGGTGGCGTTTGAAAAGATCAGGCGGCGTAACTGCCTGGTGTTCGCGTCAGCCATGTTCATGCTGTTAATGCGATCGTAAAGGAGTTGAAAGCGGTTGGTATCCATCACCAACAGGTTTTCATCAAAACCATTGAGGATGAAAGGTTTTTCCCCCAGCAGGTCACGGTAGGATGAAGGGAACGTTAGCCGTCCTTTTTCGTCTATATTGTGGAGGTAGCGACCAATGAATCCGTTGAACATATTTTCTACCCTTTTTATTTATGGCGAACGCCGGAATAGGTTCCGGCGTTCCACTTAGACCCACTTTTTACCACTTTCCTCCACATTATAGCGAATATCGCGAACAAATGCAAGCGTTTTGGCATGAAAAATGCAAGTTAATGGGGATTTTGGAGGCAATCTCCCCAATCAGTTTTGAAAGGAGTGGTCAATATGAAAAATACTTGTCAAAAAATCACGTCATTCGTAATCATGGCAGGGCTCACCCTTGGCTTGAGCGGTTGCGTTACGATCAACCTGGGCAGCGCACCCACCGCCATTGTTAATGAAACCCCTACCCAGTTACCGGACCTCGAGGAAATCCCCACGACATTGCCGCAGTCACCGGGGTTGACCGAAGCGGCCCTCCTCAACGGGCGATACCTTTCCCCATTGCTCCAGCAGCCAATCCAATTGGTGGAAGGGACGTATGAGGGAATGGTGGAAGGGGTTGAATTGAACGCCAGGGTCCAGCCGGGGATTCAATTTGGCGATTTGAACGCTGACGGGATCAGCGATGCGGCTTTCCTGCTGGCTGAGGATACGGGCGGTTCCGGTGTTTTCGTGTCCCTGGTCGTAATTTACAGCCGAGGGGAGTATTTCCAGCAGGCACAGGGAATATTGATCGATGACCGCCCTGTGATCAACGCGATAAGCATAGAAAATGGGGTGGTCAAAATCACGGGTCTGGTGCACGGTCCAAACGATCCGATGGTCGATCCTACCACGAGCATGAGCGTGGAATTCACATTGTTTGGCGATCAAATGGTGCGCACCTGGCAGAAATCCGCCTTCGAGGGAAGTGCTGAGCACCTTATTGTGATCGAATCGCCTTTCGATGGAGAAGAAGTATTTGGTTCATTCACACTCAAAGGGTTCATGCCCATCGGTCCTTTCGAGAACAATCTCGCGCTGACGATTTTGGATAAATCAAACGCTGAATTGGTCCGCGAGGGGTTCATGGTTGAAGCCGTAAATATGGGCGCGCCGGCGATTTTCGATAACCTTATCGAATTGCCGGCTGTGCAGCCGGGAACCGAGTTGCTCGTGATACTTTCAGAATTGAGCATGGCGGACGGATCACCGATTGCCATCGATGCGGTGCGGGTGATTGTGAAGTAAATTTTGGTGTGGGTGATCCAGTACAGTGGATGCGAGATATATATCACGTCGCGTAATAAAAAGCAGGGTGTGGTAAATCCACACCCTGCTGGTTTGACAGGTGAGGATCAGCTGTCAAACTCTCCGATCATTTCCCCATTCACGTAAACTTCGTAATGGCCGGGTGAAAAACTGCCCAGGGAAACGGTGGTATCGAAAGGTTCGAGCACTTGCGTGCACATGGTCTCGGGATTGCTGACAGAGTAGACATCCACATATATCCGGTTATCCTTGTCGGGGTCGTTGATCTTTACCCGTAAATGGTGGCATGGGGTGGGTAAATTACCGGACAGGTATAGATTGACCTGGATGGGATAGCTTTCAAGAATCAACAGATCCGTGGATTCCAAATATGCATTGCCAATACTCAAGCCAGCATCAACAGGTTGCGGTGCTGGAAGAATGGGATCGTCATCCGCGGGGAGAGTAGTGAAGTTTCCATCGATAGGGGTTACATCTACCGGTGCATTCGGATCGATCACCGGCGTTGAGTTGGCGGGATTATTCCCATTGCCAGTTGTGCCGCAAGCGCTCATCAGAAATAGCATAACCATAGACATGATAATTGTTCTCATTGTTTATTCCTCTTAATCATTTGACGAAAAGGTTATGGTTTTTGTTCCAATTCATGCCAATGAATATTTGTCATTTGTGGTTGTGTAATGGTAAATAATCAGTTTATTCCAATCAGGAGGAGAATATGGTGAGAAAGATCTTTTCAATATTCATGGTTGTCATGATGGTATTGGGAATTTCATTGACCACAGTGTCAGCTGCAAGCACTAAAGGTATGATCGGCATCAATGTTGTCCTCACTGGAGATATAACCCAGGTGAAGATGGATAAACTGGCTGCTTTCGGAAAGATTCGTGATGTCTTGTATGAGATCGATGCCCTTACGATGAAAGCGCCAAAAGAAAATTTAAAGGCGATCCGGGCCTTACCTTTCGTTGCAGCGGCCAACCCCGATGCTGAACGTAAAGGCGCACCTGTTGATTCCGTGCTTGTTGATAATTTTTTGGATGGAATGAGCACCTGGGATCAAGATGCCATCAATGTGACTGATTTTGGGTTTGACAACCGGCAAGTTGCTTATGATGGTACCGGTGTCTACGTCGCAGTACTGGATACTGGTTTGTTGGATTCCTGGCGGCAGTACTTCCCAGAGGAACGAATCGCAGAAAAATATGCGATTGCGTTTGGCGGTGGTGGCGGAGAGATGGGAACAGTGTCTACCCAACCGAACAAATGGCAGCATGACCAGGATTCTCACGGTACACATGTAACCAGCACAATCCTCGGTTACAGCCTGGGTGGCACGCCCATCAATGGTGTAGCCCCGATGGCAACCGTAATCCCGGTCAAAGTCCTAAACCAGAATGGGTCTGGATGGTCATCCGTCATTGCGCGTGGGATCATGTATGTGGCGGAATTAAAGGAAAACGAACTGAGTGAATTTCCGGTGATCATCAATATGAGCCTGGGAGGTAGGATGTTGGACGCGGTGGAGAAAGCAGCCATCGATTACGCCATCAGCAAAGGTGTGATCATCGTTGCATCGGCCGGAAACAACGGAGAAGCGGGAATGGGTTACCCGGGAGCTTACGCTCCTGTCATTTCAGTTGCTGCATCCGGTTGGGTGGGAGAATGGACGCCAGCAGGAAACCGGTCTTGGTGGAATAATCTCGATGTTTCTGACCCGACAAACGCAGATGATTATTACATCACCGATTTTTCCAGTCGTGAACTTGCGGGACAGGATTTAGATGTCGCCGCTCCGGGTTCCTGGGTCGTTGGACCATACCAGGTAAATAGCGGGCAGACCTCCTACTACTTCCTTGGTGGCACCAGCATGGCCAGCCCGCATGTGGCAGGGATTGTTGCCTTGATGGCGCAGAAATATCCCGAACTCACTGCGACTGAAGCAGAAGCCATTCTCGAGGGCAGCGCGATTCCGTTACCTGCAGGCAGCAGTGATGTGGCGCAGCCGAATGGCACCACGATAACCTATACTTGGGGTGATGATGCCACAGGGGCAGGACTGGCGACGGCTGATGCAGCTCTATTAGTGACTCCCTAATATTGAAGAGAACCATTTGTTTTTTTTCACAGAACCGCTCAAAAAGCGGTTCTGTTGGTTAAATGTATTGATTTTTAAGTTTTATTTTTTGGAAATATTCATATAATTAGATTGAACGTTGGTTTCTACTTTATAGACAGGCGCAATAATACGTGTCTGATCAAAAGAAAATTCTGGTATTTATTTATCAGGGATACTAAAAGTAGTTCCTTGTGATCTGTTTTTCCAAGATCGATCAGTGGGAGGTGACAATCAAAATTTTTAGCTGGCTTACGAAATCTAAAAAAGGAAGCATAAAATTCTATCTGGAGGAAAAATGACCAAAAGAATAATCTTTTCAATGTTAGTCATCATGTTCCTGGCAGTAGGTGTGGTTTCCCCGGTTCATGCCCAAAGCACGGACCCAGTGGAACCTTTAACACCGGTTCCGATTCCGGAAGATACTGAATTAACTAACGTGACCCCCGGAGTGTGGTTCGTTGAACTTGCCGGCCTTCCAACAGTGGAAGGCGCTTCAGTTGATGTGGTCAATGCTGCGCACACCGCATTCCGCGCCCAGGCTGAAAAGGCCGGGCTCGTTTACACGGAGCGGTACGCCTATACCACATTGTTCAATGGCTTTTCAATTGGCGATATCGATAGCGTTGAGCTGGCGAAACTGAGGCGTATACCAGGAGTAAAAAATATTTACCCGGTTGAAGTCATTCCTATGCCGGAAACTTTTGAATCCACAATGGATCCTGATCTGTTCTCCTCGCTTAATATGATCGGCGCTGCCGCTGCCCAATCAGAATTAGGCTACACTGGCGCTGGCATCAAAGTGGCGGTGATGGATACCGGTATCGATGTCAACCACCCGGCGTTTAGTGGCGATGGTGTGGCTGAGCTGGATAGTGTGTTCTTCTACAGCAGCCCGCGTATCCTTTATGGGTACGACTTTGTGGGCAACGATTACAATGCCGATCCGGATAGCGCGACTTATAACCCGGTTCCTGTGCCGGATGATATCCCGGATGACTGTGGTGGGCATGGAACACACGTTTCAGGCATCATTGGCGCGAACGATGCAACCAACGGACTGAAAGGTGTTGCGCCTGAGGTAACATTTGGCGCTTATCGCGTATTCGGTTGCGAGGGCTCCACGACTGCTGACGTAATGGTGGCTGCCATGGAGCGCGTACTGGCTGATGGAATGGACGTGCTCAACATGAGCATCGGTTCCTCCTTCCAATGGCCACAATACCCGACCGCGGTAGCTGCTTCCCGCCTCGTTGAAGATGGCGTGGTGGTCGTGGCTTCCATCGGCAATAGCGGAACCTATGGCTTATACGCCGCTGGCGCTCCGGGCTTGGGCGAAAACGTGATCGGTGTCGCGTCCTTTGATAATACGGATATATTACTTCCGTATTTCACGGTTAACGATCATGAAGTCGGATATTTGACCATGACGTACTCGCCAGAACCTCCGCTGACGGGCGACGAGGAAATTGTGGATGTTGGTTTAGCCTGTTCTTCTCCGCTCGCCGTTGATCTTACGGGTAAGGTAGCGCTGGCTGCGCGAGGTACCTGCTCTTTCGCAATAAAGGCTGAGAATGCCATCGCTGCTGGCGCGATCGCCGTTGTTGTATCGAATAACGTGGCAGGTGTGGTTAGCGGTACCCTCGGCGCGCCGCTCTCTGATCCAACCATCCCGGTGGTGGGAATTTCCCAGGCGGATGGCGCATTCATCCGCGCGCAGCTTGCGCCCATCA
Organism: Anaerolineaceae bacterium UBA2260; assembly: GCA_002347485.1. Classification (GTDB taxonomy): domain Bacteria; phylum Chloroflexota; class Anaerolineae; order Anaerolineales; family Anaerolineaceae; genus UBA6107. The sequence continues at coordinate 24,077 of DDXM01000027.1, read as the reverse complement.
TGATGACCTGGACGGATCAGATGGACATCTTCCCCAGCCCTACCGGTGGATATATTTCCTCCTTCAGCTCCTATGGGCTGTCGCCTGACCTGGCGCTCAAGCCGGACCTGGGCGCACCTGGCGGAAATATCTATTCCAGCTACCCGCTCGAACTGGGTGGTTATGTGACGATGAGCGGCACCTCGATGTCTTCCCCGCACGTGGCTGGTGCTGCCGCGCTCCTTTTGCAGGTCAAACCGAACTTCAATCCTATGACAGTGCGAAACGTGCTAATGGCCAACGCGGAACCCCAACTATGGTGGGGCAATCCCGGGCTTGGCTTCCTGGACAATGTTCATCGCCAGGGCGCGGGCCTGGTGCAGATCGACGAAACTATCCTGACCACTGCGCTCCAAAAGATTGTCATTACCCCTTCAAAGATTGAAGCAGGGGAGAGCGAAGCCGGACCCTACACCACAAAGATTATGATCAGCAATAAATCCGCCACTCCCATCACATACAAACTTTCTTATGAAAACGCCCTGACAACCAGCGGCACGATGACACCTTCGTTCCATACCTCCGACGCAAACGTTGAATTCAACAAATCCAGCGTTACTGTGCCTGCCAAAGGTATCGCTTACTTTAAGGTTACGATCAATCCTGCTACCGGCCCCGATTTGGCGCAATATGGCGGTTACATCTACCTGACTCCAAAGGTGGGTGATCTCACCCTCACGATCCCGTTCGCCGGTTTTGTTGGTGATTACCAGGATATTCCAGTGCTGTATGCGGATGATTATGGAATGCCGTGGCTGGTTTCTTACTACTCAGAAGCGTTCCCGTTGACTGATCCATCTGAATGGACTTTCAGCATGGTCGGCGATGATGTCCCATTCTTCTGGTTTATCTTGAACCATCAATCACAGAAAATGGTGATCAAGATCTACGACGCCGATACCGACTTCAATTGGGGTAAGGTCGTCAAGGAGACCTACCTGCCGAGAAGCCCAACGTTAGATAACTTCTACGAATGGGCATTTGACGGTTTCACTAACAGGGGAGGCATCACGACGAAAGTACCGGATGGTACTTATTACGTGGTAGCCAAGATCCTCAAAGCTAACGGTGACCCTCTCAATCCCGACCACTGGGAAAAATGGACTTCACCTGACTTTGTGATCGATCGACCGTAACTGTTATTTCTAAAAGCAGGTCTTACACCGTAAGACCTGCTTAATGTCAATATCAAACCCCGAAGGTTGTATCAAAACCATCGGGGTTTTACTTTTAGTGATTTCCGTTGAATATTCGGGTGGTAATCACGCGATCGAACTATTCATTTTCGTAATTGGATTAGAAATCACTCACGCGCGGACGGTACTGCAGCGCTTCAGCCAGGTGGGTGGTGGTGATGGACGGACTGCCCGCCAGGTCTGCGATGGTGCGTGCGAGCTTGAGGATGCGATGATAAGCGCGGGCGGAAAGCTGCAACTGGTTCATTGCCGCGCGCATCAAATTGCGCGACGCGTCATCCAGCGTGCAATATTGGCGCACCTGCGCTGGGTGCATGTCAGCGTTCGAGGTGAGGGTGGTGCCGGCGAATCGTTCCCGCTGTATCCGGCGGGCAGTTTCCACACGCGCGCGTAAGGTGGATGAGGGTTCGCCAAGGCGGGCATCGCTTAATTTTTCGTAATCTACGCGCGGGACCTCCACGTGGATGTCGATGCGGTCCATCAGCGGGCCGGAGATACGGCGCTGATACTTGGTGACGATGCCGGGCGCGCAGGTGCAGGCGCGGGTCGCGTCTCCGTAATATCCGCACGGGCAGGGGTTCATGGCGGCGAGCAATTGGAAATTCGCGGGAAAGGTGAGCGTGCCCTGCGCGCGGCTGATGGTGATAATTTTATCTTCCAATGGCTGGCGTAGCACCTCGAGGGTGCGGCTGCCAAATTCTGGAAATTCATCCAGGAATAGCACGCCGCGGTGGGCGAGAGAGATCTCACCGGGATGCGGCCAATTGCCCCCGCCGACCAGGCCGGCGTGGCTGATGGTGTGGTGAGGGGCGCGGAAGGGGCGGCTTTTGAGCAAGGGAATGCCGGCGGGAAGCGCGTCTGCCACCGAGTAAATGCGGGTAACGTCGAGAGATTCCTCGAGCGACATGGAGGGCAGAATCGAAGGCAGGGCGCGCGCCATCAGCGTTTTCCCGGCGCCGGGAGGCCCGATCATCAACAGATTGTGCGCCCCGGCCGCGGCGACTTCAAGCGCGCGTTTAACATGTTCCTGCCCCTTGATCTCGCGAAAATCAGTTTGCACCAAGGTTTCGACCTGCTCGACTTCGAGAACCGGCTGTGGGGTGATGACGACCTGGCCGATCAGGTGCTGATAGAGCTCGGCGAGAGAATTGACCGGGATGACCTCCAGGTCCGGGAAAATCGCGGCTTCGGGAGCATCCTCGGCGGGAACGTAAACCCGTTTGAAACCTTCACCGCGCGCGACAGCCGCCATGGGCAGCACACCGCGAATATGGCGCACGCTGCCATCAAGGGAGAGTTCCCCCATTACCAGGGCATCCTGCAGGCAGGCAGGCGGCAACTGGCGGTTGGCGATGAGGATACCCAGCGCGATGGGCAGGTCGTATGCCGAACCTTCTTTGCGCACGGTGGCGGGTGCGAGGTTCACGCGCACCCGTTTCCGGGGATATTCCAACCCGGTGTTGCGGATGGCGGATTGCACCCGCTCACGACTTTCCTGCACAGAAGCATCCGGCAGGCCGACGATGATAATGGGAGGTTTGATGCCGGGTGTGAGGTCAACCTCGACATCCACGATCACGCCTTCCAACCCGATCACCGCGCAGGCATTTACTTTGGCGAGCATTGCTTTAGTGTAGGGGAAGAGCAGTGAAAAGTCAAATCTCAATTAATAACGAAAGGCGAAAAATCTTGATATTATTCCATAATTGCAGATACAGCATGGATTTACTCGAATTTTGTGTGACAGCGCCTGTATAATGTGTATAGAGTAATTGCGGGATGCAAGTAATTGTGAAAACAATGATTATTTGGGATTCGTTATATGATGAAATTTCTGAATAAACAATCACGGAATAAAGAGGTCCAATGCCAACACAAGCAGATTTGTTAATAAGAGAAGCATCGAGATTATCCAGTGCGCTTGGTCATACGATGACACCATTTATTCCCTTAGCGGCTGGTTACTATTATTCCGGATGTGAAAATTGCGGAGCAACGGTCTATATAAATGTTAACCCAATGCCTGATGAGAACAAAATTGGGATTCATGGAGAAGCCGTGGAGAAGAAATGCAGCTATCCAAAAGAAGGGCGAAGATAAATTGGAATTTGATCAAGAATTGCTTCTTCTTGAATTGCCCTGATCTAATTTAGAGCAGTTGTTGCCCTGCAATAATTCTGATAACAGCCTATTTCTTGACATGAAGCAGAACTCCCATTATCCGGCAATGTCAACGTGGCTTTTACCATGAACACCGTAACGCTGCTAACACCGGAAGAATTGGATAAGGCATTGAAAATCAAAGTGGATTACCGCATGCCCGGTAAAGGGTAATGCTGTGTGGCAACGGTTAAGCCTGCATCAACCAACCCGGTTGGGTAAATAATTGTGTACATCAGCAATGAGCCATGCGCGTAGTCATTGTACCAGGTGTGGAAATTTCACGTGATTCAAGAATGGCTTGATTGTTGTTAATCGAGTAATCTTCGGATCTTTTCCAACAGCACGGGATCTTCGCGCAGCAAGCCCGCAGCGGGGAGCCGTTCAATGAGGGTCAGCCAGTTCGGTTCTGCCGCGATCACTTTTTTTAGGATCGGAAAGGCTTGTTCTTCGCGACCTGTCTCAATGAGCGTGACCGCCTGCCAGAAGGGGAGCTCGAGGATATGCGGCGTGAGCCTCGCGGCAGTATCATAGGCTGTGAACGCGTCTTCCACATTGCCCTTGCTGAGCAAGTCGTCGCCTTTATTCATATATTCGTACGCGCGCTGGGTATTGTACAAACGGCGCAATTCTGTCAGGGGTTCCGGGTGGTCCTCAACGCGCAGGTCCACCAGCACGCCTTTCCAGGGCTCTATGTTGTTTTCACCAGAGACAATAAGCATAGCCGCGGATTGTTTTCCTCTCACATCCCCACCTTCAGCTTGCGCGGCATCCAACGCCTCCAGCATGCGTTCCGCCAGGCAGCCTTGCGCTGCTTCGAATGCGGCCGCCATCGCCGGCCATACTGTGGGTTTAAGCATCATATTTGCCTGAACCGAGTACTGGTGACCGGTGTGATGCCCTGCTTCTGCGATGCAGCGCGAGCCGGTATGCACAGCGATGTTACCGTTCGCGTCCACCATGGCAACCTGGCGCACTTCAGAGTTGGCGTCTTTTGCCAACAAGTCCCGTAAAACCTGAGGGGCGGTTTTCTTCTGCTGCATCTGAAATAGACCGAGCGGGCCATAGCTGATCTCAGTCATGGATTGGGTCGCGACGGCGCCGATGCCAGGTTCAGCCCATGTGACCACTGAGCCGGTGGAGAACCAGTGCGATTGCACCGCCACCCCCATTTCACCGGTTCGCGGGTCACGGGCGACGATCGAGAAAGTATGGGCAAATGGAAATCTTTTTGGATTCATTACCGATCCTGTAACCTGGAATCACTGGCTGATTGATCAGCCAGCCAGCGCGCGTAGATGGCTGTTGAAAGGAAGCGTACTTTTGAGGTCTCGGATAAACCGATCTCGCCGGCGCTGGTGGTGCCATTATATGCTGACATCATCTCGCGAACGGCGTAGTACATCGTCGCGGCGGAAGCTTTTACCGCGTAAGCCGTTAATTGGATAAACAATGGTTTTGATGTAAGGATGGCTCTACAGGCACTCAGCAGGTCAGGCAGGAATTTGTAGAACTCCCACACCTCGCCTTTCGGACCTCTTCCGAACTTGGGCGGGTCGAGGATGATACCGTCGTATCGGCTTCCGCGGCGCTGCTCGCGCTGCACGAACTTGACAGCGTCGTCCAAAATCCAGCGGATGGGTAAGGTATCAAGCCCGCTGAGCTGCTGGTTCTCCCGCGCCCAGGTGATGACCTTGCGCGAAGCGTCGAGGTGGGTAACCTGCGCGCCAGCGGATGCTGCGGAGAGCGAGGCTAACCCGGTGTAGCCGAAAAGGTTTAGCACCCTGGGTTTTGAGCCTGCCGCGCGAATGACTTCTTCCGCCCAATCCCATTGACAGGATTGTTCAGGGAAAACTCCCACGTGACGCGAAGCTGAAGTCTGCACCCAAAACGACATCTTTTTGTAGTTCAGTTTCCAGCGCTCCGGCAATTGGCGGCGATACTCCCAGTGCCCGCCGTTCTCCTCCGGCGCGGGTTTATACACCGCGTCCGCTGATTTCCATTCGCTGGAGGGAAGCCCAGGCTGCCAGACCGCCTCAGCTTCAGGGCGGATCAGCCGGTAAGGACCGAACTTCTCGAGCTTTTGACCATTGCCACTATCAAGCAGCGCGTACTCCTGCCAGCCATCAGCAGACAGCAATTCAAGCCTGGGGGATTGCAGGATCGACACCATCGATGTTGAGTATATCAGAAACATTTTTTTGAATGTGAATGGAATCAATAGGCTATAATGATCTGAATTCAATTAATCCGAGGTATGTATGTTTCATTCTCCTGACCGCACTAACTCCGATAGCCTCAAATGGGGATTGTATGGCGATGATGTGCTGCCCTTGTGGGTGGCAGACATGGATTTTACATCACCACCCGAAGTAATCGCGGCTTTGCAGGAGCGTGTGGCGCATGGGGTGTTCGGATATGCGCGGGAATCCCAGGAGCTGAAAGAGGTCATCACTGCGCATATGGAAACGCTTTACCATTGGCATATCGCACCGGATGACATCATCCTCCTGCCCGGGGTGGTGGCAGGATTCAACCTTGTTGCCCAAGCGGTAACCCAACCGGGTGAGTCCATCCTCATGCAACCGCCAGTTTACCCACCGTTTTTTAAAGCGCCAAAATACGCTGGAGCGCGCGCTGTATTTAATTCCATTGGCAAGACCGAACAGGGGGAGTACCGGGTGAACCTGGAGGACTTCTCGGCTGCCGTGGAGGAGGATACGAGGTTGTTCATGCTGTGCAATCCGCACAACCCGATCGGCAGGGTTTTCAGCAGGGAGGAGTTGCTGGGAATGGCTGATATCTGCTTGCGCCGGGGAGTGATCATTTGCTCGGATGAGATCCACAGTGACCTGGTTTACAACGGTTATCAACATATCCCGATCGCTTCGCTGGACCCCGAAATCGCGGCCAGCACGGTTACGCTGCTTGCGCCCAGTAAAACCTATAATATCGCCGGGCTCGAGTGCTCGGCGTTGATCTGCACGAACCCCGAACTAAAAACGCGCCTTCAACACGCGCGGCGCGGGCTGCTGGGCAGCGTCAACTTGATGGGAGCTGCGGCTGGAGTGGCAGCCTACCGTCACGGCGGCGCATGGCTGCGAGAGGTTTTAAGTACGCTGGAAGCGAACCGGGACTATCTGATGGGATTTCTATCAGCTAACATTCCGCAGATCAAAATGACAAAGCCGGAAGCCACTTACCTGGCGTGGCTGGATTGCGGAGAGCTAGGTCTGGCGGGGTCTCCAGCGAAGTATTTCCTGGAACATGCCAGGGTCGCGTTGAACGAGGGGGAGGAGTTTGGCGAGCCAGGGAAAGGCTTTGTGCGTCTAAATTTTGGTTGCAGCCGCGAGACACTACAAGCGGCGTTGGAACGGATGGCGAGCGCGTTATAAAAAAAGCAGAGCCATCAGCTCTGCTTTACGATATTCAATTGTTTAGCGTGGATTATTCCACTGCTTTTACTGCAGCGGCCTGCAGTCCCTTGGGACCTTTTTCGACCGAAAATTCGACTTGTTGACCTTCCTTGAGGACCTTATACCCCTCCATTTCTATTGCGGAGAAATGCACGAAGACATCTTCTGCATTCTCACGGCCGATGAAACCGTATCCCTTGGCGGGATTGAACCACTTCACAGTTCCAACAAAACGTTCTGACATGCTGTTTCTCTCCATCTCTGAATTTTTGATGGCGGAGGGTATCGCTCCCTCTGCGCCCACGATGAATAGATTATATACTTGCCCGCAAACTGATGTCAAGCACTATGGGGTAAAGAATTCACGCGGGCGTGGAATATAATAATTACATGCACTTGCGCGCAAAAGTCCTGCTGTTCCTGCTGATACTGATCCCGCTCGCTTTGGGGGTAGCTGGCCAGCCTTTACCCCTAGCCGAAAAGTATGTAGAAGGGCAGAGAGCGCTGGCTCAAGCGCAGGCTGATAATGATCCTGGGGCGGAGATCACGGCCTTGGAAGCATTGCTGGAAATTTCACCGTGGAGGGGAGATCAGTGGCAGCGGCTTGGCCGCCTTTACCTTGACACTGGTCAGGCGCAACAGGCTGTTGAGTCCTTCGAGAGCGCTGCAATCACAAACCAATTGGAGGCTCACGGCAGCATCTGGCTGGCGGATGCGCTCGTCGCCAGCGGACGAGCGAATGAAGCGAAATCGGTACTGGTGAATCTTGCATCCAACGATCCCTTTGTATTAACGCAGGCAGCCACCCTCCTGCGGCGGAACCATTTCCTCGATTCAAGCAAGGAGGTTCTGCAAAAGGCTTACTTGCTGGATCCCCTGAATGAAAACATAAATTATCAATTGGGCGTGCTGAACATGGCTTTGCACCCCGCGGACGCGCTGGATTATCTGCAAGTGGTTAAAGAAGAACCCAAGATGAAGGTTAACGCCGAGTACCTGGCTGAGACGATCTCGGCGTACGAATCAATCACCCTCGAAGAAGGCTGGTATATCGTGGCGGGTCAGGCATTGTCAAGAACAGGTGAATGGGACGCTGCAGCGGAATCCTTCCGACTCGCGACCGTAGATGATCCGGAAAACGCGATTGCCTGGGCGCTGCTGGCTGAAGCGCAGCAGCAGATCGGTCAAGACGGCTTAGCCAGCCTGGAACGAGCACTGGCGCTGAATCCGCGGGGTGAAATGGTCAATGGGTTGGCGGGACTTTATTACCGGCGAATTTTAAATACCGAGAACGCTCTGGCTCACCTGCAAAAAGCGCTGGCTGCCAATCCCGATGCTGCGGTCTGGCAAATCGAGGTGGGTGGAGTTCTGGCAGATGCGGGACGATTGGAGGAAGCACTCGCTGCGTATGAGGCTGCCATCGGGATTGACCGCGCTGATCCGGAAAGTTGGGAAGCTCTGGCAAAATTCAGCTTAACACGCAACTACGAGGTGGAAGAGGAAGGATTGCCAGCCGCGCGCCAATTGGTTTTGATCCAGCCGACCAACCCGGTTTACCTGGATCTGTTGGGAACCGCCTACCTGACCCTGGCTGATCTGGACAGCGCGGAAAGGTTTTTTATGCAGGCGTTAAGGTATGACCCGGAGGAAGCTGCCATTTTGATCCACCTGGCTCAAACAAGCCTGTACAGGGGGGACAAGGAAACCGCTTTCGCCTACCTGCGCCGCGCCTCGGCTTCAGCCACCGATGAGCGATTACGCGAGATGGCGAATCGCCTGTTGGAGGAAAACGGCGCCAGGTGAGATGTGATAACGGTATAATATCCCCTAAGATTGGTATATCCGATGAAAAAGAGACTATGGTTCCTGTCATTGATCCTGCCTGGTATTCTCCTGGCTGCTTGCGCCGGTAATGCCACGCTAATCAAACCACTCGATGCAACCGTCCCAGGCGAACTTCTCTACGAGGATGATTTCTCTCGCGCGCGCAACGGATGGGGCGTGATGGAGCGCGCTGGCGGGGATATTGGAATCAAATATGGCGGAATGCTTTTTACCGTTGATCTGCCGAATTTTATGTTCTGGTCGATCACGGGCGGAAAATACCAAGATGCCCAAGTTGAGGTTGACGCGGTACTGGTGGAGGGACCGATGAATGACGCTTTTGGCGTGGTATGCCGCTACCAGGATGAAGATAATTTCTATGGCTTTATCATCAGTCACGATGGCTACTATGGGATATTCAAGTACCTCGATGGCAACATGGTCATGGCTAGCGAGGATGGGAAGCTGGGATACAGCGAGCAAATCCGGCAGGGCGGGATGGTCAATCACATCCAGGCGGTCTGCGAGGGCAACACGCTCAGCCTGATGGTGAACGATTCCACGCTGGCTGTCGTGATCGATGATTCATTCTCAGAGGGCAAGGTGGGGTTAATCGCCGGTTCCTATGATGAACCGGGCGTTACCGTTTTGTTCGATAATTTCAAGGTGGTACAGCCGTAATTATGAAAGTGTTTTTCGACACCGTCGGGTGCAGATTGAATCAGGCGGAAATTGAGCACCTGGCGGGCGATTTTCGTGCCGCCGGGCATGACATTGTGGATACCCCGGAGAGAGCCGACCTGGTGATCATCAACACCTGCGCGGTGACCGCCGCGGCCGCTTCCGATTCTCGGCAGAAGTCCCGCCAGGCGTATCGCGCTGGTGCGGCGGAGATCATTCTGACCGGATGCCTGGCGACGCTGGAGCCCGGTCTGGATGGACAGCTTCCCGGCGTCAGCCGCGTGGTCAGCAATCAGAACAAAGCACAGATCGCGGCGATGTTATTGGGCAGGGAAGAATATTTTGACCTGGAACCACTGGCGCGCACGCCGCTGCCCGGAGCGCGTAAAAGGACGCGCGCGTTCATCAAGGTTCAGGATGGTTGCGATAACCTATGCACATTTTGTATCACCCGCGTGGCGCGTGGTAAAGCGGTAAGCACCCCGAAGGAGATAGTTTTGCGCGAGATCCAGGCGGCAGTCGCGGGAGGTGTGCAGGAAGTAGTATTAAGCGGCGTGCACCTGGGCTCCTGGGGGATTGACATGGAGGGTAATGTAACACTGACTGACCTGGTGCGATATATCCTTGCCAACTCTGAAGTAAAAAGGCTGCGATTGTCTTCCACCGAACCGTGGGGCCTGGATGAGCGATTTTTTTTGCTCTGGCAGGATCAGCGCATATGCCGACATCTGCACCTGCCGCTGCAATCGGGCTCAGCGGGGGTGCTCAAACGCATGCTGCGGCACACCACGCCCGGTGATTTCCGCCAGCTTGTTGCTACCGCGCGGAAAATGATCCCTGGGGTTGCCATCACCACTGATATCATCGTGGGTTTTCCGGGTGAAACCGAAGAGGAATTTGCTGAGAGCCTGCGATTCGTGGAAGAAATGGAATTCGCGGCAGGGCATGTGTTTAAATATTCCGCCCGACCCGGCACAGCAGCCAGCCGGCTGCCGGGGAGGGTGCATGGCAAGGTCGCGCAGGAACGCAGCCGATTAATGCGGGAAGTGCTGCAGCGATCAGCGGCCAGCTACACTGAGATACACATTGGCCAGGCGCTCGAGGTCTTATGGGAGACCGCGGTTGAACAAAAGAACGGCAACTGGCTTTTGCACGGACTGACCGATAATTATCTTGAAGTTAATGGATTGGCAGATTCGAATCGTTGTAATAAAATCGACCGGGTTAAAATCCGGTCGCACACTGCGGGTAACCTGGCAGGCGAGATCATTTTATAAGTAGTTGGAGAGTTGATGTCCGAGCAAGCAGCATTCAAGTGGTGGCAAAAAGCGGTTTTTTATCAAATTTACCCGCGCAGTTTCGCGGACGGAAATGGCGACGGCATCGGTGACTTTGCCGGGATGACAGACAAACTGAATTACCTGCAGGAACTGGGCGTTGACGCCATCTGGCTTTCACCGCACTATCCCTCGCCGTTCGTGGATTGCGGTTATGACGTGGCGGATTACCAGGATGTCGGACCGGAATACGGAACCATGGAGAATTTCAGAAATTTTCTCAACCATGTGCACCAGCGTGGGATGCGCCTGGTGCTGGACATGGTTCTGAATCACACCTCAGACCAACATCCCTGGTTTTTGGAATCACGGTCGAGCCGAGATAATCCGAAGCGGGATTGGTACGTCTGGCGGGATGGGAAAAATGGGAATCCTCCGAACAATTGGTTCTCAACCTTCGGTGGTTCAGCCTGGGAATATGATGCACAGACAACCTCTTATTACTACCATTATTTTTTCAAAGAGCAACCTGATCTCAATTGGCACAACCCGGCGGTGAAAAAAGCCATGTTCAACGCGGTCCGCTTCTGGCTGGACATGGGCGTGGATGGGTTCCGGTTGGACGCGGTGGGCACGATCTTCGAGGATGAAACTTACCCATCGATCCCAGCTGGTATGAGCCAGGAGGAATTGTTCAGACTGGCAAATACGATGCCCAACGCATATGTGGACGAAAAAGTGCCCGCCTATTTTATGGACATGTTCCGGCACCAGGTGGACAAACCCGAGGTGCACCAGATCATGCGCGAGTTGCGCGCCGTGGTCGATGAATATGATGACCGGGTGTTGATCGGAGAGACGGATGCCATCGAGTTTTACGGGAATGGAACTGATGAATTGCATCTAAATTTTAACTTTCCGCTGATGCGGACGGGTCGACTGACCGCGCAACATGTGAAAGAAAACCAAACGAAGCGGTTGAACGCCCTACCGGAGAACGCCTGGCCGTGCAACACGCTTGGCAATCATGATTCGTCGCGGGTGTACACCGCTTTTGGGGATGGCGCGAACAACGATATCCAGGCCAGGTTGCATCTCATGCTGCTGTTGACTTTGAAGGGAACGCCGTTCCTCTACAATGGCGAAGAGATCGGGATGTCTGACTTTTTGATCGAGGACCCCGCACTCTTCCGCGACCCATTAAGCCTGCTGTACGCGGAGATGGAAGAACGAGTCAACGGCTCAGACGGAAAAAAAGCCGCACTGGTGGGCGCCAAGATGGGAAGGGACCGCAATCGCACGCCGATGCAGTGGTCAAATGAAGCGAATGGAGGTTTTTGCCCGCCTAATGTTTCCCCCTGGTTGCCGGTGAACCCGAATTTTGCTGCAGGTATTAATGTGGACGACCAGGTGGGAAAACCTGACTCAATGATCAACTTTTACCGCCGCATGTTGCTGGCGCGCAGGCAAAACCCGGCTTTGCAGGTCGGTGATTATCAAGTGATCGATATTGGGGATGACCAGGTGCTTTGTTACAGCAGGAAATACCAGGAAGATGAGTTGTTGATCGTGTTGAACATGAGCGCGGAAAAGCAAGTGGTAACCCTGCCGCGTAAGGTGAGCCAGATCCTGGTGAATAACATGAAGAATTGGGTGCATATAGAAGATTCAACGCCAACTTTTCTTCCTTACCAGGGCATTATTTATCGCGTGGCATAGTTTTCAGCGATTCTGAGTGCATTCGCTCAAAATAATGATATGATTTTGCTATTGCTAGTTTTTCCGGTTTTTCAAACGTATAGTTCAAATGGAAGCTCTTAATGAAGATTGATGATATGAACGGTTCCACTGTGATTCGCCGGGCAACCGACTACATGCCTGGCAAAGGTTGGCGGCGGTTGCTGATTGGCCGACCGTTGTCCACAGCGGACGCCCCGCATCAGACCATCGGCAAGTTTTTGGGATTGGCAGTTTTTTCGTCTGATGCCATGTCTTCGGTAGCATACGCGCCCCAGGAAATTCTCATCATCCTGTCTGCTGCCGGCGTCACTGCTTTTCATTTGTCTGTTCCCATCGCGCTGGGAATTTGCGCCCTGCTGGCGATATTGATCTTTTCATACGAGCAGACTATTCACGCCTATCCTAACGGCGGTGGCTCTTTCATCGTTGCGCGCGATAATATCGGGGCGGTGCCAGCCCAGATCGCTGCTGCCGCTCTGTTGACAGATTATATCCTGACGGTCGCGGTCTCGATTTCCTCTGGTGTCGCGCAGCTCACGTCAGCTTTCCCCATACTTGAACACTACAAAGTGATCATCGCCATCTTTTTTGTTCTGCTGATCATGATGGTGAACCTGCGCGGGGTAAAAGAATCCGGTATGACGTTTGCCATCCCGACATATTTTTTCCTGGTGATGATGTATTTGAATATCATCGTCGGGTTCATCCGCATGATCGGCGGCACGCTGGGAATGGTGGACGCGCCTCCAATGGATTTGATCGTATCCGAAACCGCGCTGCAGCCGATCACGATGTTCTTGATCCTGAAGGCATTTGCCAGCGGCACCACCGCGGTTACAGGTGTGGAAGCCATTTCGGATGGCATCACCGCTTTTAAAGAACCACGCAGCAAGAACGCCGGCACCACCTTGATCATCATGGCGTTGATCCTCGGATCAATGATGTTCTCAATCACCTACCTGGGAAATCACGTGGGCGTGATGCCTTCAGAAGAAGAAACACTGATCTCGCAATTGGCGAGAACGGTTTTGGATGGCAGGGGGATCCTTTACATGGGCACGATCGCAGCAACGACTATCATCCTGGTGATGGCTGCCAACACGGCTTTCGCAGATTTTCCGCGCTTGAGCGCCATCGCAGCCGCTGACGGGTACTTGCCGCGCCAGCTTACCTACCGCGGCAGCCGGCTGGTCTATTCGAGGGGCATCGTCGCTTTATCTGCGATGGCGATCTTGTTGATCATCGTGTTCAATGCCAGCGTGACGCGTCTGATCCCGCTGTACGCGGTTGGGGTATTCATGTCCTTTACCATTTCACAATCGGGCATGGCCCGCCGCTGGTGGAAATCCGGCAAGTTAAAACCGGGTGAGGAGGTCAAGGAAAAGGGATCAACCCTTCAACACGACCGTGCCTGGGTTACCAAAATGATCATCAACGGGTTTGGCGCGGTTGTTACATTCATCGTGATGATCATCTTTGCGCTGACCAAGTTTATTGACGGGGCATGGATCGTGGTGATCCTGATCCCAAGCCTGGTGATTGTCTTTTCTGCCATTCACCGGCATTACTCCAACCTGGCAAGCGATCTGTCGCTGGATGAATATCAACCCCCTGCACGTATTGCGCATCAAAAGGTGCTGTTGCTGGTGAGCAGCGTGCATAAGGGCACATTAAACGCTTTACGTTATGCCAAGACCCTTTCGAACGATATCACGGCAGTGCATGTCTCGATCGACCCGGTGGAAACACAAAAAACGCGTGAAAAATGGGAGTCCTGGGGGGAGGGATATCGCCTGGTTGTCATTGAATCGCCCTACAGGCTGTTCATCGAACCCTTGCTTGAGTACATTGAGGAAATCGACCACAATCGAAAAGCGAATGAGATCATCAGCATTGTAGTTCCGCAATTCATCCCAAGGCATGGAATCACCAACGTGTTGCATGCGCATACCGCGGATACTTTACGCAAAGTCTTATTGTCGCGCAACGAGATCGTGATCATGGAAGTTCCTTACCAGGTCGATTAATAGAATAGAGGAAGAATGCGAATCATTATCATTGGATGTGGCAGGATCGGCGCGCAATTGGCATATAGTCTATTTAAGCGCGGTCACCAGGTTTCGGTCGTGGACGAAAACAAGGCTTCATTTAATAATCTACCTCCAGATTTTAAAGGCCGGACCCAGGAGGGAGACGCGCTAAACCAGGAAGTTTTAAAACGGGCAGGCATTGAGACCTGTGACGGCCTGGCAGCGGTGACGAATATGGATACCCTCAATGCTGTAATCTGCCATATCGCCCAAAAAGAATACAAGATCACCAATGTGGTCGCCAGGAATTATGACCCTTATCTAAGGCCTCTTTATGAATCTTTCAATATCCAGGTCATCAGTTCAACCAGCTGGGGATCCCAGCGCATCGAGGAAATGCTTATTGATACCGAGGGACGCACAGTCTTCTCGGCGGGTAACGGCGAAGTGGAAGTGTACGAGATCGAAATACCAGCATCGTGGAATAATAAGCGCATTGGCGACCTGATCACATGCGGAGATTGCAAGTGGATCGCGGTCACCAGGGCTGGACGAGCATTTCTGCCGGAAATCGATACGCTCCTGAATACAGGTGACATCCTGGCGGTCGCTGCCACGATGGAAGGCATTCAGGATACCCGCGCCAATCTACGGCGCATGCAGGAGGACTGATATGTTTGTCATCATCGCAGGTGGCGGGCGCACAGGCGCTCAACTGGCAAAATCTTTGATCGCGATGGATCACGTTGTTAAAGTGGTGGAGCACCGCGCGGAAATTCTGGCGCGGATTCATAAGGAATTACCCACGGAATCCATTGTGACCGGGAATCCTATGGACGTCAATATCCTGGAGCAGGCTGATATTCAACACGCCCAGGTTTTCGCGGCAACCACGCCGAATGACGCGGAAAACCTCGCGTTGTGCTACCTGGTGAGGGAACGTTTCAATGTAAATCGCACGATCGCCCGGGTTAATAACCCGCGCAACGCCTGGTTGTTCAACGAAATGTTCAATGTCGATGTGGCGGTGAACCAGGCGGATATACTCGCCCGATTGATCGAGGAAGAAATGTCGATGGGAGACATGATGACCCTCCTGAAATTGCGCAGGGGTAAATATTCACTGGTTGAGGAGAAAGTACCCACGAATGCGAAAGCGATCGGCATGGCGATCAAAGACCTGGATCTGCCGACGAACTGCGTGATTGCGGGCATTATCCGGAAAGGCGCTTTACAGATCCCGCGCGGTGTGACCACCCTGTCAGAAGGCGATGAATTGCTTGCCATCACCGACTCTGAAGGCGCGAATAAGATCGCGGAATTGTTGAAAACGCGCGAAAATTGAAAAAAACCTCTGAAAAAAACCTTTGACCGTTAAGGTCGCTTAAGGTATAATTCGAGGCTGCGATTTTGCATGAATTGTAAAACTTGAGAGGAATGAAGAATGACGAAGAGGACTTATCAACCAAGAATTCGCCGCCGTGTCCGTGTGCACGGATTTCGCGCTCGTATGGCCACCCAGGACGGCCGTGAGGTATTAAAGAGAAGGCGCGCAAAAGGCCGTTATGTATTAACGGTATCCAAAAATAACCACGTTAAGAAAGTCAACTGGTAGTTTTTTCGCAATCCCGGGATTAAGAACCAGTGGCATGTTCTTTATAAAATCGGACAGGATGGCGGGTGAAACGGAAATTCCGGTTAACCCATTCAACTGACTACAAGCGGGTGCGCCACTCTGGTAAATCCTACGCGCACCCGCTTTCAGTCATTATCATCGGAGACGGACAGGAAGAATATCCGCGGGTTGGCATTCAGGTATCTAAAGCCCTGGGTAGCGCTGTTCAGCGCAATCGCGTGAAACGGCGATTGAGGGCAATCATCAGCGAAAAATTGCCATCCATAACTCGAAATGCAGATATCATCATTATTCCTCGAGAACCCGCTTCAAGAGCTTCGTTTCAGGAATTACGTTCAGCAGTTTTTGGGCTGTTGGGAAGAGCAGGATTGATTGGCGCAAACGATAATGATACAGGAAGATGATCACATTCATGTGAAGGAGCCTCGGCTGCGGGATATTCCGTTGACCATTTGGAATCTCCCTCGCATTCCATTGCTGGCATTGATCCGCCTGTATCAGCTGCTGATCTCGCCGACGCTGCCAGCCAACACCTGCCGGTTTTACCCCACCTGTTCGCATTACGGTTACCAGGCGATCTACAAACATGGCGCTATCAAAGGAACAGTGATGGCGATTTGGCGCGTATTACGATGCAACCCGTTCAATCCGGGCGGATTTGACCCGGTACCCTGAGCGGGAACCATCGATTTGACATTTACATAAGGAATCCAGATAAGAATGAATAAAAACCGGTTAGTGATGATCCTACTTTTCAGCCTGACTGCGGTATTGTTGACATCGTGCAGCGGCGCGGGGGTGACGAACAGCTGGGCTGGTGTCATGGCTGCTGACGACTTTGTCTACTTCTCGAATGGGGCAGCCGTGTACGCGCTGCACAGCGATAGCGGCAACACCGCCTGGCAATATCCGGAAAAGGCTAACGCGAAACGCCTGTTCTACGCAGAGCCAGCAGTGGCTGGCGAACAATTGATCGTGGTGGATTACGCGAACACGATGGCCAGCCTGAACGCCAAGACCGGCGCGGAAACCTGGCTTTTTGAAGGCGCAAATGGGCGTTACGTTGACAGCCCGTTGATCCTCGATAACATGATCATCGCCCCCAACACTGATTATTCGCTCTACGCGGTTGATCTTTCCGGTCGATTGGTATGGAAGTTTGAAACCGGGCACTCTTTGTGGGCAAAACCTGTGACCGATGGCGAAAGCTTGTACTTCACTTCGATGGATAAGAATCTTTACGCGGTGGATGCGGCGAGTGGAATGTTGATATGGCAAAAAGATCTGCATTCCTCATCGGTTGCCCGCCCCATGCTGGATGACGGCATCATATATGTCGGCAACCTGGAAGGCAAGCTTTTCGCGTTCGATTCATCGGATGGCAGTCTGTTATGGGAGCAGCAATTGGGCGGCGGCATCTGGTCAGCGCCACTCATACATGAAGACAAACTATACATCGGTGACCAGACCGGGCGGATCTCCATTCTTACAAGCGCTGACGGCAAGGTGGAGCAGTATATTGAAACAGAATCCGCCATTCTCGGCACCGGTGTACTGCTCGATAATGGCGTGGCTTTCGGCACTGAAGAGGGCTCGCTGGTGGTTATTGGCTTCGATGGAGCTAGATTGTGGACTCGCTCATTCGACGGTAATCTCTATTCCAATCTCCAAAAACAAGGAGATCACCTCCTGCTCAGCTTAACCCAGGGTGAAAAACCCCTGTTGGCGGTGGATCTCAATGGCAACGAGATCTGGAATTTCTCGGATAAGAAGTAAGGACGGACCTATATGTGGGATACAATAATTATTGAGCCTTTCATTAACCTCTTGCTATGGATCTCGAAACTGGTCGGTAATTTTGGTGTCGCGATCATTCTCTTCACCATCCTTACCAGGATCGTTCTCTATCCTCTGACCGCCAAGCAAATGAAAAGCACCGCCGCGATGCAAAAATTGCAGAGCGACAAGCGGTATATCGAGATACAGACCAAGTACAAGGGTGACAAGGAAAAACTGGCGCAGGAACAGATGAAATTGTACCAGGAGATGAAAATCAATCCGATGGCTTCCTGCCTACCTACGTTGATCCAATTCCCGATCATCATCGGCTTGTACCAGGCGCTGATCCAGACTATGGCTACAGGACCGTTGGACCTACTCAAATTGACGAGGCACATATACCCGAGTTTCCTCAATCTGGCTGAAGTCCTGCCGCTGACCAGCAAATTCCTGTGGATGGATATAGGTATTCCCGAAAGGCTGAACATTCCAGGTCTCGGTTTCGGTATTCCTGTTCTGGCGATCGTGGTGGTGATCACCACCTACATCTCCTCGAAGATCATCACCCCTCCGCAGCAGCCTGGCGCGAATGACCAGGGCGCAATGATGGGCAAAATGATGAACATTTACATGCCTTTCCTGATGGGCTGGCTGGCATGGTCACTGCAATCCGGTCTGGCGCTTTACTTTGTGACGTCGAACCTTGTCCAAATTGCGCAGTATGCCATCTCAGGAAACGTGCACTGGGATAACGTGATGTTCTGGAAGAAAAAAGAAGCCCCGACGACAGCTATCTCCAAGAAGACCACAACCCGAGGGAAATGATGGCAGAAGAGAAGACTAATCTGGAAATTATTGCACCGACGCCGGAAGAGGCCATCGAGAATGGTCTGCAGCAACTCGGATTATCTGAGGATATGGTCGACATTGAGATCCTCGACGCGGGTTCGCGTGGACTGTTGGGTATTGGCGGCCGCCAGGCGCGCGTGCGACTGACGCTACGAACCTTCGAATCCATGATCGATGAACATGAGCCGGACCAAAACGATATTGACCGGGAAGAGATTCAGGATTTTGGGCCAGTCTCAACTGCCCAGGAGATTGATTTCTCTGAACTTGGGGAAGAAGACCAGCAAAACCTGAAAACCGTTCAGTCGGTTGTGATCGAACTGCTTGACCGCATGCGCATAAAAGCGGAAGTAAAAGTCAAGTACGTGGATCCCCAGGACGACAAGGACCAGCGCGTCGTAATGGTGGATATTGAAGGTAAGGACCTGAGCATCCTGATCGGGCGCCGCTCGGAAACGCTGAACGCCTTACAGTACATCACCAGCCTGATCGTGAACAAGGAACTTGGCAGATGGGTTCCCGTGCAGATTGACGTCCAGGGGTACCGCGACCGTCGCGAGCGCCAGTTGCGCCAATTGGGGCGGCGCATGGCGGAACAGGCGATCCAGTCTGGCCGCAAACAGACGCTCGAACCGATGCCTGCCAATGAGCGGCGAGTGATCCACCTGGAACTTCGCAACCATCCCCAGGTTTACACCGAAAGCGTGGGTGAAGAACCGTACCGCAAGGTGACAATCTTGTTAAAGTAAAATGCAATTTGCTTACAGATCTACTGACCAGGCAGAACCAGCCTGGTCAGTTTTATACCCGGCGCTGTAGTAAAATTAAAACCAGTTTCGAGTTCACAGGAGTGTCCCATGAGAGCAGTCGATATCATCATCAAGAAGCGCGATAAATTGGAATTAAACCGCGCGGAGATCGAATTTTTTATCAAAGGGATCGCAAGCGGCGAAATACCGGATTACCAGATATCCGCCTGGGCGATGGCGGTATTGCTGAACGGCATGACTGACCAGGAGACTACTGATTTGACGCTGGCAATCGCCAATTCAGGAGAAGTGCTCGACCTGAGCGGCATCGTTCCGATTGAAGTCGATAAACACTCAACCGGTGGGGTGGGTGACAAGACGACCCTGGTGGTGGAGCCGATCGTTTCAGCTTGTGGGCTTCCAGTCGGTAAGATGTCCGGGCGAGGGTTGGGATTTACCGGCGGCACGCTTGACAAAATTGAATCGATACCGGGTTTCAGGACTGACGTTTCGCAAGAAGAATTTATCCGTCTGCTCAAAGAGGAAGGTCTGGTGCTGGCGGGTCAGAGCGGTGACCTGGCGCCGGCGGATGGAAAACTATACGCGCTGCGTGACGTAACCGGAACTGTCCAATCCATCCCCTTAATCGCATCTTCAGTGATGAGCAAGAAGATCGCCGGCGGGGCAAGAGGGATCGTGCTGGACGTCAAGGTTGGCACCGGCGCTTTTATGAAAAACCTTGATGAAGCGCGCCAACTTTCCCGCTTGATGGTTGCCATTGGACGGTTGAGCGGGCGCAAGGTGGTGGCGCTGCTATCGGACATGAACCAGCCTCTTGGGCACGCGGTTGGCAATTCCCTGGAAGTAAATGAAGCCATTGAAACATTGAAAGGTCGGGGACCAACGGATTTCACCGAACATTGCCTGGTGGTTGCCTCGCATATGCTGGTCATTGGTGAAAAAGCGCCTGATCTGGCTGCGGGTAGACAAATGGCAGAATCCGCGCTTGCCGATGGACGCGGGCTGGCGAAGTTGCGCAAGCTGGTCAGCAACCAGGGCGGAGATCCGCGCTATGTGGATGATCCAGGGCTGTTTCCATGCGCACCGATCATTCGAGAAGTGGGATCCCCTCGCGACGGCTACCTGAGCGCGGTAGATGCGCTGACCATCGGGGAGGCTTCCGTTCAAATGGGAGCCGGGCGCAGCAAGAAAGAAGATGCGATCGATCATCGGGTGGGTATCGTGGTGCATCACAAGGTGGGAGACCACGTGAAACAAGAGGAGGTTCTCTTCACGCTGCACGCCAGCGACGAGCATTCCTTTGAGCAGGCGAAGAAAGCCTGCCTGGAAGCCTGCCAGTGGCAGGAAAAACCGTGTGATGCGCTGCCGCTTTTTTACGAGGTGATCGATTAAGCGAGTGGTTGTGTTATAATCTGCGCAACAATAGCGTTGATGGAAAAGAGTAGGCTTAAAAAACCTTCAGCGAAACCGGGATCGGTGTGAGCCGGTGAGGTATATAAGTTGAAAATCCTTCCGGAGCTGTGATCTGAAAGCATAATGCGAGTAGGTGAGCCGGCCATTCGACCGTTATCCTGGATCAGGTCTATTCTTACGAATGTACCTGGCAAAGCGCTCTGATCAATGAGAAACAGGGTGGTACCGCGGGAATTTTCTCCCGTCCCTGGTTAGGGACGGGATTATTGTTTATGGAGGAAGAATGTTCAAACCTGTGTCACCAAAGCTGAACGTGAACCGCATGGAATCGAAGGTGCTGCAAAACTGGCAAAGCCGGGATATCTTCCACAAGAGCCTGTCTCAACGCGAAGGAATGCCGGAATATGTCTTTTTTGAGGGACCCCCGACAGCCAATGGGAAACCTGGTGTGCATCATGTGCTGGCGCGTGCGTTCAAGGATATCTTCCCACGCTATAAAACGATGCGCGGCTTCCATGTATCCCGCCGCGGCGGTTGGGATACGCACGGACTGCCCGTCGAGATCGAAGTTGAGAAAAAGCTGGGATTCACCAACAAACAACAGATTGAAGAATACGGGATCGCCAAATTCAACGCTTTATGCCGGGAATCGGCTTTTGAGTACATACAGGATTGGGAAAGACTGACCGACCGGATTGGGTACTGGGTGGATCTCGAAACCGCCTATATTACGTACGAAAATCGTTACATCGAGTCGGTGTGGTGGATCCTGAAAAATTACTGGGATAAGAATCTTTTATACCAGGGCTACAAGGTGGTGCCTTACTGCCCGCGTTGCGGCACGCCGTTATCCGACCACGAGGTGGCGCAGGGGTATCGCGACGCGACCGATCCTTCTGTGTTCGTGAGGATGCCGCTGGTGGATTCTCCCGGCACCTCGTTATTGATTTGGACGACGACCCCCTGGACGCTGCCGGCGAACGTGGCGGTGGCTGCCGGCGCGGATGTGACGTACGTGACCGTTGAACGGACCCTGGCGGATGGCAGCCAGGAAAAGCTGATCCTGGCGGAAGCGTTGCTGGAGAAGGTGTTTGGCGATGAAGAGGTCAGGATCGTTAACCGGTTGAAAGGCAGGCAGTTGAAAGGCAAGTCTTATCACCCGCTGTTCACCTTCCTGCCGACGGAGAAGAAAGCGCATTACGTGGTGCTGGGTGATTTCGTCACAACGGAAGACGGCTCTGGCCTGGTGCACATCGCGCCAGCGTTTGGCGCGGATGACATGCAGGTGGCGATTGAGCATGATCTGCCGATCCTCACCACGGTCGCGGCGGATGGCACGTTCATCTCTGAAGTGCAGCCATGGGCTGGCTTGTTCGTCAAGGACGCAGATCCTTCGATCACGCGCAATCTGCGCGACCGCGGGCTGCTCTTCAAAGAGGGGACGTACGTGCACACCTATCCCTTCTGCTGGCGCTGCGGCACGCCCCTGCTCTATTATGCCCGCCTGACCTGGTATATTCGCACCAGCCAGTTCAAAGATCGCATGGTGGAACTGAATGACCAGATCAACTGGTACCCGGAACATATCCGCAAGGGCAGGTTCGGCAATTGGCTGGAAAACAACGTGGATTGGGCGCTGGGGCGGGAACGCTACTGGGGAACCCCGCTGCCGGTCTGGGAGTGCGAAAGCTGCCACCACCAGGATTGTGTGGGCTCGATCGCGGAACTTTCCGAACGATCCGGCAAGAGCCTGGCCGACGCAGACTTGCACCGTCCATACGTCGATGAGATCACGCTTACCTGCGGTAAATGCGGCGGCAGAATGCGCCGTGTACCGGAATTGATTGATGTGTGGTTTGATTCCGGCTCGATGCCGGTCAGCCAGTGGCACTATCCCTTCGAGAACCTGGATTCATTCAAGAACCAGTTCCCGGCGGATTTCATCTGTGAAGCTGTGGACCAGACGCGGGGTTGGTTCTATTCTCTACACGCCATCAGCACGCTTCTATTCGACACCAATAGTTTCAAGAACGTGATCTGCCTGGGACTGATTTTGGATGGCGACGGGCAAAAAATGTCGAAGTCACGCGGCAATGTAACGACCCCCTGGTCGGTGATCGACCAACACGGGGCTGACGCGATGCGCTGGTATCTTTATACCGCCAGTCCTCCCGGACAGGAGCGGCGTTTCTCGGCTGACCTGGTGGGCGAAGTGCTACGCAACTTCACGCTCACGTTGTGGAACACGTATTCATTCTTTGTCACTTACGCCAACCTGGATGGCTGGACGCCGGGGTTGCAGGATAAGGTGGAGTACAGCCCGCTTGACAAGTGGATCAGGTCCACGCTGCATACGCTGATTCGCGATGTGACGAAGGCGCTCGAAAATTACGATGTGCTGGGCGCGACGCGCCCGGTGCAGGAGTTCGTGGAGCAACTTTCCAACTGGTATTTGCGGCGATCCCGCCGGCGATTCTGGAAGAGTGAATCGGACGGGGATAAGAATGCTGCTTACTCAACGTTGTATGAATGCCTGGTAGCGTTGAGTAAGTTGTTGGCGCCAACCATGCCCTTCATCGCGGATGAGCTCTATCTGAACCTGGTTGGATCAGCGCAAAAGGACGCGGCTGAATCGGTACACCTGGCAGCCTGGCCCGAATACGACGCCTCTGTTATCGATGAAAAGCTCAATACTGAGATGAACCTGGTGATGCGCCTGACCTCTCTGGGTCACGCCGCCCGCAACAAAGCCAACCGCAAGGTCCGGCAGCCGCTTTCCGAAGTAGCGTTTTCGGTCGGCAGCCTGGAAGAAGAACGCGTGGTAAAAAGCTACACTGATCTGCTGGCGGAAGAATTGAACGTCAAACATGTGCGTTTGTTGAACGCGGCGGGTGAAGCGGTCAGTTACTCACTTAACCCGCTGCCCAAACAATTGGGACAAAAGTATGGCAGTCTCTTCCCGCAGATCCGCAAGGAAATCCTCGCGTTCGATGCCGAAAAGACAGCGTTGAAACTGCTGGCAGGTGAAAACCTGGAGATTAATGTTGGTGGTAACACGCTGCAGATCCTGCCGGAAGAAGTGGAAGTGCGGCTGCAGGCGCGCGAAGGATACGCGGTGGCGTCCGAAGGGGCTTACCTGGCGGCGCTGGTGACCGAATTGACGCCGGAGCTCGTGGCGGAAGGGCTGGCGCGGGAGTTCGTACGCCGCGTGCAGGACGCGCGCAAAGCGGCTGACCTCGACATCGCGGATCGTATAAGGCTGTATTA
>DDXM01000040.1:5187-9417 GCA_002347485.1 Anaerolineaceae bacterium UBA2260 | reverse complement strand
CAAGGGGTATGACCGCTACGCCTACGTCAATGGGAACCCGGTCAACTACAGCGATCCAAGCGGGCATATATATTGCGATACTGCTGATGGTTCGTGTACTGGCGGGGGTGGTGGGAGTGGAAACAATGGCAGGGATAACATTGGTGGTATTAGCGGGGGTAACAATCAAGGTGGTGATAATGGAAATGGAAATAGTATTGGGAGCGGTGGTGGAATTAATAATGATATAACCACCTTCCCACCAATAGTATCTAACTTCTACTCTTTAAATACTAAAGGGTTTGTAAATCGAATAAGCACGGTAACTCCAGAATTGGAATGTACAAGTCTCAAACCCTGCATAGGCCCTTGGGTAAAACCGAAATGGTGGGATACAAATGAAAAAAACCCCGATTATTATATGATTGCCTTAAATTTCGGAGTAGGTTTAGGAATCGGCGCTTCAATCACGCTTGATCGCTATGGTGTTGTTTACCTTGGATTTAATGTTGGTGTAGGTAAGAGCATCACGGCGATTTCTGGGGGTTATATGGTCGGCTACTTGGGGGCTATCCCCAATCACGAATTACCTGATTCTTTGACACTAACCGATTCGCTTAGTGGTTTTGGAATTAATGGTACGCTTGGTGCTGTAGGTGCAATAGGTGTCAATAAAAGCATCAATTCTACATTTTCGAAACTACCAGCATACGAATACGGTGGTGTCTTGCCAGTTTCAGCAGGGGTAAACCTCGGATATCAATTTATAGTCTATGATCCAAATAGGAAGAATAAATGATTACAGTATTTGTCCTTATCATTGGAATTTGCGGCACGATTTATTGCGGCTATTTTGGATATTGGTCTTGGTTCCGACCTGATAAACTACCTGAAAAGATAAATCACTATAGAGAAAAGGCCGGAGGTTTAAATATCTTTCCAAGTTTTATAAATGATTTTGTATTTGACATTGAAAAAACACCTGTCTATCTCTGGTGGGCTAGAATTGGCACAATTCTAGGAATAGTCATATTCTTATTTGGCTTATTTGCATATTTTTTTGGACCATTTTGAGATGTGAATTTTTCGTGTGAGGGGTTCAGGCTGCAAACTCACCTTCAAACAATTTTGTTATTTGCTTTTCGTAGCTGCCAGCGAATTGATGGGCAGGAGTAATGGTCGGAGGGAGGAAGCTAAGGATGGCATCGACTCGTGACGATGGGTTTTCTACCCACCCTACGGCTATCGACTAATAACCACTTGACAACCATGTTATAATAGAACACATATCCTATCACAAAGGATTTCGTTTGTTTCTTTGTTCCTTACTGCTCGCCGGCGTACCCTATATACAACCCGATTCGTTTTTATTTGTTTGTAAATACGAATCACCTGGTCGTTTCTTACCTAACCATCACCGGTTACTTGGTTTTTGATTTGTTTCTTTTTGTTTCAATAGTTATCGAAACCATGGAGCCGTCAAACCACCATTCGCCAGGCACCAATCACTACTCTCCATATACTACGCTTCGATTCGTTTTTGATTGCGCGAATTGNNGTGCGCCCCCTCGCGGGCTACCTGCACTGGAACGGTCTGTGTTCCATGTGAGCACCCTGGTGCATTTCCAGGGGAGCTTTTTTTGCGAGTGGGGGACCGCAGTTATCGAAACCATGGAAAGCACTTGTCATTGCGAGCCGCTGGAAGCGCGGCGAAGCAATCTCCACTAAGTGATCCGGGCTTGGATTATTGATATGATTCCGCGTTTCCTGCCATCTGGGTCGTCTGTGGTGTCTTCCTGCCTGTCAGCGGAAGACCTGACCGCTGTCGCGTATGTACATCAATATCGGGTCGAGCGTGGGCAGGGGGTGGCCCAGCCCTGTCATCACGATCGAGAGCTCGCCGCGGTGATGCCCCGAATGCAGCAGCGACTGCGCCATGAACTGCCAGCGCGGCAGCGTCACCTCCCCGCGCCCCAGGTCCACCGCGATCTCCTCCTCCAGCTCGTACTCATTCACCTTCACCAGGTAATTCTCGCGCGTGGCGTTGAGCAGCACGAAGCACTCGCGCAGGCTCTCCAGCGAGGCGGAGCACCGGTCTGCCTGCGACTGGTCGGGGGTGGTGTTCATGCACTCCAGCGTGAAGTAATACTCGCACTCGAAGATGTGCCCCAGCAGCTTCAGCACCGAGCCGTGGCTTGGGCTCGCGGCGTGCGTCAGCTCCTCGGCGGTCATGCGCGCGGCGGTCTCGAGCACCAGGTCGTTGGCGTACACATTGTAAGTGTGCAGGGCGTACAAAGCAGTGCTGTCCAGGCTTTCCATTCGATCATCTCCTGCCATCAGGTGAGGGGTCTATGCCAATGGGCGCCAGTACGCGCCGCCGCCGCCTTCGCGCTGCATCAACCCGTACTCCACCATGCCGCGGCGCAGCGAGGCGGTATCCTCATTGTACTGCTTGAGGATCTCGTTGACCTCCTTTTCGGGGTAGCGCCGCCCCGGCTCAAACGTGTTTGCCGCGTAGCGCAGCAGCACCAGGAACTTCTTCTCCTGCGCCGGAAAGGCGGTGATGCGCCCCTCGCTGTCAACGAAGGCTTTCATCACCTTGTTGTCGAACGGGTCGCCGCTGGGGCTGGTTGCCCCCTGCGAGAGCGCGGGCAGGTTCTCCTCCTGCAGCAGGTGCTGCGAGAGCCCGCGCAGCGCTTCGGTGTTGAGCGAGTAGATGTAGTAGTGCCCGTCAGCCCGCGCCGAGACCAGCCCGCTCTTCGCCAGTCGGGCGAGGTGATGCGAGGTGGTCGAAGCGCTCAACCCCAGCGCGTCCGCCAGCGCTTCCACCGAGGCGGGCTTTTGCGCCAGCAGCCCCACGATCTTCAGCCGGTTCTCATCCGCCAGCGCCTTGAAGAAATTCAACAACGCATTGATCTGTTCCTGGTCGGTCATTATGACCTCCTTAATGTTTCGATATTTATCGAAATGATTTTACCTCTTTCGGTCTGTTCGTCAAGGGGTAAATAGAGACCCGCTGCGCGAAAAGCCAGCGGGTCTGAGATCTATAAAATAATGCGCCTAAGACATCTGCTCGAGCTTGTCGACCATCGCGCTGAGCACATCGAAGCCGCCCTGCCAGAACGCGGGGGTGCGCACGTTCACACCGGCGTCGTCAAGGATCTTCATCGGCGATTCCGACCCGCCCGCGGCGAGCAGCTGGATGTACCTGGGCTTGAACGACTCGCCCTCCGCCTTGAACTGCTTGTAGAGCGAGAGCACCAGCAGCTGCCCGAAGGCGTAGGCGTACACGTAGAACGGCACCTGGTAGATGTGCGGGATGGATACCCACTCGTACTTGAACTCCTCCGCCACTTCCACCGCCTCGCCGAACTGGGTCTTGAGGTTCTCCATATATGCCGCGGAGATCTCGTCCACCGACGCGCCGTCGATCACCATCTGGTGCGCCTGCTTCTCGAACATGGAGAAGAACGCCTGGCGCTGGATGGTGGCGTACGCGTCGTCCACCTGCTTGAAGAGCAGGTCGCGGCGCACGGCTGCGTCGCTTTCCTCCGCCAGCAGCTGGTCGACCAGCATCATCTCGCCGAAGGTCGAGGCGGTCTCAGCCAGCGGCAGGTTGGCGTGCTGCGTGAACAGCGAGTGGTGCTCAGCCAGCATCGAGTGGATGGCGTGCCCCAGTTCGTGCGCCATGGTCGCCACGTCGTCAGTCTTGCCCTGGTAATTGAGCAGCACCCAGGGGGTCAGGTCGGGGGCGGAGGTGGCGCAGAATGCCCCGCCGCGCTTGCCCTTGCGCACCTCGGCGTCGAGGTGGTCCTCAGCGAACACGCGTTCCGCCAGGCGGGCGAAGCGCTCATCAAACTGCCCGAAGCTTTGCAGCACCTTGGCGGCGGCTTTGGAGTAGTCGTAATCCTTGTCAGCCTTCGCCACCGGTGCATATATGTCGTAGCGGCGCAGCTTCTCCATGCCCAGCAGGCGCGCCTTGAGCTTGAAGAAGCGCTCGAAGACCGCGGTGTTCTTGCGGCAGGTCTCCAGCAGCAGGTCGATCACCTCGTCGGGCAGGTCGTTCGCCAGGTTGCGCGCCGAGATGGGGCTCTTGTGATGGCGCAGCGTCACCTCTTCGTTGCGCCAGTCGCGCACGATGGTCTGGTACATCTGCCCGAGGATAGCGGCATCATCGCCGTAGACCTTGTACAGCTCCTGGTAGGCGCGGGCGCGCAGGTCGGGATTGTCGCTGCGCACCAGGCTCATCAG
>DDXM01000040.1:0-5174 GCA_002347485.1 Anaerolineaceae bacterium UBA2260 | reverse complement strand
GGTCTGCGCCATCAGTCCGAGCGCAGCCTGGTTCTGGGTATCACCTGAAAATGTAAGTTCGGCGAAGGTTGCCGCATGGTGACCCAGGCGGTAGAGCGTTTCCAGTTCGCCGATTAAGCCGAGCAGTTCCTCCAGGCTGATGGTGTCGGTGAGCAGGGGGCGCTTGGCTTCGAGCGCGGCCGCCCGTGTCTCGAGTTCCTTGAAGGCGGTCTTCAGCTCCGGGCTGTCGGCGGCGGGGAAGAGGTCGGTGAGGCTCCAGGCTTTTTGAGTGTAGGTTGCGTGTTGGGTCATTTAATTCCTCTCAAAATAAAGGATCATTGCATACATACGGGCAGCCAAAGGCTGACAGTAAAAGCATTATACATTAGGTGGTATTTGTTTTACATACGCGGACCTAATGTTTACACGGACAGCGGTTACGCGCTGGGCGGAACCATCACCATCACAAATCCCAATGATTGGGAGGACATCGTGGTGAGTGTGACGGACACACTGGATCAGGGTGGCTCGTGCAGCATCACCGAATCCACGCCGTACAGCGTTCCGATGAGCGGTTCCCTGGTTCTGCATTACACCTGCACCTCGGATGGCTCAACCACCAAAAACACCACCACTGTGACATGGGATTAGGATGCCTATTTCACGCCGACCGGCAACGCTTCTGGGGAGGCTGCTGTATCATTTGCGATCGGCACGGAGACCAACAAGGTCATCACGGTCATCACGGTCATCGATGACAAGACCGATCCCTTGAATCCTGTGACCCTGGGCACCTGGAACTGGGCGGACGGTGAGCATACCTTCAAATACTCACTCGATAAGTCAGGAGTAGCGGGAACCTGCACGGGCTACACCAACACGGTGGTAATCGACGAGACCGATCAATCCGACAGCCAAAAGTGACGGTGTGCGTTGGCAAGGAGCTGACGGTGACCAAGACAGCGACTGGCACCTTCGACCGCACTTACTTCTGGAAGATCGACAAGAGTGTGGATGACACACGGATCGAGATTCCCGAGGGCGGAACGGCCACCTTCAACTACACGGTCAAGGTCACCACTGACGGCTACACCGATAGCGGCTGGACGCTGGGCGGCACGATCACGGTGAGCGACTCCTCTAGCTGGAGCACCAATCTGTTCCAGCCCGCGGTCGAGATCCTCAAGAGCGGCACCGCCAATGCCACACCCGGGCAGACTATCACTTACACCTTCACCATCAACAACCTGAGCTCCGATGACAGCCCGAACCTGAAGCTTGACTCTGTGAGCGACAATGTGTTGGGCGACCTGATAACCGAAGCTCTGGCTGCTGGTTGCGACAACCTGGTGTACAACGGGTCTTGCACATTCACCAAGGATTACACTATACCGGATGGGCCAACTCCACCAGCGTTGATCACCAACGTGGTCAATGTCCACTTCCACCCTGCCGGCTTTCCCAACGACATCCACGATTCGGATGATCACACGGTGACCATCGTGAACCAGGGCCAGCTGACCGACACCTCCTACTGTCTACTGCCTAACAACCAATTCCGCTTGCTATATCACAACGAGACAATTGATACCTACCGCTTGCAATCGAGCAACCCAGGGCAGTTCTACTACAATGCCTTCTACTTCGGTGAAACGGGTGAAGTGATTACAATGACCATCAAGATCCCGTACCCGTTTGTAACGCAGGAAGGCGCTGGCAACCCCATCCAGGTACACGACGGCAGCGGCATGACCAGCAGTGGTTGCTACGCGCCGTGGCCAAGCGTTACAGGGTTTGAAATCGCAACCGCGGCAATGAGTCCAACTTCACCTGCCGGCAACCAAATCATCACGCCGGAGGATTATGCCACCCGGGAGATCGGTTCATCAACGATCGTCACTGTCAGTGGTGTGGTCCCTTCCAGCGGAGTGGTGTATGTCACCATCCACCTGGATTACGGCTTGAAGAAGACTGGTGGATGGATGAAGGGATCAAAAGTTAATCACAGAGATTTTAACAACTCGACCAGTTTTCCGCGCACGCCCGGCGCGNNCGTGTCTCGAGTTCCATTAAGTCGATTTTTAGCTCCGGGCTGTCAGTGGCGGGGTAGAGGTCGGTGAGCAACCAGGCTTTTTGGGTATCTGAGGTCCCATCCAAATGATGACACTGCCGGGTATCTCAGAACGTTCCATCAAAAAAACAGGAATCCCTGAACCTTTTCTTTTTTATCCCACCAAGCGGCGCAAATTTCAGTGAATAGCACGCGGCGCCCGGGATAAAGTAAAATGGAGGGGTACTTATCCTCCGCGCTCAAGCACAGGCGGTTACTCAGCACATGGATCGAAACCAAAAGACCACTTTCCTGATCCTCGCCCTCATCGGGCTGCTTTACTTCAGCGTTTTCATTTTCCCCAACCTCACCGGAGCGCGCGACGCGACCATGCTCTCGGTCTTTCAGCATGACGAGTTCGCGCAGTACCCCCATGTCATCCGCATGCTCACCCCTGGCGAGACGCCCTACCAGTCGCTGCGCAACTTCGTCGTGTACCAACACTACTATTACGGCTACCCCTTCTACTTCTTGTCCGCGCTGTCGATCCTGCCGGTCAAACTGATGCTGGGCAGCGGTTGGAGCGCGAACACCCCGGTGATCGTGATGGTGCTGCGCCAGGCAATCAGCGTGCTGCCGATGATCCTCGCCGCGCTGCTGTTGGTGTGGATGCAAACGCAATTCCGCTCACGGCTGCGCGCCATCCTGCTGTTCCTGCTCATGCTCAGCCTGCCGGCGGTGGTCAGCAACAACATGTGGTGGCACCCCGACAGCCTGCTGGTGCTGTTCTCGGTGCTGACCATCTTCTTCCTGGTGCGCGACGATCTGCGCTTTGGGCGAAACTTCTTCTTCTCCGCCGTGGCGGTGGGGCTGGCGTTCGGGGTGAAGATCCTGGGAGTGCTGTTCGTGCTGACCTACGCGGTCTACATCGTGTACGGGTTGCTCCAGCGCCGCGTGACCATTCAGCAGGCTCTGCTGCGTGCAGCCGCTTTCATCGGCTTGATGCTGCTCACGATCATCGTTTCCAATCCCCTCCTGCTGCTGCCGCAGGAACGCGCGGAGATCGTGGCGGCTTTCACACAACTGCTCAGAGAGAACACGCTCGGCTTTTGGGTGGTGGGCAACACCGGCGGCAGCATGCTCCACCAGGTGGCTGAGATCTTCCGCGGCGACCCGGGTTCGCTGCTGCTGATGCTCGCGGGGCTGATCGCGCTGGTCTACAGCCTGTTCATCAAAACCAAACGCACCGCCGCCATCGTGGTGTTAACCTGGACGATCGGGTACGCGGGTTATTTCCTGCTCTTCGCCTCCACCATGCGCACGCATTACCTGCTGCCCATCGCCCTGCCGGTGATCTCGTTCCTGGCGGTGCTCATGCCGGAAACCATCACTGCCCGGCAGGCATCGGCGACAGACCGCAGATCCGCTGCCGGGCGCAGGACGGCGCTGCTGGTGCTGGTGATTCTGTTCCTGAACATCCGTAGCAGCGTGGAGAGCGTGCGCGGTGTACTCAACCGGGAACGCGATTCCGCCAGCATCCAGTTGTACCTCCGGGTTGAGCCTGCCGTACTTTCGCAGATCGAGCTCGAGCGCAAGCTGTGGATCTACCGCGATTGGCGCGCTTACGTGGCGGAGAGGGACACCTACCATATCGAGTACAGATGGCAGCTGGCGGATTACTCGTATATCAGGGAGATCAACGCGGACGTGCTCTTTGTGGAATGGGAGAACATGCTATATTTCTCAGACGCGGCGAAGATCGAGACCGCCATCGACCCAGCACAGATGCGTGAGATGGTGGCGTTCTACGGCGACGCCATCAATGGCGAGGTGGACGGGTATACGCTGGCATACAAGACCGGCTTCGGCTCGGTATTCGTACGGGACGACCTCTACCAGCAATTCCTGGATTAGCTTAAATACAACAGCAGGGTCTCAGTCGACGGCTGGCGCGGGCTGCTTCTTACGCTCGCGCGGCAGCACGGCAGACACCCAGTAGACCGCGAACACCACCACGTTGAACACCGCGATCACCAGCGCCATATCCACGCCGCTGATCACGCGGCTGAACTCGTTTTGCCTGCCATCCAGCCCGTTGAACACCAGCAGGTTCACATTGCCGATGAGCATCACCGTCAGCATGGTGTAGAGGTGCGGCTTCTCCGCCCAGTAGAGCAGCGCTGCGAGGATGATCGCCACGAACCAGTGATTTTCGTGCACGCCGGTGTTGATCGTAACGTACGCCCAGAATCCCAGCAGCGAGAACCACACCAGGTTGGTGAAGGTCTTCTCGCGCTTGAAGAACACGACCAGCGTCAGCGCGTACACGGCGAAGAAGAGCAGCCTGGGAACCAGTTTTACGGAATCCGGCGGGCCGAGGATCAACTGCGCCTGACCGTTGACCAGGGGTCCGTATTGCGCGGGGTTGAACACGTGCAGGAAGTGCGTAATGATCCAATTGAGGTTGAGCACGTTGCCGCTCAGAAAGTGGTGGTCGCTGGCGTTCGCGAAGGCGGCGAGCACGGGTTTGAGTCCGAAGATGGCGAAAGTGAGGGTGAGGATGACGGCTGCCGGGGCGAGGATCTGCTTGAGGATCGGGCGCAGGGAGATCTGCTTCCAGTCGCGCAGGCGGTCGATGCCGAGGATGTACAGCGCGATGAACGGGGCGATGATCAATGGCTGCCACTTGGTGAGGAAGGAGAGGCAGAAGGCGATGGTGAAGAACGTAAGGCGCTTTTCTTTGAGCGCCCACAATGCCAGCACCAGGGTCGGCGCGAAGAAGATATCCAGGTGGCCCAGCGCCACGCTGTTGATCAGCAGCCCGCCCAGCAGCAGCAGGGAGAGCAGCAGGTTCTTGGTCGCCCACAGCGTCACCAGGGTGGTGAGCAGCAGGAAGGCGGCGATGGCAGCTTTGATCGCGGTGTAGATCCAGATGTTGAGCCACTGGCTGAGCTTACCGACGCCGAACAGGATCACCAGCGTGAGCGGCGGGTAGGTATCGTGGTTGAGGCTGTAATCCTTGAGCAGCCCCAGGTTGTTGGCCTCGTCGATCCAGCGCACCCAGGTATCCATGTTGCCGGTGCCGGGCGTGGGGATGAGGAAGACGACGAGCAGCACGATACCGAGAACCAGGATGACTTGCTGG
>DDXM01000002.1 GCA_002347485.1 Anaerolineaceae bacterium UBA2260 | reverse complement strand
ACAGAAAATATGTTACACCAACAATAAACAAAACGACATATTCATTTTCGAGTATAAAAATAAGCAATGGGTTCCGATTAGCAACTTAATGGATTACGGTTATAGCGTGGAAGTTATCATCTACCCGAAAAATAGTGGTTTGCCTTCAAAAGACACTACAGTAATTGTTCCTGATGTGACTATCGAAGAAGAAAACATCTTACTGCGAGTTGTATGTATAGGGGAATACATTTCACCCGATGGAAGTACCATCCAACAAGCCGGAGCGTACAGGGATTTTTGGCTGACCCCAGATCGAACAGTTCTATCAATAGATGAGGAATTTCTATGAGATCGAATATCGGGTCATTTATTGTCTTAGTAAGGTAGGTTTTGTTTTAATAGTCAAGATAGAACCTGCATCAGGTTTAGTTAACTTAAGTCAATAAGAGAATTGCAATTTGCGTGTGGAAGACACAAATGAAACCGAACTCAAGTACTGTTTTGCCAGATCAGCGCGTATTGCCCTCCGCGAGGACGAAGCGATCGCTGGTTGCTTTCAGTGACGGGGGGTTTTCAACCCACCCTGCGACTTCCATCGATCTCTTTGATATTTTTATGGAAAAATACCCGGCTTTTTCAAAAAAAGTTCTTACAGATTGGGATAGAAGGTAGTCAACTGCAAGCGCATAATAGAAATTAATTCACCACCATCCATACCAAAGGAACGCTTCAATCTTCACATCTGTTGCCGTCCGTAGGGCAGGCTCACTTATTGAGCCAACCTATCCAATTCCTCAAAAACAC
Source organism: Anaerolineaceae bacterium UBA2260 (assembly GCA_002347485.1). Lineage (GTDB taxonomy): Bacteria > Chloroflexota > Anaerolineae > Anaerolineales > Anaerolineaceae > UBA6107. The sequence goes on along the minus strand of DDXM01000002.1, from coordinate 13,559 downwards.
TTGACAACCATGTTATAATAGAACATATATCCTATCGCAAAGGATGTCGTTTGTTTCTTCGTTCATTACTGCTCGCCATCGTACCTCATACACAACCCGATTCGTTTATAAATACGAATCGCCTGGTCGTTCCTTTTTTAATCAGCACCTATTACTTGGTATTTGATTTGTTTCCTTTTGTTTCAACAGTTATCGAAACCATCTTTTTCGTTATTGTCTTCGCGCAATTCGTGGTCAGTTTCTTGCCGAGTCATCTGTGTATCTGTGGTGGGTTCTTGTTTGTAAGCCATGGCTTCTGTCCCGGGCGTCAATCAAACACCTGCCCGCTGTCGCGCATGTACATCAATATCGGGTCGAACGTGGGCAGGGGGTGGCCCAGCCCTGTCATCACGATCGAAAGCTCGCCGCGGTGATGCACAGAGTGCAGCAGCGACTGTGCCATGAACTGCCAGCGCGGCAAGGTCACATCGCCGCGCCCCAGGTCCACGGCGATCTCCTCCTCCAGCTCGTATTCGTTCACTTCCAACAGGTAATTCTCGCGCGTAGCGTTGAGCAGCGCGAAGCACTCGCGCAGATCTGCCAGCGACGCTGCACAGCGGTCTGCCTGCGCCTGGTTGGGGGTGATGTTCATGCACTCCAGCGTGAAGTAGTACTCGCACTCAAAGATGTGCTCCAGCAGCTTCATCACCGAGCCGTGGCTGGGGCTGGATTCGCGCGCCAGCTCCTCAGCCGTCATGTGCGCGGCGGTCTCGAGCACCAGGTTGTTGGCGTACACGTTATAATTGTGCATGGCGTACAGAGACGTGCTGTCCATGCTTCCCATTTGATCATCTCCTGCCAGCAGGTGAGGGTTTACTCCAACGGGCGCCAATACGCGCCGCCGCCGCCTTCGCGCTGCATCAACTTGTATTCCACCAGACCGCGGCGCAGCGATGCGGTATCTTCATTGTAGCGCTTAAGGATCTCGTTGACCTCTTTTTCGGGGTAGCGCCGCCCCGGCTCAAAGGCTTTGGCCATGTAGCGCAGCAGCACGAGGAATTTCTTCTCCTGCGCCGGGAACGCGGTGATGCGCCCCTCACTATCGACGAAGGCTTTCATCACCTTGCTTTCGAAAGGGTCGCCGCTGGGGCTGGTCGCTCCCTGCGAGAGCGCGGGCAGGTTCTCCGCCTGCAGCAGGTGCTGCGAGAGCCCGCGCAGCGCGTCGGTTTTGAGCGAGTAGATGTAGTAGTGCCCGTCCGCGCGCGCCGAGACCAGCCCGCTCTTCGCCAACCGGGCGAGGTGGTGCGAGGTGGTCGAGGCGCTCAGCCCCAGCGCACCTGCCAGCCCCTCCACCGACGCGGGTTTTTGCGCCAGCAGCCCCACGATCTTCAGGCGGTTCTCATCCGCCAGCGCTTTGAAAAAGTTCAACAATGTATTGATTTGTTCCTGGTCGGTCATTATGACCTCCTTAATGATTCGATATTTATCGAAATGATTTTACATGTATCGGTAGATTTGTCAAGAGAAAAAAAGACCCGCTGCGCGGATGGCAGCGGGTCCATGAACTTTGAGATGATACGCTTAAGACATCTGCTCGAGGTTGTCCACCATCGCGCTGAGCACGTCGAAGCCGCCCTGCCAGAATTCGGGTTTGCGCACATCCACGCCGGCGTCGTCAAGGATCTTCATCGGCGCTTCTGACCCGCCCGCGGCGAGCAGCTGGATATAACGCGGCTTGAAGGAATCGCCCTCAGCCTTGAACTGCTTGTAGAGCGAGAGCACCAGCAGCTGGCCGAAGGCGTAGGCGTACACGTAGAAGGGCACCTGGTAGATGTGGGGGATGGACACCCACTCGTACTTGAACTCTTCCGCCACCTCCACCGCGTCGCCGAACTGGGTCTTGAGGTTCTCCATGTAGGCCGCGGAGATCTCGTCGACCGACGCGCCGTCGATCACCATTTGGTGCGCCTGCTTCTCGAACATGGCAAAGAACGCCTGGCGCTGGATGGTGGCGTAGGCGTCGTCCACCTGCTTGAAGAGCAGGTCGCGGCGCACGGTTTCATCCGGTTCCTCCGAGAGCAGCTGGTCCACCAGCAGCATCTCGCCGAAGGTCGAGGCGGTCTCAGCCAGCGGCAGGCTGGCGTGCTGGGTGAACAGCGAGTGGTGCTCGGCGAGCATCGAGTGGATGGCGTGCCCCAGCTCGTGCGCCATGGTCGCCACGTCGTCGGTCTTGCCCTGGTAGTTGAGCAGCACCCAGGGGGTCAGGTCGGGGGTGGCGGTGGCGCAGAAGGCCCCACCGCGCTTTCCCTTGCGCACCTCTGCGTCGAGGTGGTCCTCGGCGAACACGCGCTCCGCCAGGCGGGCAAAGCGCTCGTCGAACTGAGAGAAGGACTGCAGCACCTTGGCGGCGGCTTTGGAGTAGTCGTAATCCTTGTCAGCCTTCGCCACCGGCGCGTAGATGTCGTAGCGGCGCAGTTTTTCCATGCCCAGCAGACGCGCCTTGAGCTTGAAAAAGCGCTCGAACACGGAGGTGTTCGCCCGGCAGGTCTCCAGCAGTAGGTCGATCACCTCGTCGGGCAGGTCGTTGGCGAGGTTGCGTGCCGAGATGGGCGTCTTGTGGTGGCGCAGGGTCACCTCTTCGTTGCGCCAGTCGCGCACGATGGTCTGGTACATCTGCCCGAGGATGGCCGCGTCGTCGCCGTACACCTTGTACAGCTCCTGGTAGGCGCGCGCGCGCAGGTCGGGGTTATCGCTGCGCACCAGGCTCATCAGTTCGCCGCGGGTCAGCTCCTTCACCACACCGTCCACCTCCACCCTGAACACGTAGCGGTTGGTGAATGAATCGTAGAGCGTGTTGAGTGCGCTGACGCCGGTGACATTCTTGGTGTTGATGATCTTCTCTTCCGGCTCGCTGAGGGTGTGCGGCTTGAAGTGACGCATTTCCTCGAGCCAGTAGCGGTAATCGCCGGCGCCTGCCATCAGCGGGGCGGCGATCTCGTCGGCGAGGTCCTTCCACCACAGACTGAAGAACAGTGTGCGGTTCTGGATCTCGGAGAGCAGCTGCTCAGTCTGCGCCATCAACCCGAGCGCTGCCTGGTTCTGCGTGTCGGACGAGAACAGCAGCTCGGCGAAGTTGGCCGCGCGGCGTCCGATGCGATAGAGGGTTTCCAGTTCGCCAAGGAGTTCCAGCAATTCCGTCTGGCTGATTGTGTCGGTGAGCAGGGGGCGTTTGGCTTCGAGCGCGACGGCCCGCGTCTCGAGTTCGTTGAAGGCGTTCTTCAGCTCCGGGCTGTCGGCGGCCGTGAAGAGATCGGTAAGGCTCCAGGCTTTTTGGGTGTAGGTGGTGTGTTCGGCCATTCCATTCCTCTCTAAATAAAAGGGTAGAAGAAAATATTTATACTGTCATAGATCGACAGTACCAGCATTATACAGTATGAGGTCTTTATTTTGGACACGCACACATTGACTCACAATTAATCTTACTTTACAAGAAAACGTTGACTCAAAATTAATCTTACTTTATAAGAAAATGTTGACTCAAAATAAATGTTACCCTAGAGCTGATTTCAGGTCCGCAGAGGGAGAATATGATGAGCCAACCGGGGAATGTGTGCACGGTCACAGAAGTAGCACCAACCCCGATCCCAGGCTACACATGGGGCACGATCACTTGCACACCGGTGAGCGTGACGATCGATACCAAGGGCGGTACGTTCGAGATCACTGTAGAGAACTCGATCACACGGGATCTGGGCAACCTGAAGATCATCAAATCATTCGATCCACTGACCTCCGGGTTTACCGGGACGTTTGCAATCCATTATGACTGCGTTACGGGACTGCGCACGATGGAACAGTCAACCTGGCAGCGGGAGGGAACGCGACGATCAGCGTTATTCCGACCGGGACGAGCTGCACGGTGAGTGAACCTGTTCTATCGGTACCGCCAGAAGGATGGTCTTTCGATGTTCAATCCATCTGTCCGATACAACCCGTGAGGATAGCAGAGAAGAATGTTACGGTCTAGGTTACGGTCACAAACACCATCCACCAGATTCCTGATAACCAGCTGACGGATACCTCCTACTGCCCGCTGCCCAACAACCAGTTCAGGCTGCTGTATCACAACGAGACCGTAGACACTTACCGGCTGCAGTCAAGCAACCCCGGTCAGTTCTACTACAACGCTTTCTACTTCGGCGAGCCGGGTGAATCCATCACCATGACCATCGAGATGCCATACCCGTTCATCACCCAGGAAGGCGCGGGCAACCCGATCCAGGTGCACGACGGCAGCGGCATGACAAGCAGTGGCTGTTATGCGCCGTGGCCGAGCGTGCCCGGGTTCAACATCACAACGCAAGCAATGAGCCCCACCTCGCCCGCCGGCAACCAGATCATCACACCGGAGGACTATGCTACAAAGACGATGAGTTCATCAACGACTGTTACCGTCAGCGGTGTGGTACCTGACACCGGCGTGGTGTACGTCACCATCCACCTGGATTACGGGTTGAAAAAAACTGGCGGTTGGATGAAAGGAACTCAAACCCTCAATCCCGTCAACGGACTGCTTTATTACAACATGACGAATAGCGCATCAGGTTTGACCATCCTGGGTCTGCAGCCGTATCACTTCGAGCGGACGGTGGGGTCTGATATAGTCGGCACCGACCCTGAAAGTTACAATGCGGTGAAAAAGGTGAACGGCTTCCAGGGTTGGGTAACCTCGCTAAACACGGGCGACCCGATCGCGGGAGTCAAAGTGAAGATCAAAGATCCATACGGGGTGGTGCTGGGAACGGTGTACACCGATGAGAACGGGTATTACAGGCTGCGTTACAATACGATCAAGAATGGATTGACCTACACGGTCAAGTTCCCCGACTACCTCACAACCTTTAAGGTCACCAGGCCGAAGGGAGCACCCGCGATCATTACTAACTTTGAGATTCCTTAATACCCGGGATCTAACACCATAGTGAACGACCGACCGCCGTTGTCCTCAACGGCGGTCAACTTTAATGACAAGTTGATCTTTAAAGCGACTTGAACAATTCCACTAAATGACCATGGACTCCCGGTGCGGCGGCCAAAACAGCGTGGGGAGGCTTGAAGTAATCGGAATCGCCCTCCGGGGTGGTCACCACGCCGCCTGCCTCCTCCACAATCAGAGCTGCCGCCGCGATGTCCCAGGCGTTGATGCCCTGCTCCCAATAGGCGTCGACGCGCCCGCAAGCCACGTAACACAACTCCAGCGCGGCGCAGCCCATGCGGCGCACGCCCAACGAGTAGCGCGACAGGTGGGCGAAATTGCGCAGGTTGCGCTCGAATTTTCCTGTATCCTGACGCGCGAAAGCGGTGGTGTGCAGCGTTCTCTCGATATCGCTGACCGTGTTCACCCGCAGTGGCTCGCCATTCAACCACGCGCCCCTGCCACGCTCAGCGGTGAAACACTCATCATGCGTCGAGTCGTACACCACGCCCAGCAGCAACCCCTCCGCGGTTTCATACGCGAGGCTGACCGCGTAGAATGGGATACGGCGCGAGTAGTTGACCGTGCCGTCGAGCGGGTCGATGTACCAGCGGTTGTTGTGCACTCCGTTGACCGCGCCCGCCTCCTCGGTCAGGATGGAGTGAGAAGGGAAGGACGAGTGGATCGCGTCCACTAGGTATTTTTCGCACGCGAAATCCACATCGGTGACCAGGTCGGTGCGCCCTTTGTAGGCGATATCGTGGTCTTTCAGGAAACCCTCGCGCGCAATCGCGCCGGCGTGCCTTGCCCATAAGATGACCTGGTCAAGCGTGGGTTGGACGGGGTTGGACATCAGCGCTCTCCTTTGATCTCAGCGATGAGCTGTAAAAAGAAATCATCCAGGTAGCGGCAGCGCTCGCGGGCGAGGGCTTTGGCGGTCTGTGTGTACATGCGTTTTTCGACGTTGCGCAGCTTAAAGATGTGCTCGTGATAAGCGCTGTGCAGCTCGCCGGGTTCCTCTTTGCCCGTGGCTAGGAATTGCGCCGAGGGTTCACAATAAAACGGTGTGCCGGCCAGGGCTGCGTAGACCGTGGCGCGCACCGCGCCGATCGCCCCCAGCACATCCAGTTTGTCGGCGTCGAAGAGCACCTTCGCTTCTATGGTCACGGGCGGTTCGCGGTCGTCACGGTAGCGGTGGGCGCGGATGCAGTGCTGCACGGCCTTAATTCGTTCCTCCGGCCACCCTTCAGCTTGCAGGATTACCCCTGCGAACTCAGCGGAGCGAAGATGGTGTTCCAGTCGCACATCGCTGCCCGGGGTGGTGCCGTCAGCATCGTGCAGCAGCGCCGCGGCGCGCACGATCTCAAGGTCTGCGCCTTCGGCGTGGGCGAGGCGCTCCGCCATGTGGTAGACGCGCTCGATGTGTGAGAAATCGTGCACCGCGTCCGTGTCTTTGTACCATTCCCTGGTCTGTTCGAATGTCAGCATGACGTGTCCTTATTGAAAACTAATACTTTTATCCAAAGTGGAACATGCGGCCTTTTTTGATCACTGTGCCGACCAGGTTGCCACCGAAGCGGTACGCCAGCTGCCGGTAATCGCTGACCGAAAGGATGAGCACGTCAGCCTGCTTGTCGGGCTCAAGCGAGCCGATGCTATGGTCGCGCCGGATGGCGCGCGCGGCGTTAATGGTGGCGGCGGCCAGTGCCTGCGCGGGGGTGATCTTCAGATATCTGCAGGCGAGGGCGATGACGAACTGCATGTTCTCGCACCAGGCAGGGCCGGGGTTGAGGTCGGTGGCGATGGCGAGGGTGCCTCCCGCCGCCAGCAGGTCGAGTGCCGGGGTGTAATGTGCGTCAGCCAGCCCGAATGGGGTGCAAGGCAGCGAAACGACCATGGTGTCCGAAACGCCGAGAGCGGCGATCTCGGCGGGCGAGGTCTTGACCGCGTGCTCGATGGAAACCGCGCCCAGCTCCACCGCCAGGGCAGCCCCGCCGAGGTTCTCGAACTCGTCCACGTGCACTTTCAGCGGGAATCCGAATTCCTTCGCCCGGGTGAGGATCTCGCGCGTCTGTGCCAGGTTGAAGGCGTTGTTCTCGCAGAACACATCCACGAAGGGCAGCGGGCGGGATGTGTGATTTCGCAACCACCAGTCCTTAAGCCGCGGCAGCATGTCTTCGCTCACCAGCCGGGTGTACTCGTCCGTTCGACCGGCATACTCCGGCGGGACGGCGTGGGCGGCCATGAAGGTGGGGGCGATCTCCAGCGGACCTTCCGCATCAAGTCGCAGCAGCACCTCGAGTTGTGCGATCTCCGCGTCGAAGGTCAGCCCGTAGCCGGTCTTGGCTTCAGCGGTGGTGGTTCCGCTTCGGAACATGGTTTCAGCGCGGCGGTGGGTTTGCGTATACAACTCCTCGGCGGTCGCCTGGCGGGTGGCACGCACGGTGGCGTTGATGCCACCGCCGGCCGCCATGATCTCCATATAGGTTTTTCCCTGCAATCGCGCCTCGAATTCTACCGCGCGGTCACCCGCCCACACCAGGTGGGTATGCGGGTCCACCAAACCGGGCATCACGACCCTGCCGGCGGCGTTCAATCTTTCTTCTTGGGGATATTTCTCGAGCAGGGCGCGGCTTTCTCCGACCTCCACGATGCGCTCGTCGCGCATGAGCAACGCGCCGTTCTCAATGATAGCGAGGTCCTCAGCGTCAGTCCCTCTGCGCGGACCGCCGGCCAGGGTAACCAATTGAGAAGCTGAATGAATGAGCATGCCGGATTCCTCTACTCTTAGTATACACTCACCGGTTCACGCGCTGCGATTGGCCTTGGCGCGGGTGAGCGCCCAGAAGGCGATAAGGACAAAAATGACCGCAGAAAGTGCGTTGGCCCAGATTCCCACGCGAAAGACGAAAGGCGAGACAAGGTTGCCGATCATCCGGCCGAGCGCCAGGCAGGCGACATTAGCGCCGAGCATCGTGCCACGCGCCTCGGGCACCAGTTCGGTCATAAAAGGCAGGGTGGAAACGAAGGTGAACTCGTAGGAAAGGTAGAAGAAGAACAATCCAATGAGCGCGCCCGCCTGGGTGCCACCGACGAATGGCAGAGCGGCGGAAACTACCAGCATCAGCCCCATGCCCAGCATGATACTGCGCTCCCGGCCGAGCTTATCTGAAACGACGCCGCCGATCGATTCGCCGCTGATCTCGGAGATGCCAATGACCGCTGAAGCAGCGCCGAGCGCGGCGAGCTTGAGCCCGAAGGAAACCTCGAGCCACACGCCAAAGACCAGGTTGATGACCTCGTTGGAGGAGATGAGCATCAGGCTCATCAGCAAGCCATAGCGGGCGGCGGGGATCTTGAGCACCTCGAGGATGCTCTTTAACACATTGCCGTCGATCAGCTTCTGCTGTGGTTTGTAGTTGGGAACGAACACCAGAATCAGGAATAAGGCCAGCACGCCCAGCGCCGCCGTGAATGGAAAAGGCGCGCGCCAGCCGTAGCGGTCGATCATCCAGCCGAGAATGGGCATGCCGATGATGTAACTCACACCCCAGCCTGTCTCGATCAATCCCAGCGCAGTTCCGCGCCGTCCTGCCCGCACCCGGTCGCCGATATACGCCTGGGTGGAAGAGAGGTAGACAAACATTCCCAGGAAGGTGAGGCTGATGGAGATGGTAAAAGCGGTGAAGGTCGACCAGACCATCACGAGTGCTGCGCCGACAATGAAGATCGCCACACCCAGCAGCATGCCGGTCTTGCGCCCACGCTGGTCTGCCACCGGGGTGAGGAACAGGCTGAGCGCGCCGCTGACGGAGCGTATGGTCATCGCCAGCGAGATGGTCACCAGGTCAACCCCCAGCCCGCTGGCAAAGGTATTCAGGAAGGGGTAGATCATGCGCGTATTGATGTTGATGATCATGCGCACCACGGCAAAAAGCATCACCTGGAAGCGCATCGGTAGGGGAGATTTAGAGTTTGTCACGACCGGCATTAATGAGGAGTCGAGCGTCATTCGGTTTCCTTTGGCAAGCGGATTCGTGTGAGCGCCAGCAGCGCGAGAATATCCAGCCCGGCACACACCGCGGCATTGACTATGAAACCACCCTGGAATAACAGAGGGGTCACCAGGTCGCCCAGGGCGCGCCCCAGCGAAAGCGCAGCGATGAACAGTGAAATCATGGTGGCGCGGGTGGTGGGAGTAATTTCGGTGATCAGCGGCAGGATGCTTACGATGGCGACCTCGAAGGTAAGATAGAAGAAGAACAACCAGATGAACGCGCCGGCTGTTGAATTGCCCAGCCAGGGCAGGGTGATCACCCAAAGGGCGTTGAGTGCAAGGCTCACGCCAATGGTGCGTTCTTTGCCTAAGCGGTCCGCTAGCAACGCCGCCAGTCCCTCCCCTCCCAACTCTGAAAACCCGATCACCATAGAGGCAGCTCCCAGCGCCGCCACCTGCAAGCCGAAGGAGCTTTGCATCCATACCCCAAACACCACGCTCACGGTTTCGTTGCCGATGATGAACAGGGTGCCGGTGAGGATGCCAAACAGCGCCGGGGGATAGGCCAGGACTTTTTTGATATCAGAAAAAACGGTCAGCGGCTCTGGCGAGTCTGGGGTATCCGTGGGGATGAACTTAAGCAGCAGGATGATCATCAAGACCGCCGCGACGCTCAGGGCGATGTAGGGGCTGTACCAGGCGGACCACTCCATGAGCAGACCGGCCAGGGGTACCAGTACGATGAAGGATAAAGCCCAGGATAGTTCCGTGACCGCCAGGACTGAACCGCGTTTTTCATAAGGGGTGTGGTCGCCCAGGTGCGCCTGCATGGCGGGCAGAAAAATATTATTCCCCAGGTTCCCCAGCATCACGGCAAGAAAGAAGGTGATGTAACCCGGAAAGAAGCTGACCGGCAGCATACCTGCCAGGAAGATGCACATTCCGATCAGCATGCCCACCTTGCGACCGCGGCGGTCGGCGATGGGTGCGATGAAGGGACCGAGAGCGCTGGTGGTCATTGAAACTGCCAGCACCAGCGATATCATCGCTACATCCTTATTCAAGCTGGCAGCGAAGATGGCGAGAAAGGGGTACACCATGCGGATAGGCGTGTTGAGCGTGAGCCGCATGAAAGTAAAGAGCGCAAGGCGTTGGTGCAGTGTGCGGGTTGATAACATGTATTAATTATCCTGCTAAAAAGAAAAACCTCCCTGAAAAGCCGGGAGGAAATGTTAAAAATGCGAGGACTTACTCCATTGTGCGCTGTGGTCTTTCCGGCAGGCTGTGAATGTGGACGAACAGGTTGTCATAAGATGCCACGCGACCGGTTTTGGTCAACCAATCCAGCTCCCGGTTGGTAATGTGATGGCTGACATCCTCTTCGCGAATCGACAGAAAAACGCCGCTGACAATGTCCTGGTACACCCCGTCCCCCCAATCAATAACGACCATGCCGTCATTCAATACAATAATCCATTGGCGGTTCAGTGGCGTGCCACCTGTTGTCATAACCTACGCTCCTTTGGTAAAGACGAATACCTGTTTTTATTACTTTTTCGCGTATTTGTCAAACGTTGATTCGCGTAGTTTGGCAACCAGTTCATCCTGAGCTTCCTGCCAGATGTCGTGTAGTGGGCAGAACTCAGCATTGTCGCATTTTCCCGGTGTGACTGTACAGTCATTTAGGGCGATGGGTCCATCAATTGCCTCGACGACCTCGAGCAACGAAATTTCACTGGCCGGCCGGGCGAGCAGAACACCGCCGCGCGCCCCGCGCGAAGTGTCGATCAGTTTGGCAATGGACAATTGCGAGATGATCTTGGCCAGGAAGGAGGGGGGTATTTTCTGTACTTCGGCAATCTTCTTTGTCGCGGCGCGTTCTTCTGGGCCAAGGCGGGCAAGGTAGACCATTGCCCGTAAAGCGTAATCAGCCTGTCTGGTAATCTGCATTTCCACCTCTTTTGGTAATTATGGTCAAAATAGTCTTGTTCCTTAATTATTTTACTACGTTATTGGTCGGAGAATAAGTGACCAACATAAATTTTATCCTGTGAACTTTGTAGTTCGTAAAGCAAAGGAGTACTTCAAGGTATAATTTGGCCATGAGTAAATTCAACTTTCATTACCCAATCGAGGTTCGTCTCGGTGACCTGGATGCCTTCTGGCACGTCAACCATACCAAGTTCCTGGTTTACATGGAGCATGCGCGCAGCCTATACATGCAGGAAATGGGGCTCTTCGACAGGGAGAACCTTTGGAACCTGCCCCTCATCGTGGGAGATATCCATTGCCGCTACCACAACCCCATCCTGCTGAGTGACAAGGTAGTCGTCTCGTTGGGTGTTACGCGCATCAGCCAAAAGACCGTAACTGTAGAATACGAACTCACCGGTAAAGGCGGCGCGCCGCTCTACGCCACCGGGGAGTCCATCCTGGTGGCGTACGACTACAATACCAAACAGTCTATGCCGATCAACGATGAGCTTCGGCGCAAATTCTCCGAACGCGAAGGGAAGGAATTCTAAGCCATGACTTTGCCCCCCATTGACGAGTCGCTGCTGTTGCTTTTCCTGGTCGACCTGTTGAAAACACCCAGCCCCACCGGGTTCTCCGAAGAAGCCACCGTGCTCACCGAGCGAGTTTTTCGCGCCATTCCGGGGGTAAAGACCACACGCACGCGCAAAGGCGCGCTGCTGGTAACGCTGGAGGGCGAGCAGTCGAACGCCCCGCGCGCGCTGGCAGCCCACGTGGACACCCTCGGCTTGATGGTGAAATCCATCAAACCCAACGGCCGGCTGGCGCTGGCGCGCATCGGTGGGTACGCCTGGAACACCGTTGAAGGTGAAGGTTGTACAGTCTTCGCACGCGCGGGCAAACACGTCCGTGGCTCGATCCTGCTCAACGCGGCATCCAGTCACGTGCACGGGGAGAAGACGGCGAAAACCGAACGCAGCGATGAGACGATGGAGGTGAGACTGGACGAGAAAATAACCAACGCCGCGGAAATCCGCGCCCTTGGTATCGAAGTGGGGGATTTCATCGCCATTGACCCGCGCGTGGAGTTGACCAATGGCTTCGTGCGCTCGCGACACCTGGATGACAAAGCCGGTGTGGCCTGCCTGGTGGAAGCAGTGCGCGCCCTGCGCGAAGCCGGGTTGAAGCCGAAGCAAACCACGTATTTTTACATCAGCAATTATGAAGAAGTGGGTCACGGCGCCTCCAACGGACTGCCAGCTGATATCACCGAGCTGGTGGTGGTGGATATGGCAGCCATTGGGGACGGGCAGAACTCCGATGAATTCCACGCCACCCTATGCGTCAAAGATTCCAGCGGGCCCTATCATCACGGGCTGAGCAATTACCTGCGCAAATTAGCGGATGAGAACGAGATTCCTTATAAGGTGGATATCTACCCTTATTACGGCTCTGATGGCAGCGCGTTCTGGCGTGCCGGCGGTGACGCGGCGGTGGCGCTGATCGGCCCGGGCGTCGACGCATCGCACAACTACGAGCGCACGCACGTTGATTCGTTAACCGCGACGACGAATTGGGTCCTGGCGTATCTAATCAGCTAGTTTTTTCTTGTATCAATCGCAGTGTTTCGATAAATTGATCTGTTGTTAAAGCAGTAATACTAGTTGAAAACTTTCTAAGAATCGACCATGTTACTGATAATACGAACACACCATAAACCTCATAAGACAGCAGAGTATTTCAAACAAGAATTGAATTTATCGAATAGTCCAGACTCATTCTAGAAGATTTGATTAATCTGGAAAAGTCCAACCAGTTAATATTTCTAATCAGATATTTATATTCAACCGCTACAATAGTGGTGTAAAAACGCGCCCCCATTTAACGGTACAATGAGGGCGAAAACGGATAACCATATTTGACCTGTTGCCGCGTTGGATTTTCGGCAATAGATTTTCAGGAGGATTTACCTTTGGCTGGAATGGAACGATTTACACAACGCGCACGCCGGGTGCTTTCGCTGGCTCACCAGGAAGCGGAACGCCTGCGCCACACCGCGATCAATACCGAACACATTTTACTGGGACTCATCGAAGAAGAGGGCGGTATTGCCGGTCACGCCATGCGTGAACTTGGACTCGAGACCGCCCGCGTGCAGCAAATGGTGGAACGACTGGCCCCCATCGGGTTGACAGAAATGCCCGCGCTGGAGCTCTCAGTCGGCGCGCAGCAGGTTCTGGAGTATGCCATCGAAGAAGCGCGCCTGCTGGGGCATCAATTTGTCGGAACGGAACATCTTTTACTGGGTCTCACCCGCTCCACGGAAGGGCTCGCGCTGGAGGTACTCAAGAAGCTCGGCGTCAGCGCTGAGCAGGTGCGCCGCCAGACCCGCCGCGTGATGGAGGACAGCGTGAGTGGTCCGGCCAGCGCGGGCGGTGCGCCTCTGGCGCGCCGCGAGGAAAAGAAGGAAGCCAAGACCCCGTTGGTGGATCAACTGGCGGTGGACCTGACCGCCATGGCTGAAGAGGGCAAACTCGACCCGGTCATCGGGCGGCAGAAAGAGATCGAGCGTGTCATCCAGATCTTAGCCCGGCGCAATAAGAATAACCCGGCGCTCATCGGCGAGCCCGGCGT
>DDXM01000035.1:2030-25753 GCA_002347485.1 Anaerolineaceae bacterium UBA2260 | reverse complement strand
ACAGGGTATGATATCCTTTGCCCCTGCCTTAACTTTCTTCTTTCATTAGGCTTTAAGTTATGGTACCTATCCAAGAATATTCCGCTTGAAGATCCTGTGATCTGCTCTCAAGGACTGAACAATTCCCATCATTTCCCAGTCGATCCTTTCTTAATATCCCAGTTGGGCGTTTCACTTATCCCCATGCCAAGATTCAAGCTCGAGTGCATGCTGATAATCATCTTCATTGTTTATATTCAGGAAGGATAGGCCGTCTGGATCAAAGGTTTTGACCTGGTCATTCGAAATAAATTCCAAATGAACATCCTGAAACCAGGCATCAGCGCGTTTTTTTCCGAGATCGAGGGATTTTTCTACAGCTTTCAGGCAGGGGTTACGTCGATAAACCGAATGAAAGGGTTCATAGCCTGCAGCGTGAGATGGAACCACGCCATCGCAATTAAGCTTTTCGAGCAATTGCAACTGCCAGCACAACAAACCAGGGTTGACAAAGGGCATGTCACAGGCGATCACCGCGACAGCTGGGTGATTTGCTACGGTCAGGGCGGTGAGTATGCCTCCCAGCGCACCCCGACCCTGGATGACATCAGGAAAGGTGGGGATTCCGAGGAATTCAAGGTCTTCAGGTCGATTACTCGTGATGAGGAGTTCATCAGCCAGGTCTTGAACCCGTGAGATAACCCGTTCGATCAAGGTCTGACCCATAAATGGCAAAAGCGCTTTGTTCGTACCCATACGGTGTGAATCACCACCTGCCTGAATCACAATGGATAATTTCATACTTTTGGTAACCTGCGGATCATCATAGTTCTATTTTAAACGATACTCTCACTGAGTCACAATTTTCTTACAAAAATGGTCCCGAATAATTCCAGGAGCCTAAAGTATAATTTCTTTCTTGGTTTTCTTCTGAATGGTAGCAGTTGACGAGACTTCGCCTTTTTGTCACTGACCCGGAATACTACCGGATACTCATCAGGCTGGCTGCGCCTATCGCACTGCAAAGCCTGATCAGTTCGTCTTTAAACTTCGTATCCGTGTTTATGATCGGGCAGTTGGGCGAGGTGCCCATTGCTTCGATCGGCCTGGCGAACCAGGTGTGGTTCCTATTGAACCTGATGGTTTTTGGAATTTCAAGCGGCGCCTCGATGTTCGTCGCGCAGTTGTGGGGGAAAAAGGATATCCATAATATCCGGCGGGTTGTTGGCTTGACGGTCAAATTGGGAATTGTGGCGGCGCTCCTCTTTTTCACCATCGCATTTTTCTTTCCGCAGGCTGCGCTGCGTGTTTACAGCTCGGACCTGGAGGTGATCGCTACCGGTTCCCGTTTTCTGCGCATCATGGCCTGGTCGTACGGTTTTTACGCGTTGACCGCGGTATTCAGCATGTCATCCCGCGCGGTTGGCAATGTAAGATTGCCAGTTCTGGTCAGCACAGCAGCCCTGGTGTTGAATATTCTGCTGGCATACCCCCTCATTTTTGGTGTGCCAGGGTTGGGTATATCCGCAATGGGCACCACTGGCGCGGCAATCGCCGGCTTGATCGCCAGGGTGCTGGAGTGTGTTGTCTTGCTTTTTCTGATATTCCGCGATCGGTCGAACCCGGTGGCCGTTTCTGCGTGTGACATCACGGAATTTGATTGGAGTTTTATCCGCCGCGTGATGAAACCCGTGCTGCCGGTGATTGGCAACGAATTCCTCTGGTCGATGGGAATCACCACGTACAACGCGATCTATGGGCATGTGGGCACGAACGCGCTCGCAGCGATCAATATCGTCTCCTCTATCGATAACATCGCCTTTGTGCTTTTCCTGGGCATCGGCAACGCGACAGCGATCATGGTGGGAAATTTGATCGGTCAGGGCGATCCAGAAAGGGCTTACACATACGCAGGTCGATCATTGGTCATCCAGATGAGTGGCGCGTTGATGATCGGAATCCTGGTGATGCTGGTCGCGCCAGGGGTGCTTCATTTTTATCAGGTCGCACCGGAAGTGATCACTTTCGCTCGAAAAAGCTTGATTGTGCTCGGGTCCGGATTGGCGATACGGGCAGGAAACCATTCCATCATCATTGGTATTTTACGTTCAGGCGGCGATACGCGCTATTCACTGGTGCTGGATGGGCTGGTCATCTGGCTGGTCGGCGTGCCTTTCACTGCTGCCGGGGCTTTCCTGCTGCACCTGCCGGTGTATTTTGTGTACGCTTTGACATTGACAGAGGAAGTGACCAAATTTACATTGGGGGTTCGACGATATTTTTCTCGAAAATGGATCAATGATCTGACTTCCCAGGTGGCAAAGACTGATCCCATTGGTATCAAAGGTTAAACGGGTAGATTATGGTGTTTTCGACCCGGATCCTTAACCAGTGCAACGGGAATTAAGCCAGAAATAAGTGCGAGAACGGCTGAAGTAATAAAGGTGACTGAATAGCCGAAAGGATCCGCCAGCAACCCTCCCAATAAGGGGGCCAGGATGGTTGCGGGGGAAATCGATGTGATTGACATCCCAACGTAGGTGGGTCTTTGAAATTCATCACCAAATTCGAGCGAAATGGTAATACCGATGGTTCAGAAAGCGGTGGCGGCGATTCCTGTGAGCACAAATACCAGGTAAAACAAAGCCGGTTCATTTACCACAAGGGCAAGGTTGGCGCTTACCGCGGTGCTGACCGAACACAGCAAAAGCACCCATTTGCGCGACCATACATCGGACAACCTGCCGAGCAGGTGATTCATCACAACCTGGTGACTAGCAGAACGCTCGTCATCCCGCCAACCTGCACTGAACTAACTTTGAGTTGGTTGACCGCGTAAACCGAATAAAACGCAGTTGCCATCAATCCAAATTGCGAGAATGGTCGCCTTCACAACGTAAGATTTTACCTTTTCCATCCGGGAGATGCGCTTGGCGAGCAACCGTTGAGGTAATTGCCAGCCCATATTGTGAATGGCGGGAATTAAACCGATCAACGTTGCTGAGGAGGTCAGGGTAGATACAAAATGCCGGATGATTGAGGTATATGAAAAACCCACCCCCCAACTAAAAAAAATGCCCCGTCAAGCATGTTAACGAGGAAATTGTGCATCAGGTCTTTGTTTTCCGTGACTTCGAACAATTTCATAGTTAAAAAAACCCGGGATGAACCGGCGGTGAATGGGCATTTCAGAATCCGGTAAGATTAATTCTCTTCATCATAATCAAGTTCATCCCAATCCTCTTCGCCTTCCTCCTCCATATCTTCCCATTCTTCCAATTCCTCTTCTTCAGTATCCCAATCATCATTGCCCAGCGCATCGGAAATAGCGGTGTAGGTTTTGCAACCAGTATCTGGATCGAGCTCCACCATTCCCGCAGAGCAAAAACCTTCATCCAGGAAAGCACAATCCAAATAATGACAGCGAATTCTTGGCATTTCTTATTTCCTCCTCAATTTGAAAACTTCGTAGATTTTACTGCAAGTTTATGGATTGCTGTGATGAATATTATGGTCATCATCAAGGCTGATAATACACACCACTGGCAGATTGTTTTTAAGACAAATAACTCGATATAGGTCAGATAAGTAGAAAAAAGAAAACCAGCCATACTAATGGCGAAAAGCGCCAGGTCAACGTATGGTGCGAGCATTTTAATCCTTTTTCCAAAAACTGCAAGCCACAACAGTAATCCAAATCCAATAATTCCATAGATCCCCAGCGGTATCCCCCACAGCGTGGACCACTGGCTGGCATTGACCACGTCACAGTTGCCAAGACCTGGTGTGCAATAGATCCTGGTATTGGCGATTTTTACGTATGCCAAATAAATCGAATCAAGCAACCCGATGACCGAAGCTGTTACCAGGACAACTGTATCAATTTCTGATTTGGCGCGTACATGCTTTTGCTTCATAAGTTTCCCACTCGAGTGGACAGATCAAAATGGCAGGGTTGCTGCCAAGGGTCAGCTACCGACTGTAAAGACGCGAGATTATAACACGAACTATCCGGGATTGACGCGGTGAGCCTGCATTACGTTGGGAAGATTTTCGATCTTGGTCAGCACTCGCGATAATTGTACGATATCCGCAATTTCCATCACAATTTGGATGGAGGCGAGATTGTGGGTGACATTGATCTTGATGTCTTTCAAATTAATATTTTCATTGCTCAGCACCGAGGAGATATCCACCATGAGACCTTGCCGGTCATACGCTCTGATCTCGATCTCGACCGGGAAAGTATTCTGCGGTTCTCCCCAGCTTACTTTGACGATCCGATCGCGGTCCTTCATGCGCAGGATGTTCGGGCAATCCTGCCGGTGAATGGTGGCGCCGCGACCGCGCGTGATATAACCGACGATCTCGTCACCGGGAACGGGGTTACAGCAACGGGCAAAGGTGGTGAGGATATTACGCAATCCCAGCACCGTCACTGCGTTCTCGCCAATCACACTGGCCTGGGTGGAAGGCTTGATCTCAAAGATGGGGGCTTCCTGCGCGCTGCCCTCGGAAAGGGTATTGATGATGTGACCGATGGAGAGGTCTCCACAGCCGACAGCCACAAAGAGATCGTCCAGGGAGCGATAATCGAAACCGCGGGCGAGCTTTTCAAGGTCTATCTGCTGCATGCCCAGGCGCCTCAATTCGCGATCCAGGATTTCCTTGCCTTGAGTGATGTTCTGTTCGCGGTTCTGGTGCTTGAACCACTGGCGGATCTTGGAGCGGGCGCGCTGGGTTTTCACCAGCCCCAAAGTCGGGTTCAACCAGTCGCGCGAGGGTCCGCCTTGCTTGGCTGCCAGGATCTCCACCTGGTCACCGGTTTTCAAAGTGTAATCGAGCGGGACCAGCTTACCGTTGACCTTGGAACCGCGGCAGCGGTGACCGATCTCCGTGTGGACGGTGTAGGCGAAGTCGATCGGCGTGGCTCCGGCTGGCAGGTCGATGATATCGCCACGCGGGGTGAAAACATACACCCGGTCCTGGAACACATCCGTGCGCATACCGTCGACAAATTCATTGGCGTCCTCGACTTCCTGGCGCCATTCCATCAATTTCTTCAACCAGTTGATGCGTTGTTCGTATTGCTCATCGCGTGGCCCCTTTTCTTTGTAACGCCAGTGTGCCGCAATACCAAATTCGGCGTTTTCATCCATTTCAGCTGTGCGGATCTGAACTTCGAGCGGTCTCCCATCGTCGTAAAGGACGGCTGTGTGCAGGGATTGGTAAAAGTTGTCTTTTGGTGCAGCAATGTAATCATCGAATTCATTGGGTATTGGCCGCCAATGCGTGTGGATGATCCCAAGAACAGCGTAACAGGTGGGGATGTCCTGCACGATCAGCCTGACGCCGCGCAGATCGCGTACCATTTCGAAGGGCTTGTCACGATCGACCATTTTGCGATAGATCGAGTAAATGTGCTTACTGCGACCGGAAATTTCCGCCTTCATCCCAGTGTCAGTAATGAGTTTGCTTAAGCGGTCGATGATGGCTTTCATCTGCTGTTCGCGTTCCCCGCGGGTCTCAGCCAGATTTTGAGCGATTTCCTTGTATTTTTCGGGATTGGTGTAGCGAAACCCCAAGTCTTCGAGTTCCCATTTGAGTTGCCAGATGCCCAGGCGGTTGGCGAGTGGGGCGAAAATATCCAGGGTCTCCTGGGCGATACGGCGGCGCTTGTGCTCGGGCATGTATCCCAGTGTGCGCATATTATGCAAACGGTCGGCCAGCTTGATGAGGATGACGCGTATGTCCTCTCCCATCGCCAGGAAGGTTTTACGCAGTGTTTCGTTTGCGAGGTCGCGCCGGCGGTCGCGGGCGAGCTGTGAATCCAACAGGTTCTGTTGTTCGATGTCGTCTTTGTCGGAAATGTGGTTGAAGATCTCGGCGTCGTGCTGGTCAGCCCTTGAAACACGCGGCAAATGGGTTAACTTTGTTACTCCATCCACCAGCCTGGCTACTTCATCCCCAAACTCGCGCTGAATATCCTGAAGTGTGACCGGTGTATCTTCGACAGTATCATGCAACAAGCCGGCGGCAACGACCACCGGCTGAACCCTTAACTCAGCGAGAATGATGGCGACCGCCACGCAATGGCTGATATACGGTTCGCCGGAAGCGCGTTTTTGGGAGGAATGCGCGTTTTCGGCATAGTTGTAAGCCTGGATAATGAACTCGCGGTCGATGCGAGTGTAATTATCCGGGAGAATTTCCAGCAGGTTTTCAAGTAAGGGACTCAAGTTCTCTTTACTGATCATTCGGCGCTCTGTCTTAATCAAATAGTATAACATTCCTGCTGTGTTTTGAGCGACACATACGCAGAAATTAGAGGCTTGCGTATAGTTTTGTTGTGGTAAATTTCAGTACTTTGTTATTTCAACAATTCCTGGCCCTCGAATTTCCTCTCTGGAGAAAGAAATTGCAGTGTTTCGGCGTCATCGGGCAGCAGATCCTGGTTAACCAGGCGGGTGAGGAGTTCTCCCATGGCAGGACCGAGCATGAATCCCTGTCCACACAGTCCGACACCCAGCAGCATATTAGAGACTTGCGGGCTCCAGCCAAGGATGGGGAATCCATCGGGGGTCATGGGGTACAATCCGCGCCAGGTACGCCTTACGCGGATATTCTTTAATCTTGGCATGATCTCGATCATACGTTTAGCCACCATGGGTAGAAAACTGCTGGTCTCGTTTACATCCGTGCCCCAGATGTTCGGATTGGGGGTGATGCAGAAGATGATCTGGCCGGTGAGATGCTGGTAGAAGTAATAATTGCTCGAGCCAACTGCAGGACGGATATCCACGATCATCGGGCCGAGGAAGCGCGCCACCGGTTCTGTGATCGCCGCTTCGTGGCTGTCCGGTTTGACAGGAACGTGGACGCCCGCCATGCGTCCGATCTCGGCAGCATTCGCGCCGGCGGTGTTCACCACGACACCGGCTGAGTAGGTGCCGCAGCAAGTTTCGACAGATTCGATGTGACCATTCTTAATCGTCATTGCTGTGACCGGCTCGTTAAACCGGAACTCAGCGCCAGCTTTGAGCGCGTGCGTATAGTAAGCGTGGTTGGAAAGCAGGGGCGACGCGCTCCCATCACCGGGTGAGAATGTCCCACCGATCAATCCTTCAGGTGTAAGGTCCGGCACAATCTTTAGCAGATCATCGCGGTCGTACCAATCATTAACCAAGCCATAGGATTTTTGCACAGCCAGCAGATCCTTGAGGATCTTCTCTTCGCGCGAGGTGTAGGCGACGAAGGTATACCCGCATTGATCCCATTCGATTTCGTCGCCAAACGTCTTCTTGAAGGTGGAAAAGATCTCAATACTGCGCAGGCAAAGCCGAATTTTGGCAGGGTCGGAATGGGTGGCGCGAATACCGCCGATGGCACGTTTGTTGGAGCCCTGTCCAACGCTTGGCACGGATTCAAGGACCAGCACTTTAAGCCCGGATTTGGCGAGGTAGTAGGCAGCGGGAGTGCCCAAAGAACCAGCGCCGATGAGGAGGATATCGTAATTCTTTTGCACGCTCATTCTGCTTCTTCCTCTCCGCTCTCGCCGGCAAATACTCCCAGAGGGACTTCGATAAAAATCGGGCGTTTATAGGGATCGATCACCTGGTTGGCTGGAACACCTTCCTCCGCAAATAGCCGGCGGATGAGCGAAGCGCAGGTTTTTGCCCCGCAGGCTCCCATGGCTGCCCGGGTGACCGTTTTGATCTCGTTGATGTCGTGATACCCCTGGCGGATGAGGGCGCGGATTTCGCCTGCTGTCACGTGTTCGCAACGGCAGATGATGGTGTCGTCTGCCACATGATCGACATATTGCCTCATGGGTTGGGTGATGGATACCGGCTGAATCTTGATCCCGGCGATACGCGACGCGATCTCCCTGGAGGCTTCCACTTGTACCACGAGGGTCCGGTCGTTGCCCTTGAAAGCGTGAATGTTAAGCACTTCCGCTTCACCCAGTTCAGTGCCTTCCGTGTCCAGTATTGTTACCCGGTCTGAAAGGTTGAGCATTTCGCGTGAAAATTCGTATGGAATGGATACGATCGGCTTGTCCGGGTTGGTGCGATAATCCACCAGCGTGATGGCAAGACCCGGGCAGCCGGCGACGCATTTCTCGCACGCTTTGCAGCAGTAATTATTGCCCACAAACCGGGGAATCGAGCGAATGTCCTGCTTATCCACCACGATCAATCCCTGCGGGCAAAGCGCAGAGCATGGATTACAGGGGATCTCCTGATTGCAGTGCAGGATCGGGATCACCCCGGATTCGACATCCGGCAGGTCTTCCTCGAAAATATTGCCGGGTTTTGATTTGAGGATCTCACCAGTCTGATACCATTCGGCGGGAACTTCTGCCACAGGCAGCCCCAACGCCAGGGCAATTTCCAATCCCTTGATCTTGCCGCTGAAGATCGCCGCGGAGGCTTCCGCGATCTCTTCCGCGTCACCGGCGACGAAGGCTGTTACGCCGAATTCAAGCGCTTTCTGGTAGAACTCGTTGACCGGGTCGAGTCCCACAGCGACCAGCACCGCGTCGCAGGCGAATGACTGTTCTGTGCCAGGGATAGGCCTGAAGCGCTCATCCACCTGTGCGATGGTCACAGATTCGACTTTTTCTTCCCCGTTGGCGGAGAGGATGGTATGCGAGGTGTAGATGGGCACGCCCATCCTGACCAGTTTGTCCTTGTGAACCTTGTACCCACCACACTGCGGCAACGCTTCCACGAGGCCAACCACGCCGATTCCCGCTTGGAGGGCGTGATAACCCGCGATGAGACCAACATTCCCGCCGCCGATGATGAAGAGTTTCTCTGCAGGTCTTACCAGGTCGCGATTAACCAGGGTCTGAAACGCGCCCGCCCCGTATACACCGGGCAGGGTATTGCCCTTGAAGGCGAGGAATTTCTCACGCGCCCCGGTGGCGACGAGCAATACCTGGGGAGTGACCAGTACGTATTTCTTCCCGTTCAGTAAAACGCCCACTTTTTTGTCGCTGTACACCGCCAGGCATGTGGTTTGCGTCCAGATCTGCACGCTCGGCAGCTTTTTTACTTCCGTTTCCAATCGGGTGGCGATATCGATGCCGCGCGTACCGGCGTACACCGCCTCGGCAGAGCCAAAGAAGCGGTGGGTTTGCAACACCAGTTTGCCGCCCAGTCGGTGTTTGTCATCCACCAGGATGACCTCGACCCCCAGTTTACCCAATTCAATCGCGGCTGAGAGTCCCGCCGGACCGCCACCGATGATCAGCACAGGAATGGCGATCTCGGGAATCGGCCGCAATTTGGGTGCGGATTTGACCTCCGGTAATACGGGGTTGCCGTCATTGGGTTCCACCTGCATCTTCTCTGTGACCAGCTCCATGCAGGATTTCAACGGCCTGCCATCTGCGATCACCATGCATTGTGAGCATTGCCCATTGGCACAAAAGATGCCGAGAGGAGAACCGTCTTTTTGATGATGTCCAAAAACCTGGATACCGTTGGCGAACAACGCCGCGGCGATGGTTTCACCTTTGAGCGCTTTCAAAGGTTGACCCTGCCAATAAAATTCAATTTCCTCGCGTTCAGGAACCGGTAATATCGGATGCTTCTTGATGCGGTGGTCGGTCATCTGCCATCCTTTAAGTTTGATTAGTCTCACTCAGTCAGCCTTAGAAAAGAGGCTGGTTCAAACCATTCCTGTTTATTTTACCAAAACGCCAGTTTTCCGCTTCCCGTTGCTTGCTTCTCCCGTAATAAAACACCGGCACTAATAAGTTTACCGGTGTTGTTTTCATCGTTTTCTATTTATTCCTTCTTCATCCTCAGCCAGGCTTCCATGAATCCATCCAGGTCGCCATCCAGCACTGCCGTGGTGTTGCCAACTTCGTACTCAGTGCGGTGGTCTTTGACCATCTGGTACGGGTGGAGGACATAGGACCTGATCTGGCTACCCCATTCAGCTTTCTGGTATGCGCCGCGCAGATCGGATAGGTGTTTTTCCGCGGCAATCTGCGCCAGGTCCAGTAAACGCGCGCGCAATACGCGCATCGCATTTTCCCGGTTCTGCAATTGCGAGCGTTCGTTCTGACAGGAGACGACCAACCCGGTGGGGATGTGCGTGATACGCACCGCGGTGGCGTTCTTCTGCACGTTCTGCCCGCCAGCGCCGGAGGATTTATAAATATCGATCTTCAGTTCATCAGGGTTGATCACAACCAGCGGGTCTTCCTGCACGGCTTCGGGCAGCACCTCGACCTGGGCGAAAGAGGTGTGACGGCGGTGGGCTGAGTCGTACGGTGACAATCTCACCAGGCGGTGCACGCCTTTTTCGGCGCGCAGGTAACCATAGGCGTAAGCACCGGTAACTGCTATGCTGACCGATTTGATGCCGGCTTCTTCACCCTCGGTCTGGTCGAGGATCTCTGTGGAATAGCCGCGCCGCTCACACCAACGCAGGTACATGCGCTCCAGCATGGCTGCCCAGTCTTGGGCGTCGGTGCCGCCTTCGCCGGTGTTGATGGTCAGCAGCGCGTTGCCCCGATCATAGCGCCCCCCCAGCAAAGTGGAAATCTCGAGGCGGGAAAGTTCAACAGAAATCTCCGCGACCTCGGCTTCCAGCTCGTTTTGCATCGAGGGATCGCACAATTCAGCCAGCTCAAGCGCGTCGGATATACGTTTTTCCAATTTTTTCCAAACGGAAATTTCTTCCCGCAGGTCTGCCAGGTCTTTCATGACTGTTTGCGCCTGCTTCGGATCATTCCAAAGCGCGGGATCTTCACTTTTTTGGGTCAGTATGGCGAGTTGATGTTCCTTTGCAGGCAGGTCAAAGACGCTCCAATAGTGAATGAATGGAAGTGAGATTCGATTGCAGAGTTATAACCAGTTGATCCATAAAACCTCAAGCGTCTAAGCAAGTATATTTTTTACAAATTCATCGCGGTTGAAAGGCTGCAGGTCTTCAGGTTTTTCACCCAGCCCGGCGTAATAGATGGGCAGCCCAAGTTCCTTTTGAATGGCGAACGCCATCCCGCCGCGCGCGGAGGAATCAAGTTTGGTTAGGATAACGCCGTTGGCTTGTACTGCCTGCTGGAAGGCGCGCGCTTGCAGCAACGCGTTCTGTCCCGTGGTGGCGTCCAGCACCAGCAGCACCGCGTGCGGCGCGCCGGGCAGCGCTTTGCCAACCACCCGGTTGACCTTCTTCAACTCTTCCATCAAGTTGTAGCGTGTGTGAAGGCGTCCTGCGGTGTCGATCAGAAGAATATCCATGTTACGCGCGATCGCCGCCTGTACCGAATCATACGCCACCGCCCCGGGATCAGAATCCGGCTGACCGGCGATGACCGGCAGGTTAAGTCGCTCGCCCCACACCTGCAACTGATCGATGGCAGCAGCGCGGTAAGTATCTCCAGCCGCCAGCAGCACCTTTTTGCCTTCCCTGGCGTACAAATTCCCCAATTTGGCAGCGGTGGTGGTTTTGCCTGAGCCATTCACCCCGACCAGCAAAATGACGGCGGGGTGGTGGGTTTCAATATCCAATTGGATTGGCGTCAGCAGGAGGTCACGCAGGATCACACCCAATGCCTGTTGAAATTCCGTCGTTGTGATGATCCCTTGCTCTTGCACTGCTTTGCGCAGGTGATGGCTGATATATTGGCTGGTTTCCACACCCACGTCCGCCTGGATCAACAGAGCTTCCAAGTCATCCCAGGTTTCCTGGTTGACCTCAGAGCCACCGAAGACCGAAACGATGCGGCCAAAAGTCGCCTTGCGAGTGCGGTCGAGGCTTTCACGCCATTTATTGAATAATTCGCTCATCGGTCAGAGATTATAACATGCGTTGATTTTCGCGCTTCAAGCGCGAATGTTCCTGGCTGCCAGTTGCCCGCAACCCGCCTGTATATCGATGCCGCGGCGCAGGCGAATGGTGCAAGCAATGCCGGAAGAATCAAGGATCTTCTTGAATTCCTGGGCACGCGCGCTGGTGGTAGGCGCGCCTGGGTATTGCGTCGTGGGATTTAAAGGGATCAGGTTGACGTGGCAATTTAAACCCTTGACCAGGGCTGCCAGTTCCAGCGCGTCGTGGGCCGTGTCGTTTACCCCAGCGATCAACGCCCATTCGAAGGTTAAGCGACGCCCGGTTGTTTCTACATACTCGCGACAGGCTTTGATGAGTTCTGCAAGCGGATATTTGCGATTGGCGGGAATCAGCCGGCTGCGCAGGGAGTCGTTGGCCGCGTGCAGACTGACCGCCAGATTCACCTGACTTTTTTCTGCCGTGAAACGGCGTAAACCTGGAATGATACCGACGGTGGAAATGGTAAAGCGCCGCGCTCCCAGGTTCATCCCATTTGGATCATTCAGGCGGTTGATGGCAGCCATCACGGCTTCATAGTTGTGGAAAGGCTCGCCCATGCCCATGACCACGATATTGGTCACTTTGCTGCCTCTTCCCGCCAGTTCGCGCGCGTAGTGCATGACCTGTTCAACGATCTCACCAGAGGTGAGGCTGCGTTTCAGTCCCATTTGACCGGTGGCGCAGAAAACACAACCCATCGCGCAGCCAGCCTGTGAAGAGATGCATAAGGTTTCGCGTTCATCGTAATGCATCAACACTGCCTCGATCCTGGCGCCGTCCGGCAGGTTGAAGAGAATCTTCACCGTCTCACCGTCGGTTGAAACCAACCGGTCAACCTGGTTAAAACGGCTGAAGGTGATCTCCGCGGCCAGTTTTTCGCGCAATGTTTTTGGCAGCGCGGTGATTTCATTCGGACCCGCGGCAAGGTGTTGAAAAACGCCTTTCCACAATTGTTCAGCACGGAAGGCAGGTTCGCCGATGGCAAGGAAATATTCCTTGAGTTGCTGCGCATCGAGATCGAAAAAATACGGCTTATCGGACATCTAGTTCCTTCAGTAGATCGGACAGCGTGGGAGCTATCTGATCAACCGGGGGTTGGTGCGCTTCTGCTTCCTCGCGCGAGGCGATACCGGAGAGCACCAACGCTGTCGGGCAGCCCAGTTTCTGGCCACCGATGATATCCGTCTCCAGGCGGTCACCGATCACCAGGGTTTCTGCCGGGGAGGTACCCAGCCTGTCAAGCGCGAACTCGAACAGGGTGGGGTTGGGTTTACCAGCGATGATTGGCTTGATGTCGGTGGAGATTTCGAGAGCGCCGATGATCGAACCGGCACCGGGGATCAATCCCTCGGGGGTGGGGTAGGTGCGGTCGGGGTTGGTGGCATAGAAAGGCACCCCGTTGCGTATGAGCAAGGTGGCGCGACTGAGCTTCTCAAAACTGATTCCGCGGTCCATGCTGGCGACGACCGCGACGCAATCCTTGTCTGAGATGTGAAAACCAATGCTCTCGAGGGCTTCGCTGAGCCCGCTTTCACCGACGATGTAAACATTACCACCTGACGGGAAGCGCTTATGGAGCAGGTATGCTACCGCCATTGAGGAATTGACGATCCTTTCCTCGGACACCAGCGCGCCAAATCCGGCGAGTTTTTCCACATACTTGCGCGGCGTTTTGGTGGCGTTATTAGTGGCGAGGATGTAGTCTAGGTTGAGTCGATCGATCTGGGCGAAAACTTCAGCCAGGTTGCCAATGGCTTCCGATTCCCGCCAAAGCACGCCGTCCATATCGATAATGAGAGCTTTCAAGGATTTAATTTGGTCTTTATTCATGCAACCTCATAAAATGAGCCGGATAGCACCCGCCACCCGGCTCACGGTCATTCATTTGGCTCAGTGCTGTGGTGGGGTGAGCACCTGGTCGACAATGCCGTATTCGACCGCCTGTTGCGCGTCCATGTAGTAATTGCGGTCCGTGTCGTGCTGAAGAACTTCCAGCGTTTGTCCGGTGGATTCGGCAAGAATGTTCATTAATCTGGCTTTGAGGCGTAGGATCTCGCGCGCCTGAATCTCGATGTCCGATGCCTGGCCTTCGGCGCCGCCAAGGGGCTGGTGCATGTGAATAGTGGCGTGCGGGAGGGCATAGCGCTTGCCCTTGGTACCGGCGGCGAGCAACACTGTACCAAAGGAGGCGGTGACGCCCACGGCGACCGTGCTGATCTTATTGGGTACCATCTTCATGGTGTCATAAATGGCAAGGCCGGAGTAGATCTGCCCGCCGGGGGAATTGATGTACATTTGAATGTCGGCTTCGGGGTCTTCGCGGCTCAGCACGAGCAGCTGGGCGACCACGGCGTTGGCCACCTGGTCGTCAATTGCGGTGCCGACAAAGACGATGCGCTCCCGGAAAAGCAGGGAGTAGATATCATAGGCGCGCTCACCACGGCCGGATGATTCGATGACCATGGGGATTACGTTTCGGTAATCGGGTAATTTCATTTTGTCTCCTGTAAGTCTCTAAACGATGTTAATTGTCCGCGGCAGGCTCGGTCACTTTTTTCGTGGTCTTCCGGGCTTTTGGCTTCTCTTCCGCAACGGTATCAACCGTGGGTTCAGCCGTTTTGGCGCTCTTACGAGTGGATTTCTTCGGCTCTACGGCTTTGTCCTCTTCTTTGGACTCGATAAAGGTGCCAGTAGCGATCTCTTTCATGCGTTCGAAAGTTTTGCGATTGATCACACGGGATGCAGCTTCCATCGTGACCGCGTTGATGAAGTCCTTGTTCTTGAGCTGTTTTTCCAGCGCTTTAGGCTCAGTATTCTGTTGCATTTCCACCAGCATGTTGGTGACTTCAGCCTGCAGGTCTTCGTTCTCGAATTTTATTCCCTCAACCTTGGAAAGTTCCTGTATGACGAGCGACTTGGTCAGGTTTTTAACGGCGGCTGGTTTAACATCCTCTTCCATCCAGGCCTCCTTTTCTTTCTTGATAGTCTTGAGATAGGTCTCAAGGTCCATGTGTTGATGGGAAAGATCATGCGTGACCGATTCAACGATGTGTTCCATCTCGTGTTCCAGTACCTGGGGTGGGAACTTAACCGTGGCTTTTTGGGCTACCTCATCCAGCAAATCTTCAAAGTATGTCAGGTCGTAGTCGCTTTGCTGGCGCGCTGCCAGCTGCTGCTTCGCGCCTTCCTTCAGTTGCTCAAACGATTCATATTCGCCAAACATCTTGGCAAATTCGTCGTTCTCTTCGGGCAGGGTCAGTTTCTTGACGTTCTGTAGCAGCACATGGAACTCGACTTCCTTGCCGCGCAGGTTCTCGAACTTGGAATCTTGCGTGTAGGTGTAGCGGAAGGTTTTTTCCTGGTTGGCGGAAAGACCGATCAGTTCGTCACCAAAACCGGTGTAGGGGTAACCATTGTCTTCCGGGTCGTTCTCGCCGATAACCAGCTGGAGAGGAGAATCCTTGAGCAGTTCAGGCTTGTCGTTTTCTGAGGGATTAATGATCGTGGCGTTAACTTTGACGTACACCAGGTCACCGACTTCAGCCGGGCGTTCGATAGGCTCAGCGGTAGCGTAGGTGCGGCGCAGCCGCTGGATGAATTCATCAACCTGTTCCTCGGTAACGGGTTCAGGCGTGTAAGCCTTGCGGATTTCACGGTAGCTGCCCAGGTCGACGGTAGGTTCGAGCGGGATTACAAAAGTGAACTTGATGGGATCGCCTTTATCCACATCCTCAAGCATACCGGGCGCGGCGGGCGAGATTTTGGCTTCAGTCAGGATGTCCGGGTAAACCTCCTCCATCATCAACTCAATCGCGTCCTCTTCGATGGCAGGTTCGCCATAAAACCGGGCGATCACATCGTAGGGGGCTTTACCAGGGCGGAAACCCGGGATTTTGGCTTTGGAAGCGATGCGGCGGGCGGCTTTTCCCTTGTATTGGTCCAGTGAACTGGTTTCGAATTCGGCAATGATTTTTACCTGGTGGTCGTCGCGTGGTTCAAGATTGATTTTCAACTTTACTGTCCTTTTATATATAAATTTGAAACGGAGATCTTTGGACAGGTGTTTACAGCCCTCAATGTGATCTCCGGAATGTCGCCATTCCGGCGTTAAAACGCTTCCCAATTATACTCAATAACCCACGAAATTTACGGTTGCCTTGTAATTCTTATAATCTTCTAACGCTCGAACGGGAGATTGAGGAAGTTCATCCTGCTCAAATTTGCTGAGGAAGTTAATCTGGTTGTAGTAACATACAAAAATCCGGTCGAATGACCGGATCCTTTGCTAGACTCAATAGAGTATGAGCGGTTGACCTGATCGTGTCTACAAACCTTTAAGCAAGCTTGCCAGGGCGAGCAACGCGAAACCGGCGAAAACGAACCAAAACGTTGCACCAGAAACAACAGGGATCGAGATGAAGGTGCCAAGAAAACCAAGCATACCTATGATGACAGCAACCCACCAGGTAACGTTCTTCGGAGCTGAGAGTTTCATGATTTATTCTCCTATTCTTTAAGAATCAACTTTGGTGCGGATAAAAAATTTCTCTATTGAGAACCTTAATTTCTATAACACCCAATGACGGAAACAGATTCAGTTATGGAGTAAGGCAGGTCTTCTGTTCGTTCGTGGGATTTTGCTTTATAAGCGCGATAGCACCTGCAAATTTCAACGCAGCTGGAAGCTTGCGAAGAATTCTCCAATGCTTGCGGCGATATCGTCGAGTGCAGATGTAAACGGTTGAAGTAGCTAAACGATTGAATCGACCGTTGCGTTCTCACCCGGGCGGGGGAGGTAACCAGAGACAAGTTCCGGCGCGAAAAGGAAAATCCCAATGAGGGCGAGGAGGATCAGGAAAATGATGAGTAAGAATGTGGCGCAACCCTTGCCTTTTTCCATACAAAGATAGTACCACGTAAAATCCAAATTCAAATATGCCAATTTTGTAAACGCAAAACGATAGTGGGGAAAGCGGGACTTGAACCCGCACGCCTCGCGGCACATGATCCTAAGTCATGCCTGTCTGCCAATTCCAGCATTTCCCCTGGTGCGCTGAAATTATACGCGCAAGGTGGAGGGGCGTCAATAATCGGCTATAATCAACACGCGAAAAACTGGCGGATCTCCGCCATCAACCAGGAGAAAGTATTGTCGAGGATTTATTCACCGGATAGCGCGGGGAAGGACCGCACGCGTCTTACCAAAACCATCGTGTTGGCATTGCGCGAGTTGATGAAGCAAAACGAGCCGAACGAATTGACACGCGACCTGACTGCTTACGTTGCGCTCGCACTTGACGAGATTGCGGGTAATATCGACCGCTCGGTCGAAGCCTGGGAGAAACGCGGTTACTGGGTCAAAGCCGACCGCTTCCGCCTGGAGTGGGAGTGGGCGGGCAGCAGCGCGGGCAAGCTGCGCAAAGCGCTCAAAGAGGAGGATTGGGGGACTGTGGCAGTCAACGCGGCGTTAATCGCACAAAAACTTGGCAAGGTGACCGTGCCTGAAAGGCATCGGTTGGGAACACCCTGGGTGGGCGCAGCTAAACGCTTGTAATAACAAAGCTTCCGTTCGCATGAACGGAAGCTTTGTTGACTTCTATTAGTTCTACTTTTTCTTGAGGATGATGCGGGCATCCGCCACACGCAGTCCCTGGCCCTCCTCGTAGAGCAGGACAGGATTGGCGTCGGATTCAGCGATCTCGTCCTTGAGGTCGAGGATCATGCTGGAGTAATGGACGATGGTCTCTGCCATGGCTTTGCGGTCTTTAGGGGCTTCGCCGCGCGTGCCAGCCAGGATCGCGGCGCTTTTGATCTCGTTGATCATCTGCTGAGCTTCGGCTCTTGAGACCGGGGTCACGCGGAAGGTCACGTCCTTGAGCACCTCGACGAAGATGCCGCCCAGGCCGAACATCACGGTCGGACCGAAGGTGGGATCGTTCACCGAACCGAGGATGACCTCGGTTCCCCAGGGTGCCATTTCCTGCACCGCGATACCGTGGATATCGGCGTCCGCTTTGTAACTCCTGGCGTTCTTGAGGATCGTGTTGTAAGCTTCGCGAACTCCAGCTTCATCCTTGATGTTGACTTTCACACCGCCGGCGTCTGACTTGTGCAGAATGTCAGGGGAAACGATCTTCATCACGATCGGGAAGCCAATTTCGGTCGCGAGTTTGACCGCTTCATCTTCACTCTTGGCAAGGCCGATCTTGGTGGTCTTGAGTCCATAGGCTTCGAACACCTTCTTGGCTTCGATCTCGGTGAGCGAGCTGCGGCCGTCTTTTCGCGCGCCGTCGATGATCTCAAGCGCGATCTTGCGCGCTTTTTCGTCAGCTTTCATGCCATCAGATTTTTTGTTTTCCTGCAGAATGGCGTATTCGCGCAGGGCTGCCATCGTGTTGACTGCCACATCGGGGGCAAAGTACGCCGGGATGCCATGCTCAACCAGCCAGCCCATCGCTTTATCGGATTTCTCACCGCCCACGAAGGAAACGGTGATCGGTTTGTCCTTAATTCCGCTCTCATCCACAGCGCGTTTGATGCTGTCAGCGATCTCCGTGGGGTTGGTCATGGCAGTTTCGCAGTACAGGACGACTAGGCTGTCGACCCATTCGTTGGTGAGCGAGTATTTGACCGTCTCGTAATACCATTCATTGCCAGCCATACCCGTCATATCTACCGGGTTCTTGGCGGAGCCGAATTCCGGCATGTGTTTCTTCATCTCAGCCTGAACTTCAGGGGGAGCGAACTGAAGTGGAACGCCGTATTTTTCCGCGGCGTCAGTTGCCAGAACACCAACCCCACCACCATTGGTGAGGATCAGCATATGATCGCCCTTCATGGGGGGTTGCACGGACAGGGCGAGGGTGCGGTCAAAAAGATTGTTGAGGTCAGAAGCCTGGATCACGGCAGCCTGTTTGAAAGCGGAGCCGTAGATCTTGGCTGCACCGGCGAGCGAGCCGGTGTGAGAAGCCGCTGCGGCAGCGCCGTGGGCGGAAACGCCGGATTTTAGCGCGATGATGGGTTTCTTGGAGTTGCGGGCGGCATCCATGAATTTGCGGCCGTCGCGGAGACCTTCAACATAAAGGGATACGCAGCTGGTATCTTCATCTTCGTTAAACCATTCTATCAGGTCGGCGAAATCCACGTCAGCCATATTGCCGATCGAGACTAGTTTGTCAAATCCGACGCGGCGGGTGTAAGTGGCCATGTCGAGCGCGATCAATAGCGCGCCGGATTGCGTGATGAGGGAGGCTTTACCGGGGAGGGGAAGGCACGGCGCGAATGAGCCGTTGAACTGGTCGGAGTTGGAGAGGCTGCCAACGATGTTTGGACCGAGGACGCGCATACCGTAGCTGTGGGCGATGCTCACGATCTCGTCTTCCAGATCCTTGCGACCTACTTCGCTGAAACCGGAAGTGATCACGATGAGACCTTTAACGCCCTTTTTGCCGCATTCGATGGTGACTTCCTTCATTGCGTCAGCGGGTACGCACATAATGGCTGAATCGATCTCACCCGGAACATCCTGGATTTTGGCATAACACTTCAACCCAAGGATTTCCTTTTCCTTCTGGTTGATTGGGTAGATAGCGCCTTTATAGCCATCTTTTAGCAAGTTTTTGACCACTGCGTAACCAATCTTGCCGGGAGTAGCCGAGGCGCCTACGACAGCCACTGACTTCGGTTTCAACATCTTGTTAATGACATCTTTATCCACTGCGAGTTCCTCCTGAAGTTTTTTCATGTATTGCATAAAATGGTGAACTTTAATAGAATTAAAAAAACACAACCTTTATTTTACACAAACTTGATAAAACAAAAGTCCTCAAATATCTGACATTTAATCATGATTGGATGGATAAATGGTGAATTTTCGATCAGTTCTCGAGGTCACCCGCTGCAATATTCAAATGAAGGGGGAGGTGGCGGCGATCCTCTCCGAAGCGCTGGAAGCAGCGGATCCACGCGACGCGGTTGCACGAAATATTGTGGATAATAAGACTTTTCTGCGCATAGGCGAGAAAGACTATTCGCTTCCTCCGGGTGGTAATATTGTCACGATCGCATTGGGAAAGGCTGCCCCAGCCATGCTGCAGGGCGCTACGGCAAGATTGCCGGAGCAGATCACGCGGGGTGTTTGCGTCAGCAAGCAGCGAATTCAGCAGGGTCAACCAATCGCAGGCATTCACTATCTGATCGGAGACCACCCGGTGCCTGGAGAAGGCAGTCTGGCGGCAGGCAGAGCGATCCGGGACGCGCTAAGTTCTTTAACGTCGGATGACCTGGTGTTGCTCTTATTGTCAGGGGGTGGCTCCGCGCTGGCGACGCTTCCAGTCGAAGGAGTCACACTTACAGATATGCAGCAGTTGACCACTGCCTTGCTGCGTTCCGGTGCATCTATCAGCGAGATGAATGCTGTGCGCAAGCATTTGGACCAAATCAAGGGGGGCGGACTGATCAAAATGGCTAAACCTGCCAGGGTGGCAGCGCTAGTATTGTCTGATGTTGTCGGGAGTCCGCTGGATGTGATCGCCTCCGGACCGGCTTACCCTGACCCAACAACATTTGAGACGGCGCTGGAAGTTTTACGAAAGGCGGAAAAGTTTGGCGCACTTCCGCTCTCCATCACTCATTATATTGAGGGTGGGGTGAAGGGTCTCTACCCGGAGACAGTGAAACCGGACGACTTGCTGGTTGAAAACACGAGCCATACGATCGTTGGCAGCAATTTGGCTTCATGCTGCGCTGCTGTCAAAAAGGCGCGCGAGCTCGAATTTTACGCAGATTTGGTCACCGACAAGCTCATCGGCGAGGCGCGGCATGCGGGCAGGTATCTGGCCCAACTCGCAAGGGTTCGCGCTGACACCCCGCGCCCTTACGCGCTGATCTTCGGCGGCGAAACCACTGTTACTGTGACGGGGAGCGGCATGGGCGGGCGCAACCAGGAGGTCGCGCTGGCAGCGGTCAATGGATTAGCAGGATTGAAGCGCACTGTGATCATCACATTGGCGACCGATGGCGAGGATGGACCAACGGACGCGGCAGGCGCGGCGGTCGATGGCACAACCCTGGCGCGGGCTGAAGAACTGGGGTTGGATCCAAAGACTTTCCTGGCGAACAACGATGCTTACACGTTCTTTAAAAAAACTGGTGACCTGTTGTTTGTCGGACCAACAGGCACCAATGTCAACGATATCAGTTTTGTGTTTGGATTTTAACTGATGTTTACCGCGCGTAGCGGGCTTTGATCGAGGGGATCAGGTACTCTTCGAAGGCGCGTTTTTCATCGTAATCTGGTTTCCAGCCCCAATCGCAGCTCGCGGCGCTGTCATCCACATCCGCCGGCCAGGTATCCACGATGCGCTGGCGAGCCAGGTGTGGTTCAAAGGTCACTTTTGCGTCCGGGAAAGCGTGCAGCACGTGATTGTAGAAATCCTCGGCGGTGGGGCTGAAACTCGTCACGTTGTACACCAGGTGCTTCAGATCTTCCTTCGGCGCGCTTTCTAGCTTGAGCAGGGATTTGACCGCGTCGGGCATCACCATGAAGGGCAGCCTGGTATCAGGTCGAACGAAACAATTGTAAGGCTTCCCCTGCGCGGCGTGGTGCAGCATTTCGGGGCCGTAATCGCTGGTGCCGCCGGTGGGGATGGTCACGGAGGAGATCAGACCCGGAAAACGCAGGCAGCGGAAGTCGACCGTGTTCTTCGCCTGATCCGCGGCGAGCTGGCGGTAGTGGTAACTGTAATATCGACCCAATTGTTCACAGTACAGCTTGTTGCAGCCGTACATGGTGATCGGGATGTTCCATTCCCATTCTTTCACCTTGCCGGCTTCGTTTTTCTTCTCCATGCTGGGCAGCCCGTAAGCGGCGATCGAACTGGGATAGATGAACTTCACCGCCCGACCCTGCCAGGAGGATTGCTCGACCGCCAGCCTGAGCAGGTTGAGGGTGCCCTCAACGTTCACGCGGTGGGCGGTCTCGGGGTTGTATTCCGCCTTGGTGGAAAGGATCGAAGCGAGGTGATAGATCGTGCGGATATCGAACTCGGCCACCAGGCGGCCTAGCAGCATGTGATCGAGGATATCCCCTTGAATGAAGCGTTCCACAAACGGCATCAGGTTCTCATCCAATGGCTGCACGTCGATAGCGATGATGCTTGTTTCAGCGTTCTTTCCCAGGTGAGAGATCAGGCCGTGACCGATTTCCCCGTTTGCCCCCGTGATCAGAATGACTTCTTTGCGCATTTTCCACTCCCGTTTTCGGTTATTTAATGGATCGATAATTAGATTATATAAAAAAGTTCTGGAGTGTGCTCCAGAACTTTTATTTGAATTACGCGGCGGTCGCTGTTTTCTTGTGGAACCAGTTTTTCCACTCCTGGTTTTCCCACACCACCAGCAGCGGGGCGGCGATGAAGATCGAGGAATAGGTACCACTGAGCAGACCAACGAGGAGAATGACGGCGAACTCGCGCAGGGTAACGCCGCCGAAAAGAGCCAGCGCAAGCAGCAGGAACTCCACAGTCATCAACTGGGTGTTGATGGAGCGCTGCAAGGTCTGCACGATGGAGTGATTGGCGAGCTTTTCGAACTCGAGTTTGCGATGAATGCGGGTGTTCTCGCGGATGCGGTCAAAGACCACGATCTTATCCTGCACCGAAAAGCCGATGACAGTGAGCAGCGCGGTCAGGTAGAGAGAATCCATATCCCAGCCGAAGAGCAGTGCGCCGTAACCGGTGAGCGCCAGCACGATGAGCACATCGTGGAGCATGGCAATGATGGCGCAAACACCGAGACGGAAGGCGTGCGGTACGCCGCGGAAGGCAAAGGTGATGTAGATAACAACCGCCAAGGCGGCCAATCCGACGGCCTGGACAGCCCGGCGGGTGACGCCTTCACCGATGGAGGGTCCAACCGTGTCAGATTTGAGGATGATGAGAGCGCTGCCGGCTTCAGCTTCGAGCGCGTCGAGAATCGCGGAACGTGATTCTTCGGGCAGAGCGCTGGAGCGCAGCACGAGGCTGCCATCGCCGGTGGTCTGCACCTGCACATCGGTGATGCCCAGGTTGTCATAGATTTTCTTGACGGCTTCCGTTGTGGGCAGCGTGCCATTCTCAAACTGAACTTCCAGCAGCGAACCACCCTTAAAATCGATGGAAAGCGGCATTCCGTTGACCGCCAGCAGGATCAAACCCGGGATGATGATGATGAGCGAAAGTGCGAAGAAAAGGTATCGTTTTCCTAGAATATTCATTGTGAGAACCCTTCTACAGCCCGAACAACATTTGCGTGCGTTCTGGTTTGACGAAATTGAGAATCACAGTCAGCAATGAACGCGTGACAAAAACGGCGGTGAACAAAGAAACCAATACACCGAGGGCGAGTGTCAGAGCAAAGCCTTTCACGATCGTTGCGCCGAAAGTGGAACCGAACCAGAAGAGGATGATACTGGTAATGATCGTGGCGATGTTTGAGTCGCGAATGGAGGGCCAGGCGCGCTTCCAACCCAGGTCCAGCGCTTGCAGGATCGTGCGCCCGTTGCGCAGTTCTTCTTTCATACGTTCGAAGATCAGGATGTTGGCATCCAGCGCGCTGCCGGTGGAAAGCAGGAAACCAGCGATGCTGGGTAGCGTGAGAGTGACCGGGATCAACTTGAAGAGCGCGAAGGTCAACCCGGCGTAGATCGCCACCGCGAGGATTGCCACCGCGCCCGGAAGGCGATAGTAGAGCAGCATGAAGAGCGCGACGATGATGAAGCCAATCAAGCCGGCCAGCAGGCTTTTGGAGAGAGAATCTGAGCCGAGCGTGGGACCGATGATGCGGCTTTCGACCACTTCAACCGGTACCGCAAGGCGGCCATAGCGCAGCATGACCGCCAGGTTGTTGGCGGATTCGGA
>DDXM01000035.1:0-2003 GCA_002347485.1 Anaerolineaceae bacterium UBA2260 | reverse complement strand
AGCTCAAAATTGACCACGAAACCGCCCACTCCGGATTGATCGGCGGAAACTGTCACACTCTTGATGTCCACACCGGTCATCACGGTATGCCATATGGTTTCGCCGTCTTCGTTTGTTGTTTCACCAGACACCACCGCGGCGCCGCCGTAATCGGTGACGACCGGTGTGCCGGGGTCGAGGGAAACGCTGCCGGTGTCAATGAATTCCAAGAGACCGGTCTGCTTGACCGCGGCGATCACTTCCTCGGTGTTGGTGAGGCCTGGGAATTCACCCAGGATGTATTTATCTCCGGCCACCTGGAAGATCACCTCGCTCACCCCCAGCCCATTGGCGCGGCTTTCGAGGATTTGAGCGGTGTCATCCAGATCGGTGCGCGTGGCGGCGATGCCTTCTTGCGGGGCGAGCAGCACCTGCATACCACCGCGCAGGTCAAGACCCAGCACAGGGTTGAGAGTGCGTTCGAACTCGCCGATCTTCAATCCTTTTTGTCCCTCGGCCCGCGGCAGATCCACCCAAATGATGGCTGCGACGAGGATCAGGATCAAGAGTAAATTAACATAACGACGATCCATAAGCTCTTCTACCTCCGATGCATTCGAAAATCCTGCCGTTGCAGGCGGGAACTCAAGGATTATACCCCAAACCAGTCATTCTGTTCGTTCAGACGATCAGTCCAGGATACAGTTTTTCGATGCGGGATAAGGCTATTGAGAGCAATTCTGACGGGGTTAGCGGATCGGTGTTGATGTGGATTTCAGCGTGTTCGCGCGCGTGCTGCAATCGTTGCAGCTGTACCTCGTATTCAGCGCGGGTCCAGTTTAAGCGTTTGCGCTCGAGTGTTTTTTCGTAGGAAACTTCCAGGTAGATGAGAATATCCGGGTTGGTCAGCCTGCGCCACATATCCTGCACGTAAGAATGCTCCTGGGCGATGTGCCTGCAGCGGAGACCTTCAGCGCTCAACGCCTTGATGAGCGTGGATTTACCCGACGCGCACACGCCGACCACACCGATCAAGGGAGAGTTTTCTGGCATAGGCAGGTCATAAAAAAACAACGAGGGGCAACCTCGTTGTTGGTTACTACTCGGGGTAACCCATACCCACCGGCAGCCTGACGGACATGCGTCTGATCTGGTCAGCGCCGCCCGGGATGGAACGCAGCACCACCACGCTCATGTCATCATTCGGGCGATTGTTGTCCAGCCGGATCGCCTGCGCGAGAATATTCTCTGCGATCTCCTGGGCGCTGGGGTTTTCTTCTTCGAGCATCGATTCCAGCAGCACGCAAATATCCAGCGATTGACCGCTGCGGTCACCGGCGTAGCGGATGCCATCCGTATACATCACGACGGTAATGCCGCTTTCCAGCGCAAACTCGGTGATCGTTGGGCGGATGTTGCGGTTGGTGCCGATGGGCACGCTTTCACCGGTAATGCATTCCACCTGTTCCTGGCGCGCCACGAAAACCGGGGTCGGATTATTGCGCGTGATGAGGATGGTTTCGGATTGCAGGTCGACGGAAAGGATGTTCAGGCAAGCGCTCACCTTGCCGGCGCGCTCGCTGAAGAGATAATCCGAGGCTGCGCGGGCAGCAGCGCCATCGCGCACGCCTTCAGCCAACAACCCGATGACCTTGCGCACCACCAGCGCGGAGACGGCTTTCGCGCCGCGGCCGGAAGTCTGCCCATCCGACAGCACGACGGAGACGCCGCCGTTCGGTCGCTCCACGATCTCGAGCGTGTCGCCGCTTTCAGAAACAGCGTACTTGTTGGTCTTGGCAACCGCGATCCTGATCTCCATACAAAAGATTTTACACTAAAAATTGCCCGGAATGTACCTTAATCGAAAAAATTCAACGCGGAAACTTGATTATTCATTGACGTATCAGCCTGTTTTATGTATAATCTGTCCGCCTGTCAAATGATGACGGGTAGGATTATTTGACAGGAGTATAGAAATGGTTCCGCTTCCAAAAAGAAAATTGTCAAAGGGTAGAAGAGACCGC
>DDXM01000015.1 GCA_002347485.1 Anaerolineaceae bacterium UBA2260 | reverse complement strand
TACCCCAGCCCCAGGATCACTACGTCTCCAAAGACCACGTTTTCCAGCGTGGCGGTGGAAACTGACGTGCCTTTGACCGATGAGGCGCGCAGCTTGCTGGCGAGGCTTTCCGCTTCATCCGGATCGCGACCCACCAGGGTAACCGCGTGACCTCCGGCGACCAGCCGGGTTCCAATACCTTTTGCCATGTTACCGGTACCAATAATTGTGACGTTCATAAGTTGAATCTCCTTGTATATAATAATTAGTTACTAACTATAGGATAGTATTTTAATATAATACTATCCACTTGTCAAGTAACTATCAATAAGATAAAATAAGAATTATGTTAGAAAACACTTCCCAAGCCAGTATAGATGAACGCTGTCCGGTGCAGGTGATTGCCGAGATTATCGGTCAGAAATGGACCTCGCTGATCCTACGCGACCTGGCGGATGGACCGCGTCGCTTTGGTGAATTACAGCATTCGCTCGGGGTCAGCCCGCGTGTCCTTTCCACCCGCCTGCACGCGCTTGAGGAGGAATTACTGGTTGAAAAAGAGATCTTCGCTGAAGTTCCCCCGCGAACTGAGTACTCACTTACTGAAAAAGGCCGATTGCTAATCCCGATCATTGATGAAATGCGGCGAGTCGGTAATCTATTCAAAAAATCAAATTAGATCAGCATTCGCTCCGTCTCCCCCGATAATTCGTACCGCTCTGTTCATTGGTGACTCCCCGCGGGTAGGGGTTGTTTAGTGATTTTTATAATCTGGGATTCTGAAGTTTCCGGTTGCTAAACTTTTTCCACTAATTTCACGTATATTAACGAATTTTATTCAAGGGGTTGATTCAGGCAAATCGCGCCGACCCTTATACCGTCGATCTTAATCTCATCCGTGAGATCGGTGCCATCTGGGTGGATTAAGTTCAGAAATGATCCTCGTCCACCACGTAATCCGGCAGATCGTCCTCTTCCACGTCTCTGCCTGAGATCACCTTGCCGCGCACCGAAACGCCTGCCTTGTGCACCGCGTTGCGATCCCCGCACACCAGGTGATGCCACAGCGGCAGGTCCTTGCCCTCCGCCAGCAGGCGGTAGGCGCAGGNNGAGCGCTCGGTGTAACGCGTGCATCGGCAGTGGAAGATCTCGAGGTATTCGCACACCACGTTGGTGTGATACACGTGAGCGCTGTCTTCGTCCTGGAACTTGATGAGGCAGCAACGCGCGCAGCCGTCGCACAAGCTCTCCCACTCCTCGGGGGTCATTTCGTCCAGGCGCTTGGTCTTCCAGAAGGGCAGGGGCATGGGTGTATTATAACGGGTCGTATGACAAAGATCGGCTGTAAATAAAACAAGGTCTATGTGCTCTTATTTGAAATAAAACCATGTCTTACGATGACAACATTGGGGATTCCTTGAAACCCATCAAGGATGTTGCGCTTCGTCACAACGAATATTCCTCGTGATGGCATTACCAAGGTAGGGGTCGAGCGTCGCTGCGAGTTGTGCGTACTCGAGCGCAGCGAGAAGCACTCGACCCCAACAACACAAATTTCTGATTGGTTAATCTTCCACGTGCAACACTTGCCTAAGGCGCGGCAGGTCGAAATCGACCACGATGGTGCCGTCAATGTCAAAACAGGGGGTGGTGCGGTTACCGTTGGCCCAGGCTTCCACCTGCTTCACCGCGCCGGGGGTGGCGATGATATCCACCTCGGTGTAGGGCAGGTTATGCTTCGCCAGCCAGGCGCGCGCGTCCTTGCAGTCGGGGCACCATTTGGTGCAATACATTACGATCCCGCCGTGGGGCAGCGGCACTGGTTCCGGCTCCTCCGGTTCAGGGCGGTCGCGCACTGCGGGGTCGATCTCGCGGATAGCGCGGCGCAACTCGTCATTGGATGGCTGCAGGTCAATATCGTGCACATCCACATAACGGATGACGCCCTGTTTGTCGATGACAAAGAGCGCGCGTTCGGACATGCCTTCGTCCTTCAGCACGCCGTAGCGCTGGGCTACCGCGCCGTGCGGCCAGAAGTCGCTCAACAGAGGGTAGGTGATACCGCCGAGGTCTTTTGCCCATGCCGTCAGGCAGGGCACGGAGTCAACACTGATACCCAGAACCTGGGTGTCCAATCCCGCGAAACTGGCCATTTCGGCTTCGTATAGCGGGATCTGCTCCGTTCATATCGGCGTCCAGGCGAGGGGGAAGAAGGCGAGCACCACGTTCTTCCCGCGCAGGCTGGAAAGTGTGACTTCATGCCCTAATTGCGAAGGGAGGGTGAAGTCAGGTGCGGGGGTTCCAATTGTAAGTGCCATTTGTTTAATCTCCTGAATAGGAATTTTAACATAATGGGAGTTAAATTGTGTGAATTATGTGCTGACATAGAAACCGGTAATCCGCTTATTGGTGAGTAGATTTAGACAGATTAATTCTGTGAAGAATATACAATAACAATGATGTTTTTTATTTCATGCATTATTTATTTCTGAGCGTAATACCGTGAAAATCAACAATTCCAGCCTTCCTAACACACTGGTAACTATTAATAAAATACTGCTTAAAGACGGCTTCAGCTCAACCATACTGATTCTGGTTGGACTTATTTACCTTTTACCCTCATTGAAAACCCCGTTTATCGGTGATAACGATTACTGGTCCAACCTATTACCGGTAATTCACTTCCGCAACTCGATACTCAATGAACATGTGTTCCCAACGTTTACAGAATTATGGTACGGTGGAAGGGC
This sequence comes from Anaerolineaceae bacterium UBA2260, assembly GCA_002347485.1. Lineage (GTDB taxonomy): Bacteria > Chloroflexota > Anaerolineae > Anaerolineales > Anaerolineaceae > UBA6107. The sequence continues at coordinate 26,295 of DDXM01000015.1, read as the reverse complement.
ACAGTGGCAGAATCCCTTATGGAGTTTCTTTTATTTACCATCAACGATCATTTGGTTAATTCTTCCCCTTGATTGGGGGGCTCGAGTCATTGTCACCCTGCATGTGATCTTTTCCCTGCTGGTAGGCAAACAACTGAGTTCCTTGTTTATTCCCAGCCCTGTAGGTAGAATAACAACCTCCATTATCCTGGTAGCCCCGATGCTTCCTGCCTTGTTGGCCGGGCATCTTGAAAAAATCATGGCCTGGGGTTGGGTATTATTGGCTTTGTATCTTCTCCTGGATGAAAAGAGATCGCTGATTAGGCGAGGGACTTATTCAGGATTATGTTTGGGGACGATCGCATTAATTGGAGCGAATTATTACGTTCTTTATACTGGAATCATCCTCATTCCCCTGGCCATAAGTTTCAGGAAATGGAAAATTGTCATTGGGTTATTTATGGGAGCATTAACTGGACTGCTACATCTACCATCGGTTTGGTACTTGGTTGGACACATACGGGGGAGCTCAGCAATTGCTGTAGACTATTTCTCAACTGATCTGCTGGGTGTATTTACATCATTAGCTTCTGGTTACGCAAAACCGTACGGATGGGAAAGCTGGGCTCTAATTGGTCTTCCGGTTGTCTATTTATTCTTCCGATCGATCATCCTGCAAATTCACGATTTCTTTAAAAATAAGTCAAGATTAATAAACCCGCAGAAGATAGCAATACTCTTTTCATTGGCGGTGTTAATTCTGTTTTCAACAGGTTTCATCTATAAAGGGCATCATTTATTCGATACATTCCGGGTTCCAGTGCGCGCCATAGCTTTTGTGGCTCTGGCAACGGTACTCTACCTGTTAATTGATACTTCGGGTCATCTATCTGAACATCCTAAATCTGAAAATCATCGCGTATTCCTGATTTTTTTGATCACATCTGTATTTCAAATCAGCATTATGTCTATGATTCATTTGCGACCCCCTGGTTCTGTGCATAGCCCTTATGACACTGAAGTGCAAGCATTAGCCGGAATATTACGAGCTGATAAAGCACAAAGTGTTTGGGTGACCAATCTGAATGTAAGAGAGAAAGTTTCAGATCCGAAAAGTTTCCAGGAATCCACACTTGAATTTCAGGATACCTACATCGAAGTTGTCCTATCTGATAATGGTTTTGCGTTACCTAACGTGTATTATGGGGATATGGGGCAGACAATCCCAATCGAAGGTCCTTATTGTGGATATTCTTTTGATCACGTGATCGCAACCATGGGTGATAATGATATAGAGCTTGTAAGTAAATTATCACATCAAAAAATGGGAATAATCCCAAAAAATAAATTAAGGTTGGTTGGTAGATCAATGATTGAGGAGACGATCGTATATATTTATCGAATTGTGTGTGAATGATGCTTAATTTAATCTGATTAGATAAATATTTACATAAATATGTAGAAAACTCAATACCCTGAGGCAGAAGCCTCCAGCGATGCGTTTAATTACTGGTAATTTTAGTTTATTTGGAGAATGCGAAGTGTTACGTGAGGTCGGTCAATAAGGGTTGCCGCCAATTGATAAAGATAATACTTCATGATGAAGATTTCCCGCTCTTCTCCACCGCCTTCAAGAGCGCGTCAGCCAGCGCCTGGGCCTGTTCTTTGGTGATGTACAAATGGCTCTCGTCATGAATGTGGATTAAATTAACCCAAAGGGCATACCGGTTCCATTTTCCATAATCCTTATTAAGGGGGGGGCAATATGAGTTGATAGTCATCCAGAGAAATTAATGTACGACTTTCGGGGGTTCCGTAACTGGAAACTACCTGTTTATTATTGCTTATCTCAATCGGCTTTACTAGGTGAAATTAGATTCATAAGATTTTTGGAAATACAATAAAAGTTAATATTGTATAATTCTATTGGACCGCCACACTCATGAGCAAATTAAATTGATAAGACTTTTACAATTGGGGGTTTTATGAAAATCAAAAGAATCTTACTATGGCCATTTTTTCCCTTCCTGCTGGTTGCCTTGGCGATCCTGGACTTCTATCTTTCTTATTTTTATGAAATCTCACACCAAGGGCTACTCGTTGCCACATTACTTTCATTGTTTTTGATTGCTATAGTCTGGTTGATCCTTTATTGGTTGATCAGAGATCTTAATAAATCTGCCCTGATTGTCTTTTTCATTGCAATTTTTTTCTTTGAATTTCAAAGTATTGTTTTCTCTCTACGGTCGACTTCCTATTCTCTGAAAGCTTATAACCTATTCCGCTACTGGAACAGTAATAATGGTCAACTGACCATTTTCTTTTTCTTCTTGATCTTGGTCATTATATTATTTATTTACTTGAAAAAGCTACCTAAGGTCAATCGCAATACCATCAGATTATTCAACCTTCTCAGCCTGTTGGTACTTATGCTATCTATTGGACGCGGGGCATCTCTTTTGGTGCAAAACCGTCAGATACCCACAAATTTTTATCACTATTGGCAAAACCATCTGGCTGAACTTCCGATCGCTGAGGTATCAACGGAACTAAAGACGCCGGATATTTATTACATCATTCTAGATGGATTCGGGCGCAATGACGTTCTAAAAGGCTCTTACGGGATTGACAATACTCCTTTTCTTCATGCGTTGGAAGACCGCGGATTTTATATAGCAGATAAAAGTTACACGAATTACAACCAGACAATCACATCTCTTGCTAGTTCTTTGAATATGATGTATCTGGATGAAATTGCAGAGACTTTGGGGGAAAACACAGATTACTATTATGCGGCAAGTTATATGATCTCGCATAGCACCGTCGAGGAAATGTTAAAAGATCTCAGTTACCAGACTGTTGGATTTTTTTCGGAAAGTTCTTTTTCTGATTTCACCAAGCGGGATTACTATTTCCGACCACAATTCATTCCACCTTCCTTTTATAAAATCTATCTGTATAATACTGCGTTATCTGTAATCCTCAATTCAAAATTCTACGATTGGCACCGGGACACGATTACCTATACTTTGGATACACTTCCCGAGGCTGCAACTTTAAAAGGTCCCCAGTTCATTTTCGCGCATATCTTATGTCCGCACCCCCCCTTTGTATTCAATAATGATGGCACCCCTCGCGAAGCTGAGCGAATTTATTCGATTGAGGATGCCAATCGCTATCTTGTCGATGGAACACTCGAAGAATATCGGTCTGGGTATAGGAATCAATTGATCTACCTACAAAATACCGTTCTTTCCATGGTAGACCGGATTCAGAAGAACTCAACTGAGCCGTTCATCCTGATCATTCAGGGGGATCATGGACCTGGGAGTGAGACAAACCACGATACACTTGGAGAGTCTAATTTCACTGAAAGGTATGGAATCTTGAATGCCATATACTTCTTTGATCGAGATTACAGCCGGTTATATCCGCAGATTTCTCCAGTAAATACTTTCAGGGTTATCTTTTCACAGTATTTGGGGGTTGACTATCCATTGCTTGACGATTTACATTACGGGTCAACCTACGGTGATTCATTCAACTTCGAATCAGTAAATGACAAGTTAGAGTGACAATGGGTTGATCGAATTTCTTGAAATAACGAAATACTTAGGACAAGTGAAAATTGCACTATTATGCGCAGGATAAAATAATCATTGTGCTTTCCCGCTCTTCTCCACCGCCTTCAAGAGCGCGTCAGCCAGCGCCTGGGCCTGTTCTTTGGTGATGTACAAATGGCTCTCGTCATGCACGAAGACCTTTTCTTCCTCCGGGCAGGTTTCGCTGACCTTGATGCAGATATTATCGGCCAGGTCCTTGTCTTCACAGGCGTAGCGGACCTCAACTTGTAGGGTTTTGTCCAGCAGTTCGATGGTTTTCATACCAGTACTCCTTGTTTTCACTTATATATAGTATAGTAAATCTCAGCTTCTGTTTCAACTTGCGCGCGAGGTTTGTTCCGCGATAATTAATGGCTGCTAAAACGCAGTCAAAACCAGTAAAAGATGGTATATTCACCATTCCAGGTAAAAATCTTTGAGTTAATCCTTATTCCTCAATGGAGGGTGCATGCCGATCATTTTCTTTAAACTCAATAATTACCTTGACCCCGGAACCGGCAGCCTGCTGGTACAGCTGCTCGCCGCGGGCCTGCTCGGCGGGATCGGGATCCTGCTCAAAACCTTCTGGGGACGCATCAAGGCGTTCCTCAAGGGGGAGAAGTACGTGCCGCCCGCGCCAGCGGTAGAAGATGAGGATCAGGAAGACAGCGCGGAATGAGCCTGGATAGCGAACGCGTGGGGGCTTCCTTCAGGGACCCCAGCGGATTCATCTTCAAACGCGACGGTGTGCTGTTCCGCCAGGTCAACCAGGTGTATCGCAAAGCCTATGACAGGTTGATGACCGGTGGTCTGTACGAAGCGCTCACCAACCGCGGCATGCTTATCCCGCACGAGGAGGCGGACACGCCGCCGGCTGACGCCGCCCTGGCGTATAAAGTCATCCGCCCGCAGGTGGTGCCGTTCATATCATACCCTTATGAGTGGAGTTTCTCGCAGCTCAAGGACGCGGCGCTGCTGACGTTGAGCGCCGCGCGCGCCGGGTTGGAGCAGGGCATGGTGCTCAAGGACGCCAGCGCTTACAACATCCAATTCGTCAACGGTAAACCGGTCATAATCGACACGCTTTCATTCGACATTTACAGGGAAGGCGCTCCATGGGACGGCTACCGCCAGTTCTGCCAGCACTTCCTGGCGCCGCTGGCGCTGGGCGCGCTGGTGGATATCCGCCTGATGCAGTTGATGCGTGTATATATCGATGGCATTCCACTAGACCTGGCGAGCGAACTGTTGCCCGGCAAGACGAAGCTGGGGCTGGCGGGGCTGGCGGTGCACATTCACCTGCACGCCAAAGCCCAGCAGCAGTACAGCGATAAACAGGTGGCGCAGGCGCGGGCGGTAACGTTGAGCAAAGCGGGCTTGTTGAATATCATCGATGGATTGGAAAAAACCATCCAACCGCTCAAGTGGGAGCCGAAGGGCACCGAATGGGGCGATTATTACCACTGCACCAATTACAGCGATGACGCACTCAAGACCAAGGGCGAGATCGTGGGGGGCTTTGTGGAAAAGGCTGCCCCCAAAACTGCCTGGGACCTGGGCGCGAACAATGGTCTGTTCAGCCGCGAGCTTTCGCGCCGCGGCGTGGAGACCGTCGCCAGTGACATCGACCCTGCGGCGGTGGAGCAGGATTACCTTGCCATCCGAGCGAACGACGAGCAGCACCTGCTGCCCCTGGTCATCGACCTCACCAATCCCAGCCCGGCGCTGGGCTGGGCGCACCGCGAGCGCGAGTCGCTGCTCGAGCGCGGCCCCGTGGACCTGGTGATGGCGCTGGCGCTCATCCATCACCTGGCGATCTCGAACAACGTGCCCCTGTCCTCCGTGGCGCAGTTCTTCGCCGCTGCCGCGACCTGGGCGATCGTCGAGTTCGTGCCCAAGAGCGATTCACAGGTGCAGCGCCTGCTCGCGACGCGCAAGGATATCTTTGACCAATACACCGAAGAGGGTTTCGAGCAGGCTTTCGCCGGCTGTTTCACCATCGTGGAAAAGGCCCCCATCCCCGGCAGCGAGCGTGTGCTTTACCTATTCAAACGGAAATAATCAGTTGTACACGAATACATGGCTCAAAGAATGAGCCAGTCCACATTACACGAATTCCCACGAAAATATAAAAACGGCTGAGAAATTTGAGCCCCTGTGCCTTGTTGCGAGGAAGGTTCTTGGTGACGAAGCAATCCCCCTTTAAGTAATTGGGGTTTGCTTCGACCTGGAAGATCTTCCGGTATCGCAATGGCAGATTATTTTTAAGTGTGAGCAGTGAAATCCGTGTGATCTGGGGGTTAAGAACGTATCGCCAGCACCTGCAGCACCGAGACCAGCGGGGTGGCGGGGTCGTCATCGTCGCGGCGGCGGGTGAGCTCGCGCGCCACGCGCAGGTCGAGGCCGGGCAGCTCGCGGCGGGTGTCGTCGATGGACATCAGCAGGTCGCGGTCGGTGGGGCCGCCGCTGCCAAATTGCGGTTGGTCGGGGTTGAACACCTCGAGGATGTACGCGCCGCCGGGTTTGAGTCCCGCGATGACGCGCTGATGCAGAGGGGCGCGCTCAGCGAAGGGCATATGGCAGAAGAAGTTGATGATGGCGTCCCACGCGCCGGGTTGGATGGGATATTCATTTAGATTAGCAACAATGGTGGTGATGCTCACCCCGCGTTCACGCGCCAGGCGGCGTGCCTTGGCCAACCCCACCGCGGAGCAGTCCACGGCGGTGACATCGAAACCCAGACCGGCGAGGTACACCGCGTTGCGTCCTTCACCCTCGCCGAGGGAGAGGACCTTCGCGCCGGGCGGTAAAAGCGGTGCGCACTCCACCAGGAAGCGGTTGGGGGTGGTGCCGAAGCGGTATTCGTCGGTGGCGTAGCGGTCATCCCACATGCGGCTGATTATAGCCCGAAAAACAGCGCGTTGGCGCGATGTGACCTGCGGTATACCGCCGGTTGTGACTCATGGGACTTTCCACGCGCGCAAGCGGAGGGTAAGCTTAGGTTGCCCCTGGCAGGGCTATTATGGTATGGAGAAGAAGACATGCAAATTGTGACAGACAGTGGTACTGATACCAGTTTCACCCATCAGCAAATGCGCGAGTTCAAGGTGCACGTGGTACCGTTGATTGTGACCCTGGGCAACAAATCGTACCGCGAGGGGATCGATATTCAACCGGACGCTTTCTACGACCTGCTGGATGCGGCGGAGGATCTGCCGGTCACCTCGCAGCCGGCGGCGGGTGAGTTCGCACTGTTGTACCGAGAGCTTGCTAAAACCGACCCGGATATCCTCTCCATTCACATCTCCTCGGGGCTCAGCGGCACGGTCAATGCGGCCATGGCAGGCGCGGCGATGGTGCCCGAAGCTAATGTTACCGTGGTGGACACGAAGACGTTATCCGTCCCCTCCGGCTGGCAGGTGGAAGCCGCGGCGCGCGCGCTGAAGGCTGGTTGGAACCGTGAGCAGGTGCTCACGCTGCTCGAGAAGATCGGCGGCGCTGTTGACGTGCTGTACACGCTCAAGGAGCTCAAGTACCTCATTCACGGCGGACGCATCAGCCATCTCAAGGGGCTGCTGGCTTCGGTACTCAACATCAAGCCGATCATCGGCGTGGAGAAGGTGCGCGGTACCTATGTGACACTCGGACAGGCGCGCTCGTTCGGTAACGCAATCAAGGGCGCGGTGGAGCAGGTGAGCCGGCGCGTAGGGGAGGGAGTGGCGCTGCGGGCGCAGGTAGTGCATGCCGCCAACCCGGAAGGCGCGCAGCAGTTGATGGAGGGAATTGCCAGGCAATTCAAGGTGGATTGGCTGCCGGTGCGTCAGCTCTCGCTGGTGCTGGGCGCGCACGTGGGGCGCTCGATGGTGGGAGTGTGCTTCGTCCCGGCGGAGAAATTCCCGGCGTTGTAAAGCGGTAATAATCCGGTAATTGGGATTGAAATTAATCGCTGCAGAGCGTATAATATATTAATCTGCAACACCATTCCAGGAAGATCCAGGCATAGGCGCCATTCTTCATTTTAAGCGTAGTCCTGGGTAGGGGAAGCAATCCATGCGGGCTCATAAGGAACACGCACCGATCATTATCATCGCTGCCATAATCGCCGCGACGGTTTTCCTCGCGGCGGCGGGCTTTAACCTGGCGAATAACGGGTTCACCGCCTCGGCGCAAACCACGCCTACCTGTCTCAACCGGGTGAACGTACCGTTGGAGGAGATGCACTGGCTCTACGTGCCTGAGACCGCGAGCCAGCTCAACACCAGCGAGAACCTGTTCTTCCTCGCCGGGCAGCTCATCAGCGCCGGCGTGGTGGACGCGGGCACGTGCCCTTCAAACGGTCTCACCACGACGGGCTACGCCAACGCCTGCGGTATGGACGCGGCGCAGGAGGATGTGATCGCCGTACAGAACCTGATGAACCAGCCCATTCTTGACCAGTGGGAAACGGTGGGGGTGCCGCCGGTACTGCTCAAAATGATGATCCGCACTGAGTCTCAGTACTGGCCTTCACGCTACATGCAAACGCATTATGGATACGGGCATATCACCAATATTGGTATGCGCAACGCCCTGCAGTGGAACGCCGACCTGCGCTACAAAGTCTGCGATGATACCTCCGCGATCAACTGCGAGCTGAGCGTGCCCGTGGCGGAACAGATCCTCTCATCACTGGTGGCCACCTGCGTCACCTGCGAATACGGCATCGACCTCAACGCCGCCGAGCGCAGTATCGACATCCTCGCGGAAACCGTGCTGGGATACTGCTTCCAGACGCAGCAGCTGGTGTTCAATGCCACCGGGTGGTATTCCGGTTTGGTGGTGGATTACGCGACCATCTGGAAGCTGACGCTAATGGACTACAACGCCGGTTCAGAGTGCGTGTTCGACGCGGTCGCCAACGCATTCAAGATCACCAACGGTCCGGTGAAGTGGGCGGATATTAAGGCTGTGACCAGGGATGACCTGTGTGTGCGCGGAGTAACCTACGCCGATGCCATTACAGCGAAGTACTTCAATTTTCCGCCCTGATAAAGACAGCACCTTAACTTGGCTACCGCGGTGATTATTCGCCGCGGGTTTTCTATCGGCTCAGGAACACGGAGCGGGAATTGACAAAGGCTTGCACCACAGCGGGGTCGAAAAGCGTTCCGCTGGCGCGGCGAATGAGATCAAAGGCCTCTTCGCGATCCACGGGATCCTTGTACAGCCGGGCTGTGGTGAGCGCGTCGAAGACATCCACCAGCGCGCAGACCCGCCCGCTCATGGGGATCGCTTCACCGATGGTGTGATTGGGATAGCCGCTGCCATCCCAGCGCTCGTGATGGGTGAGGGCAATGACCGCCCCGGCGCGCAGAATGGGAGAAGACGCGTCACGCAGCATTTTCTCGCCGTCGATGGTGTGGCGCTCCATCACCTGCCACTCGGCGGGGGTGTATTGACCCTGGCGCTTGAGCAGTTCATCGGGCGTGGCGGCTTTGCCCACATCGTGCAGCACACAAGCCAGTGCCAGCAGTTCAGCTTCAGCGGCTTGCAGCCCCAACGTGGTGAAAAGCGTAAAGGCGTAGGCTTTGACGCGGCGCAGGTGAGAGCGGTTGTCCCATTCAGCGGCTTCGGCTACATAAGCCAGGAGTGAGATGCTCTCGATCGTTTCGCGTGAGGTTGAGGAAAGGATGGATTGGGGCATAAAAACCAAATCCTTATAAAGGTGGGATGAATTAAGACAATTACATTGTAAGCATTCTGATTGAAAAGTTCAATCAATTGCTGTACAATGAATTACAATATTGTAAGGTAGTGGGAGCTAAAAAACCCTGTTCAGGGGGTCACTAGTCGACGCTCAACATCGCGGATACACCATCAGGTCCGACGTGTTATCTAACACCAGAGGGCGTTAAAAGGTTTAGAATGATTTTTTTAGATAAACGCAGGATCGCAAAGAGAAAAGGGCAGGCGCTGGTGGAACTGGCGCTGACTTTGCCGTTAATCCTGCTGCTGATCCTGGGGGCGATGGATTTTGGGCGATTGTTCGTCCACAAGATCGTAATAACAAACGCAGCCCGTGAAGGGGCGAATTATCTTTCGCGCAACCACGAAGAGATAACCGAAACGCTCGCGCTGATCAACGCGTACAGCGCCAACGCTGGTGTGCCACTGGAAACGATTGCAGATATTTCAGCCAATTACAATCCGATCAATATCGCATACGAAGATGCGAGTGATTTCCCGATCGACGAAATGAAAAATGTGATCGTAACAGTGTACTCCAGTGAGGATCTCATTTTCGGCTTTTTACTGGAGGCCTTGGGATTGACGGATGGGGAGATCATCATGAACGGTTCGGCAAGGATGCTTGTACAATGAAGAAAAATGTTTTCCAATCCGGTCAATCTCTCGTAGAAGTAGCGATCCTTTTTCCGGTCGTTATCTTCCTGCTGACCGGATTCTTTGACCTGGGAAGAGCGATCTTCTACTACTCGTCCCTGACAAACATGGTTCGGGAAGGCGCGCGATTCGGGATCGTGGATACGCAATCAGAAGAGGGTCCGTATCTTGAGAATGTGAAAAGAATCAATGATTTTGCGTTCGCTGTGCCAGAAGTGGGTTTGGTTCCCACCAACACGCTATGCTATCCGGGACCTTGCGTTTTCTCCGGACCGGATATTACCGTCACGATTACGAGGTTGATGGATTCAGGTGATGATTTTTATGAAAATGTAAATGTAAAGGCAAGCTATAACTTTAAAGCTGTAACGCCGGGAATTAATCAATTGCTTGGAGTAGACGGCGCGATTGTCTTGGATACCGAATCAACGATGAGACTTGCCGCGTCTGCAAGATAAGAGCTGGAGGGTAGGATGTCTCACTTAAGATTACTAAATAAACATAGCGCGCCAGGCCAAGTGTTGCCGTTTCTGGTGGTGGGTCTGTTGGTAATTGTTATGATGGCAGCGCTGCTGATTGATGGTGGATTTCTTCTCGTTGACAGGCGCGCTGCGCAAAACGCCGCCGACGCCGGCGCACTTGCTGGCGCGCGCGTGTACTGCACAGGTGAAGACACCGCGAAGAACAGAGAGAATGCGCTAACTACGGCAGAAAACTATGCCAAAGCGGACCTGTTACTAAGTTTTTCTGAAAGTGAAATCGTCGAACCTGTTGTAGCAATAGATGAAACAAGGGTCGGGGATGCAGAGGACGATTTGCCAGGACTGGTTAGGGGAGAAGTGGTGGTCACTGCCGGGATAAAGCAGGATTCCTTTTTCGCGAAGATATTCCCACAGGAATTCCTGGAAGTGAGCGCGACTGCCGCGGCAGGCTGCTTCCCGTACCATCCGAGCATCGTTCTTCCGATCGCCTGGTCTTGCCGCGCACCCGCGGAGGGATCAGTCAGCGAAGATTGCGATTACATCAGGCTGGATTGGGATGAGGTTGAAACCATTGCGGAGACCTATCTCGCCAAATTCCCGCTTCCTGAAGGGGTGGATCCTACAGCGGATCAAGCCGAAGCAATCAGCAATGCCCTATACGCTACGCACAGCAACCATGTCTATATCTTGATGGATTCGGCCAAGGTGTGTGGTGTGGACCTGATCTGTGATTTTTCCAATGATGGTATTGACCGCTACCAGTTGAATAGCGGCGGTAATCGCGGATGGTTGAACCTTACGGGCGACAGCAGCGGTACTGCTAATCTTGTAGGATGGATCACTAATGGGTTGGATGTCTATATACGCCCACATACCTGGCTGAGCGCGACAGATGGAGATAGAACCTCGGTCTACACAGCGCTTAAGACGCGAATAGATGAGGTAGTGTGGATCCCTGTTTTCAATGTGATGTGCGAGGACCTACCCTCTAATAAGCCAGAATGCCTTGGAGCAGCCCACTCCGAGGTTGCACCCGGTGTACCACTTGAACCGGGCCAAACGGACATAGTAATTACCGGTAATCCAGCCACGCCAGTGTTCCATATAGTGGCTTTCGCGCCGTTTTTTGTCACCTGCGTACACAGCGCTCCCAAAGATTATTGCCCGGGTTTTGCATTGGCTCAATCCGTGAACCCCACCATTAAAGATAATACGAATGCCCTGGAAGGCTACTTTGTTGATCCCCAGTCCCTGGATTCAGAAAACGTGAGTATTTATGGAGCAGACCTGGGGATTTACACCGCTTCATTAACAAGATGATTTCATTTGATTTTTCTAACGGAGGCACGCATTGACTAATAAATCGAAAGCCGCATTCATCATCCTGGCCGGGCTGGCGCTGGTGGCCATCGGCGTTCTGGCCAGTATCATACTCGTCCAGCGCACGCAGGAGCAGCGCGCCGCGACCCAGGAACAAGCCGAGGTGGTCAAGACCGATGTGGTGATCCTGGCGCGCGATCTTTTCCTGGGAGACGCGCTGACCAGCGCTGACCTGACGACCGCGAGCGTGCCGGTGGAGCTAGCCCCGCGCAACGTGGTCACCAAAATCGAAGACGCGGTCGGCAAGATCATCAAGACCGACCTGGTGCAGGGCGAAATGCTATTGAACCACAACCTGGCGGACCCGACCAACAATAACAACGATCTCAGTTTCATCCTCAGCGAGGACCATGTGCTGATGGCTTTTCCGGCGACGGACCTGATGAGCACGGAGGATATGATCAAGCGCGGGGATATCGTGGATATCTTCGCCACGTTTGAACAAGAAGTGCGCGTGGTGGGGGATGAAGCGGTTACCGCAACCGGAGAACCGGTGGAACCTAAAATGCGCACCTTCACGGTGGATACTTTCCAACGGGTGAACATCACAGCGCTGGTGCTGGAGATCATCGATGAGGAGGGCAATGCCTCCCCGCTGACCGGTCAGGTACCGACCGAGGAAACCGGACCGGTGGAGACCAGGATCAGGGCTTACCTGCTGGCGTTGAGCCCTCAGGACGCGCTGGTGCTCAAGCACTTGAAGGACACGGACGCGGTTTTCGACATCGTCCTGCGCAACCCCACGTCAGACGTCCAATTTGAATTGACGCCGGTCACCGAGGAATACATCATCGAACTTTACGGCCTCGAAATTCTACCTTAGTATAGAAAGGTTTTTGCATGGCAGCCACGTCTGATCTAACTACCATATTAATGGTTTCCAGCAACAACTCGGTCATCAACGCCACCCGCCAGGCGCTGTCTCAGCAGGGCGAGTATTACATTTTTGACAAGGAAGTCACCCCTGAAAATCTCCTGCCGGTGATCGCGGAAACCCAACCGGATATCATCCTGCTGGATTACGGTTTTCAATCGCGCAATTTCTTCGAGCTGGTGGACAGAATTGCCTTTGAATACCCGATGTGCGCGGTGGTGGTCGTCCTGCCCGAACAGGAGGTCGTCAACTCAGAGCGGGTGGTTCTGTCCGGCGCGCGCGCTTTTCTCATCTTCCCCTATAAACAGGACCACCTGGTGAATACCATCAAGCGCGTGATGGAACTGATGGAACGCAGACAGACCTTCACGATGCCGACAGTGGCGAAAGAAGTGACGGAAAAACCGAAAAATACATTCACTGTTTTCAGCCCCAAAGGGGGAGCGGGTACCACGACTGTCGCGGTGAACCTCGCCATCAGTCTGCAGAGGCAACTGAAAGAGGATGTGCTGCTGATCGATGGCAAGCATCTTTTCGGGCATTTGTCCTTATATTTGAACCTGCGCACGGGCAACTCGCTCACCGACCTGATCACCCACGCCGGTACGCTGGATCAGCGCTTGATCAAGCAGGTGGTAGTGCGCCATGTTTCAGGCGTGTACGTGCTGCCGAGCCCCAATTCGATTACTGAAGCGCAGGGAATCCGACCTGAGGACCTTTTCAAGGTGGTGCAGGGATTGCAGAACGTCTTCCCGAACATCATCGTGGATGGCGGCAACAACCTGAACGAGAACACGGTCACCTACATGGACCTGTCGGAGAGGATCCTGCTGGTGCTCAACCCGGACCTGGCTTCGCTGCGCGATGTGCGGCAGTTCATTGAGGTGACAAAATCGCTATCTTACCCGCCGCAAAAAACGCTGCTTATCCTCAACCTGATCGGTCGCAAGGCGGACGTGAAACGCGAGGAGATCGAACAGATCCTGAATATGAAGATTTTCGGGCGCATTCCGGCTGATGAAGACCTGGCGCTGACCTGTCTAAACGAAGGCGTGCCGATCGTGCTCAAGAATTCGCGCCACCCGATTTCAAAAGCCTATGAGGAGATCACCTCCGCTCTGGTGAAGCAGATCAAGGATATGAATGCAGAGTACCTGGCGACGGTAAAAAGCGAAAATAGCGAAATCCTCAAAAAGTCCTCCAAACTGGGCTAGGAATCAATGGAGACCGCATCCCTGTTAAACGATTCAACCAATGCCATTTTGCTTGGCGTGATCATCCTTTGCTTGTTGGGCGTGATCGTGGCGGTGATTTTTATGCTGCGCGTCCGCGCTTCAACGGCTATGCGAGGGAGGATCACGGATTATGTGCAGAGCGGTGCCGACCAGGAGGAAACTGCTTCCTCCACCACTTCTCGTGTAGTGGTTTCAAAAGAGGGACTTGGTAGATTTCGCAACTGGATCAACCAGTACCTGGGTGTGTTTTCTTCTGAAAAACTGCAGGTAAAGATCTCAAGCGCGTACTGGGCGATCACAGATACAGAATTTATCCTCATCCGTATCATCGTCACAATACTGGCTATCCTTCTCGGTTGGGTGGTCACCGCTAACATCCTGGGAGGTGCCTTCCTGGGTGGGATCGCTTTATTGGTACCTCCCATTCTCTTGGATCAGGCGATCGCGCGGCGGCAAAGGAAATTCCATGAGCAACTGCTGGACGTGCTGATCATGATCAAGGGCGCGGTGCAGGCTGGCTACAGCCTGATGCAGGCGCTGGACATGATGGCAGAACAGGTCAGCGAGCCTTCGGCTACTGAATATGGGCGGGTGCTGCGCGAGGTGCGCTTTGGCATCCCGCTGGAGCAGGCATTGTTGAACCTTTCGGAGCGCATGGAGAACGATGACCTGCAGATCGTGGTCACCGCGATCATCATCAATACCCAGGTGGGCGGTAATCTCTCCACGGTGCTTGAAGCCACCATCAGCACGATCCGCGACCGGCTGCATTTGTTTGGTGAAATCCGGTCATTGACCGCTTACTCCCGGTATGTGGGGAATTTCCTCTCACTGGTGCCTTTCATTGCCGGTATTGCGGTATTTCTGATCAACCCCGACTACTTCGAGGCGGTGAAAACCGAGTTCATCACACAGGTGGCATTCGTGTTCGCGCTCATCGGCGTGATCATTGGCAATATCCTGATCAGGCGTATGGCTAGAATTCGGGTATAGGAGCCTAATGAAGATTAACCTGGATTTGCTTAATACAGACCCGCAGCTGGTCATGGCTGGGGTCGCGGCCCTGATCTTTGGGCTGCTCATCCTGTTCTTTGGGATCTCCACCTTGGTCAAGCGAGGATCGAAGATTTCAAACCGCCTGGACCAGTATGTAAGGCGGGAAGAGGAAGCTCCAGTCAAACCGAAGCGGAGGATCCTGCTCCGCGAAACCAGCGGCTCCCTGTTTAACCGGACGGTTGGCAACTGGGTCAAATCATTACTGGGATTTTTCAGCCGGTTTACCCCACAAAGCGCGAGAGACCACCTGGAACACCAATTGGGAATCGCGGGGTACCCCGGGGGAATGCACGCTGGACAGTTCACCGCGCTGAGATTTCTGCTGCTGGCAGTTGGGCTTGTGGTGGCATTCTTCATTGTGAGAGATTTTTCGAACCTGTCCTTGACTAATGTAGCGATAGCGGTGCTGGTGATCCTGCTGGGTTACATTCTTCCCAGCTCCTGGCTGAACTCAAAGATCAGAGAGCGCCAGAGCGAGATCCAGCGTGGGTTACCGGACGCGCTGGACATGCTTTCCGTCTGCGCTGCCGCGGGTTTGGGATTTGATCAATCATTGCAGAAGATCACGGATTACTGGGAGACCGACCTGGGAAGGGAGTTTAAGCGCACCATTCACGAAATGGAAATGGGAGTTTCGCGGGCAACCGCGCTGACCAACATGAGCCAGCGGCTGGATGTGGATGACCTGACGAATTTCATCACCATCATCGTGCAAGCGGAGAAGATGGGCATGAGTTACGCCGATGTGCTGCACAGCCAGGCTCAGCAGATGCGCATCATGCGGCAGTACCGTGCCAAAGAGATCGCCAACAAGCTGCCAGCCAAGATGATCATCCCACTGGCGCTGTTCATCTTCCCGGCGATCGTCATCGTGATCCTCGCGCCAGCGGTTCCACGTTTATTGAGCATATTCTAGAAACCAGTATGAGTTGGGAGCCCATGTTTGAAAATTCTGCCTCGAATGATGAGACCACAAAAAACCCGCAAATGAATGATAAACACCGGGGCGGTGATAATATGTATAACGACCCCGATTATTTGAATTTAATGGATAGTTTCCAGCATGCGAAATTTGACGAAAGCGGCGATCTGCTGCGCGTCCTGCTGGAACGTTACCCTGGCAACCCGCGCCTGGTGGAGTTCCAGAAAGATCTCGAATTGCGGTTATCGCTGATCGAACTTGAACAAAAGCATGACCTGGTGGAGCGCAAACAAAAGACGCGTAAAACCGTGCGCATCAGCACTTTCACCATTTTCAGTATCCTTGTTGTGCTGCTCATTTTCGCCGGATCCTATTTGGTTCTGAGCAACCTGATCTCACAGGAGGTCAGTGAAAGCAAGACCTCACAAGCTGCGCTACTGGAACAGCAAGCCAGAGACCTGTTGAGCGCGGGGCAACCCGCGGTTGCCGCGGAGCTGGTAGGAAGGATCCGCTCATTGGACGCGGAATACCCGGGTTTGGCGGAACTGGAAGCTCGCACCAATACGCTGCTGAAATTGGAGGAGCAATACCAGGGCGCGATGGAGTTTATGGCTGAGGAAAAGTACCCAGAAGCGCTTGCCATCTTTCAGGCCATCGAATCTGAGTCCTCGGGCTTATGGGATGTGCAGCGCATGATCACCAAGGCTGAAGAAGGTATTCAGATCAGCGAGCACTTAAAGGCAGGTGATGAAGCCTACCAGGAACAGGATTGGCGGGGAGCCATCGACGCGTACGAATCCGCGCTGGCGCTGGAACCCGACCTGAATGACCCCCTGATGAAAGAGCAACTGTTGAACAGCTACCTGCGCAGCATTATCGATATGCTGGAGAGTTCCACCACGACGGTGGAAGAGATTGGCCTGGCGGAGCAGTATTACCGCAAAGCTGTGGCGATGATACCGCAAAGCCGGGCTTTTGCCAGTGAACGAAGCAACCTGGAGCAGGTAAGCAGCAACCTTTTGGAGTTGAAGTTCAGCCAAACCGCCAATTCACTACTGCAGGAGCGATATCAGACCTTTTCCTCGATCTCAAGCGCGGTAGCCTATCTCAACAAGGCGGTAAACCTGAACCCAAGGAGCGCCGACCTGCAGGCGGCGTTGAGAACCGCGCAGTTATACCAGGTGGCATTTCAAGACGTCATCGAATTGAATTGGAGCCAGGCGGTAAAGAACCTGGGGCAGATCGTGGGCTCTGACCCCGGTTATGCCAACGGAAATGCCAGGCAACTCCTGCTTGAGTCATATTTCGAACTGGGTAAGAAATTTTATGAAGTAGGTTTATATGCCGACGCCCGCACTAACCTGGAGCAGGCGGAAATCCTGGCTTTTGAAGTGAGTGAGAATAAACTGCAACTATTCGAGGTGCAGAAAGCGCTGGGGGATACTATCGCCCGCATGAACGATTTTGAGAATGCTGGTTCTTATTACCGTTACGCTTTTGAGAAGGTGGGAGCGCTCAACAAAGCCCCGGTTAATTCGCAATTGTACATCCTGGTGAGCGACGGGAATGAGTTGATGTTCCAGGGAGATTATCAGCAGGCGGTGGAATCCTATCGCCAGGCGGCAGAGGAAATTAGCCAGATCTACACCATGCGGACGATTGATGCGCCAGACGGGGCGACGCTGCCCTTCTTCGCCGCGGAAAACCTTTCCACCACCAGCGCGATCATCGTTGCCAACCGACTGCCGCTAAGCATGATCATCACCTTCGGCAGGGAGCTGCAAGTACCCTCCATCGATTGATGGAGCAAGTTCTAATACCACTATAGGAGAAATGCATGTTCACCAACCGACCGGCAATGAAAAAAGAAACGCAGACGCAGGTCAGCGAAAAAGGCCAGCAGATGGCAGAGCTGGAAAAGGATTTCCTACTGCTGCGCGACGCGGTACAAAAGGACCTGCTTTCAGATAACAATAACAACAATGGCGGCGCGATCGACGCAGAAAAAATACGCAGAATGATCGAGCAGAGCTTTTACCAGGTGCTGGAGGAAGAGAAGCTGTTGTACAACCGCGATACTCGCGACCAACTGCTGGATTGGGTGGTGGCGGATATCGTGGGGTACGGTCCGATCGAACCGCTGTTGAAAGACCCCGACATCACCGAGATCATGGTCAACGGGTACGACGAAGTGTTCGTGGAGAAGTTTGGCATCATCGAACCGACCGATGTGAAATTCGAAGATGATGCCCACTTGCGCCGTGTCATCGACCGCATCGTGTCGCCTATCGGCAGGCGAGTGGACGAAACCTCCCCGATGGTCGACGCCCGCCTGCCGAATGGCTACCGCGTCAACGCCACCATCCCGCCGCTCGCGTTGGATGGATCGATCCTGACCATTCGCAAGTTCGCGGCACGCCCTTTCACCGCGCAGGACCTGATCGCCAATACCACGATGACCATCCCGCTGGCGAATTTTCTCAAAGCCTGCGTGGAGGCGCGCATCAACCTGGTGGTATCAGGTGGTACGGGTTCGGGTAAAACGACCTTCCTGAACATGCTTTCCGCGTTCATCCCGGATAAGGAAAGGGTCATCACCATCGAAGACACCGCTGAGCTGCAGCTGCGCCAGCGGCATGTGGTACGCCTGGAAAAGCGCCCACCCAATATCGAGGGCAAGGGCGAAATCACCATCCGTCAACTGGTGATCAACGCGCTGCGCATGCGCCCAGACCGAATTGTGGTGGGCGAATGCCGCGGCGGCGAAGCGCTGGATATGCTGCAGGCGATGAACACCGGTCATGACGGCTCGATGACCACAGTGCACGCCAACAGCCCGCGCGATGCGCTGCGTCGCGTGGAAACGATGGTGCTGATGGCGGGCATGGACCTGCCGCTGAAAGCCATCCGAGAGCAGGTGGCTTCGTCGATCGAACTCATCATTCATATGGAACGCCTGAAGGACGGCACGCGCCGCGTCATGCAGGTTTCGGAAGTGCAGGGGATGGAGAGTGACACGATTGTCATGCAGGATATCTTTGTTTTCCACCAGACCGGCATTCGCAATGGTGTGGTGCAGGGCGGTCTAAAGCCCACAGGCCTGCGCCCGCGGTTCCTGGATAAACTGGTGGCGAACAGCATCGAGATCGCGGACAACACATTCGAAGTGCCCATGATCTGAAGCGAGAAAATTCTGTAAACCTATTAAGACTTGAAAAAAAAAGAATAAAAAGATGTAATATATGAACTGAAAGTTAGGTTAAAACTAACATTCAGTTCATAATTATGTTAAAAGGAAACTATTTATCTCCCATCCTGCGTTCAAAGAAAACGGTCTTTTCCACAAGAGATATTGCGTTGCTGTGGCATGATGCGAATTCCCTCGCTACGCGCGTGCGATTGAATTACTATGTGAATAAGGGGGAGTTATTGCGCCTTCGCAAAGGGTTGTATGCGAAGAATAAGGATTACGATCGAATAGAACTTGCGACACGCATCCTAACGCCTGCTTATGTCAGCTTTGAGACTGTGTTGGTAAGGGAAGGGGTGATCTTTCAATACTACACAGAAATATTCGTCGCTTCATATGCTACCCGTAAGATCACTGTAGATGACCAGGTTTTTTTATTTCGCAAATTACGCACTGATCTGCTTGTGAATCCATTGGGGGTTGAGCACGTCAACGAGACGTCCATCGCGAGTATGGAACGCGCATTTCTGGATCTGTTGTACGTTAGTCCTCGCGCATATTTCGATTACCTCGGCGGGATTGATTGGGAAAAAGTAAACCAAATCCTACCAATTTATGAAAATAAAAGTTTGGAAAAAAGAGTCGCTAGGTGGAAGTTAAGGACGGAATCCAAAATATGACCATTGACATCAGCAGGCATAAGACTATCCTGTTCCAACTATTGAAAGAAATATATTCCGACACAAAGATCGCGCCATACGTTGGCTTCAAAGGCGGAACCGCTGCGCTGATGTTTTATGGACTGGATAGATTTTCAATCGATCTTGATTTTGATCTTTTGGATCCTGGGCAATCGGATATCGTGTTTGAACGGGTTGGGGGAATTGTAAAGCGTTATGGTGACGTTAAAGAAGCTTTGGAGAAACGATTCAGTCTTTTTTACTTGCTTGCCTACGACGACAAATCGCGAAATGTCAAAATCGAGATCAGTAAACGGCAGTACGGATCGGCGTACGAAATCAAGACCTATTTGGGCGTCTCCATGCAGGTGATGGTGATCGAGGATATGTTCGCTCATAAGTTGATGACGATGTATGAAAGGATTGGAGAGACAAGCCGGGATATTTATGATGTGTGGTATTTCCTGCGGTCGAGGTTTCCGATCAATAAAGATATCGTCGAAAAACGCAGTGGCGAATCTTTTGATGAGTTGGTCACTGATTGCATCGGAGAATTGAAAAAGATGGAGAGTCGCCACATCCTGGATGGACTTGGTGAATTGATCACACCAAACCAAAAGGATTGGGCACGCGAAAAACTTAGGGAGGAAACGATCGCATTCCTAACATTGCGGCTTTCCTCCCAGACAATGTGAAACTTGAGGTTCTGATTCTTTACTCGTATCTGAAGCGCAACACCCCGATCACGAAGAAGATCAGCGCGAAGCCGAGCAGTACGCCCGATTCGAGCAGAATCCCGTCAATCCCCTGACCGCGCACCAGGATATCCAGCATGCCCTGCATTGACCAGTAGGTGGGTAATGCCTGGGCGCCGGTGCGCATCACCTGTGGAAAGAGCTCGATGGGATACCAGCAGCCGCCGAGCATGGCTATCACCATGCCGACCATGATGCTGATGCTATTACCTTGGGGTTCGGTCTTGACAAAGGTACCGAGCATGGTGCCCAGGGCTGCGGCGGCGAGAGTGGAGGTGACAACAACCAGGGCGGTGGCTGCCGGAGCATGCCCCCAGTTGAGTTTGAGCACCAGCACGCCAAAACCGATCAGCAAACACATTTGCACCCCGGCAGTGAGGACCTGACCGAGTACAGTGCCGGCGATGTAGGTGGTTTTGGTGGTAGGGGTAACAAGGATGCGCCGCAGTGTCCCGATCTGACGCTCCATGGCCAGCATGGCGGAAAGCCCAATGAGCGGAATGAACACCCAGGTGATCATCTGTCCGGCGGCGCTGTTGGCGTTCGAGTCGTAGGGGATGGTATCAGCGGTAGCGGCTTGCACCTCGGACAGGCGCTGAGGCGCCTCTTCGATTTGCGTGTAGGCAGCGTCGAGAGCATTGTCGAAGTAAATCTGGCGCTCTGCTTCGGAAGGGAAGGGGCGGATGGCTTCAGCCTGCGCCGTGCTGAAGGAAGCGATATCCACCGCGCTGCTTACGCGAGTGAGGGCGGTGTTTACGCCTTGCTGAATGGCGAAGGCGGATAAATTGTTCGGTTGCTGGCGCAGCTCCACCGCGCTGTTGCCGGCTTGCAGGGTTTCGAGGGTGAAATCAGGCGGGATGATCAGTACTGCCGCGATCTGGTTTTCTTCGAATTCGCTGATTGCTTCGTCGTAGGATGTAAGCCCCGGACGTACTGAGCTGGATCTTTCCAGTTCATTGATGAGGGCGGTGGAAAGCGGGGAATGTGCCTGGTCGACCACGTAGAAAAATGTACGCGAGTCCTGGTTCTGCACGGTACCGCCGCCGATGAGAAAGGTAAAGAAGATAGGCAGGATGAGGAAGAAAGCCCATTCGACGGGACTGGTGAAACGAATGAGGGTGTCTTTTATGAAGATGGCGTAAATTTTTTTCATGTGCCCCTGCTCACTTCCTCGCCAGTCCGCGCCGCGAGATCCAGAACGCGGCGGCGCAGAATAGAACCGCACCCATGATGAGCAGGGCGAGGACGGGAGTGCCTACACTGACTATGCTGCCGCCGTGGGCGAGGTTGAGGAACCCTTCCATGCCCCAGGCGTTGGGCGATATCTTGCTGATGATCTGAACCCACCCGGGCAGGGAGCTGACGTCGAAGAAACTCCCGCCCAGCAGACCGAAAATGAGCATAAGTGCGGAACCGACCGAGCCAACCTGCCCCGGGGTCTTAAATACGGCGGCAATGATTATTCCCCAACCGGTGGCGGCGAAGGCAGCAGCGAATACCAGCACCAGCACTGCCAGCGGGTCGCCCCACTTGAGCCCGAAGAGCAGCGAGGTGCCACCGATCAGAATCAGTAGTTGAGCCATCGCGATCAGGAAGATGCCGATCACCTTACCGCCGAGCACCTGCGCTGAAGTGGTGGGCGAAATGAGCATGCGGGCCAGGGTGCCCTGTCTGTTCTCCTTGATGAGTAAGAGTCCGCCGTAGGTAACGGTGTACATGAGGAACATCAATGCCATGCCGGGCGCGATGTAGGCCAGGGTATCAAACTCGACTTCCCCCCCGCCTTCGGTCACATTGATCAGTTTTATGGAAGAAGTGCTGCCTGAAGATTGCACCATTTGCTGACCAATGCTGGTTCCAACCGCTGCCGCCTGTGCGGGATCGATGTATCCGTTCGCAAGAAGCTGGGTGACGGTTACCTCACCGGAGATGCGACCGATCTCCACCTGGCTGAGGAACTGCTCCAGAATGGTACGGACGATGCCAGAGCTGGTGGGGCGGGTAGGATTGGCGTAGAACTCCACCTGCACGAGCTCGGGCGGCGCGGATCGCTGCGGGGACGGGATGATGGAATCGGTGAAACCTGCGGGGATGTAAATGACCGCGGCGCTCTCGTCGTTATCCACCGCGGCGCGCGCGGCGCTGAGGTCGGTGGAGATAGTGGAGTCGAGCAGGGCTTCCAGGTCGGGCGAGGTGAACATTTCTACCAGCGCGTCGCCAAGTTGACCCGCATCTGCGTTGACGATGGTCAGGGGGATATCCGCGATGCCGCTGTTGGTGCTGCTGCCTGAAAAGCGCCCGGTGACCGCGCCCATGCCAATGGTGAGCAGGAAGGGCGCGAGCAGCATGAGGATGAGCGCCGAGCGGTCGCGGAAGATCAGGCACACGTCCTTTAACGCGACGTGAAATATTTTGCGCGTAGACATAATATCAATCCCTCAACGCGCGGCCGGTAAGGTGCAGGAAGACGGCTTCGAGGTTGGGCTCGCGGATGTCGATGGAGTGCACCTTGATGCCCAGCCGGTCAGCGCGGGTGACCACCGGGGCGATCAGCTCCTCGGCGGAGGGCGTGACAATGGCGACCTCATGGTTGGTGGGGGTGATGCGCAATACACCGGGCACGTCCTTGAGCGCGTCGATGAGCGCCTGGGGGTCCTCGTTCTCGCCGATGTGCAGGATGAGCGTGTCGGTCTCCTGCACCTGGCGGGTGAGTTCGGCCTGGGTGCCCAGTGCGATCAGCTCGCCGTGGTCGATGATACCCACGCGGTGCGAGAGTTCCTGCGCTTCTTCCATGTAATGCGTGGTGTAGAGCACGGTCATGCCCTGGCGGTTGAGCTCCTTGACCGAGTCGAGGATGGCGCGGCGCGACTGCGGGTCGATGCCCACGGTAGGTTCGTCCATGAAGAGCAGGCGCGGCTTATGCAGCAGCCCCACGCCGATGTTGACGCGGCGCTTCATCCCGCCTGAGTAGGTCTTGATGCGCTGCCTGGCTTTGTCCGTGAGGCCGATCTGCTCGAGCACCTCGTCGATGCGCGAGGAGAGCGCTTTACCGGAAAGCCCGTACATGCTGCCCCAGAAGTTGAAGTTCTCCTGCGCGGTGAGGTCCTCGTAGAGCGCCAGTTCCTGCGGTACCACACCGATGCAGCGCTTGACCTCCATCGGCTCGCGCGTGACGGAATGCCCGCAGATGGTGGCGTCGCCGCTGGTGGGGGAGAAGAGGGTGGAGAGGACCGAGATGGTGGTGGTCTTGCCGGCACCGTTTGGCCCCAGCAGGCTGAAGATCTCGCCCTCCTTGATGTCAAAGGAGATGCCTTTGACCGCGGCGAAATCGCCGTATTTTTTGACCAGGTCGTGCAGTTCGAGAATGGGGGGCATGAGATCCTCGCTTGTAATATAAGGTAAATTATACTGATAAAAAACAGGAGGCTATGTTAACAACCAGTTAACCTCAATTTTCAACTGAGTGTTTATCCCGAAAGTCGCCCTAAAATACCACATCCACGCGTAGGATATAATCAATAAATAATAGAAAGTATTCCTTACCCAGAAAAGTTTCTTTGAGGTCTCCACATGTCTTTTCCCTATTCATCCATCACAGTGTTCTGCGGTTCGGCGGATGGGCTGGCGCCGATGTACTACGAGGCGGCCTACGAAACCGGTCGGCTAATCGCGCAAAACGGTATCCGGCTGGTCTACGGCGCGGGGCGTACGGGGATGATGGGAGCGCTGGCGGAGGGCGCGCTGCA
The DNA here is from genome assembly GCA_002347485.1 of Anaerolineaceae bacterium UBA2260. GTDB lineage: Bacteria > Chloroflexota > Anaerolineae > Anaerolineales > Anaerolineaceae > UBA6107. The sequence continues at coordinate 2,013 of DDXM01000015.1, read as the reverse complement.
AGCGAATGGCGAGGTGATCGGGGTGGTGCCCAATGGACTGGAAAGCCCGCTGCTCATCTACACCAGTGGATTGACACGGCTGGAGGTCGTAGAGGACATCCAGGTGCGCAAGGCGCGCATGAACGAGTTGGGGCAGGCATTCATCGCGCTGCCAGGAGGCTACGGCACGATGGACGAGATGTTCGAGGTGCTTACCTGGTCACAGATTGGCAGGCACCGCAAGCCGTGTGCCTTCCTGAATATGAATGGATATTTCGATTCTCTGTTTGCGTGGATCGAGCGCGCCTACCAGGACCATTTTATTTACGCGGAACACCTCGACCTGTATGTGAGCGACGCCGCCCCGGCGCGCCTGCTGGAAAAACTGGCGGTCTTCAAGTTCCCGAATAACATCGAGCGCTGGCTGCTGCGGGATTAGATCTCATCAGCCATACATCAGACCATTTTTCATGGCTTGCTCATCGTTCTTCCTACCGGTATATAAAACACACCTGATATAATGGGATTCATAAGCCAATCGAAGGTCGAAAAAAATTCATTACCCCTAACGATTGAAATTCGCTGGCCGGTATATTTCTAAACAGAAAGCATCGCAGAGAGCATCAAAAATGAAATCTCATGATCTGATCAATGGGCCATTTGGAATCCTGGTCGTTCTCACAATCGCCCGAGTGTTTCCGCCATTGCTGGGTTACCGACTGGCAAATCTCGATCTCCTCGTTATGCAGTGCAATGCATCGCCTGAATGATGGGGGAACGGTCTTCACGGGTGTGGATCGTCCGTATGGCGACAGTTCACTTCAGCCGCTGTTCCTACAGATTACATCCAGCTGGCGATTAAAAATGGAGCGCCTATCCCGGTGGTATTATGTGGTACCTCACCTGAAGGGAAATATACCCTTGCTGCCAGTGATCCCATCCCGATTGTCCGGGATAAAGACCAAATTCATGAACAACTAATTAATATGCAATGTGTTTTAATTATCATTGAAGACCGCATTAAGAGTAACCCTGTCCTTTGGTCAATGTTCTATCCCGTTTGGCCAGATGTTATAACACTCACTTCTTGATATGGAGGAAAAATGGCAAAAGTAAAATCTGATAGGGTTAAAGAACAAACAAAGCATAAAAGAATTAATCACAGTATCACAGACCCATTAGAAAGGCGGGTATTGTTATGGTTTGCAGCAAGGATGCCGCGCAGCATCAACCCGGATATCCTGTCTCTCGGCGGTTTTCTTGCTGCCATTTTGATCGGGGTAAGTTATGTTCTTTCAAAGAACAACCCCATCTTTTTATGGATCGCCTGTCTGGGATTCGCTCTCAACTGGTTTTGTGATAGTCTGGATGGCACATTGGCGCGTTACCGTAAGATCGAACGCCCACGCTACGGTTATTTTCTGGATCATAGTTTAGATGTGATTAGCATCACCATTATTCTGACCGGGTTAGCTTTCTCAGGTTACGGCCGGCTGGAACTAGCCTGGGCAGTAAATCTCCTTTATCTATTGATGGTTATTTATACAACCCTCACCAATTTCACCTCCCGTGAATTCCAGATATCCTTTGCCTACGTAGGTCCCACCGAAGTCCGCCTCTTGGCGATCTTCGCCAGCATTTGGACGTATTTTAATGGCACAAAATTCATTCACCTGCCATTCGGAGATTTCACTTTTTATGAAGCAATAATGATTCTGCTCATTATCGTTTTTATTCCTGCTTACTTGCTGTCTACAATATCCCAGATCAATCGCCTTTCAAAGGAAGAACCCCCTCGCGGATAATAATTGACACAACATATTTAATCAGAAAACAGGTCATTTTTGACCTGTTTTTGTGTTATTAAAGCTTTTTTTCAACCTCCGCGCGCTCCTGTAACTCCTTGTGCATGGAGTCGATATCTTTGGGAATAAGAATGATGGCACCAGTGATGAAAACGAAGCACAGCCCCCAGGCTATCAGGCTGATCACCAGGATGGCATTCCCCACCGTGGTCGCGTCAGCGATGATGCC
>DDXM01000037.1 GCA_002347485.1 Anaerolineaceae bacterium UBA2260 | reverse complement strand
GCGCGCTCACCGCTGAACAGCGCGAGACCCTCAACACCATCGCACAGTCCTATATCAGCCTCACGCCTGAAGAAGCGCAAACCACCGCCATCGACCTCAATTTCATCGGGCGCAACGCCAACCCCGCCACCATGTGCGGGCCGCTCTCGATCGCCATCCTCCAGCAGGCCGGGCTGGTTGACCCCGCGCTCAAATTGAGTGACTTCTGGTACCTCGACCCCCGCCCCGGGCAGGACGAGAAGTTCCTGCAAACCGTCTTCCCGCCTGAGCGCTTCGAGAAGATCGAGCAGCCGTTATCCATCGGCGAGGTGGATTACGCCGCCAACCCGCTCTACCCCGGTGACTTCCTCTATCTTTTCGCCGGTGACAGCGGCAGCTTCGAGCACGTGCTGGTCGTTTCGCGCGTGGATGACGCCGGGCGCGCCTACGCGGTGACCAACGTCAACACCGCGGACGGCGCGGTGATCATCGCCGAAGTGATGCTCTACGATCCCGCCGAGCCAGGTGTAGGCCAGTTCTACGAGTGGACGGATTGGGAGAATCGCTACATCGGCCGCACTGGTTACGGCGGCTTCTGGCTGTGGCGCCCGCTCGCGCCAATTGAATAACCGGTCAATTCAGCACGGTAAAGGTATAATTCAACAATTGTTTTTAATCCAAAGTTTAATAAATTCTCAAGGAGAAACGGAATGAGCGATGGCAAGAAAGTACGAGTAGGCATTATCGGTGTGGGCAATTGCGCGTCCTCGCTGGTTCAGGGGGTACATTTTTATCAAGACGCCAGGGATGAAGACCGCGTGCCTGGTTTGATGCACGTTAACCTGGGCGGGTATCACATCCGCGATATTGAATTCAGCACCGCCATCGACGTCGTCGATACCAAGGTCGGCAAAGACCTTTCCGAAGCGATCTTCGCGTATCCCAACAACACTTACAAATTCAGCGATGTGCCGCACATGAACGTGCCCGTAATCCGCGGCATGACCCACGACGGGTTAGGTAAATATCTCTCGCAGATCGTCAAAAAAGCCCCGGGGCCAACCGCTGATATCGTCAAAGTGTTGAAAGATACCGGCACCGATGTGGTCATCAACTACCTGCCCGTCGGGTCCGAGATGGCCACCAAGTGGTACGTGGAACAGATCCTCGAAGCCGGAGTCGGCATGGTCAATGCCATCCCGGTGTTCATCGCCAGCTCCGAATACTGGAGCAAGCGCTTTGTTGAGCGCGGCCTGCCCATCATTGGCGACGATATCAAAAGCCAGGTCGGTGCCACCATCCTGCATCGCGTGCTCACCAGCCTCTTCGTGGACCGCGGCGTGGAACTGGATCACACCTACCAGTTGAACTTCGGCGGCAACACCGACTTCATGAACATGCTCGAGCGCGAGCGTCTTGAATCCAAGAAAATCTCCAAGACCGGCGCGGTGACCTCCATGCTGCCCTACCAGCTCCCGCCTGAAGACGTGCACGTGGGACCCAGTGATTACGTGCCCTGGCTTTCGGATCGCAAGTGGTGCTACATCCGCATGGAAGGCACGACCTTCGGCAATGTGCCGCTGAACCTGGAAGCCAAGCTGGAAGTGTGGGACTCTCCCAACTCGGCGGGTGTGGTGATCGACGCGGTGCGCTGTGTGAAACTGGCTCTCGACCGCGGCATCGCCGGACCCCTGATCGAGCCGTCTTCGTATTTTATGAAGACACCCCCGGTGCAGTTCAGAGACGAAGAGTGCCGTGATAAAACCGAAGCTTTCATCCGCGGGAAATAACAGACTGTATTAATACCACCACAACCGATGCCGCTTCAGATTGCGCGTTACGCTGAAGCGGTAAAATTTAGGCAAGAATCTTGCAACCAAATATTGATATGACAGACTGCGTTTTCTGCGACATCATCAACAAGACCGCCCCCGCTGACCTGGTGTACGAAGACAGCGAAGTGATCGTCATTAAGACCATCCAACCCGTCGCGCCGGTGCACCTGCTCGTCATTCCCCGCCGGCACATTGCTTCGCTGGATGCGCTCAAGGACGCAGATAAGGAGCTGATCGCAAACATGATGCTCACCGTGCAGAAGGTGGCGCGCCAGGTCATCGGCGAGGACCCCCAATATCGCACGATCATCAACACCGGCGCCGATGCCGGGCAAACGGTTTTTCACCTACACATCCACCTCATTTCCGGGCGCCCATTCCTGGGCGGGTTGTTCACGCGGGGGTTGCGATGATCCGCCAGATCCGAACAGCGCTCTTGCTCTCCACATCCCTGCTCCTTCTCGCTGGCTGCATGAGACCCGTGGCGCGCGGCGGCATTTCCATGCAACCGATCGTCACCCAGACCCCTTCCAGTTCCATTGGTGGCGGCGAACCGTCCGATTCCAACCTGCATGAAACCCGCCCTGCGATCGCTCCCTATATCACCCCCACGCCTGACGCGGCGCGCGTCCTCCCCACGCTCAGCACGGACTACGAACTCTACTTTGTGCAGTACGGTGACAGCCTGGGTTATATCGCCTCGCTGTATAACGTTGAACTCGAATCCCTGCTCGCGATTAACAACCTGGTCAATCCTGATGCGCTCGAGATCGGGCAGGTCATTTACGTCCCAGCCCTGCGCCCCACCACCGATCCATCCGATTTCAAGATCATCCCGGACTCTGAATTGGTCTACGGTCCTGCCAGCGCAGATTTCGATGTTAAGGATTTCATCAAAAGCCAGGACGGATACCTCGCCAGCTATAGGGGGTACGTGGGTGAAGAGATTTTGAGCGGCATCCAGATCGTCAAACGCATCAGTCAGGAATTTTCGGTCAATCCGCGCTTATTGCTGGCGCTGCTGGAATACCGTTCCGGCTGGGTCACCTCCAGGCAGATTGACGCGTCGAAGGTGGATTACCCGATGGGAAACACTGACCAGAATTACGAGGGGCTTTACATGCAGCTCGCCTGGACAGCCAACATGCTCAATCGCGGTTACTACCTGTGGAAGATCAACGCGCTCGCCTACACGCCGCTGGCTGACGGAGCGGCCGCCCCGCTTTCGCCGGTCATCAACGCCGGCACTGCCGCCGTGCAGTACATGCTGGGATTGAACAGCAACGCTGACAACTGGCAGCGGGCGGTATCCGAGCAGGGCGTTTTCTACACCTATACGCAGTTCTTCGGCATCCCCTTTGACCGGGCGGTGGAACCCCTGCTACCCTCCGACCTGGCGCAGCCGGAAATGATCCTTCCCTTTGAGGAATACGCGGTATGGTCTTACACCAGCGGACCGCACGCCGGTTGGGGCAGCGGCTCAGCCTGGGCCGCCCTGGACTTCGCCCCACCGGGTTACGAATACGGCTGCTACACCTCTGATGAATGGGTCACCGCCGCCGCGGATGGCGTGGTCACTCGCTCTGAGAACGGCGTGGTGGTGTTGGATTTGGATGGCGATGGGTTGGAGCAAACCGGTTGGACGGTATTGTATTTGCACATCGAATCGCGCGACCGCGTTCCCGCGGGGTCAGAACTGAAAGCCGGCGACCGCATCGGGCACCCCTCTTGTGAAGGCGGCGTTTCCGACGGCACGCACTTGCACTTCGCCAGACGCTACAACGGAGAGTGGATCTCGGCGGATGGGGGACTTCCCTTCATCCTCAGCGGCTGGACTTCGGCGGGTTATGGTGAAGAATACTCCGGTATCCTGGTCAAGGACGGTCGAACAGTTTATTCATGGAATGGAAGGGTGCGTGATAACCAGATCGGGCGTTAGACGGTTGCAGATCATCGGGGCTTGGGCGGTCGTCCTGATGTCGAGCCTCGCCTGCTCACAAGGTTTTGTGAGCCCGGTTGAGTTGACTGCCACCGCCGCTGTTCAAGCGCCGGCCAATCCCGAGGTCGTCAACGTAATTGCGCTTTCGACTGAAGTTGTTGAGGTCATTGAATTCACACAAGAACCCGCGTTGCCGCTGGTTCCCACCTACACGGATATGCCGGACGTCACCAGCACTCCCAAACCTACGCGCACCCCCGACCCCAACGCCACCCCCAATCCTCCCATCCAGTATTACACGCAGGCTGGCGATACGCTGCCATCCATCACCGGCCGCTACGGGGTGAGCGCTGACCAGATCATCTCCACCGTGCCCATCCCCTCCACCGGTCTGATCAACCCCGGCACCCTGCTGATCATCCCGGACGTGCTCGAGGAAGTATTCGAGTCCACGCTGGTGCTGCCCGACAGCGAGGTTGTTTATTCCCCCTCCGCGGCTGATTTTGATATCCTCGCTTACGTGGAGCAAGCTGGCGGTTACCTCAGCCAGTATACCGAGATCGTGGGTTCCAAGAAATACACCGGCGCTGAACTGGTGCGGCGGGTTGCGCTCGAGAACTCGATCAACCCCTACCTGCTCCTCGCGCTGCTGGAATACAAGAGCCACTGGTTATACAGCTCACCGACCAATTTCGCCGAAGCCGAATATCCCATGGGTATGATCCGGCTCGAATATAAAGGCTTATACAAACAGCTTTCCTGGACCGTTCAACAACTGAATATTGGGTATTACGGCTGGCGCGCGGGCACGCTCTCCTCGCTGCAGTTTCGCGACGGTTCCACCGTCAGGATTTCCCCAGGGCTCAACGCCGGGTCGGCTGCGGTGCAGTACCTCTTCTCGCGCTGGTACGACCAGTTAGAGTGGGCAGGCGCGCTTTACGGACCAGAAAGTATGCCCGAATTGATGACCAGCATATTTGGCGATCCCTGGATCCGCTCCCAGGCGATTGAGCCGCTCTACCCGGCTGACCTGCAGCAACCGGCGTTTCAACTGCCCTTCATGCCCGACAGGGTTTGGAGTTTGACCGGCGGACCGCATTCAGCCTGGGGCGAGGACGGCGCGCTGGCAGCCATCGATTTTGCGCCTCCATCCAGCGAAACCGGCTGCGCAGTCTCCAATGAATGGGTTACCGCGGTTGCCCCCGGTGTCGTTGTCCGCACAGGCGAGGGAATCGTCATCCTCGACATGGACGGCGACGGGATCGAACAAACCGGCTGGAACCTGATGTACCTGCACATCGAAAAACGCGACCGCATTAAGGTCGGCACTGTCGTTGAGGCTGGCGACAAGATCGGTCATCCCTCCTGCGAGGGCGGCATTTCAACGGGAACTCACGTGCATATTGCACGCAAATTCAACGGCGAATGGATCCTGGCGGATGGCCCCCTGCCCTTCAACATGAGCGGCTACCTGGCGGTGAATGGCGACACCCCGTACCAGGGACAACTGGTCAATGGCAGCGTGACCGTGATCGCAGATTCTCTCGCCGCCCCCCGCTCCAACATCCAGCTCCCCTAGTAAAATCATCACCCTGTGGTATAAAAGCCATAGTATGGAACAGGGTAACGTTCAGCGGATCTTGCGATCCCGTATTCTTATCGGCATGGTCAACCTGGTGTTGATCCTATCGCTGCTGGCCGCCTGCTCACCGGTAGAGCCCGTTCCGGTGTACATCACGCCCTTCCCCCAAAATCCTACCCCCGTGGTGGAACCGACCTTCGAACCCACCGCATTGGCCACCCGCCCGGTTTACGATCCCGGCACCCTGGTCGATTACGCCCCGCAAAGCGGGGACAGTCTCTCCGCGGTCGCTGCGCATTTCAACACCACCATTGATGAGATCCTCGCCGCCAACCCGGAGCTCACTGCCACTACCACCACCCTTACTCCGGGTGCAACGATCAAGGTTCCGATCTATTATGAAGCGCTGTGGGGCAACCCGTACCGCATCCTGCCTGACGCGCTGTTCGTCAATGGTCCGCACCAGACGGGTTTCGATACCCGCGCTTTCGTAGATGCGCAACCCGGCTGGCTGAAGAACTATTCCGCCCTGGCTGGTGAACAGACCCGCCGCGGCGGCGACCTGGTGGATTATGTCGCACAGCAATACTCAATCAGCCCGCGTCTCCTGCTGGCGCTCATCGAATACCAGGCGCAGGGGCTGTCGGCGGAGACCCGGCCGGAGGAAAGACAGGAATTCCCGTTAGGATTTGCCGACCAGTTCCATAAAGACCTATACCTTCAACTCAACTGGGCAGCCAACCTGTTGAATAACGCTTACTACGGCTGGCGCATGGGGTCGCTGGATACCATCACCCGCCAGGACGGCTCGATCGAGCACCCTGATCCCTGGCAGAATGCCGCGACAGTCGCGCTGCAGAACTACTTTTCAGCGGTGCTGCCAGTGGAAGAATACGAGATCGCGATTTACAGCGAAGGTCTTTCTCAAACCTACACGGATTTGTTTGGCGATCCCTGGCTGAATTACAAGGAGCATATCCCCGGCGATCTCCAGCAGCCAGCCCTCGCCCTGCCTTTCCCGCTTGGTAAGACCTGGACCTATACCGGCGGCCCGCACACCGCCTGGGGTACCGGTGAACCCCTGGCCGCCATCGATTTCGCGCCCCCGGCTGCTGTGGGCGGCTGCGCCACGAGCAACGAATTTGTGGTGGCAATCGCTGATGGGCAGATCGTGCGGTCAGAGCCGGCACTCGTGATGCTCGATCTGGATGGCGACGGTGACGAGCGCACCGGCTGGGTCATCATGTACCTGCACCTGGCATCCAATGACAAAATTCGCACAGGCATGCTCGTGAAAACCGGCGACCTCATTGGTCACCCCTCGTGCGAGGGCGGTTCAGCAACCGGCACCCACGTTCACATCGCGCGCAAGTACAACGGTGAATGGATCCCCGCTTACGGCGTGCTGCCCTTTACGCTGGAGAATTGGGTTTCAGATAAGGGTTTGATTCCCTACCTGGGCACATTAAAAAAACACGGCAGGACGGTTGACGCCTGCACGTGTTCGGATCCAGCCAGCCAGATCACAGCCGGAAAATACGAGTAACACTCAGAGATTACGCCTCTTCCACGCGGAAAGAAGTGGAAATGTTCGCTGCTTTGCGCAGCATCGCCATAGCGGGGCAGTATTTGTTCTCGCTGAGTTCCACCGCGCGCTCCACGGCTGCAGGGTCCAGCCCTTTACCTTTGACCACGCACTCGATCGTAATATCGGTGAACACCTTAGGGTGTTCGGTCGCACGGTCGGCGTGCAGTTGGATTTCGAACGAGGTTACTTCCTGACGCTTCTTCGCCAGGATCGAGATCACGTCCATAGCCATGCAGCCGCCCAATCCCATCAGGATCATCTCCATCGGGATGACGCCCTCCCCCGCGCCCCCGTGTTCCACCGTAGTATCCAGCGGCACCTCGATATTTGAATCAGCCACTCCCGTGAAGGCCAGTCCGTTCTTCCAAGTTATTTTCGCATCCATTGATGTTCTCCTCCTCAACCTTGTGTAATTTTTTAACCCCAAACTGGGGATGGTTTTGTTATCAGGTGAACGCCGCGCCAGGTGCACGGAATCCGCACTTTGGACAGGTCAATTCCAGTAAGCCATTGTACTGCATCACCGCCTTGTGGCAGCGCGGGCAGATCAACCCCGCGCAGACCTCATCCGGATCGAGTTCGTCCTCCAAAGGATCGGCCGCATAATCATCATTTAGGTTTGAGCCCAGGTTTGAATTAATCGTCAAGTTTCAACCTCGCGAATAAGCGGGTATGAACACCTTCCGGCAGCGTCTCATCCCCTGAGGTTACCTGGTACAGTTCGATCGTCTTGCGCATGGTATTCACCACAACGCGACAATTTACGCATTCCCGCAAATGGGCTTCCAGGCTGGCGCAAATTTCAGGAGGAAGTTCGCCGTCCAGATAATCTGAGATATAGGCTAGGTAATCCCCACATTGATTGTGATTATGCATGCTGGTTCCCTCCTTCCATCCGTTCTTTAAAGTAAACTGACAAATACTCGCGCAATTTCATCCTCGCGCGCACTAGCCGGGTTTTCACCGCGTCTTCGCTGATGTCGAGGATCTCAGCGGTCTCTGTTATCGAAAAACCATCCACGTCTCTGAGTTGAAACACCATGCGCAGCGCTGGAGAGAGATTTTCCGCTGCCTCGTTCAACTTCTCGCGCGTCTCGGTTGACACCAGTTCCTGCTCGGGCAGACAGCACCAGTCTACAATTTCTAGCGCTGAGTCGTCCTGCTCATCGTCTTTTTCGACCTCTACCAGGCTTGCGCCTGATTTACGTTTTCGCAACAGCATCAGGGCTTCATTGGCGGCAATGCGAAACAACCAGGTGGAAATAGAGGATCGTTTTTCAAAGTTCGGCAGGGCTTTGAAAGCCTTCAAATAGGTTTCCTGCAGCATATCTTCAGCGTCCTGCTCGTTGCCCAGCATTCGCAGACCAAGCGCGAAAATCTTTGGCGAAGTGCGTTCCACCAGTTCACCGAACACCCGCCGGTCTCCAGCGACCAATCGGTCAATAAAATCCGGTGAGAAATCCTGGTCCGCAATCATTTAGATGTATTTCCAGATGAAAAGTGACCTAACTCAATGGCCATGTGGGCAAAACATCCAGGTCAAGGCGATCGGGATATCCCGCGCAATAATGGAAATATCCCGCCGATGCGATCATCGCCGCGTTATCCGTGCACAAGGATAGCGGAGGAATATGAACCGGAAATTCTCCCTGGCTGGTGAAGGCTTCGCGCAAAGCTGCGTTGGCTGAAACGCCCCCCGCCACTAGGATGGACTTCACGCCAAACTCGCGCGCGGCTTTCATGGTCTTGGTGAATAACACGTCCACCACAGCTTCCTGGAAGCTGGCGGCCAGGTTGGGCACTGGCAGCGAGGTCATGGTTTTTTCGAGCGACCTGACTTCGCGCAGCACGGCTGTCTTGAGCCCGCTGAAGGAGAAATTCCACGTGCCCTCAAGCCAGGCGCGGGGGAATTTGAACGCCCCGGGGTTGCCGCTTTCCGCGGCTTTTTGCACTGAAGGACCGCCCGGGTAGGGCAGGTTGAGGGTGCGCGCAACTTTGTCGAAGGCTTCGCCAGCGGCGTCATCCAGCGTGCCGCCCAGGTGTTCGTATTGCAGGTGCTCGCGCACCAGGTTGAGTTCAGTGTGACCGCCGGAGACGAGCAGCACCATTTGGGGAAATAGCGGCGCAGCGGGCGGATTGGGGGTATCCGCCGGGTAAAGCCAGGCTGAGTAGATGTGCCCCTCGAGATGATTCACCCCGATGAGCGGGAGATGACGACCCAGGGCAATTCCCTTGGCTGCGTTCATTCCCACCACCAGCGAACCCGCCAGCCCGGGGCCGCGTGTCACCGCCACCGCCTGGATATCTGCCAGGCTCATGTTGGCGCGCTGCAGTGCTTCATCGATGACGGCGTAGATCGTGCGGATGTGCTGGCGCGAAGCCACCTCGGGGAAAACCCCGCCATATTTGACATGCAGATCGATCTGCGTCGCGACCACGTTGGAAAGGATTTCGCGCCCGTTTTCTACCACCGCCGCGGCTGTTTCATCGCAGGAAGTTTCGATTCCCAATATTCTTGCCGGTTTCAGCTCCATAACCACTCTCCCAACCAGTTTACCGGTTATACTCTCATCGGTAGAATCAGGTCCTTCGGATAGTCTGCCAGGATTTCGAATTTACCTTCCGGGGTGACCCAAAGCGAATCCTCGATACGCACGCCTATCCCGCGGTCTGGGTAGTACAATCCGGGTTCGAGCGTGAGAACAGCTCCAGGCGCCAGGATATCGGTGGGGGAAGGGTTGATGAGCGAGGACCATGGCTTTTCATGCACACGCAAACCGATCCCGTGACCAAGGCTGTGCACATACCCCACCTCGGTTGCCTGGTTCGTGAGCACCGTGGGATGCCCCATCGCTTCGAAGAGTTCGCAGGTACGTTCCTGGTACTTCGCAAACTGGGCATTAACCACCAGTTCACTTAGCAATGTATCGTATACCTGTTTCACCTGGTCGTATAACGCCTGTACCTTATCCGTGGCATAACCCAGCGACCAGGTGCGGGTGAAATCGTAGAAGTATCCCCCGCCAGCCTCACAGGGATAGATATCATATACGATGGTCTGTCCCAGTTTGAGCGGATCTGATGGCGTGCCGGTATTATGCGGTACCCCGGCATCGCGCCCGATGGCGAAAATGGTGCCTTCGGGGTTTTCCACCCCGGCTTCCGCCAGCCACAGGTTGATCAGGTTCTTCACTTCCCCGATCGTGACCGGAGAACCGTCCTTGTGAACCAGAACCTCGTTCTTCGTTTTAAATCCCGTGATGTAATCCGCGGTCTTGCCAACTACCATGGTGGTGATGCGCCCCATTTCTCGAATATGCGCGATTTCGTCTGCGTCCTTGGTCATCATCGCGTTCAACAGGATCTCATCGCGCACAAATCCAGTTAACTGCAGACCTGGCATCAATTCTTCAAGCCGCTTCATAATTGAAAACACCGGACCAACCTCATCCTTGCCATAAATTCCGACCCGACCCGCTGTAATGCCGAGATCTTCGAGCATGCGCTTGTACCGCAACACCATCGCTTCAGTGTAATTGCCGCCTGCGTCATTGAGAAAGTCAGTCATCGGATACCTGGAGTAACTCATCAACTGTAAACCTGATTTAGCCGCTTCCTCGCGCTCCATCGGATAATGGAAGAGAACTGGTGACTTACCGCGCTGCTTGACCAGGAACGCGTCTGAAACGTGGGCGGTGCCGGCAAAGTAGATCATCGCCGGGTTGTGCTGCGCCGAACCCGTGACGAACAACACATCGATGTCATGCTGCTTCATCAGCTTATCAAGGTCTGCTTTCATTAACGTACTCCTGCCAGTATGAGATTTAGTTGTTGGATCAATGGAATTTCTTCATCCGCAAGCACCGTTCGCGGGTCGAGCAATAGCTTACCATCCCGCACGCGCGCGATCACGGGTGTTGCGCACTTTCGTAATTGTGAAGCCACCAGGTCGGCACGTGGGATATCCAGCGCGAGCACATAGGTCGGCAGCGTTTCCTCAGGCAGGCTGCCACCGCCCACAGTCGACCGGGCGGGCAGCACCTCTCCTCGCCCCAACTGTTGCTGCCAGCTTTCTGCGCGCACGCGTAATTCATGAGCGCTCACAGAGATCATGCGCCAGACAGGAATCTCCTGTTCGGCATCCCCCTTGAGGAAATGCTGCAGCGTGGCGGATAACCCGGCGAGGCAAAGCTTATCCGCACGGATGGCGCGTGCCAGCGGGTGGCGTTTCAGCTTCGCGATCAGATCCGCTTTGCCCAGCAGAATGCCTGCCTGTGGACCGCCCAACAGCTTATCACCCGAGAAGCACACCAGGTCTGCCCCGGCTTGCAGAGATTCTTGCACCATCGGCTCATGCGATAAGCCAAACCTGGTCGTGTCCAGCAGCGCGCCTGAACCCAGATCATCCAGCAAGGGCACCCCAAAGCGGTGCGCGAGCGCAGCCAACTCGGCAAGTTCCGGCTGGTGCGTAAAGCCCACCAGTTTGAAATTCGAAGTGTGCGCCCGCATTACCAGCGCAACGCCTTTCTCGAGCGCTTGTTCGTAATCCTCCAGGTTCGTCCGATTGGTCGTTCCCACTTCCACCAGCCTGGCGCCGGATTGTTTCATCACGTCCGGCACGCGGAAACCCCCGCCAATTTCCACCAGCTGCGAGCGTGAGATCACCACGGCCCGCCGCTTGGCCAGCGCGGAAAGCGCCAGCAGCACGGCTCCGGCGTTATTGTTGACCACCAGCGCGTCCTCCGCGCCAGTGACGTGGCATAACAGTTCCCGCGCGTGAAGGCTGCGCGAACCCCTGCGCCCGTTTTCCAGATCAAATTCCAGGTTGGTGTAACCCGCCGCCGCCTTTTGAATGGCTTCGATGGCGCTGCGGCTAAGCGGTGCACGCCCCAGGTTCGTGTGCAGGATCACACCGCTGGCATTGATCACCCTGACCAGCGATCCCCGAGCCTGTTCTGCCATGCGTGTGTTGATGCGCGCGATCAAAGGATCGCCCAGGTCATCAGGTTCATATTCTTGCGCATTCGACCGGATCGCCGACAGTTCATCCTGGACCGCCGCCAAGACCTGCCCCCGCCCGAATTGCTCGATCAACAGGATCATCCGGGGATCGTTGAGAAGTTTATCCACCGAAGGGAGCATGCGCAGGTCAATCATGTGTTGTCTTGTCGGGTGAGAAACGGCTGCGTTCCCGCATGCGTATCAGGAATTCGATCAGGATCAATCCAACCGCGATAAAGATCGCCAGCGCAGAATTCAACACTTTGCCGAGTTGCAGCCACAGGATGAGGTCCACGTAGACGCCGAACCAGAGCGCTTCACGCACAAGGATGACCGGGGTGACCCGGGGAGTGGAAGGGAAACGCTTATGCAGGTAATAGACCACCGGTAACGCGATCCCGCTGAAAAGGAACGTCACCAAAAAGAACAGCAGCCAGCGCGGACCGAGGGTGGGAACGGTGAAAATGAACAACGCACCCAAACCAACCAGGCCGATCGCGACCAGGATCAGGCTGGTGACAAACACTGGGAAAAAGCGGTAATACTGGTTTGAATTGTCGCCTGGTTGCTGTTCCATTGCTTCACCCTGTATTGACTAAGATAACTCATTATATCAACTGCGGTCATTATTGAAAAACATTCGTTAAAAACATTCGTTAATATCTTGCCGCAAAGCGGTTATTCAATCATGGTAAAATCTGAACCATACAGGGTCATTCGACCCGCTCATCAAGAGAGGTGGAGGGACCGGCCCGCAGAAACCTCGGCAACCGCTCAACAGCCCGGTGCCAAGTCCGGCAGATACAGTTCTGGAAGATGAGAGAGCACATGAATCACCAGACCTCTCTCGCGAGAGGTTTATTATTGGTTCGCCTCAAGAGGAACATTTATGGAAACGCAACCCAACCGCCCAACATATCTTGAAACACTGAAGAAAAAAATCATCGTGTTCGATGGCGCGATGGGCACTAACCTGCAAAAACAGAACCTGAACGCCGAGCACTTCGGCGGGGAGCGCACCAACGGTTGCAACGATTATCTCGTCATCTCCTACCCGCAGGCGGTCGAGAAGGTGCACCGTTCTTTTCTCGAAGTGGGCGTGGATGTCATAGAGACGTGCACCTTCCGCTCGAATCGTCTGACACTGGGTGAATATGGGCTCGCTGATCAGGCAGGGTTGATCAACCGGACAGCCGCGCAATTGGCTCGCCGCCTGGCGGATGAATACAGTACCACGGAGCATCCCAGGTTTGTCGCCGGTTCCATCGGACCCTCCGGCAAACTGCCCTCGATGAATGATCCGGAATTATCCAATATTACCTTCGACGAACTCGCAGAAATCTTTAGCGAACAGGCAGAAGGATTGATTGAGGGAGGTGTCGACCTGCTTCTTATCGAGACCTCGCAGGATATCCTGGAGGTCAAGGCAGTGATCGAGGGTATTCAACGCGCGTTCGCGAAGACCGGCAAACGCCTGCCCATCCAGGCACAGATCACGCTGGACACGACCGGTCGAATGCTGCTGGGCACCGACATTTCCGCGGTGCAAGCGATCCTGGAAAAGCTCCCCATCGACGTGATCGGTATGAACTGCTCGACCGGGCCGGATTTTATGCGCGAACCGATCCGCTACCTGGGCGAAAACAGCCCGCTGCCGATTTCATGTATTCCCAACGCTGGACTACCGCTCAATATCGATGGGCAGGCAGTCTACCCGCTTGAACCTGAACCGTTCGCAAAGGCGTTACATGAATTCGCGGTGAAGAACGGCGTCAACGTGGTAGGCGGCTGCTGCGGCACCACGCCCGAACACCTCAAACTATTGGTCGAGAAGGTCGCCCCGCTCACGCCTGCGCCACGCAAGGCTGCCCTACCCCCAAGGCTGGCCTCTGCCATCCAGGCGCAGCCAATGCAGCAGGAACCCGCGCCTTTCTTCATCGCGGAACGCCTGAACACCCAGGGCAGCCGCGCCTTTAAGAAACTGGTGCTGGAAAATGATTTTGAGAGCATCCTGACGCTCGCCCAACAGCAGGTGGAAAACGGGGCGCACGGGCTCGACCTGTGCGTGGCGCTCACCGAGCGGGCGGACGAGACGGAAACGATGCGACGTCTGATCAAGACGGTCGCGCCCATCATCAACCTGCCTCTGGTCATTGACACCACCGAACTCGAAGTGCTGGAGACCGCATTGAAGACCGCACCGGGGCGCTGCCTGATCAACTCAACCCACCTGGAAGGCGGCCGCGAGAAAGCTGACCGCATCTTCCAGCTTGCCAAACGCTACAACGCAGCGGTGATCGTGCTCACCATCGATGAACAGGGCATGGCCAAGACCGCCCAGCGCAAGCTCGAAGTGGCGCAGCGCATTCACGATATCGCTGTAAATGAACATCACCTGTCGCCTGAAGACCTGGTTTTCGACGACCTGACCTTCACGCTGGCGACTGGCACGGATGAATTCGCCAATTCCGCCATCGAAACCCTGGAGGGAATTCGTCTGATCAAGAAGACCCTGCCCGGTGTGCTCACTTCCCTGGGTGTCAGTAATGTTTCCTTCGGTCTTGCGCCCAACGCGCGCAGCGTCATCAACAGCGTGATGCTCTACCACGCCGTGCAGGCCGGTCTGGATATGGCCATCGTCAACCCCGCCACCATCACCCCCTACGCGGACATCCCCGCTGCGGAACGTGAGCTCGCTGAGGACCTGGTCTTCAACCGCGCTCCTGACGCGCTCCAGCGCCTGATCGAGCACTTCCAGGCAACAGGACCAGCTATTGACCAAAAAAATTCCCAGCAGGAAACCCTGGCGACCATGCGTCCGGCTGAAAGGCTGCACTGGAAGATCGTCCACCGCCTGAAGGAGGACCTTGAAACAGATATCGACCTGCTAATGGCGGAGGGTGAAAAAGCCCGCAACCGCAACGACAGCGCGGTGAACATCCTAAACACGGTACTGTTGCCGGCAATGAAAGAGGTCGGCGACCGCTTTGGCAGCGGCGAACTGATCCTGCCCTTTGTGCTGCAATCCGCTGAGGTGATGAAGAAGGCCGTCTCCTACCTGGAAAACTTCCTCGAACGCAAGGAAGGTGTGAGCAAAGGGAAACTGGTGCTGGCAACCGTGTACGGAGACGTGCATGATATCGGCAAGAACCTGGTGAAAACCATCCTTTCCAACAACGGTTATACGGTGGTGGACCTGGGCAAGCAAGTACCCGCGGAGACCATTATCAGCCGCGCCATCGAGGAGAACGCAGACGCGATCGGCTTGAGCGCGCTGCTGGTGAGCACAAGCAAGCAGATGCCATTGATCGTGAATGAACTTCAGCGTCGCGGGTTGAAATTCCCGGTGCTTGTGGGCGGCGCGGCCATCAACCAGCGTTTCGGGCGGCGCATCCTGCAGACCGAGGACGGCGAATTCTACGCCTCGGGCGTATTCTACTGCAAGGATGCCTTTGAGGGATTATCGACCATGGATGCGCTGGGAGACGAGAAAAAGCGCGCAGACATTCTCGCGCGCATTGACAAGGAAGCGCGTTTCGAACTGGGATTGAGCCTGGCAAGCGATAAACCCGCAATCCCACCCTCCGTTAAAACCGTGCAACCCGCACCAACCATCCCGGTGCCGCCATCGTGGGGAGTGCGCGTGGTGAAAGACATGCCGCTCGAGATCATCTTCGAACACCTTTCTATTAATGAGTTGTTCCGTCTTTCCTGGGGAGCGAAGAATACCCACGGGGAGGAATGGGAAAAACTGAAGAAGGAATACGAAGCCCGCTTGGCAGCCATGCGCAGGGAAGCGCTGGCGCAGCAGTGGTTGAAACCCCAGGGTATTTACGGCTACTGGCCTGGCCAATCAGACGGGAATGACCTTATCATTTACGATCCAGATTCACTCGAGGGTGGATCCCCACGCGAACTCACCCGCTTCAGCTTCCCGCGCCAGCCAGGCGGGGATTACCTGTGCCTGGCTGATTATTTCTCCGAGGTTGGGTCTGGCCTCATGGATACCGTGGCGCTGCAGGTGGTGACGGTTGGCGCCGAAGCGACCGAACGATTTGACCGCCTGCAATCCGCCAACGATTACACCGAAGCGTACTTTACTCACGGGCTCGCGGTGCAAACTGCCGAAGCTGCCGCAGAATACCTGCACCGCCACATTCGGCGTGAACTTGGCCTGCCCGCCGGCCAGGGCAAGCGTTATTCATGGGGATATCCCTCCATACCTGAACTTGCCGACCACCAGAAAGTGTTCGAATTGCTTCCGGCGCGCCAGGAACTGGGCATGGATCTCACTTCCGCCTTCCAGCTCATGCCGGAGCAATCCACCGCCGCCATTATCCTGCATCACCCGGATGCCCGTTACTACACAATTGGCGAAACGCGCCTGGATCAATTGATGAGAGAAGTGCAGTAGCATGATCACGATTCAGGAACTTCATAAGTTCATTCAAACCAGGCGCGCGTTGTTTTCTGACGGAGCGATGGGCACCGTGTTGAACCAGCGGTTACCCGCCAGCCAGAGCTGCCTGGACTGCGCCAACCTGAGCTACCCAGACACTGTTGCATCCGTGCACCGCGATTACCTCGCCGCCGGCTCCGATATGATCCAGACCAACACTTTCGGCGCTAACCGCTTCAAGCTGGGCGCGCAGGGGTTGGAGGATCAAATAGCAAGGATCAACAAAACCGCAGTGGACATCGCCCGCCAGGCGATCAGCTCCAGCGGCAAGCCCGCCTTCATCGCCGGGGACATCGGCCCATTGGGCGTGCGCCTGGCGCCTTTCGGCCGGGTGCAGCTGCCTGAAGCCCGCGAAGCTTTCGCGCAGCAGATCGAAGCGCTGGTGGAAGCCGGCGCAGACCTGCTCATCATGGAGACCATCACCGATCTTTACGAAATCATCGAAGCTATACACGCCGCCCGCCAGGTGGCAGGTGATATCCCGGTGATCGCCTCGATGACCTACACGCGCGACAACCGCACCCTGCTGGGTGACCCGCCCGCCAAGGTCGCCCGCCGCCTCCAAGACGCTGGCGCGGATGCCATAGGAGTGAACTGCTCCGGCGGACCCAACCAAATCCTGAACATCCTCAGGATGATGCGCCAGGCAGTACCGGACGCGCTCTACTCGGTGATGCCTAACGCTGGCTGGCCTGAGCAGGTTGAGGGTCGCATCATGTACCCCGCCGCGCCGGAGTATTTCGGTCAGTACGCCATCTCTTTCTGGCAGGCCGGGGCTAGCATCATCGGCGGCTGCTGTGGCACCAACCCGGAACATATCACCGCCATGGTCAGCGCGTTCGGTCAAGCGCAAGACCTGGTGCGAAACCCCATCGAAGTAATATCGCCGCGCGAAGCCGGAGCAGAACTACCCGATGCGCTGCCCCCCACCTCCCTGGCGCAAAAGATGAAAGAGCATAAATTTGTGATCGCAGTAGAAATGGACCCGCCGCGCGGGGTGTCAACGCACAAACTGCTTGCCAGCGCCAGCCTGCTGGCGGAATCCGGTGCGGATGTGATCGACGTGGCGGACAGCCCCATGGCGCGCATGCGTATGAGCCCGTGGGCGGTGTGCAGTCTTATCCAGCGTAAGATCGGCATTGAGACCGTGTTGCACTTCCCCACCCGCGGTCGCAACGTGCTACGCGTGCAGGGCGACCTGCTGGCAGCGCATGCCCTCGATGTGCGCAATATCTTTGTGGTGATGGGCGACCCCACCTCCATCGGTGAATACCCTGAGGCGAACGATAATTACGACCTGGTGCCATCCGGTCTGATCAAGCTCATCAAGCAGGGTTTCAACGCCGGGCTTGACCTTTCCGGCAGCGACATTGGCCAGCCGACCAGCTTTTTCGTCGGCTGCGCCCTCAACCTCAACCCGCCGGATATGGCCGCCGAGATCAGGAACCTGAACCGGAAATTGAAGGCGGGGGCGGATTTCATCCTCACCCAGCCCATCTACAAGCCCGCATTGGTGACTGACTTTCTTCAAGCATATGAAATGGAAAATGGCCCACTACCCGTTCCCCTCATCGCCGGTCTGCTGCCACTCGCCAGCGCGCGCCACGCGGCGTTCCTGCAGTCCGAAGTCCCGGGTATCGAGATCCCGCCGGAGACCCGCGCTTTGATGGAGACCAGCGGTGACCAGGGTGCGCGCACCGGTATCCGCCTGACGATTGACCTGGTAGCGCAGATTAAACCCCACGTGCAAGGTATTTACCTGATGCCCGCGTTCCAGCGTTTTGATTACGCGGCGGAGATCATCAGCAATATTTAGCCGGTCACAGGTTCACTTTGTAGAATTAAGTGTCATAATAGATCATCGGATTTTTTCGCGATGAAGATTCTTGTCATTTCCGACATTCACGCCAACATCACCGCGCTGGAAGCAGTTCTGCTGGCGGCTGGTGAGATTGATGCCGCCTGGTGCCTGGGGGACATTGTAGGATATGGAGCTGACCTCAATGAATGCGTTCAACGCGTGCGGTCTCTTCCTAACCTGCTGTGCGTGAAAGGCAACCATGATATGGCAATCAGCAATCCTGAAAGCCTCGCCGAGTTTAACCACGCAGCCAGCCAGGCAATCCTGCTTTCACGTAAGATAATAACGGAAGACAACATCGCTTTCCTACAAAAACTACCCGAAAGGGTGAGCAATGATATAGCGACCTGCGCACACGGCAGCCCGCGCAACCCGATCTGGGAATATATCCTCGACGGACATGTCGCCAAAGAGAACCTGGAGAATTTTTCCACCCCGCTGGGTTTCGTCGGGCATTCCCACTTACCTATGATGTTCCTGGATGAAGCTATCGGAAAACCAATGTCGCGTCACTTTCCGCTCCCTGGAGAACAGGTGTCCCTCACCACGCGCGCGATCCTCAACCCGGGCTCGGTTGGACAACCGCGTGACAACGACCCGCGTGCTTCCTTCGGCATATTCAATCCGGGCACGATGACCTGGCAGATCCAGCGTGTTGAGTACGACATCCCAGCGGTGCAAGCGCGCATCATCGCTGCCGGCTTGCCTGAACGCCACGCGCGTCGCTTAAGCGAAGGCTGGTAAGCAAGGAACAAATTCGGTCCAGGGTACGTCACAAATTCAGAACAGCTGATTTTATTGATTCTTTAATTGGAGGCAGGGAATATGAGAACGAAAGTGTTGCTAATCGGATGGGTCATCCTCGCGCTCGCACTCAGCGGATGTGCCGCAAAATCGAGCCCGAATGATGTTTACACGGCGGACCGCTCCTCGACATATCAAATGGGCGTTCCTGAAGTTGCCCCCGAAGCCCCGATGGCCGAGGAGTACTATGGGGTTGATGGAGAAAAAGGGTTTGGTGTTCCCGCAGCTGAAAATGAAGTCACCCAGATGGTGATGATGAATGCCAGTCTTGACATCGCTGTCGATGATCCATCGGTCACATTGAACGACGTGCAAAAACTCGCCAGGGAAATGGGCGGTTTTACGGTTTATTCCAACCTTTACAAGACCCAAATCCTCAATGGCAGCGAGGTATTTGAAGCCAGCGTGACCATCCGGGTGCCCGCCGAACGCCTTGATGAAGCCATGACCAAGATCAAGGCGATGACGGGAGACCCAAAAAAGTACACCCTGAATGAAAATATCTCCGGTCAGGACGTGACCAAGGAATATACCGATCTACAGTCCCGCCTTCGCAATCTCGAGGAGGCTGACGCCAAGCTCTCCGAGTTTTACGAAAACGCCACCAACACCGAAGAAGCCCTGTCCATCTACACCCAGAAGATGCAGGTGACCGAGCAGATCGAACTGATCAAAGGTCAGATGAAATACTACGAGGATTCAGTTTACACTTCTGCGGTCACTGTGTCCATCCGATCCAAGCAGAGCATCGCCCCGCTGACCGTCGCCGGTTGGAAACCTTCCGGCGTGGCGAAAGACGCACTTGAAGCGCTGCTCAAGTTTGGCAAGGGTCTGGTCAATTTCATCATCTGGCTTGGACTTTACATTTTACCCATCGTGCTAGTGCTCGGCCTGCCAGTCTTCTTCCTGGTGCGCTGGCTCATCCGCCGCAACCACGCCCGCAAACAAGCCGCAGTGGCAAAATGGATCAAGGATCACGAAGGAGAGTCCGTTCCTCCGATCCCGGAAGAGTAATCCTTATTAGATCAACCTGGAGTAGAGTGGACCGGTGTCCACTCTACTCTTTTTTGTATTGCACATGGATATGGCAGAAACCATCGACCGCGACCGGAACACGGTAGATTCCACCTTCAGTGGGCGCAGGGTCACAAACAATCCCGTTGACTTTGATCTCGCCGATGGTTGTGGGCAAGTAAAGATATACACTTCCATTCGTCGTGCGCGGCAGCCGCAAGGTCAAGTCAACACCGTCCTGATCCGCGTGCCAATCATCTACTTCGACGCCCTGCGAGATATGCAGGTCACTTCCCACATACAGCGGCTGCGTTCCCTGGTGCCTGCGCAGGGAGAACAGCACGCAGCCGTGCGCCGGAACCGCAAGGAACTTGAGCCGCCTACCCAACCCCCAGACACCTGTTTCTCCGGTCCAGAACTCGCGGAAAATATAATCGTCCTCCAACAATCCAAAATCCGCTTGCGAAAGCGCGAGATCAACCGGCTCATCCAGCCAGTTAAAAGCCGCCAGTACATGCCACGCGCCCGCGCTGGTGACAGGATCGAGCCGCACCCGGGAGGGTAGTTCATCATCGAACAGGTCGGGTACTCTCGCTGGCTCATCAAGGATCGGGGTCAGCGCTTCGGCGATCGCCAGCCTTTCTGGCGGCAGCCTGGTGAGGTCATCCGAGATCAGCAACGCTCCCCCAGTCAGTCCAATCGCTGTTGCCAGTGACTGGACCTCAGCCAGCGTCAGGTTGGAATCCGGGCGCACGAGCAGGCAATCCGGGTCATTGATCCACCATTTGCGGTGCAGGTTCGCGCGCGTGAGAATATTATGAAACGAATTGCGCGCAGAGGGCATGGAGGGTTCATGCACGAAGAATTTCGATATTCCTCGAAAAGTCGGCGTCCAATCCCCGCTCACATCGGGTCCAATGCGCATCATATCCACGATCCCGATCATGGAACCCAGCGGCGCACCGCAACCCAATAGCATCACATCCGTTCCCACCACCTCGCGGATAGCTTCCATACCCTTGCGCAGCACCTGGGCGCGCGTTTTTGTTGGGTCGAAATATTTGCCTTTCAAACCGGCCGCGTAATAAAAGTCAAGTTTCAGATACCTGAATCCCCAGTCCTCAACCGCGGTTCTCACCACCTCACGCACAAAATCCAGCGCGCCCGGAACTGTCATATCCAACCCGGTGGTCAATACATTCCAGCCGTAACCGGCGTTTACCGGCCGCCCCATCCGCTTGAAGAGGATCCAATCCTTGTGCTCGCGCATTAATTTGGAGTGTGGATTCACGATGAATGGCGCCAGCCAGATCCCCGGCATCAGACCTTCGCTTGAGATCTTTTCTGCCAGCGGTGCGGCCCCCTCTGGGAAGGTCGGCTTGAATGAGAACCAATCGCCCACGTGGCTCTCAAATCCATCGTCGATCTGTACTAAATCGATGGGCAGCTTTTCCTGCAGTTTGACGATGGTATCCAGGTTTCGTTCTATATCCTCCGCGGTGACGTGCGTGTAATATTGGTACCAGGAGCACCAGCCGATAGGGGTATGCGCCGGTACGCGCGCATGGTTCTCACGCGCGACCGCCTCAATATAGACTTCGAGCGGATTCCGGTGGTCGAGCAGCAGCGGGGTGAAAACCGCCCAATCCGTCTCCATTTCACCACCGCTCTCCATTACGGCGTCGTCGCCATTCGCCCACACCGCCAATGTTCCTTTGTTGAGGTCAGCCAGAATAGAGCCGAAGTGGTTCTTTTGCGCCAGGAAACCTACCAGGAACCCGGTACGCGCAATCCGGTCCGCAACCACCGCGAACATGTCGCTTGAGAAAACCCCTTTTTGCTTGGGTAAGGGTGTGCCCGGGTTATAGATCATCGGATGCTGCAAAAATCCCAAGCGGCTGATGTTCATGCAGGAATCCCCACAGTACCAGCGTGAGGGCGACCAGGACTGCCAGCCATTCGAAAAGAATCCTTTTTCGGTTAGCGCAGCCGCATTCGGCAAATTCATTACACCTCCCCTTGCCGGGTCGATGTTGAGAAGGTCGATGCGGTGCACTCTGACCGGTTGGCGACCCTGGTTATGCAGAGCAATTTTCCACACCACAAGAGGATATTCACGTGTGATGCCAAACGTGAGCGTATACGCGATCCCATTCTCATCTGGCGAAGTCCGGAAACTGACCAGGTCGATACTGCCGTGTTCAACTGATTCAAGCGTACGTAGATCCATGTCAACTTGTTGCCAGGAACCATTGAGCTTTCGCTTGCGGGAGCGTCCGATGCGATATTCACAACCAGGTCGGGCGTTTTCCAGGCGTGGGAACATTTGTTCGAGCGGATGGATCGAAAACGAGCCATTCGAGGGTTCGATGACAAGTTCAAGGCTGGCGTTGCGAATGGCGTACATAATAGACCTCTGCGTGATGATGATCTGGATGTTTAATCATATCACGCCACGCTTCATCGACGGCCAGATCGGGGGATGACGCCGCGTGATATAATTCGCGCATGCCCTCCATGGTCGCCATAGATATTGAAACCACCGGACTCGATCCGCAAAAAGACGCGATCATTGAGATCGCAGCCGTGCGCTTTAACGGCCATCGGGTCGAAGCTGAGTGGTCAAAACTCATCAACCCCAGCCGACCCATTCCACGCATCATCACTCAGTTGACAGGCATCACAGATGAAATGGTGCGTCATGCGCCGCCGGTCAACGCGGTCATCCAGAACCTGGCTGACTTCGTGGGGGACGACCCTGTGCTTGGTCACAATGTCCGCTTCGATCTTTCTTTTCTACAGAAACAGCGCATCCTCAAGTTCAATCGCGTGGTGGATACTTACGAGCTGGCTGCGATCGCTTTACCCGGCAACAGCCGGTACAACCTGGGCACGCTCGGGTCCACCCTCGGTATCCTGATTCCCAATTCGCATCGTGCGCTTGATGACGCACGCCTCACCCACGCGGTTTACCACACCCTGACGCAAAAGCTGCTGGAATTGCCTCTCGAAATCCTGGCTGAGATCGTGCGCATGGCTGAAGGCATTGAATGGGATGGTGAATTGGCATTTCAACAGGCATTGCGCGAGAAAGGGCGCATGCCGGTCGAATCCAAAAAAGTTGTGCAGGATGATTTCGGGCTGCTGTTCGGTTCAGCCAGGAACTATCCCCCACTGGTACCCGTGGAAACCCCCATCCCGCTCGACCCGGAGGAGATGGCAGCGCAGATCGAGCATGGCGGTCCCTTTTCCCGCTACTTCGAAAATTTCGAAAGCCGCCCCCAGCAGCTCGAAATGCTGCGCTCGGTCGCCAAGGCGCTCTCAAACAGCCAGCATTTCATGGTGGAAGCCGGCACCGGTACGGGAAAATCCTTCGCCTATCTCATCCCCGCGGTCGAGTGGGCGTTGCGCAATTCCATGCGCGTGGTCATCTCAACCAACACGATCACACTGCAGGACCAGTTAATTAACAAGGACATCCCTGACCTGGCGGCTGCGCTGGGTTCAGAAGTGCGCGCAACCGTGGTTAAAGGCCGCGGCAATTACCTCTGCCCACGCCGCTACAGCGCTATGCGCAAGACCGGCCCTGAGACGGCCGATGAGTTACGCGTGCTCGCGAAAACCCTGGTGTGGCTGCAGCAGGGCGGCAGCGGCGACCGCGGTGAGATCAACCTCAACGGACCTTCGGAACGCGAAGTCTGGCAGCGCATTTCCGCTGATGATGAAGGATGCCGCACGGATGTGTGCGTCTCCCGCATGGGCGGCGCTTGCCCCTTCCACCGCACGCATATGGCCGCCCAATCCTCGCATATCCTGGTGGTGAACCACGCCTTGCTGCTGGCGGACGTGATGACCGGCAACCGTGTGCTTCCCGAATACAATTATCTGATCGTGGATGAAGCCCATCACCTCGAATCCGCCACGACCAACGCGTTGTCCTTCCGCGTCACCCAGTCTGATTTCACCCGCTTGCTGCGCGAAGTCGGTTCGGTCTCCAGCGGGTTGCTTGGCAGGATGTTGACGCTGCTTTCGCACCAGGTTTCACCGGCGGATTTCGCCGCGCTCAATATGACGGTTCACAAAATCAGCGATCTGATGTTCCGTCTCGAAAACGAATTTTCAGAACTCATTCACAGCCTTGAGATTTTCATGGAAGAACAGCGCGACGGTCAATCGATCATGGGATATGGGCAACAGACGCGCATATTACCGGCGACGCGCACTCTGCCGTGCTGGATGGAAGTTGAAATGTCCTGGGACAATTGCCAGGTCTCGCTCGAAAGCGCTCTCAAACAGATCGCGGATTTCCAGAAATCGATCAGCGACGGATTGGATGAACTGCCGGAGGAAGTGGAAGACACGCTCGGCTCTCTCGCCAGCGTCTACCAGCGTCTGATGGAGACGGCGAAGATCCTGGATGAGCTGGTCAACCACCCTGCGCAGGATAAGGTGTATTGGACAGAACAGCTGCCCAATACTTATAGGCTCGCGCTCCATGCTGCCCCACTGCACATTGGTCCGCTAATGGAACAATTTCTATGGCATGAAAAATCCTCCGTCATCCTCACCTCTGCCACGTTGACCACCAACAACGATTTCGATTACATTCGCAACCGGTTGAACGCGGACGAGGCAGATGAATTGGTGCTCGGATCACCTTTTGATTATGAGAATTCCACCCTGCTGTACCTGGTGAATGATATACCCGAACCGACGGAAGCCAATGCATACCAGCGTGAAGTGGAAAGCGCGATCATCAGACTGGCAAAAGCCACCGGCGGTCGCATGCTCGCACTCTTCACTTCATATGCACAATTGAAGCGCACTGCACAGGCGATCGGTCCTGCTATGGAAGATGCGGGCATCCAGGTGTTTGAACAGGGCGAAGGCGCATCCACCAACATTCTGCTCGGTAATTTCCGCGAGGCAGATAAAGCAGTGCTTTTGGGCACGCGCGCCTTTTGGGAAGGCGTCGATATCCCCGGTGAAGCTTTGTCTGTGCTCGTCATTGTCAAGCTCCCCTTCGATGTCCCCTCGGACCCCATCATCGCCGCCCGCTCTGAAACCTTTGATGACCCGTTCAACGAGTACAACCTTCCCGAAGCCATTCTGCGCTTCCGCCAGGGATTCGGGCGCCTGATCCGAACCCAATCCGACCGCGGTGTGGTCGTGATCCTGGATAAGCGCGTTCTCACCAAGAAGTACGGACGTCAATTTCTCGAATCGCTGCCAGTGTGCACGCGCAAGACCGCCTCAAGCCTTGATCTGCCGGCGGCGGCTGTGAAATGGTTGAACATCTGATCCAAATTCGTGGTAATTAGTAATCGTCAGGTTTGTATTTTTAGATCTATTTTAATGGAGACAAAATATGAAATACGTGATCGGCACAATGCGCCCCAACTTCCTCATGCTCGCGGTAGCTTGTGTGTTCGTAGCCATGGCAGCCGCCATCTGGACCCATGGCGGGGTTAACGCCTGGCATACTGTACTGGCATTCATCGGCGGTCTCGCCGCGCATGCCTGCGTGAACGCCATCAACGAATACCAGGATGTAAAAAGCGGACTGGACTTCCGCACCAACCGCACTCCCTTCAGCGGCGGCAGCGGCACTTTGATCCAGGACCCAGGCAAAGCTCCCATCGTCATGGGTACGGTGATCGCGACAGCGCTGATCGCAACCATCATCGGCGTGTATTTTGGTTTTGTGGTCGGCTGGCCGATCCTTGTCATCGGCTCAGCCGGATTGGTAGTCATCTTCACCTATACCCGATTGATCAACAAGCAGCCCCTGCTCTGCCTGATCGCCCCCGGTTTTGGCTTCGGTACCCTGATGGTGCTCGGCGCCTATTATGTCCTCACTGCAAGCATCACCTGGACTGCCGTCCTTGTCTCGTTCGTCCCCTTCTTCCTGGTTAGCAACTTGTTGCTCCTCAACCAATTCCCGGATGTCGAAGCGGACAGAACCGTGGCGCGGAAGCATTATCCCATCATGATCGGCAAAAAAGCCAGCGCGGTCATCTACGTCGCATTCCTGGTTGCCACCTATGTAACGATCCTGTTGGGTGTCGCGTTGAACCTGACGCCTGCCTGGACCTTGTTGAGCCTGCTGACCCTCATCAGCGCGATCCCCACAGCCAGGGCGGTGCTCAAGAACGCTGAAGATATCCCCGCGTTGATTCCTTCCATGATCCAAAATGTATTGTTGAACCTGGTTACCCCCGTGCTTATGGGCATCGGTTTTCTGATCGCCTGATCGGGAACGAACCATTCGCATCCGGCGTCATACAAGGGCATGCACCTGCCCTTGTTTTATGTTGAGTGCAGAGGAATTCTGTGCGAACTCCGGTTTGGTGTTTTCCCCCGGATTGGCTACAATAAGACAGTAATTATCTAAATATATTGCGAAATAGAGGGATGAAAATGAAAAGGACAAACCACCTCGTATTAATCAGCGTAATCACCATCCTCGGATTCTTGATCGCCTCGTGTGGTATCGTCCCCCCTCCGGCTGCCCCATCAGAGGATTTCATTAACACCAGCGTCGCCGAAACGGTAAACGCGCAAAACCTGCTGACAGCCGAGCCAGAACTCACAGAAACTCTCGCCCCTCAGTCCACGGAATCCCCCGAATTGACCGAGGAACCCGTACTGGCACCACTGGCGGTCGCCTTCGTGAGCCCGGACCATAATGCTTTTTTCTGGAATGAAAGCCTGGCGACCCCCATCCAATTGACCAACACGAATGATGTGCAGCAAGCGCTCGTTTCACCAGATGGTATGCGCGTTGCGCTGGTGCGCTCCACGGATTGGATCACCTATTCGATCGATGCGATCAACGCGGATGGCAGCGGTCTGCGTAACCTCGTTCTTCCGGCAAATTTCGCCGCGCTGCCAAGACCGGTAGACACGGTTGCCTCGGTTCCCGCTCACGTCAACTGGCTGCCGGACAGCCGAACGCTTGCTATGACTACGCGCATCGCTTACGAAGGTCCCGGAGGAGCAGCGGGCGAATCGCTCTTCCTCATCAACAGCGATACTTCAGCCATGACTTCGTTGCTTACTATCGCTTCAGAGTGGAACTGGGATTACACCTTCTCGCCTGACGCATCGTTAATCGCCATCTCGCGCTCAGAGGGGCTGGATATCTATAATGGTGATGGCAGCTTGATGATCGCGAATCTGATCACCTTCCCATTCGTTAACACGGCTTCCGAGTACGCATGGATCCCCGACCCGTTATGGTCTCCCGATGGCTCATCCCTGGCTGTTGTCGTCCCGCCTCAAGAACCATGGACTGATACCCCGGCGGATACGACCGTTTACCGGTGGGACACGACCGACCCCTCTGCCCAATTGATGTTCACAACCGAAATGACGTACTGGCCGATGGAGATCGCCGCGATCGCGCCTGACCTGTCGAAATTGCTTTATTTGGTACGTGTTGGCGCGCCGACGGATAATCTTCACGCGCTCACACTGGTCAATATGGATGGGACAGGAACAGAATTAATCGCCTCTGGTGAGCTTTACAACCTTCCGGAATGGTCCACGGATAGCGGCGCGTTTTATTACCACAGCAACGCAGACGAATCCTTCATCGTTGAACCAGGCGCTGCGCCGGTTGCCTATCCTGCATACTACCAGGTGCGCGATGTGAAGTGGGTCGATCCGGTACGCTTTATTGGTGTATCCGGACCTGAGAGCGGATGGCAACTGATCCTTGGCAGCACCACCACGCCTACCGTGAACATCTTTGCCTCCACCACTGGCGATGACCAGATCCAATTCACGACCAATCGATAGCGAGATGGATATCGCAGATACGTTATAATCGACGGATAAATCAAAGGATAAAGTTCTCTGGAGTAAGAATGTTGAAATTTCGCTTACCGATCATCGCGATCCTCTTCATATTGGCAATTACTGTCACAGGTTGTCAGCAGGCCGCCCCCACCATCTCCCAAGAAGAGATCGAACAGGCTGTTCAGCAAACGCTTGCCGCCCTGCCCACCGCCACCGGTACACCAACCCCCACCGCCACACCGACCCCTACAAGCACGCCCACCCCTGTGATTGTGCAGTACGGTCCTGAAAACTTCCCTCAAAATGTTAACCCCTTGACCGGTCTTGAGGTCGCCGACCCGGAGATTCTCAATCGCAGACCTTTATTGATCAAGGTCGCGAATTTCCCGCGCGATGGGCGTCCCCATGCCGGATTATCCTTTGCCGATATCGTCTTCGATTACTACACTGGAGGAGGTTCCAACCGTTTCATGGCGCTTTATTATGGGCAGGATGCTACCCAGATCGGTCCGGTGCGCTCAGGCCGCCTGGTGGACCCCTACATTGTGGAGATGTACCAGGGCGTGCTTGGTTGTGTATACGCGTGGAAAGACACCTGGACCATGATCCTCGATTACCTGGGTTTTACCAGGGTAATTTCTGAAGGACCCAATACCTGTCCAGCGATGTGCCGCGATGAAGCGATCAACAAGATCAAACCGGAGATCAGCGTTTTTGCCAATTCAGCGGAAATGTCAAAATACTTTGCCGCCCGGGCGGGCGCGACCAACACCCGCCAGAACCTGGATGGCATGGCTTTTCACACCATTGCCCCTGATGGTGGCGTGGACGCCATGAAGTTGAAGCACCAATTTGGGAAGAACAGCATTGCGGAATGGACCTATGATCCGGAAACACGAAAATATCGACGGTTGATCGAAGATCTAAAAGAAAGCGGTCTGGTTGAAATGATCCCGCTGGTGGATCGCGTAACCGGTGAGCAATTGCAGTTCTCCAATGTCATCGTCATGTTCGTCCATATTGAACAGCTCAATAAAGATGACACGTTGCACGAGTTCGACATTTTGAACAACACCGGCCGGGCATTGATCTTCCGTGATGGAAAAATGTACGATGCGTTTTACAAATCCAGTATTCACACACCCATTCAATTCCTGGATGCGGAAGGCAATCCATTTGCGCTTCAGCCGGGCAATACCTGGATCCACATCACAGGCAGTCGCACCAGCCTGACTGAGGAAGCCCCCGGTGAATTTTTCACAAGCAATGGGCTTCCATAATCAGGTTCAACAATTTTCTAGTGGATACGGCACGGTTTCACACCGTGCCGATTTTTTTATATTGCTTCAGAGGCGAACTGGATTCGATTCCCTTCAGGGTCATAAAACGTGCCAAAGCAAATCACTCCGGGGATGGTCACCGCATCATCACAGCGCACGCCAACGGCGCGTAATTCTTCAGTGACTTTTACCACGTCTTCCACAGTCAGCACAGCGGTCGCGCCGCCGATGTACGGTGGGATCGGTTCACTTTCATCCCAGCGGCTGATGGCGATATGCGCAGCGCCCTCCTCGCCTAACTCCACCCAGCCCATTTCCTCGCTTTCGTAAGCCACCGGCCAATTCAATACTTTTTTATAAAAGTCCTTTGCATTCTGCCAGTCTTTCACATGATAGGAAACCACATTAACATTTTTGAACATGGGATTCTCCTTAATCAAATAATAGGACTGTTCAAGTCCTATTACATCCAGTTTTTGTTAAAGTCCATCATCTGATAAACGTGCCGTCCCTTAATTCGCGCAGTGTTTGCCGAATTTCCTCCGTCGTGTTCATCACGATCGGACCATACCTGGCAATAGGTTCATTCAACGGTTTTCCTGCCACCAAGAGGAAGCGCACGCCAAGCAGTCCTCCGGTCACTTCGAATTTTCCTCCCCCGCTCAGCACAACCAACCGCGTTGATTCAACTTGGGTCCCGCAAAATTCACCCCCGCCATTGAATACGTAAGCAAACGCGTTGTGATCCGCGGGGATATCATATTCGAACCTGTCACCACCATGCACCGCTACATCCATATAGATCGGGTCAGCTGCGATCTCGGTGACTGGTCCGCGTGTGTCGCCGTACCCCCCGGCAATCAGGCGGATCAAAACCCCTTTGGTCGGGTTCAGCCACGGGATCTTCGCCGCGTTGATTTCCTGATAGCGCGGCTCGCACATCTTCAAGCTGGCGGGAAGGTTCACCCATAACTGAAACCCCTCCATGTGCCCACCCAACCCTTCCGGCATTTCTTCGTGCAGGATGGCGCGCCCCGCGGTCATCCATTGCACATCGCCGGAAGTGATTTCCCCGACGTTGCCCATACTGTCTTTGTGCCGTACCAGGCCAGCGAGTATATAGGTGACCGTTTCAATGCCGCGGTGCGGGTGCATGGGGAATCCGCGTTCATAATCCGCCGGGTTATGTGATCCAAAGTGGTCCAGCAGGAGGAACGGGTCCAGGTGATCCAGCTTACTGCCGCCAATGCTGCGGCGCAATTTAACCCCGGCGCCTTCGCGAACCCATTCCGGTTCGATGATCTCGATTACTTTGCACTTCTCCCCGATATCGCTCATGGTCTCCTCCTACTCATTCATCAATAATTATAAACAACTCCCGGCTTGAATGCCGGGAGTTTTTCGATCAAATATCCAGGTTGCGCACCGCATGCGCGTGAGTGGTGATAAACCTCGTGCGCGGGGGCACTGCCGATCCCATCAGCATGTCGAAGGTACGGTCTGCCGCTGCCGCGTCCTCGATCGAAACCTGCAGCAGGGTACGGGTTTCCGGGTTCATGGTCGTCTCCCACAATTGCGGGGGATTCATTTCACCCAAACCTTTATACCGTTGCAGGGACGCTTTCTCAGCGGAAGCTCCCATATCCTTGAGGATGCTGTCCTTTTCGGCTTCAGAATACGCGTAACGCACCTGGGATTTATGCGCGATGCGGTAAAGCGGGGGTTGTGCGATAAACAGGTGACCTTCCTCGATGATCCTCGGCATGTAGCGAAAGAAGAAAGTTAATAGCAGCGTGCGAATGTGGCTGCCGTCCACATCAGCATCGGTCATGATGATCACGCGCCCATAGCGCAGGTTCTTGATATCAAAATTGTCGCCGATACCGGTGCCCAGCGCGGAGATGATGGACTTGATCTCTTCATTTCCCAGGATCTTGTCCAACCGTGCGCGTTCCGTGTTGAGGATCTTACCACGCAGCGGTAAGATGGCCTGGAAGTGCCGGTCGCGTCCCTGCTTGGCTGAACCGCCCGCCGAGTTGCCTTCCACGATGTACATTTCAGTGCGGTTGGTGTCCTTGTCGGAGCAGTCCGCCAGCTTTCCGGGCAGCGTGAGGGATTCCAGCGCGGATTTCCGGATGACCAGGTCGCGCGCCTTACGTGCCGCGTCTCTCGCGCGAGCCGAGGTGAGACATTTGGAAACAATCGCTTTGCCCGCCGACGGATTCTCCTCCAGGAAAATACTGAACGATTCGCCGACCACCTGCTGCACATAGGTCTGCACTTCCGGGTTCATCAACTTGACCTTGGTCTGGCTCTCAAACTGCGGGTCAGGGTGCTTGACGCTCACAATGGCAGTCATGCCCTCGCGGGTATCATCGCCGGTGAAGTTGGGATCGGCGTCCTTCAGTAAATTTGTGCGCCGTGCGTAATCATTAATGACACGGGTGATGGCTGTGCGCATGCCGGTGAGGTGCGTGCCGCCGTCAATGGTGTTGATTGTGTTGGCAAAAGAATAGACCGACTCGTTGAAAGCGTCGGTGAACTGAACGGCGACCTCGATGCCAATGTTCTCAATTTCCTTTTCCGCGTAATACACAGGGTGCAACACCTCGCGATTGCGGTTGATATAGCGCACAAAAGAGACAATCCCGCCTTCAAACAGAAAAGTGGTTTCCTTCTCAGGCGGTCGCTCGTCCATCAACTTGATCTTCACATTACGCGTGACAAATGCCATCTCGCGAAAACGCTGTAGAAGCGTTTCGAACTTGAAATCGACTTCACCCTTGAATATTTCACGGTCGAACTTGAAGGTGGTGGTGGTGCCAGTCTTATTGGGCGGGCATTTACCGATCACCTTCACGGGCTCCTGCGGGATGCCGCGTTCGTAGCGCTGGAAATACTCGTGACCATCGCGATAAACATGCACCTCACACCACTCTGATAGCGCGTTTACCGCGGAAACACCCACGCCGTGCAAACCGCCGGATACTTTATAGGACGAATGCCCAAATTTACCGCCCGCGTGCAGTACGGTCATGACGATCTCGAGCGCGGATTTTTGCTTATCAGGGTGGATATCCACAGGGATGCCGCGCCCGTTATCTATCACTGTGACGCTGCTGTCCGGGTGGATGGTTACATCAATCCGGTCACAAGCGCCCATTAGTGCTTCATCGATCGAGTTGTCGACAACTTCGTAAACGAGGTGGTGCAGGGCTTTCAGGTCGGTGCCACCCACGTACATGCCGGGACGACGCCGGACCGCCTCGAGACCCTCCAGAACCTGGATATCCTTGGCGCCGTAACTGGTGGGTTGATTATTCAAGGGGTGTTCCTCCGCTTTCTTTTTTGTTTCTAAGTTCCTGGATTCTTTCCAAATTGAACTGCATCCACTTCAGCCCATCCCGATAGTAAAAAAAGCTCGCGCAAAGCAGGGCGGTAACAACGAACGCGTGCCCGCTGATTCCCAGCGCGAGCAGCCATGATTCACTGCCTGGCATGATCCATAGCATATTCATCCCCTCGCTGATCAGGATGCAGAAAATGATGAACAGGCTGGTGCCGGGCACGAAAAAGCGCACCATGCGCATGGACAGTAAAATGGAGGTCACTGCTTTCTGCTCGAGAGAGAAAATGCCGTGCGGCGAAAAAACCAGTGGCAGCGCGATCCACATCAGCATGAAAAGCATCAACATCAGAACGAATTGCGCGAGTGCAGCATTGAGCAAAGAAAAAACCGAGATTAGTAAAAATATTGGCGCAGAGACCATCAGCAAAAGCAGGACCAGCACCAGGAAAAAGAGCAGTGATTGTGTGTACTCGCTGAATAACCTTTTCCAGGTGAATTTTACGCTTTCCTGCAGCGTCTGCCTGGCGATCAGATCAAAATATACTGTCCCCAGGAAGAAGCCTACCACAAGCAGGGCGCCAAAGACCCCGATCGCCACGCGTATGGACGAGGCTTCCAGCACGCCTGCCAGGTCAAGCGGCGCGGTGACCGTGTTCATGCGCGCCAGCAGGCTTGGAACCCCAACCGGTAGCGTTCGCACCAGGGTAAAGAAATTAAAATTGGCGAGAAACTCGCTGTACATCGCAGTCGTCGCGTTAACCGTCTCGAGGATGTCATTAGAGGCGATCCTGGACAAGGTGCTCGTGAGATCATTGACGAGAGGGGTGAACAATTCATAGACCCTTAGCTTGGGTCCCAACCACAGAAAGAGGTCCACCAGCAGCGGGATCAGGATCAGGTGAACTTTCCCGGCAACCGTGTTGAAGCCTTTTAGCAGAGTGGGAAACAGTCTGGGGGGTGTGACATTTACCAACGGTTCGTTCGCATTCATACAGGCATCAATTTTACCATATCTGCCTTTGCGGCTTGTTCTTATCCCTCATGTTGTTATCCCTCATGTGTATCCCTCATGAGGACAATTGCGGATGGGGTAAAATTGGAGTTGTGAACGAACACCGGCACACCCCTGACATTCAAAAGTTAAGCATCGTAATCGCCATGATCCTGCTGGCGTACTCAACGACCGCGTTTATCAGGCTGCCCGCGCGCACCTTCAACCTTCAGTTGCCAGGTTTCCTGCTGGTGCTCAGGTTCAATTTCGGCACGCTCGTCGCCGCTGTCGGGGCCATCCTCGCCGCCACCGGATCGGACTGGATCATCTCAACCCACCCGCACGCAGCAAACCCAACGCGCTGGCACCACTGGCTGGTACCCGCCTTCACCGCGGTAGCCATCGGCATTAGCCTGGGCACCCTCCCCCTGGGTCCAACCTGGTGGATCGTGTTCGGCTTCGGGGCGGTGCTGCTGGCGAGTATCCTGATGGTGGAGTATATTTCCGTTGACCCGGATGATTTACGCTACTCTTTCGCCGTGCTGGGGCTCGACGCGGTGAGTTACGCGCTGTTCCTGATCATCGTGCTGTCGATTTCCGGCGCTGGTTATCGCCTTTACATCCTCATTGCGGCCATCGTCCCCGCTGTTTTTCTGCTCACCTCCCGCTCCCTCTTCCTGCATAGCGGCGGAAAGTGGCGCACCAACTGGTCGGCTGCCCTGACACTCATCATTACGCAGATTGCTGCGGCGTTGTTTTATCTGCCGCTGCGACCAGTCCAATTCAGCCTTATCCTGCTCGGGTTATTGTATGGCATGGTGACTGTCGCGTTCAATTTCGACGAAAAACTCAGTGGGCGGGCGTTGTGGCTTGAACCTGTTCTCATGGCCTCGCTGTTCATACTTACAGGTTTCATCCTCGCCTAAAAAAAACCGGCCTTGCGGCCGGTTGATCATTCAGTGGTGGGTTCCTCTTCAGAGAGTGTTTTATAGAGATACAGCAGGTTGCGCTTATGCAATTCAACCCCCAACCCGCCCAACGTAACGCGGCTTTTCCCACATGATTCGATACTGATCTCCGCCAGCGCTTCCAAAGGGTCGCGCTTCCTGGAAGCAGCCCGCACCCCTTTGCGCACCGCGTTGATATAAGCCAGGTTTGAGCGGGTCGCCTCTTCGATTTCACCACGCAGGATGATATCCCCGTGACCCTGGATAATGTTTTCCAGTCCCATCTTGCCAATATGCTTGATCGTCGCTGTGATCACATCCGGGTCGCCATCCACCATATATGGCAGCGGCATGAAGGCGTCGCCGGCGAAGAGCACCCTGTCCTCTTCGACCAGGACTGAGATCCCATCAGCGGAATGACCAGGCGCGAGGCTCAACACCAGGGTTTTCTTGCCCACCCGCAGCGTCAGACTTCCGGTCGAGAAGGTCAAATGCGGTGGGATCAACTTGACCTGCTTGAAAGCCGCGTTCTGTTTCTTGGCCGACTCAAGCGAGGCCTCGCCTTTTTCGAACATCGCCTCGCGCGCAAGCGAGTGCGCGATGACGGTCGCAGCGGGAAATTGGCAATTCCCCCAGGAATGGTCAGCGTGGTAATGCGTATTGATCACATAGCGCACTGGAACACCTACAGTTTCTTCTATGTAATCACGCATTTCCAGCGTTTCCTCCGGCAGCGCGAGCGTGTCGATCATCACAGCCCAATTGGGACCGGTCACCGCTCCGGCGGTCACCTGGGCGTAAACTTCACTTTGAAACCAATACACATTTTCTGAAACACGTTCGCGATGCATAAGCCAGATCCTTAATTAAGTGATGCAATACTAGTATTCAATCAAGTAGGATAGCATAAATGAAATAAAAAGTCAAAAATGGCGCCGCTTGGGGTTACAGTCACAAATTTCCATAGAAAGGATGACGCTCTTGATGCTGCTCTTGATGCCATTAATAAGAAAATTGGCTCTCTGATTACGAATAAGCATCATTGCTTTGGTTATGTTTAAGTAAAAATGGCTAGAAGATTGATATTACCTAGCAATTACCTTACAAGCATGCAAACAGCATCAAGCTGAAATATTGTTATAATGTGGGGAGAGGGTACTTAAATATGATTAACGGAATACGACAAAATTACCGGGTTCTGCTCCCGGGCTTACTTTTGGGACTGCTCAGTCTGTTGGTACTGACATTCCTGGGTGACTTAAATCAGTTGGGAGTTTTTTTTAGCTCCTTCAATTGGGTGTATTTCCTGCTTGCGCTCACGATGAATTTCCTGCATCACTTGTTGCGATTCTTGAACCTGAACCTATCCTTGAATATCACTGGGATCCGCAGGATTACATTCAACAAACGCCTCACCTTTTACCTTTCCGGGTCTGCGTTGAACGCGACCGACACGCATGTTAATGAATCCTACAAGAACATCTGGGTCAGCAAAGCCTGCGGTATCCCCTTCAATCGTGTTGATTCTGTTTTTCTGATCGACGAGATCTCGGCTTCTCTAAGTATCCTCGTCCTGGTCATTCTGGGTGTGATCGCTTACCCGACCTTCTGGCCATTCTTCCTGGCAATCCTTCTGTTGCTCGGATTGTTGATCCTGTTCCTCCAATACAAACCGACCAGCAGCGAACTGCTCGATGTCGACGAAAATCTTCGTTTTTTGCGTAAACTACGCCTGCGTATCAGCGCTACGCGCGCCGACAATGAAAAGATGTTCAAACCCCTGCCGTTGACACTCTCGCTTTTCCTAAACGTGCTCGCCTGGCTCACCCAGGCCGCCGCCCTCTTTTTGATCCTCCTCGGGTTGGGTTTGCCCCCGGACCTGAGCCTGGCGTCCATCGCCTGCCTAGTGCTGGCGTTCTCGATCATGATCGGCTTCCTCTCGAGTATGCCCGGCGGGTTGGGGGTGGTGGAGCTGGCGCTCGCGGGTCTGCTCAGCGTGCTGTTGGGTTACCAGCCCGAACTGGCGGTGAGCGCCACCATTCTCTTCCGGCTTTCAACCTTTTGGATCAGCCTGCTCTTTGGTATACTTTTCTGGCCCAAAGCAGCCAGATCATGCTCAAACGAGCCCGGAGCGGCCTCCATTGCTCAAAGTTGACTTTCACACCCATACCTATCGATCAAAAGACAGTGTCACCAAAATTCAAGAATTGATCAAAGCCGCGCGAACCCGCGGACTTGACCGCGTGGTGGTGACCGACCACAACACGCTGCGCGGAGCGCGCGAAGCCTTTGAAGCCGCGCCTGACCTCGTCATCCCCGGCGAGGAAGTGCAAACGACCGAAGGAGAGCTGCTGGCTGCGTTTGTAACAGTCGAAGTGCCCCGCGGACTGGAACCGCTCGACGCGCTCAAGCGGTTGAAAGACCAGGGCGCGTTCGTCAGCATTTCGCACCCCTTTGATCCGCATCGTTCAGGCTGGAAAATTGAAACGCTCGAGCAGCTCGCCCCGCTGGTGGACGCCATCGAAATCTTCAACGCGCGTGTTATACGCGCCAGTTACAATCAATTGGCGCAGGAGTTCGCCGCCGCGCACAGAATGGCTGGCACCGCCGGCTCGGACGGGCATCATCCCTCCGAGATCGGGCGGGCTTACTCTTTGCTGCCGGAATTCAACGACGCTAAGACGCTGCGGTCGGCGATCCGGTTGGCGCAGGTAGGCGGGAGGATCTCCTCACCATTGGTGCACCTCTACTCAACGCGGGCGAAGATCATAAAAGCGTTAAGATCGTAGAGAGTCGAGAGTAGTGAGTGGAAAATGGTGGAAATGCCTGATCTATTCGCGAATTACTACTCACGCATTATGATTTGCGATAAAATTGATTCGTTCCTGGGGCGATGGCGGAATCGGCAGACGCAACGGACTTAAAATCCGTCGATGGTGACATCGTGAGGGTTCGACCCCCTCTCGCCCCACTAAAACGCACCCATCTTAAGGGGGTGGTTGATATTTTATTGCTCTGTCATATTAGGGACATTATCACTTTGCTCTTACATTATCAGCTGTACGTAAATCGCTCCTCAGTTTAGGGATTATAATAGGCGGGTGATCTACCCTTATTCTCATCACACGGGAGACCTTCATGGACGTTCCATTCTTGTTGCTCGTTCTCGTTGGATTTATCGCCCAGATCATTGATGGCAGCCTTGGTATGGCTTATGGTGTTTCCGCCAATAGTTTCCTGTTGACCGTCGGTCTCTCCCCGGCCATTGCCAGCTCGAGCGTACACGCGTCAGAGGTAGTTACGACTTTAATTTCCGGCCTCTCGCACCTTAAATTCGGAAATATCGACAAACGCATGGTGCTGCGCTTGCTGATCCCCGGCGTGATCGGCGGTGGATTGGGCGCATACATTCTGACGACTATTGACGGAAATATGATCAAACCTTGGATCTCGATCTACCTGTTGATCATGGGCGTACGCATTCTTTGGAAGGCTTTTCGTCCGACCCCCGAACACGACCATGAACCGAAAACCGGTTTGCTGGTAGCGCTTGGTCTGGCAGGCGGAAGCCTGGATGCCATTGGCGGAGGTGGATGGGGACCTGTGGTTACATCAACCTTAATCTCCACCGGTCATTCGCCGCGAAAAACCATCGGTTCGGTCAACTTTTCTGAGTTTTTCGTCACCGTTACAGAATCAGTAGTTTTCATTGTCACGATCGGCCTCACTCACTGGAAGGTCATCCTCGGGTTGCTTCTCGGCGGTGTGATCGCAGCGCCTCTCGGCGCTTTCGTCACCAAAAAACTGCCACGCAAAGCCATCATGATCATCGTGGGAATTCTTATCGTTTTCCTTCAGCTGAGAACCCTGTACCAAATCTGGTTTTAACTAAAAGTTCGAGTCGATCCTGAAAGGTTGTTGAAAAAAATTGATTTCAAAAGAAATTCACCCTCACCAGCACACGGTAACGCTGCAAGCGCGCAGCCTTGTCAAAGGGCATCAACCGCTCGTCATTTGGATGACTGGTCTTTCAGGAAGCGGAAAAAGCACCATCGCGAATGCCCTGGAACACAAACTGGTTCTTACTTTCCAGGCACACACCTGCCTGCTGGATGGAGATAACATCCGCACAGGCTTGAACGCGGATTTGGGGTTCTCAGAGGAAGACCGCCGGGAAAACATCCGCCGCATCGGCGAAGTGGCAAAATTAATGTATAATGCCGGGCTGATCGTGATCACCGCGTTTATCAGCCCATTCCGAACGGATCGCGATCGTGTACGCGCCTTGCTGCCCGAGGGAGGATTTTGGGAAATTTTTGTCTCCTGCCCGCTTGAGATCTGCCAGCAGCGCGACCCGAAGGGACTTTACCAAAAGGCCATCAACGGAGAGCTCAGCGAGTTCACCGGGGTCACTTCTCCTTACGAACCGCCCGACGCGCCTGAACTTGAGGTGCAAAGCGATAAATACAGCGTGGATGAGTGCGTTGAGATGATCATCGCGCGCATGATCGAGAATAAAGTCATCACAAAGTCGAATTAAGGGAATTCTATTACCAATGGATCATTTACGAGAACTCGAGTACCGCAGCGTTTATATCCTGCGCGAAGCCTATGCGAATTTTAAAAATCTGGGGATGCTGTGGTCAATGGGTAAGGACAGCACCGTGTTGCTTTGGCTGGCACGTAAAGCCTTTTTTGGGCATGTCCCCTTCCCCCTGATCCACATCGACACCCATTATAAGATCCCGGAAATGATCGAGTACCGCGACCGCCTGGTGCGCGAAATGAAACTGACCATGGTGATCGGGGAGAATCGTGAGGCGCTCGAAGCAAAACGTACCTTCCCGGATGGCGCGGTGGACCGCTTAACCTGCTGCAAACTCCTCAAGACCGACGCGCTGCGCCAAACCCTCAATGGTGAAGGCCGGCGCCGTATTTTCAACCACGATACCGACCGCTACGAGGAAGAGATCAATCCCGAACCGTTCACTGGCGTTATCGTTGGCGCGCGTGCTGATGAAGAAGGTTCGCGCTCCAAGGAGCGTTATTTCTCACCGCGCGACCGGCAGAATGAATGGGATATCGCTGAACAGCCGCCTGAATTCTGGAACCAGTACAAGACAGATTTCGCGCCAGGCACCAATGTGCGCATTCATCCATTGCTTGATTGGACGGAGCTGAACATCTGGGAATACATCCAGGCGGAGAACATCCCTACTGTGAGCCTGTATTACAACCAAGGAAACGGGAAACGCTACCGTTCACTCGGCTGCTACCCGTGCACATTCCCCGTTGAGTCCACAGCCCGAACAGTGCAGGAGATCATCGACGAGTTGAGCGTGGGCAAGTTCGCCAATATCGCCGAGCGCTCAGGCCGTGCGCAAGACAAGGACGACGGTGGCGGATTGGAAACGCTGCGCAGAGAAGGATACATGTAAATGGCAGACAACGGAATGGACCTCGCGAAGGAACAAATGCACGTGGTCGTGGTCGGCCACGTTGACCATGGCAAGAGCACCATCATTGGGAGGTTGCTGGCGGATACCAATTCACTGCCCAAGGGCAAGCTTGAAGCGATCCGGGAAAAGACCCTCAAGAGCGGAAAACCTTTCGAATTTGCCTACCTGATTGACGCGTTGAAGGATGAACAGGCGCAGTCCATCACCATCGACTCGGCGCGCGTGTTCTTCCAGTCCAAGAAACGCAACTACATCATCATTGACGCCCCTGGTCACATTGAATTCATCAAGAATATGGTCACCGGTGCTTCGCACGCTGAAGCCGCCATCCTGGTCATCGATGCCGAGGAAGGCGTGCAGGAAAATTCACGCCGGCATGGTTATCTGCTGGGTATGCTCGGCATCAAGAAGATCGTGGTGGTAGTCAATAAGATGGACCTCGTGAATTACAGCGAGGAGGTATTCAACTCCATCGTTGACGAATACGGGCATTACCTCGCAGACTTGGGCATCCAACCCATGTATTACATCCCTGTCAGTGGCCGCGAGGGCGATGGCGTGGTCAACCCAAGCCCGCGACTCGCCTGGCACACCGGCCCGACTGTGCTCGACGCGCTCGACCTCTTCTCCAAGGAAAAACCACTCGTTGATTTGCCATTGCGCATCCCGGTGCAGGATGTGTATAAATTCAACAATTACGGAGACAAACGGCGAATCGTAGCCGGGAGCATCGCCAGTGGTCAATTAAAAATTGGCGACGAATTGGTCTTTTACCCTTCAGGCAAACGCACAAAAGTTAAAACCATCGAGTCCTTCAATACGCCAAAGATCACCTCAAGAGTGACTGGCCAGTCGGTGGGATTTACCATGGCCGAGCAGATCTATGTCAACCGCGGACAGATCGCCACGCACGTGCAGGATACTCCGCCTTTTGTCAGTTCACGGTTGCGCGCCAGCATTTTCTGGCTTGGCAAGCAACCGCTCAGCATGGGCAAGGACTACATTTTCAAACTGGGTACCTCACACGAAAAGGTGCGAGTGGAAGCCATCCACAAGGTGATTGATGCTTCCGATTACAAGAATCAGAATGACCGCACCATTATCGGCCATCATGACGTGGCTGAAGTCACTTTCCGGTTGGCGCATCCAATCTCGTTTGATACCTCCGAAGTCTTCCCTGAAACGAGCCGCTTCGTGCTGGTGGATGAATATGAGATCCGCGGCGGCGGGATCGTCCTTGAGGCGCTGACAGACGAAGATACCGAGCTGCGTGAGGACGTATATACACGCAACTTAAAATGGATCCCCTCTGATGTGACGATGGCACAACGAGCTGAAATGTATAACCAGCGCTCATCCATCGTCGTCATCACCGGTACCCGACATGCCGGACGCAAGACACTAGCCCGCAAGTTGGAAAAACAATTGTTCAAGGACGGAAAATTCGTTTATTACCTGGGCATTGGCTCACTGCTGTACGGCGTCAACGCCGATCTGAAACGCCATGACGCGCCGGGTGGTTGGCGGGAACACGTGCGCCGTTTTGCAGAGGTTTCACACCTTTTCCTCGATGCAGGCATGCTGCTCATCGTCACAGCCATCGAATTTACCCAGGATGATCTCGATATACTGGAAACGGTCATCGATAAGGACATGGTTAATGTGGTGTGGGTCGGTGGCAAGGTAACGACGGATATCAAATTTGATATTCACCTGAAGGATCGCGAAAGCCTGGATGAGGGCGTCGTGATGGTAAAACATCTACTGCAAAAACGCGGAGTGCTCTTTACCCCATAAATTTTTTAAGTAGACCTAACGCTGCTGAAATTTACTGCCAATTTCAACAGCGTGTTAACAGCGTTTCTGACCTTAGAAAGTGGTAAAATATTTGAACAAGACGCATCCAAATTCGTAATAATATTTATATCTTGTTTTCCCCCATTCCTTTTCACCCCGGGGTTATTATTCGTGAAAGAAATTCTGATCATCATCGACAACAAATCCATTGAATACCTTTTTCAGCTGACACCACGGCTCACAACCAGATGATCCTCTAAACATGAGGAGATTATCCGAAAGAATTTGTTAAGTTTTTCTCAAGTGAATAATTAATTGATGGGGATAAAATCAAGTGAATGATAACTATATGAAGAACTTTGCACTCATTGGTGTTATAAAGTACATTGCACCCAGACATTTGAAAGGTAACCGGGTTACAAGCAGTTGGTTAGCTACTGCTATGAGCCCTCATGATTCGGCTGGCTCGCTCGATCAGTTTACAATCGATAACCGGTTCTTCACCGATGACGATGGAGTTGACAGCCACCGCCCATCGAAT
The DNA here is from genome assembly GCA_002347485.1 of Anaerolineaceae bacterium UBA2260. Classification (GTDB taxonomy): domain Bacteria; phylum Chloroflexota; class Anaerolineae; order Anaerolineales; family Anaerolineaceae; genus UBA6107. The sequence goes on along the minus strand of DDXM01000037.1, from coordinate 75,646 downwards.
CAGCGGCTACCATACAGGCTTCGTAATAAATCGATTCCATTGTTAAACACATTATGGGGGAAAAATGAATGATTTTTTTATTCATGAATCGAGTTATATAGATGATGGTGCCAGGATCGGCAAAGGAACCAAGATCTGGCACTTCTGTCATATCATGGCACCATCCCAAATTGGTGATAACTGCAATATCGGGCAGAACGTGTTCATCTCTCCCTATTGCGTGATCGGCAACAACGTAAAGATTCAGAACAATGTCTCAATCTATACCGGGGTAACTGTCGAAGACGACGCCTTCCTGGGTCCGTCGATGGTTTTCACCAATGTGTTCAACCCGCGCAGCCACGTTAACCGCAAGCACGAGTACCGCCCCACTCTGGTGAAGCGTGGCGCGTCCATCGGGGCGAACGCGACGATCATATGCGGGGTTACCCTGGGGAATTATTGCTTTGTCGGCGCAGGCGCAGTGGTGACCAGGGATATCCCGGATTACGGCTTGTGCTACGGCAACCCTGCCCGCCTGCATGGCTGGATGTGCCAGTGCGGCATTCAGCTCAAGCGGCTCAAGGAAAACCGCTATTTTTGCCCCACTTGCGCTGACCAGTACAACCTCATTGAGGATCGCCTCATTCCGCTTGGCAAGGACGTATAACGAGTCCGCCGTTCTGAACGGGCCGGTGAATAGATACTTAAGCATATCTACGCCGTGATCACAGAAATTTAGTAACCGATTTTCTTAAATTAATACTCGCGGAGAAATATCCGCGAGTTTCTTTTTCTAGTAAGGTTTCCCGAACAAGCGGATCAACTCCTGCTTGCCGATTTTCCCAGTCGGGGTCATGGGCATATGTTCGATGATCAATACCTCATTTGGAGAATTTTCAGCTCCAAGGATGGCATGGCAGTGCTCAAGCAACTCCAAGGGTGTAACTGTTTGACCAGGGTAAAGCTCAACGATGCCCAAAGGGATCTGCCCTGATTCGTGATCCTCACGCGCGATCACACCGGAATAATGCACGGTTGGATGTTTCACCAGTGCTTCCTCCATGTAGCGCGGGAAGATCACCTTGCCCCGAATGATGATTCTTTCTGACCAGCGCCCAAGTAACGTGAAATAGCCTTCCTCATCCATCACGCCCATGTCGCCAGTGTGCAGCCAACCATCACGGATCACACTATCAGTCTTTTCTGGCAGATTCCAGTATCCAACCATCACGTTATTACGGATGAGCAACTCGCCGGGTTGACCAACAGGTACCTCGTTCCCCCATTCATCAGCCACAATGGTCTCCCGGTCCGGCAGACCTGGGCCAATGGCGTAAAAGCGTTTGCCCGCTTCGCGCCGCGGGTAACCGAGCGCAACAAAACCACCCAGTTCCGATTGACCGTAGGATTCGACGATGTGAACATCGAATTCATTGCTGAATGCCAGCTTTACATCTGGCGGCAGGGGTGCGCCGCCTGAAATGCAGCGCGAAAGCCCAACGGGTTTCGCGCCTTTTTCACGCGAGATTTTGAGCAAATCGCCCAACACAAGAGGATTTCCCGCGAAGAAGGTGACCCCGCGGTCATCCATTTCCTGCCAGGCATCGTATGGATTCCACTCCTTGCGTACGCCAATCGACATCGCGCGGTGGACACCCGGCAGCAGGTTCGCCACCAGGTGGAAGGAGCTGGAAAGCGAGGTGACACCAAGTGAAATGTCTGCACTGGATAAATTTAGCCGCTCGGCGATCGTGTGCGTGGCGCGGGCGGTGTACCCGTGGGCAAGCAGCGCTCCCTTGGGTGGCCCTGACGAACCGGAGGTATAGGAGAGATGCGCGGCATCGAGGTCACTCACCTTTACTGCGGGAGGTGGAGGTGCAGCTTCCAACAGCTCACCCCAGCCATGCGCGAACTCACGCCTCCCATCAAAACAAATGAAGTGCTCAACCCCAAGGTCATTCGCCTTTACCTGGGCGATGAACTCGTGCATGTCTCCTGTATATATGAGAACCTTTGGTGAGGAGTCCTGGATGAAGTAAGCAAGGTTATCTTTTTGCAGCACGCTGATATGGGCTGAAATAGCGCCAAGCTTCCAGATACCAAACATGGCAATGACATAATCAAGCCCATTGTGAGCGAAGATGCCCACCCGATCACCTTTTTTCACGCCAAGCTCCGCCAGCGCGCCGGCAGCCTGTGTAGCGTACATCTCACCCTGTGCGTAGCTGATGCTGCGATTATGGTCAGACCAATAGATGAACTGGTGATCCGGCAAACGCCACGCCGCCCGCCGCAACATGTCATTGAATGTCATAAACTCCATGCCTGCTCTCCTGGGATTAAATCGACGAATAATTAGGATAACTTTTTAAAAATTGACAAATTTAATCCTGTGACCAGCCTTTCAAAAATGCATTTTCGAAAGATCTTCATAGCATTGTAATTTATGGGCAAATTTTCCCGAAAAGTTACCTCAATAAACCGGTACAGTAAATTGACCAGGTTCAGACCAAGCACTTTTACTATTTACCCCATCAATCGCCCGTACCCGCCAGTAATAGGTTTTGGTTTTTTCCGGTAGATTGAGTAATTTGCTTGTATCCGGGCTGAGCACCGGCGCGTTGAAGATTAGGTTGGCAAAAGTATCATCTTTAGCGACCTGTAGCTTGTATTTCACCGCGCCATCCACCGGCGACCAGTTCAATGTCACCGAGTATCCATTTACGACCGTCGCGCCCAGCACAGGTGTCGTGAGGGGGTCGCGGGCGTAGAAGTGTATAGGTTCGGACCAGGGTAGTATTGTAGAATAATCGAGAGGACGAATTCGCCAGTAGTATGTCTGCCCGCGTGTTAATGGGGTTACATAATCCGCAAAGTACGGTTCTGTTGTTTTCGCGTTCAACAAAAGAGTACTGAAATCAGGTGTTGTGGAAAGCTGGATTTTGTACCCAGGTGCAGGGATATACCCCCAATCAAATATCACATAGTCAGTGGTCAATTTCTCGCCGTAAGCGGGGCTGATGTCGATTACGCTGAAGCGTTCAATCCCGCTGCCCCCGCCACCGGGGGGAGGCGTGAAGACCGAGATATTGACATCGTAAGGCGTCGCCAGCTCATCATCCGTCAATTCAATAGATAACAATTGACTGCTGATAAATATTGTTGGCTTAATCACATCCCCTATTCGGACAACAGAGGTTGGGGTATAGTTTTCTCCCTCTACATAAAGGGTCATGGTTGGCTGACCAACCACCGCGAAGGTTGGGTTGATCGCGTTTAAAATTGGCCAAGTGGGAATAGAAAACCCAATCTCTGTCCTATCGCCGTCTTCATCCTCCTGCTCCACCCAACCCCAGGTTTCCCGGGTGAGATCCTCCAATCCATAAAAATCCGCCTGCCAATTTCCCAACGTATCTGCACCTACACTCAATGCAGTTCCACTCGATACCTCATCGAACGCGACCACCGTCACCAGGCTGTCAGGATCTGCATTCCCCGTAATCATCTCGTCTATGTCATCGATTGCATTGATGGATAGGTGTCGGGTCACATGCGTTTTTGTTGTGAATCCATCGCTTACCACCACAGCCTGCCCTGGTTGGATGTCGAACTGCCCGGCCAGGTCAGCGCTGAACCTGCCATACTGATCCACGAAGAATGATCCATTGAAAGATCCAATCGCTACCGTTACAGTTCCACGCGGGGTCCAATCCCAACCGTTGAGCTTATCCAAGCCCGGGTCAACGCTCAAAGCCGGAACGGGGAAATGACCGGAGACCCATGTGGCGCTACCATCCTGGTCAAATACATACGCTTGAACAACAGACCCCGGGGCGAGATCCACCCTGCCGGAAAAATCAGCCAACCAGACCCCAGACGCGTTGGTCGTCACTGAAACATAATCAACATTTTCATTAACGGCATCACTGGCTGCAACAACCACAATGCTCCCCGGACTGGCTTTACCTTGGATTGTGTCTGTAATCGGATCAATCAGTTTGATCTTTAGTTTCTTCACCGTGTGTTGAATAATCTTGTAGTCCTCCCTCACCTCCAACAACTGCCCGGTTACAATATCCACTGGAATTTTCGGAAATACTGCATTCAGGGCTGGGTCAGTTCGCTGTGATTCGACTAACGTACCATCTATACGCAGCTCCAGCACATGTGAGTACAATAGGTCATCTGATTCCTCTACGAACCAATCGTATACATAGACTATATCCTCTTGAGGATCTACGAACATATATGGATCTGAAATTCGCCAGGTCACAAATGTCTGATTTCCCGCAATATCGGGCACCGTTGCGATCAGTTGGTCTCCACTCATCAGGTCATAAGGAATATCATTAAAATCTGCCAGCCATCGATTATCGCCCAAAGGTGTTCCCGTGGTATCCCGCGCGCAAAATAGATCGTTGCAGGCATAAACATAGATCGGATTCACGTTATACCCTGCTGTCCCCCAAACCATGTTGTCATAGTCACTCACCCTGGTAAACGCCAGGATCGCTACAGTGTGTGTCCCGTTTCCATATCCATCATTGATCGTGATAACCGTGCCTGGAATGATATCCACAACGCCGTTAAGATCAAAATACACTTCGCCATTTGCATCTGCTGTCCTGATGGTCGAAAATGCGCCAATCGCCAACGTTACCTCGCTCAAGGGCATCAGGCGATAACCCCAGACCTCATCAGTGAGCGGATTGACTTCCATCAGGGGAACAGTTGTGACCATGTCGCTGGCATGCAGAACCATCATTCCGCCTTTATTGATGGTAAGATCTGCCGTTTCCGCTTCCTTGTTGGCATTATCGGAAGAAATAGTTGTCGGTGATAAAAGTTCTTTGAATTCTGAAATACCTATGTAATAGTCAATTCCGCCCTTAACCGGTAGGAAAACTTTGGATTGCCGGCCATCAAAATCGTCGTTACAGGCTTCCTCGGTCAGGCTGCCTGGCGCACCGGACCAAACACCGATCATCGTGTCATAATCGCTGCCAAAAGTATCAAGGTCAAGCATGCCATCGGCTATGGGTGAGTACCTGTACCACACACTCGCCTTACCCGCGGCTTCGCCGCACCCAAGGAGGGCAGGGTCATCCGCTGCGCGGGTGGCGAGAGAGGTATCCTGGGTATTCGTAAAAGGCAGGGTCGTAATCCGGATGGGTGTGGTGATCGCGTCATTTTCCGGTACCGCAGCCAATCCCGGATGAACGATGCTGACCGCGCGCATAGTAAAGTTCAGGTATGACCCACCCCAATCCATTGAATTCACTGAATTCAACCACGCATCGTGTATGTAAATCGTATTGGTGCCAGCCTCGTACCCCACCCCCACAATACTATGGTTGCTTGTTCCACTTAGGTGGATCATCACCGGAAACCCCGCGTCGATCTCAGCCTTGTATTGCTCGAGGCTGAAGCCACCCGCGTAGGTAGTATCCGTGAATTGAAAATAACAGGCTCCAACATCATAGCCGCGCGCTTCGTAAAAATGCCTCATGCCGAGAGTTCCATCCTCTTCCATGTATCCAGCTTCAATCTCATTACACGTGAAGGGCAATGGCGATTCAGACCTGCCATAAAATGTGGTATTCCCATCAAGATTGCCCCACGCCGATTGACTCGTGTACATGTAATCACCAATTGCGTCTCCCCAGGTATGCTCCGTCCAGCTGTTGGTGAGGTAAGGGTCCGGTAGATCGCTGAAGTGTTCTACCCAATAATCATTGATCGTCCCCCGCGTAGTGCGTCCATCCACGCCTTTCCTGCTCGCCACCAATGGGTTGTTGGGATATGTCACACCCGCCCCATCCATCCAGCTCCCCCATAGGGTATCTGTCAAAGGGACCACCCCTCCATTGGTTGGACCCGTATATATATCCGGGAAACCGGTGCGGTCGTAGTACCCGGCGATCATAGCCGCAGAAACAGCCGCGGAGCCAAAGACCCATGTGAAACGCGGGACCTCGGTCAGAAGCACCGTGTTGACTGAAATCGCGGGGGCATTTGGATCGACTTCATTTTCAATTGAGGATGTTGGGGGCGTATTTGAGCTGTTGACAACGAACCTCTCGATAGCACTTCCCTCTGAAAGCTCAACTTTTTCAAAGTCAGTGAAATCGCCCATTTCATCGGAAGATTTAGTGGATCGATCAATGGAAGGTATCTTCTGGCTGGAGCCTGGGTTGTTGAACCCTATAAAGGAATTATGAAGCACGTCTTGACGAGCTGACTCCTTGAATAATGAAAACGCACCAGTACCAATCAAAAAAGGTTCATGTCTACTGGCTATAGAGGAGATCTCGATGGCGACGCCGATCCGCCCGCTATTTCCTGACTGATCACGGACCTCAATCACAAAATGATCGCGCCCGCTATAGCCGGTATTGGGTGAATAAGTCCCTGTCACGGCTTCTTCCAATTCACTGAGTGAGGTTACGCCAAAGGCAGGGGGATATAAAACAGACCAGGAGTAGTTCGTGGATTCAACCGGGTTTTTAACCCCCAATGTAAAGAGTACCTTTTCCCCCGTTGTGGTGGAGAGATGGATCAAGTTGCCCTGAACGATTTCCAATTTCCCATCAGAGGCCACTGGTGGCTGAACGATTCGCACGGCGTCTGCGGCCTGAACCTGGTTTCCACCAACCCATCCTGCTAAAAACAAGAAAATGCTCACCAAATTGATCAGTGCAGATGATTTTGAGCGACGCTTATTTCTCATCTCATTGACTCCTTGTCGATGTTCCAGTGGTTTTAATAACAGTCGAGTTTGAAAATTATTGCCGGATTTTCAGAAACCAGCTACTCCATTTTCCTTGCTCATGCCTGATCTTGCGGATTTCTGTTAGGAGATTAAGATAAATATAGCAGAACAATATAAAAAAAGAAAACCCGGTCGCGAGCACCCTTGAAAGAAAACATATAACAAGGGAGTGGGTATTGTCAACCAATCGTAGATGGAATGTATGCGCTGGAAAATTTACGATATCCAATACCGCTCGCTTGGATAATTATCAGTTATGGGCAACTAATAGTTCCCGTTCAGGATAAGGTCCTGGATATAGACGGTCGCTTCAGGTTTAGGTACTTTGATGTAACTCCCCAAATTGGTGATCATCGGGGTGTATGTTTCCACCGGCATGTCCATGAATACAATCGAGTCCTCATTCAACTCCTGGATGAAACAAACAAAGGTATACACGTCGCTCAAAGAGATATCAGTCACAACTCCCTTATCCTGAATGATCTGCGCCGCCAGGGCAGGGATCTTCGGCAGGTAATCAGGTTTTTTTAATTTGTCGATAAATGCGGCGATGATGACCGATTGACGCTGGATCCGGTAGGCATCCTGGTCATAATTCCTTTCTCGAGCGAACAACAACGCATCAGCGCCATTCATGTGGTGGTACCCAGCGCTCCCGTACGCCCCGATCGGTCCGTCGAGATAGAGATCCACCCCGCCGATCGCATCAATCATTTGCTCAAAGACCTCAAAATGGACTGCCCCGTAATGGTCAAAGTTTATCCCGTAATTGTAGTAGACGGTCTCGGAAAACTTGACCACTCCCTGTCCTGGTCCATCAAAATATTGACCGTAACCATACGCGGCGTTGATACGGAATTGGGTGATATCGTACTGCTCCAAGCCCGGTATGGGCACCCAGAAATCGCGCGGAATGGAAAGTATCAGGACTTTTCGTTCGGTGAAATCGACGCGCACAAGACGGATCACATCCGCCTGCTCAACCTCATCGATCCCCAAAGCCAGAATGATCATCGGTTCGGTCTGTCCGCAAACCGCTTGTGATTTCTTTGTTACCCCTTCCATGTCCTTCTGTGTATTTTCAATTACAGGAGATTGCTGGGTGCTCGAAGTAGTATTGCCGGAAAGCGCAGTCTGCACCGCTGGTAAAGGTGTGAAGGTTTTTATTGCTTCACCGGTGAATTGCGGCAATTGTCGACCGAGAATCGGGTTCGTCCAGAAATAATATCCGGCTGCGCAGATAATGAGCAGGATCAGAACGAGGATCCACCACCTGCGCTTCTTTTTTTGCGCCACTACTGGCGAATCGTTGGTTTTGATAACAGATTCATTCGGTAGTTGAGCGATCATTTTCGTGGAGGATGGAACCCCTACACGCGTGAGGATTCTTGGCAATCCAGCTCGCAGTAGATCACAAATCTCACTCGCGATGATGTTTGCGTCCTCTTCCGGTGAGGAAACCGGGTCCGGGATATCAAAAACCTGTCCGACGCATATATCGCTCAACAGGGTTATTTTTCCAACGGTTTGGTTGAATTCATTCTCGATCGCTTCTTTTTGCCCACTGGTCATCACAATGATCAGGTCGGCCGTATTGACCAGGTTTTCATTAATTTCTCTGGATGTTTCGGAAGTGATATTGAAACCACGGGATCTGGCAAAATCCACAGCTTCTCGCAACGGCTGAGCCCTATCGCTCGCCCAAATACCCGCTGAACCGATCTCCCAATCACCAGGAAGTTTCAAACTTTGAATAAGTGACTTGAAATAACCTGCTGCGATCACAGAGCGGAAACGATTGGCGCTGCACACAAAGAGGATATTCGGCATTCAGGCTTCTGGTTGTTCAGCCACCTTAATTTGGAATGATGATCAACTCGCCCATCTCGAGCAGGTACTCGTCCGGCAGAGCATTATAACGTTTCAGTAAACCAGCATCCAGTTGCATCTGCTGCGCATAATCTTCAATCGTTAACCCCTCCGTGGTGATCTCGCGTACAGAAAATTTCGGCAGCCCGTCGACCGAATCCGTGTTGATCGGGATGACAAGGATAGTATTTACCCAAAGAGACTCTGGCAACTCATAATTGAGGGCTTTGATCGCTTCCACCGTCGTGCCAAATCGTTCAGCGAGGAAAATGTAACCCTCCCCTGCCTGGACCTGATGGATGACCAGCTTGGGATTATCTCCAAATGGGGTTTCTATCGCGTGAGGTAAAAATGGAGTAGCGAGAGCTTTCGTTTCCGTTGCGGTAGGTTGAGTCGTAGCAACAGGAGTAGCCGTGGGTGAAGGCATAAAGACTACCACGTGTGGAGTGGGTTCCACGAATGTCGCTGTGGCTTGTCGTGCTACATGTGGAAAAGAAAGACCAGGGATACGAATGATACCCAGGAGTGATAAAACGATCCAACCCGCCAGTATTACCAGAATAAGGATTACGAAGGGAATCCGGGTGTTTGGTTTATGCCTGCTGGGTAATGTACCGCGTAATTCCCTGGGTAAGGGTTCTTGGGTTTCGTTTTGGTAGACAGGGCAAAATCCATATCCCAGCGTAAGGCAGACTTTTCGCTGGTGGTTTAAGCTTACTGGAGCGATCGGTTTGCTGTGGTAACAAAAGTTAGAGGGTGAAGGGTAAGCTAGCGCCGTTTCAGGATCATCTGCAAAGCCAATAAATGGGCAGAAACCGTTTTCGTTCCCCTTATTCTGCGATGGTTCGGTTGAGCCGTTGGAAGCCTTGAAGAATGCCAATTACTCTCTCCCTTGACTGGTTCCTGATTCATCTGATGCTTCCACCTGCTCGGGTGACGAATCGCCACCTGTTTTACCATAATGCTTGCTGTAGTAATACTCTCGATTATAGTAATAGCTCGATCGTTTGATCTTGATATTGTTCAGCACCACGCCAAGCAACCTGGCATCAACCCGCTGCAATTGCTCGATTGCCTGACGAATACCGGCGCGTTTAGTCTTTTTCGGATCAACAACCAGGATTACTCCATCCACGATCTTGGTCAACACAAGCGCATCGGTGACTGCCAGAAGCGGTGGAGAGTCCAGGATCACCATATCAAAATGCTTCGCCAGTAGTGTGACCACGTCCCGCATTTTGGTCGAACTTAGCAGCTCTGAAGGATTGGGCGGCAGGCTGCCGGAAGTAATAATGCTCAAATTGTTCACCGGGGTTTTCTTCACAACACCTGACATCTTCTCCGGCGCGCGGAGAAAATAATCAGACAGACCCAGCCGATTGGAGAGTTTGAAAATCTTGTGGATGGTGGGGCGGCGCATATCCCCATCCACCACCACCACATTTTTATCATTTTGCGCCAACACAGTCGCCAGGTTGGCCGCCACTGATGATTTCCCATCCGCAGGTGATGGACTGGTTACCAGCAAAGTTTTTAAGGGAGAATCGATACCACTAAACTGCAGGTTGGTGCGTAAGGAGCGAAAAGCTTCGGAGACAGGTAAACGTGGTTTGCTCATAGTGATCAAAGGGGTTTCGTCTGAGCCAAAATTGGTAATAATGCCAATCACGGGTACGCCCCAACGGTGTGTGATCTCGCTCGGGTCACGGATCTCGTCTTCCAGGAAAGCGACCGTGAACACGACGCCAGCCGCGAGCATGAACCCCACCAGGGCAGCCAGACCAGCGCTCTTCATGGGTTGAGGCTGGATCGGGTCATAAACTGGAACCGCCTGGTTTAATTGGCTGATCGTGGTTGCGGACTGTACCTCGGTTAGCCGGATGGATTGCAGGTTCGTAAATAACGATGAGCGATTGGACTGATACTGTGACTTGATCAACTCAAGTTCAGCCTTCTTGACATAATCCTGGGGGTCTTTTTCTACATTTACTGGTTCGAGGCCGGCATTTTCAAGTTCTGCATTTCTCTTAAGCGCTTCCTGATATTCCCGGTCTTTCATTTCGAGCAAGGATAACTCATAATAGATCTCTGATAATTTTTCATCCAACGTCGCGATCTCGACCTCAAGGCTGGATTTTAATTCCTGGAACCTGGAGGATTGGTCCCTGACTACCTTTTCCGCGAAAGCGGCAACCACGGCATTGGCCGTATCCGCTGCTTTTTGTGGATCGGAATCCGTCACGGTCACGGTAAATATTGGGGAATTTTCCACCGATGTTGCTTTGACTGTTCCGGTTACCGGGTACCCTAACTTTTCGGAAACAGCCTGAAGAAGGGATTCAGTCACCATAGTTTGGGCGTAAGTCTCAGCCAGGCGCTGGCTCGAATAATTGGCAGTATACGGGTCATAGTAATCCGAGCGAGACACGACGTTCACAATCGCCTGCGATGAAGATTGGTAGACCCGCGGTTGCTGGTCAGAGATGAAATACGCCACTGCCCCAGCCAGGATGGCTACCAATAACAAAAGCCAAAGCCAGCGCCACAGCGTTTGGGAGTAATCCAGGAGGCTTTCCAGGCTGCTGCGTTCCTCGAAATCGTTGTCCATATACAAACACCCGCCCTTCTCGATTAATTGATAAAGTATAGATCAAATTACGGAACTTTTTAATTGTACATCGCTTTTTATTAACAGTATATGATAAATCCAGGTCTGATGTAAAAACAATATCCAGGCTGTCCCGGGCTCCACCATACTCCATTTACGAATTATTCCTTTTATGCTATCCTTCTTAGCTAGGAACATTATTCTGCGAATGCACTCGAGTGGGGTTTTTTACCGGTTGAATCGAAAAGCACTGGTAGCGTTATTGCTTTTAACGTCGGTCGTGCTTGCAATTTACCTTGCCCGCAATTCAGTTTCACCCGCTTCTGCGCAAGAGGAACCCGAACGCGTGGCCTGGGTCACCGTCGACGCCACAGAACATGAGTGGTGGCTGGTGCGTTGGGCTAACAATACCGTCGCGTGCCAGCTCAGCCTTGACCACGATGGATTTCCCACTTCCCTGGACATGCAGAACATTTGTGGTTACGCCCTTTACGAGGCGTGGGTGCTTACTCCACCCTGCTCTGCCGCAGAAGATGGATCAGATACCTCGGGTTGTTCCGGGTTTTATTTGCAAAAGAACCTGAGCCAGGCAGGCACCACCGAGATCCAGGTAGCGCTCCCCAAACCAGAAGTATGGATTTCCATAAAGGGAAATTTGATCGAAGGCACCGGGAATAAGTGGGCAGGTGAACCGAAGATCATCCTCACGGGCGAAGAAAAACTCGCCAATGAGCGCATTATCCGAATTTCTGGTACTTTGGACGGAAAAAGTTTTTCCTGCGAGAGTGAGGTTTGCGAATTGCCAGTCTATGCGACTGGCGATCACGGCGTGACGCTCACCTTCAAAGGAGAATCAAGCTTTGGCGATACGACCGAGGAATACACGGCTTACTTGAGGGTGTTACCCTGGGGTGAAAATTCAGAACAAATTGAGCTCCCGCAGCATGTGGGATACTACATTGACATCGTCAGCCCGCAATGGCGTGGTCAATCTCACAGCGCCTGCGCCAGCATCTGGCAATCCTTCCCGCCAGTGGAAGGCGCTCCCGCCTGGCTGGGCACGCCGAATAATATTTCTGACCTCTCATCTTCCTTATCTCTGCATTACCTGGCTGCCATGCTTATCCAGCGTGGTGAAGTGGATGCCAGTGATTGTCCCAACGGTGGACTTGACTACCCGACCGCGGCTAACCTGTGCGGGGTGGAAAAAGCTGCGGCGGCGTTGGTCGAGTGGCAGAACCAGTTCGATGAAGAGATCATGCTCACATCACTGGACACTGGCATTCCGGCACAGTTGATGAAGAACATGTTTGCCCGCGAAAGCCAGTTATGGCCGGGTATTTACCACGACATCGAAGAAGCCGGTCTGGGACAACTCACCGAAAAAGGCGCTGACACCACGCTGTTGTGGAACCCTGATTTTTACAACCAGTTCTGCCCGCTGGTCCTGCTCGAGTCGACCTGCCGCCAGGGTTACGGCACGTTACCTGAGAGTCAAAAGTCGATCCTGCGCGCCGTACTGGTGCAAGAGGTGAACGCGACTTGCGCCGATTGCCCGCTGGGCATCGACCTGACACAGGCGAATAATAGCGTACAGATCTTCGGCGAAACCCTGGTCGCCAACTGCTCGCAAGTGGACCGCATGCTCTATAACCTGACCAGCCAGACCTCCGGATTGATGAGCAGTTACACGGATCTGTGGCGCTTCACGTTGGTCAACTACAACGCGGGACCCGGCTGCCTTTGGACTGCGATGGCCAGAACATGGAAAGCCGGCGATCCTTTGGATTGGCTGCACGTGGCGACCAACCTTGAGCCCGCCTGCCAGGGCGCTGTGGATTATATCTATGATATTTCCGAAGGCGATACCGCCAGGATCCCCGTGTTTTCAACCATGGTTCCAACCTCCACGCCGCGCCCCACAATAACACCCCGCCCCACCCGGCCTACCTCCACAGCAACCGCGACCAAAACCCCCACCGGTACGCTGACCATTACCCCCACGGGAACCTACGCGACGCCCACGATCACCAACACGCCGACCCCCAGCAATACACCCACGCCTACCAATACCCCCAGCGGGCATTGGTGATCATTACTGCCATCACAAATTAAACGCCCGGTAGAAAAATCTACCAGGCATGTTGTTAATGACAAACTGCTCTGAAGAAAAGTAGGATCAGGAGGTGATCGTCAACAGGCTCCAGGGTGTGTGATATTCCTCGCCGCTAACAGTCACGATCATCTTCCACCAGTGATTACCGATCACAAGTTCGTTTTCTTTTGGAAGCGTAAAGGATGTCAATCCGGCTAAGCTGCCAGAGATGATGTCTCCCGGATCTTCCAGCAAATCGTGCGATATCACCAATTGGTAGTTTTCGGCGCCGGTAACTGCAAGCCATTCAAATGTAGGTGTCGTGTTAGTGGTGATCGTTCCATTTTTCGGTAATTTTTGGAAGCTAATCAGCAAGCGGCGACAATCAGACCAGGCAGACTCATTGCCGACCGCGTCGATGGATTTCACGCGCCAGAAATATTCGCCATAGTTCAGCGCTTTCTCATCCGGCACGGTCCAGGTAAGCCCCGCCAGGTCGTCGCTTTCCGCCGCGAACGATGTGAAGGCGCTATCTGTCGCAACCTGGTAGTGATAATACTTCGCCCCCGCCGCCGGGTAGATGGATAACGTGGGGGTGGAATAAAACTTATATTTGTTATCGTTGGGTTTATAAAGCTTCGGCACGGCAGGAGATACAGAATCTACTTTGAAGATCCGGACCTCTGACCACAGGCTCTTGGCATCACCAGCATAGAACGCCTTCACCTTCCAGTAGTATTTTCCATCAGGAAAATCCTCTAACAAACGAGTGATTTGAAGCTCAGTACCCTCCGAGTAGACAAGCACTTTGGTCTTTGTAGTGAAGGCTTCATCCTTTCTGATCAATAATTTATAGTAGACGGTATTTCTCACCGCTTTCCACACCATTTCGACATTGTTATTATTGGTTTTTGTTTTATGCGCCGGTGAAATCAGTAGGGATACGTATACGCGGTGCTAGTGAAATTGACCCCGGAAATATCAGCATCGATCACGGTAACCTCTGGGGTTTCAGGCGCGAAACCATATCCCGCATGCTATGGCATGAGGGTGTAAGTACCTGCCGGGAACCCTGGGCATAAGGTGTACTTCCTGGTCGCGTTGAATGACTGAACGTCCGTAATTATCCCGGATCGTAACTCCGCTAAGCGGCACGCTTAGTGCGTCGACCACTGTGCTGGAAATTGTGTATGAGAGAGCAAGTGGAACAGTGGCTGTCGCTGTTGGGGTCACCGGGGTAGCGGTGAGGGTATGCGTCGCAGTTAGGGTCACCTGGGTAGCCGTGAAGGTATGCGTAGCCGTTGGGAACACCGGGGTCGCGGTAAAGATGTACCAGCGATATCCTCCAACATGTGCAGCGTCAACCAGGTCACCCGCGCTCCACGCCCCATTCCTGCGCAGTGCTCACCAGCCGCGTCCAGTCCACGCCGCCGTTACGAATGACCGCGTCGATGTCGTAGTGGCTCCTCACCCCCCTACCAGCCGGTGCTGGTAGGTAAGGTGCAGGCTCAGATGCAGCAGCAGGTCCTCCACGCTCAGCCCGCGCACGCCCACCCCGGCAATCTCAGCAGGCACGCTGCGCGCCCACATCGCTTCCACATCGATTGAAAACGGTTCCTCTTCCTCCAGGATGGTCCAGTGCAGCTCAACGATCGGTGCGCCTTTCTTCACCGGCGCCGGGATGTGCTTGATATCGCGGTTGGAATCAGCAGGGTCATACCAGGTGCTCAGTTCACACCCCTGCCGCGCATCACCTCCAGTGCCGCCGGCAGGTCTCGCCGTCGCAGCAGCAAGTCAATGTCCTCGAAGGTACGTAGCCCGATGCCCGAATACACCACCTCGGCGAGGTATAGCCCTTTTAGCACGATCACCTCGAGTCCGCGCTCGCTCAGTGCTTTGAGCACCGTCCCGGCATGATGCAGTATGACCATGTTACGGGCAGTCGCCTGCAAATAGGCGTCGCGCAAGTTTTGTTTCAGATCGGAAGGAACAAGCGACTTCACTTTCGACAAACGGTTGTGTAGCAAAAGAGACACACCCTGCCCCTGCGTCGCTTTTTCGAGCTCGAGCCGATCCTGGGTGATATGGTAGGGAGCAAATCCTCAAGTAAAGTATTCCGGTTGAGGATCTTGAAAAGCGTGTCAGGCGAGGGTCGGGAATCCGGATTCATAATGAATGGTTATCCGGTTGATTAGAAACTTTCGAAAAAACGCTCAGATGCCAAGCGAGTCACGGGCGGCTTCCACCACCAACTTCACCTGCTCATCGCTCAGCGTGGGGTAAAGCGGCAGGGTTACCTCGCGCGCGGCAACGTCATCGGTCACCGGCAGCCGGTCAGCGCCTCTGGCACTTTCCCTGAACGAGGTGAAGGTATGGATCGGCGGGTAGTGGATGCTGGTCTGGATGCCATGTGACTTCATGCCCTCCATGAAACGCAAGCGGTTGGCGCCGCGCGGCAGCAGCACCGGCATGATATGCCCGGCGGACACCCCGGGGTGATCCCGGAAGGGGACACTGATCGCGGGGCACAACTCAATCAGCAGATCACGGTACAGGCTGACCAGTTCACGGCGGCGGGTATTGTTGTCTTCCAGCTTGCTCAATTGCACCCGCCCCAGCGCGGAGCGGATCTCATCGATGCGGTAGTTGTAGCCAGTAGCGACCACATCGTAGCTCCAGGCGTGCCCCTGGTGGCGGTCCCAGGTGAGCGAGGTCATGCCGTGCGAGCGCAGCAGACGAAAGCGCTCCGCCAGCGCGTCGTCATCGGTGACAATCATGCCCCCCTCGCCCGTCGAGAGGTTCTTGTTGGAGAAAAAGCTGAAGCACCCCGTCTTCCCCCAGGTACCCAGGTGCCTGCCATCCAGAAATGATCCCGCAGCGTGGGCGGCGTCCTCGATGACCGGCAGCCCGCGCTCTTCAGCCCAGGCAAGGATGGCAGGCATGTCGCAGGCGTAACCGCCGTAATGCATCACTATCACCGCTTTGGTGCGCGGGGTGAGCGCGCGCTCGATGGATGCCAGCGAGATCGTCAGATTGTTCTCACTGGTGATATCGGCGAAAACCGGCGTCGCCCCGGTGTAGCGCACAGCATTGGCGGTCGCCACAAAGGTCAGCGAAGGGACGATCACCTCATCGCCCGAACCGATATCCAGTCCCAGGCAGGCCATGTGCAGCGCGACCGTGGCGTTCGAGACCGCCAACGCGTGCTTCGCGCCGGTATAGGCGGCGAATTCCTTTTCAAACTCGGCGGTCACCGCCCCCATCGTCAACCAGCCGCTTTCCAGCACTGCAGTCACGGCGTTGATTTCTTCGATGCCAAATTTCACATCCGATAATGGAACGACCCAATTCATGCATTACTCCTTTAAAAAGCGGGATCGGTCTTTTTCAAAATCCGCCGTTGCGCGGGCGTAATCGTCCTGGTTGCCCAGGTCCTCCCAATACCCCTTGAAAACATAGCCGCTCACCTTTTCTCCGGCAGCGACCAGTATTTTCACCAGGTCAGGGAAGTCGAGATATTCGTCCTTCGGTATGTACTGCAGAACGCGCGGTTCGAACACGTAAACCCCCATACTCACCAGGTAATCGATGCTCGGCTTTTCGAGATAATCGACCACGGTATTCTGTTTATCCAATTCGACCACGCCCAGGTTAATGTTGACTTTGCGTTTGTGCGTGGCGATGGTGGCGACAGCTCCCTGCTGCTGATGAAAAGTGATGAGATCGATAATATCAAGGTCGGTGAGAACATCACCGTTGGTCACCAGGAATGTATCCTCCAGGCCTTCCACGTTCGCTAACGGTCCCGATGTGCCGAGCGGTTTATTCTCATCGACATAATCGATCTGTATGCCCAACCGCGCGCCATCCTGGAAAAACAGTCGCAGCATATTCCCGAGATAGCCCACGGTGAGTGTTACATGCCGGATACCGGCGTGTTTCATTTGCCGCAGCATGATCTCGAGGATGGGGAAATCCCCGATCGGCATCAGCGGTTTGGGGAAAATGCGGGTGTAGGGCGCGAGCCGTGTTCCCTTTCCGCCCGCCAGCACTACTGCGCGAATTTTGCTTTGCTTAGAACTCATATTTACCGACCCGATATTGGTTGATATTCTCACTGATCCAGTGAATGGTGCGTTTCAATCCCTCTTCAAGGGAAATCTGCGGCGACCAGCCCAGCACCTCGCGCGCGCGGCGGTTATCCGAGATCAAGCGCATCACTTCGGATTTTTCCGGACGCAGGCGTTCCGGTTGCAAATCAATTTTGACATCACGCCCGACCATCGCGATGACCTTGTTAGCCAGGTCGCCAATGCGAATTTCTTCGCCAGTGCCCAGGTTGAAGACCTCGCCAATTCCGGCGCTGCCTTCTGCCGCGCTCAGAAAGCCGGCGACGGTGTCATCCACATAGGTGAAATCGCGGGTAGAGTCAAGATTGCCCAGGTGAATGGTGTCGCGGGTGAGCGCCTGGGTAATGATGGTGGGAATGACCGCGCGCGCCGATTGCGCCGGCCCATAGGTGTTGAAAGGACGCACCGTGATCACCGGAAGGTCATACGCGCAGTAGAAACTCTCCGCCAGTTTATCCGCCCCGATCTTGCTGGCGGAATATGGCGATTGTCCCTGCAAGGGATGGCGTTCGCTGATGGGAGCGGTGCGGGCAGTGCCATACACCTCGCTGGTGGAAGTGTGGACCAGGCGCTGCACGCCCATGTCGCGGCAGGCAAGCAATACATTCAGCGTGCCCATCATATTCGTCTCGGCTACCTCAGCCGGGTGCAAGTACGAGTAGGGAATCGAGATCAACGCTCCCAGGTGAAAGACCACCTCGCGATCCCTGACCGCATTGCGCACCGCGTCCTCATCGCGCAGATCACCAGGAACGATCTCAATTTCCCCTAATACGTAAGGAGAAAGCGTGCGCAAGAGGCCGGAATCACCACGCGAGTTATAGCGCACAAAGGCGCGCACTTGCGCGCCAGACCTCATCAGCACCTCTACCAGCCGGCTGCCGATAAAACCGCCGCCGCCGGTAACCAGAATTTTACGATCCTTCCATTTCTCACTCATTAGTTTCCACCACCTCGCGGGTTTGCTGGGTAATGTAGTCACTGACCACTTTAAGCAGATCCGGTACCATGATCATGTGCACGTTCAGATCACGGCAGGTTTCGAGAATGCGCTCCTTGTCCTTTTTGTTTACCCGGGTGATGGCAAACATGATCAACCCGATACTCTTTTTTACCACAATCTCCGGTATATCACGGGTGGTGCCGAGCACTTCATAACCGTTAAATCGCTGTCCGACTTTTTTATAGTCATCATCCACCATTCCCACGACCGAAAAAGCTGGCGAAAGATTGCTCTTTTCCAGCAGCCAGATCGCCAGTTGACCGGCATCGCCTGCGCCGATGATCAGAATCCGCTCACCCATCAGGCTGTTCTGACTGCGCCAGTGGATCCAACGGGAAGCCAGCCCGGTGATCAATCTTTCGCGATAGCGTACAGTCACGAAGCCACCCAATGTGATCAATCCAAATAACACCAGTAAGATTACAGGCAGGTTAATACCCAGGACGGGCAAGACCAGTAACGAGAAAACCAGCATCCCAACCAGAGTTGATAATCCCAGGTCAAACACATGCGTTGGGCTGGCATACCGCCACGAGATGTTTTTCAGGCCGAATAATGTATTCGTCAAACCCATGATAAACGCCAGACCCAAGGCGATCCCAACCATGCGGCCAAAGCCGATATTGAAAGGGCCGGATATGCGCGCCAACAAAGATACTATTGAAATCGAGATAAATGCGACCAATGTGTCAATCAAAAACCAGGAAACGTATCGGCGGGCAAAACTAACCAGCGGACCCTGGAACAGTACATCTTCCCGGACTTTCTTGGTTCGTAACCCCGGCAGCAGCATCACCAATGTCATAAAAATGGTGTCCAGGTCACCCAAGAAGGTGTAATGGTGGACATAAAGCTGGTCAAGGCGCAATTTTTCCGGCAAGATGGTGCGTAAATATTCATCCAGAACGCTACTGCCGGTTAGCAGGTTTTCCTCATCCCGGTACGTAACGGACGCGGGGCTGGTCATCCCCGGTCGCACCGATAATACTTCTACTCTCACCTCCTCCGGCCATTGCTCCACGAAGTGCGGGTCTTCCGGCCGCGGCCCCACCAGGCTCATCTCTCCGACCAGCACATTCCACAACTGCGGCAGTTCATTAAGCTTTGTCCGGCGCAGCCAAGAACCGAACGGGGTCACGCGTGAATCGTTCTTGCCGGTTAATCTTGAACCGTTGTGATTTTCGGGAGATTCATACATGGTGCGGAACTTGAGAATTTTAAAAGGCTTTCCATTTCTCCCGACGCGGTCACCACGGTAAAAAACAGGCCCGGGAGATTCTCGTTTAATGCGTATGGCAATAAAAAGAAACAAAGGGGAAGAGAAAAATAAGCCCCAAAACGCCGCAAAAATATCCAAAGCGCGTTTTAAAAATCGCAGCCCTCTCTTTCTAATTTGGGTTGCCGCTGTGAGAGTTACCTGCCTATAAACCTGCTTATCAGAGAAATCGACAGCTCGACTCATTTTTTCCCCTTATTTGTTTACAGAACAAGATAATTGCGAGGATTGAAATAATTTAAAATATAGTATATCAGAATTTTCTCTATTGTTTGGAGACTTTACGGAGACTTTACGGAGACTTTACGGAGACTCTACGGACCGATCTGAGATTGTCTCACCAGATCGTACAATTAATATTTCTTTTTTGGGGTTTTTCTCGCCTTTATGAACCCAGCAGGCATTTCTACCGGAAGCTCCCGCTTCTCGAGCATGCGCAGGAGCACTCGCACGCGTTCGCTGCCAGGCAAGCTGGCATCGAGGATGGCGGTGTAGCCGGCGAAAGGTCCATGCTCGATCTCAACCAGGTCACCAGGATGCAAGGTCGCGGCTTTTTCACCACCGGCAGCGTTCGTCTCCTCCACCTTGCGACGGATCGCATGAACAATGTTATCCGGCACGGACGCGAGCTCACCCCCGAATGAGACAAGGTTCGCCGCCCCGGGGATGTGCTCAAGCGAAGATGTATTAATCTTCTCAACATCAACGCGCACAAATACGTAACCCGGAAAGTAAGGTTTGAAACGCCGGGCGCGCGGGTTTACCGGGTTTGCCAATAACCTTGGATGAAAAACCTCAACATCTCGGGATTCCAACTCACGCGCGAGAAAATCCTCACGGTTGGGTTTACTACGGATCACAAGCCAGGCGAGTGTCATCTTTTCGTGTGCGTCCTATATCCTTGGTGATTAAGGCAATTTTCCTCAGATGAAAATTCTATCATGCAGTTCTTTACTTTGAGTATAATGGCAATTACGCCGCGTCCTGTTACGGTGGTTTGACTTCAACCCTATGGAAGGTCTGCTCGCCGGATTGTTGGAACGCAAGAATAGGTTGGCGTACCATCGGTTCACATTCTGGATCTACCCTGGGTACGGGTAGCAGTGGATGACCTGATCTCCGGTGATTCCACACCCGTCATTTCCAGTGGCGCAGGATGTCCAATCCTTGAGGGAGGATTAATGTTTGTCGAGAACATTGCCTACGCATGCGTAACCCGCTTTGTCGAAAATGGCCAGGAGCGTCGCGAAGCGTTGCGCTGGATCGAAAATGACCTGTCAACTGAAAGCTTCACCTTTGCCTACTTTGAACGCGAATCAAACCGTTTGGCTGCGGTATTGAAACAACTCAATGTAAAACCAGGGGATACGATCAGCATCTTCCTCCCCCGCAGTTTGCAGCTGATCAACTCTTTCTTCGGAATACTAAAGAACCAGGCGGTCTCCTGCATCCTCTTCAGCACGCTTGGCGAAGAGGGATTGCTCGACAGGCTTTCCAACAGCCAAACTCGCATTATCCTCACTCGCAGGAGCCTGCTGCGCAAAATCATCGCCATTAAGGACAGGCTGCCCGCTTTGAAAAAGATACTTGTGACCGATCTCGACGACCACCAGGACGACACTATCCTGAGCCTCAAGCGCCTGATTGCGGTTACCGGCGGACTTTTCGATTACCCCCACATGGTGGATAAAGAAACACCAGCTTTTCTGCAGTACACCTCCGGTTCCACCGGCAAACCCAAGGGCGCATTGCACGTTCACGGCGCTTTAGGTGATATGCGCCAATCCTTTCGCGATATCATGCAGCTGGAGGAACGGGACATCTATTGGTGCACCGCCGACCCGGCGTGGATCACCGGCATCGTCTACGGGTTGATCGCGCCTTTCAGCAGCGGCGCGCTCCAGGCACAATACAGCGGGAGTTACAACGCGGCCAGCTGGTTGAAGATCCTGCAAAACCAGAAAGTCAATGTGTGGTACACAGCACCGACTGCGTTGAGAATGCTCATGCAGGAAGATGAAAACGCTTTCCTTACCCTTGATTTCTCATCCCTCAAACGCATATACAGCGTCGGCGAACCATTGAATCCGGAGATCTACCATTGGGGAAGAAAGACCTTCAAGGTGGAGATCTATGACACCTGGTGGCAATCGGAAACGGGGTCGATGATGATCGGTAATCACCCCCCCATGCCTGTCAAACCCGGGTCGATGGGAAAGCCACGCTCCGGTGCCGAAGCGTTCATCTGCAACGAGAATATGGATATCCTGCCCGCGGGCGAACAGGGTTTGTTATGCCTGCGGATGGGCTGGGGCTCGATGTTCCGCGGCTATTTTCACAATGACGCGGCATATGCGGAAAAATTTCAAGGAGAGATCTACATCACCGGTGACCTGGCCTGGCGCGACGAGGACGGGTATTTCTGGTACGTCAGCCGCGCGGACGATGTGATCAACACTGCCGGTCACCTGGTGGGACCTTTTGAAGTGGAAAGCGCGCTGCTGGAGATCGAAGAGATCGTGGATGTGGCGGTCATCGGGGCAGATGACCCGCTTTTGCACAAGAAAATCATCGCTTTCGTTAAATTGCGCAACGGACAAGCCTGGAGCCGCGAACTGGAATTGAAATGCCGTATTTACGTCAGCAACAAGGTATCCACCACTGCGATCCCGGCGGAGTTTCGCGTTATCAATCGCATCCCGAAGAACCAGAGTGGTAAAATTCTGCGCAGGGTATTGAAAGCAGTCTACGAGGGGAAAGACCCCGGCGACATTTCCACGATGGAGTAAACAATGGACCTTAAAGAGAGATTACAACAGGTTTTCGTTACCGTTTTTGATAACGATGCGATCGAGCTCACGCCGCAACTGACGGCGGATGATGTGGACGAATGGGATTCCCTTTCGCATATCAACCTGATGCTCGCGATCGAACTGGAATTTGGCATCGAATTCGATCAAAGCGAGATCCAGGACTTCGCCAACGTGGGTGAACTGATGGCGAGCATCGAAGAAAAGACCCGGACATTAAAGTGATTTGGGATTATTGCCGCGCGAACTGACTTTCACAAGCAGGATTAGCTTTAACAGTATCCGGCTCGTCGATCACCCCATTGGCTTTTTGAATATCTTCTGAATAACTCTATCCTGCAGGGATCCCTCCGGTACGAGCGCATTCCGGATTCCGTACAACCTCAATGCGAGTTTCCACTTTTTGCTGGATTCAATCTCGCGGATCGATCCTTCCAGGTCGCTGATCTTTTTTTCTAGATCAGAAATCCTTGCTTTAAAAGCCTTGGGAACGTTGCCTTCCCACTCCGCGGCGAGATCAGATAATTTTGCTGAACCCGGGTTTCTCCCCTTTTTCAATCCCAGACTTAACTGATACATGAGGTCATCCACAGGCTTTTCGTCTAATTTCCTCAGAATGTTTTGTTGAGCCCTCTCCCCGAATTCGACAACCTTACCGGGTGAAGTGAGGAAAAACTCAATTTTCTCGACCAATTGATCAAGATTGCCCGGGTCATAAAGTAACCCGTCACTCCCATCTTCGATCAGTTCGATGGTCCCCCCTGACCTTGTGCCGATGACCGGTTTCCCCAGCATCATGGCTTCCACGGTTACCCTGCCGAAAGCCTCATTCCTGGAACATACCAGTCCGATATCCGACTGTTCGATCGCCCCGCGCACGTTCGTTGTGAATTCATGGAAATGAATTTGATCCCCGCGGCCGATGGACCGCACGTATTCCTTCAGGTGTTCGCCGTATGGATTGCTGGAGTCCCCCAGGATGCAAAGCTCGACGTTGCGTCCCTCCTGGAGCAACCTATCAACGGCCTGGATGGCTTCCTCATGCCCCTTGGAGGGCATCACCAACCCGAAGATCAGGAGTTTAAGCGCCTGATCATCAAAAAAGAATGTTTCATCCATCCTATCAGACCCGGTGAAAACCGGTTTGAGGTTATACGCTACGATCGCTTTCTCAGCAGAGACCATCTCAAAGAGAGTATCCTTGAGCGCTTTGGAAGGAACCACAATGTAGTTCGAGGCTTCATCGATCACCTCGAGCGTCTTCTCGAAGGGCAGGTAGAATTCCAGTCCATGATCCAGCTGGCCAAATTCCTTCACCCACCAGATATGCGGCACATCCAGGTTTTTGGCTGTCAGCCCCCCCCAGGGAATGACCATTGTGCTGGTCACCACCAGGTCAGCGCCGATGCCTGCGATCGCCTGTGAATGTTCCCTCATCGCCTGATAACTTTCAGCCAGTGTCCGGTCGATGCCGTCCTTGTCCGCCGGCAGGTACCCGGAGGGCGCGCACCACCAGCTGTACGGGATGACCCGGGTGGCCACTCCTGCGCTCTCCAGCGCTTGTTTGAGCGGACCCTCTTCCGGTAGTGCCACCGTGCACAGCACGCCGAATCGCCTGGTCAGGCTGGCAGTCAGATCAAGCAGGGAGCGTTCAGCTCCAAACAGGTTCGCCGAATGAGAGAAGAAGAGGAGATTCAAGGATTGCTCTTTTTTAATAGCCACCAGGCTGCGCGGACCCGGTTTGTTTGCGCGCGTATCCTCCTCCGCGGAAGGATACCTTCGGTAAATCCTGTTTTCTTCATCCACCACAAACAGGTCAAATCCCCACTGTTCCAATTTCGCGAAAATACCCTCTAGGAACCTGGGGGCAGTATTTGAATTCGCATCAAGATCATGAATCAAGAGCCGTACATCAGCGGTATGTTCGATGGTCCCTTTCAGTCTTTCCAGTGTTTTCGAGGTGCCAGGTCCGCCGTCCATCCGGATGAGCGCCGGTCCATGCACGATTTCTCGCAGGAGTTCATCGTTGATAGAAGCCTGTACATGGTTGTCAGCAAGATTGGTTTGCAATAGGTCTTGCATGACCGGCGCAGATTCAAAACAATGGATATCGAGCTCCGGGTTGCTTTTAGCAGCGAGCAACGCGTAGAAGCCGCAGCCGGCGTCGGCGTCGATATACGTCTTCACCCCCCTGACCATTTGCCTGAACAAATAGCTGGTCAGGTCTTGATTAGCGAGCGCCGTATATGCAGGTCGGTCCTGTCGATGACAGGAAAAATCGAAACCGAACCGTTCTGAACGGACCCGGAACAGGTCCAATGGATCGAATGATCCGTTTAAATTTATGCAAGATTCGTCTAAGTACTTTTGTATCTCAAAACACTCGCCAAGTTTTTTATCCCACGACACAGGCGTCAATCGCAAGAATCCAGCTTCAGGATAAAAGGACAATTCGCCAAAGTACACTTCAGGGATAGCATAAAGGTCAACACGCACAAAAGGAAAACCCGCGGAGAGACACCTGCTGACTTCCAGCATTTTTGCCAGGTTGGCGGGTTTTTCCAACCTTCCCTGGTTATTTGGGTAATTTCCCCTGACATTGAGCAGATTCCATTTAAGATCATAAAAATTTCGATTATGTCCTGAAAACCGGTCTGAATCCACCTGGATCAAAGCGGGCTCACCGTTAAAACAGAAGAATTTGTAATCCCGGGGGACAATCCCGTACTCATCGTGAATGAAATGTTCGATGAGAAGCCTTGGCGGTACATTCATGTAGGCGGATTCGAAAAATCGGTCGTAGAAATTGCTATTCAACCATTCCCTGAGGATTTTTTTTTGACCTGCCCAATCAAAATTTGCTTTACTCGAACAGAACGCGTTCCATCCAGAACCATGTGTGGCTTTTATAACGAACTGGTCGGGCAATTCCTTAAGATCGATATCATCCGGATCGGAAAAGATCCCAATCATCGGAATGAGGTATTTTTCCCCAATGGTTTTTGCCACAAATTCCCGAACCCTGCCCTTATCGACAAACCTGCCCAGGTCTTGTTCGGTATAGAACAACTTATACGCAAGGATCTTTTCTGAAAAGGTGACCGGGGCCGTGAGATCCGGTAAACAGCCAAACAGTCGGTAATACTCCTGTTTTGTGGCGATCAGTTCTTTTGCTACATTGCCGGCTTGTTCGCTGACCTCGACACTACGGCCTTCTTTTTTACCGAAGGTAACATAATGAACCAGAGGATTCATCCCGGCTTCCCGAACATCAGGATATTGTTCAAGGTAGGCGCTGCTCGAAAATATCTCACACGGGTCATAACCCTCAAATCCC
The DNA here is from genome assembly GCA_002347485.1 of Anaerolineaceae bacterium UBA2260. Classification (GTDB taxonomy): domain Bacteria; phylum Chloroflexota; class Anaerolineae; order Anaerolineales; family Anaerolineaceae; genus UBA6107. The sequence goes on along the minus strand of DDXM01000037.1, from coordinate 49,764 downwards.
CCCCTCAACAAGTAATGCAATTCTGGGGATTCTCCGCTGCCTGCTACCTCAGGGTAAGTGGATAGGTACCAACTGGCGTCGAACAAACCTGACCCTTTGATCAGCTTGATGTCTTTGTGTAACCTGCGCTCGTTTGAATACCCTGCCATTCGTTACCTGTTATGTTTTTCCCGATGGTTGGTACTAGCCGGATCGATCCTTTGAAATTCACCCGGTGAACATTTTGAAAGAGTTATTTTTTGGTCTAGAATGTACTGAACAAATGGGTTAAGTTTTAATACGGCGATATCCGGATGTTCAGCCAGGTAATTCGCCGTGGAAAAACCCGGCGCAGGGTCCCTTCCTTCATGCCACCCGTTCGCTACGTAATGCCGGATCGGGTCAATCCTAGATTTCACAACATCCGGGTTCGTTCTTAAATCAAGCTGCAACGAATCAGAGAGTTTGCTTTGCCACTGCGTCCATGCCGCTTCGATATACTGATCCTGCCGGCGCACATAACAGATGATCTTCACATCAAGCGAAAATTGTCTCAATAATCTGGAGAAAAAAGCGATCTCTTCCTCGGTCATCACCCCGAAGCTCTCGGAGGAAATAATAAGGGTCGAATTGCGGCCATTGGCGCTAAGAAAATGTGTCAGTAAGCGAGCGGATTGATTTAAGGAAGCGTTTTGGGTATCCTGGTGAAGTACCTCGCGCAGCAAATGAGCGTTTCCACTCGAAATCTCGCCCTTTTTTGCCTTTTCAAAGTGGTAAGGATCGATCTCGGGATACCCGTAGTTGTAACTGGCCAGCAGGTTCTGGTTTTGAGAAAGGAAAACCTGCAGCGCTGAGGATCCCGTTTTGCTGAATCCGATATGGAGAACGATCTGACGATTAGACAAGGTTTTTCCACCTTTTTTTTATTTGCCCGGGAAAATGCTTATTCACCGGCAGGTTGATCACCTCTGGTTCTCAATTCCTTGAGCACCTCGGCTGTGGCTTCCAGGTAGCCCGTCCCATATTGAAAATCAGGTTCAAGGTGCGCGCCTTCCGCCCACTCATTCCACGCGTTGATGAAAACAAACCTATGCTCAGGCGCAATATTTGTATTGGTATATTGGCTGACATCTTTAAGCCATTCTTTGTAGAACGCTGGAGAGGTGTGTTCAAACACAAAGCCTTTTTCGGGCTTGCGCGGCGTGTTGTCCCATCCCGGGAAGACGGTCCTGAATTTCAGGAAGGGAGTGCTCTCCAGGTACAGTTTATCTTGAATGATATTCCTGGCTTCAAAAACAATCCCGCTGAATTTGGGATTCAGCATGCGTTTCTTGTATGTGATCTGCCGCAAGCGCAACCCGTGAGGCGGGAACTCGACCCCTGCATCGCAACCAAAGATGGTGGGATCTTCGATATCAAAGGTCAGCGCGCCGATCACGAAAGGCGGCTGCATACCCTGTTCTTTGCAGTAAGTTTTCCAATGCTCAATTGTGTCCGGCAGTGACGGGAAGAGATCAGGGCGGTAAATGATGAGCACCGGTCTTTCGTTGATACGAATGTAGCGCTTATCACGGAAGAGTTCCACCGCGTCCTGGATGAAGCGCAGATCCGTCTCCTCGGTATGATCCTGCTTCATCAGTATATCGTTTTCTGATCCATCCCACCTGCGCGACCATGTCTCGTTCGCCCAGCAGATGCAGAAGGGAAAGTCGATCTCCTGGTGCTCCAGGAAAATATCCAAGGGCTCTTCGAGCAGTCTTCTTCCTCCGAACCAATAGTAATGAAAACAAAACCCATAGATCCCGAATCGGCGCGCCAGGTTCACCTGGTTTTCGATCGTTCGCGCGTTGCGAAGGTCATAAAACCCCAGGTCAGAGGGGATGTGGGGCTGGTAGTGTCCCACGTACATCGGTAACGCGCGCGCCACGTTACGCCACTCTGTGAACCCTTTTCCCCACCACTCGTCATTCTCTTTGATCGGGTGAAATTGCGGCAGGTAAAAGGCAACATATTTAATGTCTGAATCGATCCTTTGAACACCTTCGGGCTCCTCAGCCTTACCGGGTTGGATCAACTGCGCGTGCCGCTTGAATTGGGTGATCCATTGCCTTCTAAACTTTCCCAGGTCAAGCGCGCTTATGATGCCCAGGATCAGGAAAATCCCCCCTTTGATCAGTTTCTTCACCCGGTTCCGCAGCATCACGGTAAAGATCTTCCGCCTGTCATTGGGAACATCCACCGTTTCAGTTCCGTCCGAGAAAGTAATCCCGAATTTCTTTGTGTTCGCGTCCTTTTTACTGATCCTGATCTCAAAACCGCTGTTGCGAATCTGCTCCTTGTAGGCGGGAAAATCCCTTGCGAGATCATCACGGTAATGCCTGGTGACCCTGGCCTCAACGCCACTGACAGAAATAGAAACCTTGCCGGTCCGTTTTGAAAAACACCAACCGCCGATCATCACAGTCGAATCATTTTCAAACAGGTATCGATCAAGAAGATAAACGATGTTGTCGCCACCTTCCACAGTATTCCTCGTTCGATGAAATAATCGCGTCATACTTCCAAGCCTTTAGGATAATTAGGCATCAATTTTCATTACTTTCTATTTTGCAGGTAATGAACAAGTGGGTTCAAATCATTGCTGGCGAGATCTGGATATTTTAAGAGATATTCAGCCGTGTTAAAGTTGCGGCTTGGATTAAAACCCTCTTTCCATCCATGATTCAGGTAATGCTGCAGGGGATCCAAACCTGTCTCCTTTACCACAGGATAGGTGCTCAGGTAATATTCGCGATCAAACAGCTCGCTCTTTTCGATTCTTCGATAAATTTCAGAAGCCTTCCTTTCTTTAAAAAACCTGTAAATCTTTCTGAATACTCTTACGCCAAACAGTCCTTTAATTTGTGATATGAAGGCGTTTAACGCATCCACATTCTTCTCGATGCGATTCATTTCCAGCAAATGCAATCGCCAACTGATCTCGATGGATTTTTCAACGGATAAGCCCGGGTACGGAGGGTCCTTTTCTTTATCCGGCAAGGGATCGTAAAACAGTCTCCCGTCTTCCCGACCCAGGAATTTCCTTGCCACTCTTTCGTTGCCTTCCTGGTATTTGGAGAGGATTTCCAGCCTTTCTTCAACCGTGAAGATGTTCCCGGATTTCGTTGCGCCTTCCATCTGCTGAGATACTTGCAGGAAATCAAGGTACAACTGATCGCGCATCAATGGCTGGTTGCTATAAATCTTGTTTAAAATACGCTTATATTCCAACAGGTCACGGCTCAATCGGGGATTTTCGATGGTTGAAGAAGCGGTGACCTTCTTGATCAGTCCGTCATCTTCGATCTGCAATACGTTCCGTAAAAAGTCAACGATCGTACCATCAGGAAGTTGCCCTTTTTCATACACTCTGACGATAATATTTCCAATCCCGAACACCTCAGCCCACGCATCCAGGAGAAAATCGTAGTCCCGGTTGAACCGTTCAAAAGTGCGTTGCAAAAATTCCCTTGGAGAAAGCGTGAAAGAGTGACTGTACTTAACGCGCTGATTGTAGTTGGAGTCAAGGGCGAGGTCTTGCCGCCGCAGGTATGCCACGATTTTCACGTTAAAGTCCTCAGGAATGACTTGCCTTAACCTCAAAAGATTCTTCCGAATCTCGAGCGAGCAGGTTGCCTTATCTCTTTCAATCTCGCTGGCGATCGGATAATAGAAACCCTCGGAGGAAATGACAACCTTTTCGCACGCGTTTTCCAAACACCCGGATTTCATCTCATCAAAAAAATTGATGAGCAAAGTATCATCACTCCCGTGCTTCAACCAGCGGGCGATATCATGGTGACCGCCCCAAAAAAACGCGTTGGGATAATAGATCCTGTTTTCAAGAAGAAGCTTCTGACTGGCGGACAAAGCTGTTTGTAATGCCGTAGTTCCAGTCTTTGGTAAACCGATATGGATGAAGAGGGTTGGTTTGATAGAGGACATAGTTTATCGTTCCACTTTACTGTGAATAATTTTATGAACCAGGGGGTTCATACCTGAACGAATGATCTCGGGGTGATCTAAAATATACCCGTTGACATCAAACAGATCATTTGGCTTACGCAGTTCTTTCCATCCGGAGTAGGCGAAGTGCCTGATCGGCTCGACCCCGCTGGCTGCCACATCCGGGTTGTAAGCCAGGTAATACTCTGCATCAAATAAGCCGCTGCGCCGTATAATCCGAATATCTTTTTCATTCTTGATTTTGACATAGATCTTCTTGAGGATTTTCATTGGAAACATGTTCAATAAGCCCTGCGCGTCAAGCAGTTCCGGATACGACAGGACCGAATGAAGGGATTTGATTTTGGTTCTCTGCTCATAACCGTCAATGACCAGGAAGCTTAACCGGGTGCCGATCTCCACCGCCCTTTCAACGCTGAGCCCTGGATAGCTGTCACTTTTTGTTTCTTCTGGTAAAGCTTCATAGAACAGGCGCCCATCTTCCCGCCCCAAAAACTCCCGGGCAACTTTTGCATTGCTCTCGGAATATCGGGAAATGATGTCACGTTTTTCCTGAGTGGTCAGAAATTCTCCGTTAGTCTGGCGGAATTCAGGCTGCTCGGATAATTTCTCTAGGAGGGTGTAGTGCAGTTGGTCTTTACGAACCGGGTCTTCATTTTTTAAGAGCTGGTTCAAGATCAGTTTATAGTCCAAAAGCTCTCTGCTCAGGCGGATGTTGTAATTGTCCGTGGTTGAAAGGATAATGTTGGAGAGATCAGTGGGTATTTCTATCACGCGCAAAAAATCCTGAACGCTGCCACCCGGTAATTGCTGCTTCTCATAAACTCTGACCAGGATGTTCTCTTTTCCGAAGATCTCCGCCCAAAGATTCAGCATGAAGCTATAGTCCATGAAAACTGCGAGGCCGTCGATAAACTCCCTGATGGAACCAGAAAAGTATTCTGATCCTTTTATTAACTGGCTGTACCCTGATTGGATAAAACTATCCTGGCGGCGCAAGTAAACCACAACCTTGATGTCAAAAATATCCGGGATCAGAGCGCGCAGATTGTTGAGTTTTTCCCGGTAGTTTTCTTCAGTAATAGTTGAATTTCGGGGATTATCCTTAGTTCTAACTAACTCAATAAACCTCAGGAAATAAAGCGCCTCAGCCGAAATTACCACTTTGTTGATCGAGCGCTGATTGACCTTTTCAACGATCCCGTCAAACCAGTTCTGGATTATTGTCATCCCTTCAGGTGACTTTAAAAGAACTGCCAATTCGTAATGATTATACGCATTATTCAGCGCCGGGTAAAGCACACCCGCCTTGAGCAGTTCCTCGCGGTGGGTATGCAAAGCCATTTGAATGGATGAAGTGCCGGTCTTATGCGTGCCAATGTGCAGGTACAAAGTTGGCTTTTGCAGAGTCATATCGATTCGATTCGATTTCCTTAGATATGAAGTTGATTATTCAACACTAGGCCAATTAATAATTATGCAAGTCTAATTAAAACCCGAAGCATTTTTGATTATACCATCCCGAAATTAAGCTGATTTTTAGCAAAATTCAGTTGTGATTGGTGGGTTTATAACTTGAAAATTTCAATTTGATGGTAAAAGTAAGGAAATTTTCCACTTCCTGGTTAATAGTCTTCTTGATCAATTTCCTCAATTGCGTCAACATTTGATTGGTTTCTGAACCTATTTTTCCCTCTTAAATAATGCACTAGCGGGCAATATCCAGAGCTCCTCAGTTCAGGAAACCGCCTTAAATATATTGACGTATTAAATTTCCTGCTCGGATTAAATTCTTCCCGCCACCCGTATTCCATGTAATGCGTTAAGGGGTCCATTCCCGTGATCTTTACTTCCGGGTAAGTATTCAAATAATATTCTTGGTCAAATAAACCGCTTTTTTCAATCCGGTGAATTAGCAATGAATTTTGCGATCTTTTTAATTGATGAAAGATTTTGCGGAAAATTCGTATCACTCTAAAGTTCTGCACGCTCGTGACCAAATCATTTAAATAATCGACTTTCTCTTTGACGCGACATATTTTGATGTTTTGCAATCTGTGGCTAATTTCTATAGCCTTCTCAACTGATAATCCGGGGTATGGTATGTAATTTTCTTCCTGTTCTGTAAACTCACTAAACAACTTGCCATCTTCCCGTCCCAGAAAAATCTTCGCGACATGAGCATTACATTCAGAATAGTGTTCAAGAATTGCTCTTCTTTCTTCAATGGAATATAGATCCTTAAAGTTATCGCTGCCTTCCATTTCTGAGGCAACTTGAAGAAAATCAAGATACAACTGATTTCTATCCAGGGGATTATCTTTATAGATCATGTTGAGGATTCGCTTATATTCAAGTAAATCCCGGTTTAAGCGCGGATTTTCCATTGTTGAAGAAGCCGCGATTTGCTTGATTACGTTCTCATCCGTAATCTGTAGAACTTTCTTGAGGAAATCGACTACCGTACCATCAGGAAGTTCCTGCTTTTCATATACCCGCACAATGATATTTTCATTTCCAAATACACTCGCCCAAAGATCAAGAAGAAAATCATAGTTTAGGGTGATATCGTCCATCATTTCATCCCTGAACTCTTTGGCGGTAATTGTGAAATTATTCTTGAATTTTACCCGCTGGTTGTATTTTGCTTCAATCGCTAGATCTTGTCTGCGGATGTAAGCAACAATTTTTATATCAAAACCTTTAGGCAATACCTCTTTTAATTTATACATATTTTCCAGGGATTCTTCGGCAATTTCTGCCTTTTCACGTCGAATATCTGCTCTAGTAAACTTGAAGAAATCCTCAGAGGAAATCACCACTTTATTGATATTCTTTTGTTGACATTCTGAATTAATGTTTTCGAAAAATATTTCAACCAAATTCAAGTATGAATTATTTTTTATGTACCTGGCGATGTCATGATGCCCCCCCCAATATAATCCTTCAGGATAAAGAATAGACTGGTCAAGGAGCAATTGTCGGCTAGCTTGCAAAGAAGTTTGTAAAGCAGTCGTACCGGTCTTGTGCGTTCCAACATGCAGGTACAACGTCGGCTTTTGCAGAGTCATATCGATCCGATTCAATATCCTTAGCAGCTGAGTGGAATGCGCGCCATCGGGACAATGATTGTCACAATAAATCAGCGAATCCCTACGCGTTTTTTTATTATACCATCCCGAAAATCCGCCTGGTTTCTGGCATTCTGTTTGGTGTTGCGTATAGAGGAAATGAATGGCTGCGATGAAAACAGGGTCAACTTCGTAAAAGCTATTGACCCTGGGAGTGTAATAAAGCAGGTGAATTATCTACAAACCAGCTTATCTATTTCATCGCAGAATTCTGTAATCCCCGTGGATTCCAAACCCGGGAACTCTGCAGTTCCGTTACGAGTTTAGCCGTTCCTTTCCTTAAGCTTTTCTACCAGGAATCGGTTGACCATGCCGATCTTGCGCTTGGAAATTATATTCTCTTTGTAGAATTGTGCCATTTCGACTGAGGGACCATCATTGATAACCCTTCCCTCCTGCAGTACCAGGATGCGGTCGCAGATACGCAAAACCTGCTCAATGTTATGCGAAACAAAAAACACCGCGCGTGATTTATCCAGCAAGCCCAAGAGGCGGTTGGTCGCTTTTTCGACGAAGCTCGAATCTCCTGCCGAGAATACCTCATCGATAATCAGGATATCCGGGTCGATCATTGTAGCGATCGAAAAAACCAGCCGCGAGAACATTCCCGTTGAATAATACTTGGCCGGGACATTGATAAAATCACCCAGTTCAGAGAAGTCGATGATCTCCTGTTCCTTCGAGCGCACGTATTCCGCCGGGATGCAGTGGATCGCCCCGTACTGGTAAATGTTGTCGCGCCCGGTCAATTCAGGGTTGATCGCTGCCCTTGTTTCGAGCAGCGGGGTCACCTCGCCGCGCACGATCACACGCCCGGTATGAGGGCGGTAAATCCCTGCGATCACCTTAAGCATGGTGGATTTACCCGCCCCGTTCAAGCCAAGGATTCCCACCCGTTCACCCTCATAGATCTTGAGATTGACATCCCTCAAGGCGAAGAACTCGGCATAACTGGTGGCGCCTTTATGTTTCGCAAAAAGTGAAACGAAGGTCTCTTTGAGCGTTGGGGTCGGATTGGTATACGCGCGGACCTGGACCGACACGTTTTCAAATTCGATGATTGGCATCATAGTCTGTAAACGACCTTTCCTTCGCTCTTCATCATCATCCAGCATCCGATCAATAATGCCACCAGCGCAAATATGATCGGAATCATCCAATCCCAAAAGTGCATCGGCGCATCCCCCAGGATTACCAGGCGTGAGAGTTTTACAAAATATAGGAGGGGATTGAGTTTAAATATCCTCTGCAGGTTTTCGGGAAGTCGGTCCAGGGTGTATATAACCGGGGTGGCATAAAAGAGCGCTGAGAACAGGACGGTCACGATATTGGGTGTGTCTCTGAAGAAAACATTCAACACGGACAGGAACATGCCCAAGCCCAAATTAAAGAAAAAAAAGATCAAGATGACAATTGGGAGGAGGAATACCGTCGGCGAGAAAGTTGCGCCGAAGAAAAGGGCGATGATATAAAGGGCGAACAGGCTGAAAATAAAATTGACCGTTTCGATCGAGACGGTGATCAGCGGGAATAACATCTGGGGCAGGTAAACCTTCTTCAGGTAACCCTCAGCGTTGATCAAGGAGAGCGTCGCCTGCTGGATGGAGGTGCTGATATACTGGTAGGGGAGCATTCCCGCGAACAGGAAAATCCCAAAGCTCTTAATATCCCGGTTAAATAGAAATGAAAACGCGGTAGCGATCACGACCAGGCTGATTAATGGGTTAAGCAAACTCCAAAAGAATCCCAGTACCGATCTGCGGTAGCGAATTCGCAGGCCGGTTTTTACGAAATTCGACCAGGCGAATCTGTACTGAAGAATATCTCTGACCGTTTTTACAAGATATTGTGGGAATGTTATAGATGTAGTACTATCATATATTGTAACAGTGTGGTTTTCCAATCTTTCGATCCAATCCAAATGCTCAAGGATAAATACAATCAGTAATTGTATTTGAAATTATGGAAATAAGCAATCTTGAAAACAGTGACAAGCCGGTTTAGTTGGTTTCTTTTCAATCCGGCATTAACCTCCTTCATTCAAACCATACCAGCCGGGAAATTGCCTTGAAGATCATTAATATCCTCTCCAACCCGCTTCCACGCAATCTGATCCCCATGGGTAGCCGTCTCGAACTCGCATTAAGAACCTTGTATCACCGCCTCAACGCCACCCGGCCATTCGTCAACGCCCGCGTACGAAAGGCAAAATCCTCATATTCAGTCTGGAAAACCTCACGACCAAAATTGCCGGTTGTCAGTGCAACTCCAGCGGACGGGGCGGTTACCTTTCTTCTCGCAGTCGAAGCAGGCAAGGAAAATGATGCACTGGAAACGTTGCGATCCCTCGCCAGCCTGACCCAACGGGGCTGGCGAGTTATCCCTGTGCTGGCTGCCGGCGTGAAGTGGGATTCGGTTAATGACACTCTGCCTGATTCGCGCATCTTCCCACCTGTTCGAGAAATTACCGGCCTGCGCCCAATGATCGAGCAATTGCGTACTGACTATATCGTATTCTGCAGCGCTGGTGACCGCTTCGATCCCACCCTTCTGGATCACTTCTATCTCGCCCTGGGCAGCCATCCGGCAGGCGACCTGTATTACTTTGATTGCGAGTATTTTAACCCCGTTAGTGGAGATTCCCAACCGTTCTTTAAGCCCTCCTCCCCATCACCCGAATTAATGCTCTCGCTGAATTACCTCACCAGGGCGTTTATCCGCAGCAGCCACCTGGCGGAATTGGACGACAGATCAATTGATAAGATGAACCTGCAAGCTGTGGAATATGGGATTTGCCTGGATCTCCTTCACAGACAGGCTTTAATGCATCACATCCCGGCTATACTCGCCCGTTTTGATGAACTTACACCGGATATGAATTCTGCCTTCGATAAGGTGATTTCACGACATTTGGAGAAGATAATTAATACCCCTGTTACAGTCAGCTGGTCGCGCGGCTCGCGCCGGGTGAACTGGTTGACCAGCGAACCTTCCGTCTCACTTGTCATTTTGAATAAAGACCACGGCAGATTACTGCGCGGTTTACTGGAATCGATTGCTGTGATTACGACGTACACCAATTATTCCATCGTCATCGTTGATAACCAAAGCAGTGAGCCGGAAGCATTGCGCCTGCTCACCGAATTGGAACATAGACCGGGCACCAGGGTCATTCATTACGATGAACCCTTTAACTATTCCACTGCTGTGAATCTTGGTGTGGCGAACGCTGATGGCGAGGTGGTGGTGACTCTCAATAACGACATGCTCGTCGTTGAACCCGGCTGGCTGCGGGAGCTTGTCCAATGGGCAATACGCCCGGAGATCGGTGTGGTTGGCGGAAAGCTGCTTCATAAAAACCGCTCGATACAGCATACCGGAATCATCCTTGGAATGAATGGTTTTATCGGACACCTGTACCTGAACGCCCCTGAGGATTATCTCGGACTCGCCGGATCGGCGAACTGGTACCGCAATTTCAACGCGCTAACCGGCGCATGCCAGGCTTTCCGGCGGGAGGTATTCCTGAAAGTCGGCGGATATGAACCGCGCTTTCGTCTCGCCTTTGGTGATATCGATTTCTGCCTGCGCGTCACCGAAGCGGGTTTCCGAAACCTGTATGTTCCTTTCGCCCAGCTCATTCATTTTGAGGGCAGTTCCCGCGGCTATGAAACGCCCACCCCGGACATTCAACTGGGATATGAAGTGTTAAAACCCTGGTTGGAAGTCGACGACGGTTATTTCTCACCGAACCTGACCTACGATACGATTCCTGCGTGTGAGATGAATCCCGGTACTTTGAATACCCGCGTCGCCAGGATTGAAGAACGCAGAAGGTCAGTCAACGCGCGATTATCTCCCAGCAAATAGGTGATACAGACAAAAAATGGAGGGAATGGTCACAAGACCATTCCCGCTTCTTTAATTTAAACTTCAGGTTTTCACGGATTCGAACTCAGGAAAATGCCAGCCTGACGCATTCCTTCCATTCAGGTAATTTCAAATGGAATGTGGACTCGAACAGCTTGCAATCCAGTGCCGTGTAATATGGCCGATCCGCAGGAGTAATATATTCTCTTGATTTTGACGGCAGCAGCTGCTTCACCAACTGCTCATCTTTGTGCGGATCCCGTTCGATCACCTCGCGCGCCCATTCATAGCGGCTGGCAGTTCCAGCGCCCGCCAGGTGATAGAGACCTCTGTGATGCTGCAGGTAGCCTAATGGGTCATCCCCGCCGCGCGCGATTACCTGTGCCGTCGCCTCCGCAAGCATGCGCGCCCACGTTGGGCTGCCGATCTGGTCATCCACGATGCGCAGCACTTCCTGCTGTCGCGCCCAGGTGAGCACTTTGTTTACAAACCCGCCAATGCGCAGGCTGTACACCCAGCTTGTGCGGAAGGTCAACACAACCCCCCCCACACCCTGTACCGCCTGTTCTCCTGCCAGCTTGGTCTGACCATAGACATTAATGGGGTTGGGCGCATCTTCTTCAGTATAGGAGCTTCCCTTTTCGCCATCAAACACATAGTCAGTAGAGTAATGGATGAGGGCTCCGCCTAGCTTTTTCATTTCTTCCGCCAGCACCCCCGGGGCAATGGCGTTAACTGCGTGGGCTAACTCGGGCTCGCTTTCAGCCTTGTCGACATTGGTGTATGCGGCTGGATTCAGCAGAATATCAGGTTTGACCGAGCGCACCAGCTCGCGTATCCCATCAACCCGAGAAAGATCGATCTTAGGGTAATCAACCGCTACAACCTCTCCCAGGGTCAAGCACGTGCGCTGGAGTTCCCAGCCAAGCTGTCCGTTATTGCCGATCAGTAAGAATTTCACGGCACGCTCTCAATGAATTGTCGCAGGTAAGCGCCGTAGCCATTGCCTGCGTACTTTTTCGCCACCTCCAGGAATTTTGCGCGGTCGATGAAACCCATTCGATAGGCGATTTCCTCCGGGCAGGAGATCATGATCCCCTGTCGTTCTTCGACCGCCTGGATGAAATTTGAGGCTTGCAACAAGGATTCGTGCGTGCCGGCGTCCAGCCAGGCGGTGCCCCGCCCCATTTGCTGTACAGCCAACTCGCCACGCTCCAGGTAAATGCGGTTCAGGTCAGTGATCTCGATCTCCCCGCGCGGTGAAGGTTTTAGCGATTTGGCTATTTCCACCACATTTCCGTCATAGAAATAAAGCCCCGGTACCGCAAAACGCGATTTGGGATGGGCGGGCTTTTCCTCGAGGCTGATGGCTCGGCCATTTTCATCGAATTCGACAACGCCGTAACGCTCCGGGTCGCGCACCGGGTAAGCGAACACGATCGCTCCGCTGGTGAGCTGGGCGGATTGGCGTAATTTTTCAGGTAGTCCCTGGCCAAAGAAGATGTTATCCCCCAGGATCAGGCAGGAAGGCTCGCCGTTGATGAATTTTTCTCCCACGATGAAAGCGTCCGCCAGCCCACGCGGGGTGGGCTGTTCAGCGTAATCAAAGCGTACTCCCCATTGCGATCCGTCCCCCAAAAGGCGCTTGAAATTCGGCAGATCCTCCGGCGAGCTGATGACCAGGATCTCGCGAATATGCGCCAGCATCAACATCGACAGGGGATAGTAGATCATCGGTTTATCGAATACCGGTAATAATTGCTTGCTGATGGTCAATGTGAGTGGAAAAAGCCGGGTACCCTTCCCTCCAGCCAGAATGATGCCTTTCATTTTTCACCTCGCCGGGAATAATTTTTATCCACCCATTCGCTGAATTGCTTTTGCTGCCGGATGGCAGTGATCCAGGCTGGATTCGCCAGGTACCATTCAACTGTCTTGCGCAGCCCGGTCTTGAGATCGTGTTTTGGAACCCACCCCAACTCGCGCTCGATTTTGGAGATATCCATCGCGTATCGGCGGTCATGGCCCGGGCGATCGGTGACAAACTGCTTCAATTTCTGGTGCGGCTTATATATTGAGTCCGGTTTAAATTCATCGAGAAGCTCACAGATGGCATTTACGATCTCAATATTGGGTGGTTGATTGTTGCCACCGATATTGTAGCTTTCACCCAGCCTGCCTTCGTTGAGCACCTGCCAGATGGCCTCACAATGGTCCTCCACGTAGAGCCAATCCCGGATTTGCATGCCATCTCCATAAATGGGAAGGGCTTTGCCTTCCAGCGCGTTGAGGATCATCAGGGGGATCAGTTTTTCCGGGAATTGGTACGGACCGTAATTATTGGAGCAGTTGGTGAGTGTAACAGGTAGTTTATAGGTGTGATGATAAGCGCGCACCAGGTGGTCGCTGCTGGCTTTGGAGGCTGCGTAAGGTGAATTTGGGGAATATGGCGTGGTCTCACAGAATGCAGGATCGCCGGGACCCAGCGAGCCAAACACCTCATCGGTGGAGATATGGTGAAAGCGGACCCCGTCAGTTACCAAATGTTTTTGTGTCAGCCATACCTCGCGCGCGGCTTCGAGCAGAGAAAAAGTACCCAGAATGTTGGTGTTGATAAAAGCCGAAGGACCCAGGATGGAGCGGTCCACATGTGATTCAGCGGCGAAATGCACCACCGCTTCGATCCCGTACGCGCGCATCAACTCGGCCATAGTTCCCTGGTCGCAGATATCCGCCTGGACAAACTGGTACCTGGCGTCGTCCGGCAACCCGTTCAGATTCTCGAGGCTGCCCGCATACGTAAGCATGTCCACGTTAAGAATAAAAACTTCCGGGTAATTCGTGAGGACATATCTCACGAAATTCGAACCGATGAATCCCGCCCCACCGGTCACCATTACGCGCGAAAATTTCATGCAAAGACCTCCGCCTCTTTTAATGTCTTGCCCAACGCATCCTTTGGTGAGAGGATAAGCTTTTCTTTGATTAACGACGGCCATTGTATATTGATATCCGGATCGTCCCACAGGAGCGAGCGTTCATCCTCTGGTGAGTAATAATCGGTCGCTTTGTAGACCACTTCAGCAGTATCGGAAAGTGTGTAGAATCCATGGCCAAACCCGGGCGGGATCCAGAGCTGGCATTTATTTTCAGCGGACAGGGTGTAACCCACCCATTTGCCGAAGGTTGGCGAGGAGCGGCGCAAATCGACCGCCACATCGTACACCTCGCCGAGGATAACCCGGAACAACTTACCCTGTGTGTGCATGATCTGGTAATGCAACCCGCGCAAAGTTCCCTGCGCTGAACGCGAGTGGTTATCCTGTACAAAGTCGTGATCGATGCCGGCGGCGGCGAATTGCCGTTTTTGGTAAGTTTCCATAAAGAATCCACGCGAATCGCCGTGAACTTCTGGTTCGATCAGGATCACTTCGGGGATGGCGGTGTGCGAAAAAATCAAACTGGACTCCATTATTTAAAATTGCGGTTTTTAAGGATTACCGTTTAGACACCGGATGAAGGCAGGATTTCAAACCAATCAACACATTATAATATTAATCACTTCGCCGGGAGACGACGCATCCCGGCTGGAGTTTAATTTTGAGTGTGGTCATTCCCCTTTGGATTCTTTGATCTTTTCGTAATCCCCGTCCACCATAAGTCGGACCAATTCCTCAAAGTGGACCGTGGGTTTCCAGTTCAATTCTGCTTGGGCGCGCGAGGAATCGCCGATGAGCAGCACGGATTCCACCGGTCGATAGAACTTTTCATCGAACACCACGTGATCGCGATAATCAAGGTCGAGCCGGGCGAAAGCCAGTTCGCAGAATTCGCGGATGGTGTGACCCTCACCCGTCGCGATGACGTAGTCGCGCGGGTCGGGCTGCTGCAGCATCAACCACATGGCGCGGACGTAGTCGGGGGCATAGCCCCAATCTCGCACCGCGTCGAGGTTGCCCAAAGCCAGCTTATCCATCACACCCAATTTGATCTGCGCAGCCCCGCGTGAGATCTTGCGCGTAACGTACTCAAAACCACGGCGGGGTGATTCATGGTTGTAGGCGATGCCGGTGCAGGCAAAGATGCCGTAATTCTCACGGTAGTTCGAGGTCAGGTAATAACCGGTTGTCTTGGTGATGCCATACGCGGAACGCGGATTGAAGGGAGTGTCTTCGTTCTGCGGGGAAGTTTTCGCCCTGCCGAACAACTCGGAGGAACCGGCAAAATAGAACCGGCACTGGGGCGCGGAATTCTTGAGCGCTGAGAGCACGTTATGCGTGCCGTTGATGTTGGTATCGAAAATCGCAAATTCCTCATCGAAGGAATAGGAAACGAACGATGACGCTGCCAGGTGGTAACACTCGTGTGGGTCCACCTTCTCCATGATGCCCTGCAGCGATGGATAAGATTCGATCGAACCCACATGTAATGTGAGCTGATCGATGAAGCCCGCCAGGCGCGCCAGCGAGCGACCGGGGTCTTCGATCTCGCTGCGCAGTACAACCCCATGCACCTGATAGCCTTTGCCAAGGAGAAGTTCAGCCAGGTAGGAGCCATCCTGCCCGGTGATGCCAGTGATGAGCGCTCTTTTCACAATCCCTCACAGTGAGAAGTTTTTTTAGTGCCTTTTATTGTATCAATTTTTACCGCGCTGACGAGTACCCATATCACCCAGACGTGATGTCGTTTGATCGTCAGATCGGAAAATAACAATCGAAGACCTGTCCGCGCATCATCGATAAAGGACTTGCGTAGGTGGGGGCAACATGAAATCGATTTCATCTACGCGAATAGTTTCAGTCTACTGTCCGCAGTTCCAATCCGGCTGTCCATCCAGCAAAAGTTGTTCCTCGTAGTCCAGCTGGATCACGGCAATCGACTCGAGGATCACCCGCTCGGCTGCCCAAAGTGTATCCTCTCCGATGCGGCAGCCCACCAATATCACCCCGCTGCCGTCGCTGAAGGTTTCCCGCGGCTCGATGCGGGGGGAATAACCGACGAAAACGTGATCCTTTGCCAGCAGCATCAACTCAAAGCTCAAATTCCCCGCGCGATAAAAATTACTTCGATAGTAACGCGGGTGGTACCCCACCCCCTGCACCAGCACATGATCGTCGTTAGCCAGGAATGCCGTCCACTGAGATTCGGTGACGACACCTGCGGTTGAGAGGACGGTATAAGCCTTCTCCTCTATGGCAATGTCATTTTCCGCCGGCAGCGAAGAGGGCAACAGATTCAGCGCAGGCAGCACCAGCCCAATCAGCAGGCAGTACCCCAGCAGGGAAAATATTATTCTTTTTCCGTATGAGCGCTTCAGGGGTGCCGATCCGTTAGCAGAAGGAATTTCGCCGAATATCTCACTTTGGCGGGAGAAAACTCTGAACAACAACAGCGTGAGGGTTAGGATTCCCAGGCAGTAATATACCAGCGTGACCCAATGCACCGGCTCGAGGTACCTGCCGCCCGAAGTCTGCGAGACCGCGTTCCCGGCGTAATAACCTGCCTGAATGATGATGCCGGTTAGTCCGGCGAGGCCATATTTCTTCCACGCTGCGATCACGCCAGCCAGCACCAGCGCCAGGTTGAGCGCTAATGCCAGCAGATTCTCTACTCGTAGATTTTTCTTCCACAGCGGTTGCGCGCTCCGGATATCCCAGATTCCTTCATTCACCTGTTCTTCAATAGGATGCAGGAAAATCGTTGTGGGTAATTTCGCCAATCCACCGTAGTAATTGTTGAGAAAATGGAAAAGAATGCCTTCCACGCCGGCTTTGTCAATGGCACCCAGCTGATAAGTGATTATGTCGTCTTTCGCTGCCGTTGTTTTCTTTGCCGGTGAAATACTGTCTGATTGCGGCGCGGTGTCCTGGTTGGAACCGAAACGGCTCGAGATCACTTCATCGATTTTCGTAAAGTAGTGATTCCGCCCATTACGATCGGTCGCGGCGAGGAACCAGGGCGTAAAAACCAGCCCAAAAGCCAGCAGGAATAACAGCGCGGGTTTAATCACGCCACGGAGATGCCTGCGGTTCGCGAGGATCAAAACCAGCAGGAGCACAGGGATGATAAACACCGGGTTGAATCGCAACAGCGTCGCCAGGCTCAGGGTTCCGCCGGATAAGATCGCCCACTTCAAATCATCTGGATCAGATAACCATTTGAACAAGGTAAAGCCAAAAACCAGCAAAACAAGCGCGGTGAGCACTTCCGGATTTTCGAGTTTGACATTGACGCTGCCCACGGCACGGTAGAGCAACAGACTATAAGCCCCCTGCAAAGTTGCCAACCCCGCCAGCAGTAACCCAAATGCACTGCCAACCTTTTTTCGCCCGGCAAAGTAAAGTAGCGCTGGCAACAGCGCTACCACTGCTACCTGGAAGATCAAATAATCCTCAATGCCCGGACCTGCCACCGCCTGACCGAGGGCGAGAAAAGCCATGTAAAGCGGTTTGTCGGTCAACCAGTGATTGTTCACCCCATGCCCGAGGGTGATGTAATGCGACCCTATGCTGTACACCGCGTCATTTACGTGCGGGTAACACACATAATTGGGCGGGTACGGACCCGGGCGGTCATCGGTGCAGGCCAGCGGGGTGGAAAGCCAGGTAACGAAAGTGATTGCCCAGATGGCGATAAAGAAAACCACTGGCAGAATCCGAGCCCACGCTTTACCAAGCCTGTATTTCTTTTCGACTATCAGCAGCAGCAGGAAGACCACCCACGCAGCCATCACCTGCAGCGCTGAAAGAGGAGCACCGGGTGGGAAGTACAGCTGATTGCCTGAAAAATCCCCTCCCGCGAGCGAGAGGACAAGAAAAACCAACGAGGTTGCAACAAATATTGCGAACCCAATAAAGATCAGCCGCCGATAAGGGTTGAGCTCAGCCTTAATATTGACGAAATTACCTTCACCAGTTATGAGCCAGACCAGCAGAGCGAACTGGACAATGATCAGGGCAACCCAGATGAGTAGTGGCTGCAGGCGGGTAAAACTGGCAGCCAACTCTTCAAGGCGGTAAGCGGGTGTGAAAACGGTCAGCCAGAGCATCAAAGCGCCTAACCCGCCAAACCACGGCGCGCCGCGCGCCATGTTTTTTGAACGGCTCGCAAGTTGGACCAAGCTGTTATAAATTCTCTTGTTGAATAACGCGATGACCAGTATGGTCAGAATGACCAAGGCCGCTGCAACTAGAACCAGGCGATTTTTTGAATAGCCGAAAAGGAAGGCGTTCTTGGGGTCTCCAGGGATGGCAAGCATGACTGCTGCAACGATGAATCCCTCGATGATCGAGACCAAGAGGAAAAGATTAAATAATCGCTCAGGCTTTGACTTCATCTACCAAACTCGCTGAACTGATCAAACGGTTCACGAACATGGCATTCGCTGGAAGGTAAATTCCACTCAGGCGCCGCGCCCGCTGATCACGACGAAAAAAGTTTTTAAGATAATGAAAACATCCATCAGTAACGAGAAATTGCTGATGTAATATTCATCGAGCCGCAAACGGTCGCTAAAACTCAAACTGTGCCTTCCCATCACTTGCCACCAACCGGTTAACCCTGGCGAAACGCGATGAATGATCGCTGCCGAATCTCCCATCTGCTCGAGTTCAGAGGGCAGGTAAGCGCGTGGGCCCACCCAGCTCATCTCACCCTTGATCACATTGAGGATCTGGGGGAATTCGTCAAAACTGATCTTGCGCAGGAACTTGCCCACACGCGTGACACGTGGATCGTTTTGCAGTTTATGGTAGGTCTCATATTCCACGCGCAAAGCTTCATTTTCCTCGACCAGGGTTTTTAATTTTTCCTCCGCGCCTACCACCATTGTACGGAACTTATAGATGTTAAAGATCCTGCCACCCCTTCCCATTCGCTGCTGGGTGTAGATGATTGGTCCGGGTGAATCGATCCAGATCAACAGGCTAAAAAAAAGAAAAAGTGGAAAAGTGATGACAAGCGATACCAGGCTGAGCAGCAGGTCGGAAACGCGCTTCAGCACACGCGACGCCGGGCTGAGCAGATTATATTGAACAAGCAGCGCGGGGTGTCCGTCGAGATCCATGGTTTTCATGGCAAGCATGTTGAGCGGGGAATCCCCCAACACATAGATGAGTTTCGGGAAGACCAGGCTCAGGTTCTGCAAATATTTGCGGAATCCCAAATGCGCGGATGTGGTGCGGCTGGTGAAAATCGCCAACCGAATGTCCAGCTTGCGCATCTCTACCAGCAGGCTTTCAGAGTACGCAAAGCAGGGTACTCCAAGGATCGATTTTTCAAACTCCTCCCGATCAAGGAGGATTGCCGCCACAGGCCGGTAGGCGATGCGCCGCGCTGATTGCAGGTGGCAGATAACTGCTTTGGCATCCTGTAAGCCGCCAATGATCACCGCCGGTTGACCCCACCAGGACTGCAACGATCCGCGGTTGTGCAGGATCAATCTGAATGATGTGATCAAAAGGAGCGACAGGATCCAATTAAAGAGGAAGACCAGCCTGGATAAACGCGGCCCATACCCAAGTATGAAGATTATGAGCCCGACGATGATGTGTGCAAAGGAAACAATGTAAACGATCTCCCGGAACTCCACCACCCCGGTGCGCCCATGCCCGGGGTAAAAGCCAGCGAATACGAAGATGACAAGGATGAAAATGATAACGAGCAAAAAGAGCGGGGCAACTTGCTCAAAACTCAACACCCCGCCGATTAGACCAATGAGCCACTTACGCGCGAAGAATGAAATAAAGAACGCCAGCACGATGGCAACCAGGTCTGCAGCCAGAAGCAAGCCCGAAACCAATAGAGGTTTATATTCGTTCGTGATCCCAAGACCGGGATTCGTCTTTTTACCGGAAAGCCCCAATGTCACACCTTTTTATCCTGATGGTATTGTACAACAGATGTCAGGTTTATTATCTGGCTCAGTCCTGCATGACAAACTCTTGTAACCCGCGCATGAAACTTTTCACATCAAACCGGCTTACCCAGCGGCGGATCTGCTCCGGATCGAACGAAGCGGCTTCAAACCTGTTCAACGCCTCCACCAGTGAATCCACCTCCTGGCGGTCAAAAAACATCCCACTGATGCTCTCCTGCACGGTCTCCAGTGAGCCGCCTTTCCCATACGCGATCACAGGTACCCCCCAAGCTTGCGCCTCCAGCGGCACAATGCCGTAATCCTCATAACTTGGGAAGATCAGCCCTTTCGCGCCGCGGTATAGCGCTTGTAACTGCTCATCACTCACCCTGCCCGCAAAGGTGATTCCCTCGCCCGCCATCTGCTCAAGCTTTGCCCGCTCCGGACCGTCGCCGACCACCACCAGTTTCCGGCCTGTTTGAGCGCAAGCCTTAACCGCAATGTCAACCCGCTTGTGGGAGATGAGCCGCGAGACCGAGAGGTAATACTCCGTCCCCTCCCTGGCGGGTATCTCAGCGGGAATCTCCACCGGCGGGTAAAGGATGGCCGCGGGCATACTGTAGACCTTCTGGATCTCGTCCGCCATGTTGCGGCAGGAGGTGGCCAGCTTTGGAATGGCGCGGGTGCGGCGCAGGTCCCACTTGCGCAGCAACGGAACAATTCTCTTGACCATGCCGGAAGCTGCCACCGGGGTTGGCAGGCTCTCCCCGCTATAGGATTCGGGTTTCCACAACAGGCGAAACGGCGCATAGAGGTAACAGGCGTGTTTCACGCCAGGGGCAGGTGTGATGAATTTCGCCAGGTAGGTGGAGGAGGATAACACGACATCAAAATCACGAAAATCCAACCGCTGAATGAGGTACAGCCACAAGGGATAAAGCAATTTAAATTGCCGCTCCGAGCGGATAAAGCGTGCCAACGGTAATACCCGCACATCCCTATGCCGAAACTCTGAGAACGTACCAGCAGGCAGGTAAACGGACGTGTAAATAGGCACGCCAGGGAAGGCTTTCGCCATCCACAACACCAGGCGTTCCGCGCCTCCCGCTACACACAACGCGTCATGCACGATCGCGATCCGCACCCACTTCACCTCATCGAATATCGGACTGACTCAATAAAGTATATCTTATTCCCGGTTCGACCTATTTTGATTTACACAAACGTTTTTTTGTGACCATAGGAGACAAATAAACATAACAAACCACACTTTGAATATTTTACCTTTTGGGTGTATTCTTTTCCCTGTCCGATGAAAGATAAAAAGAACAGTTACCTACGTCCAAATCAACCAGCCGCGTTGCCCATGCCGTCCGCGCCATTGTTGCAAGTCCTACGCAGAGCGTATGGCTACCTGCGCCCGTATTGGAAGCAAACAGCGGGTGCCTATGTCTCGTTGCTGCTGATGCTGGCCATCAACGCGGCGATACCGCAATTCACCCGCTGGATCATCGACCAGGGAATTATTGGCAAGCAACTGAACGTGCTCACCTGGTCAGTGCTCGCGCTGCTCGTGTTGACACTCATCAAAGGCGTACTCAATTATTTCCAGGGACTGTTCACAGAAACCAGTTCGCAGAACGTGGCTTTCGACCTACGCAATGACCTGCAGCGTAAACTGACGCAACTATCCTTTTCCTTCCACGATCAATCTGAAACCGGGGAGCTGCTTTCGCGTGCCGTGCAGGATGTTGAGCGCGTGCGCTTCCTCACCGGGCGTGCCACCCTGCGTATCCTCGAAGCCAGCCTGATGCTGGTGATCACCGCGGTCATCTTGTTAACCATGGACATGAAACTGGCCTTGCTGGTACTGCTCACCATGCCCCTGCTGGTGTTGCAGGCGCTACGCTTTGGCGCACGCTTCCGCCCGCTTTCCATGCTGGTGCAAAAGCAGCTCGCCGTGCTCACCACCACGGTGGAGCAGAACCTGCGCGGTACGCGGGTGGTGAAGGCTTACAACCAGGAAGAAGCGGAGATCGAGCGTTTCGACCGGGAAAATGACCGCTGGTTTAGCCTCTCCAACCTGTCCGCACGCATGCAGTCACTCAACCTGCCTCTGCTGTTTCTCATCGCCAACTTGGGCATGGTCGCCATCATTTACTACGGCGGATCGCAGGTGATCGAGGGAAGTATCACCATCGGCACCATTGTCGCCTTTATCAGTTACGTCGGTCAGCTAGTTGACCCGGTACGCCGCCTGGGGATGATCATCCCCGCGGTAGCCATTGCCGGATCGGCATCAGAACGCATCTTCGATGTGCTGGATACTGTTTCCGAAGTACGCGATGCCCCAGACGCCATCGCTTTGAAAAATGTGCGCGGGCGGGTGCGGTTCGAAAACGTTTCATTCGGTTACGGGCGCAACCGTATCCTTGATAACATTTCATTCGATATCCAACCCGGTCAGAAAGTAGCCTTACTGGGGCTCACCGGTTCAGGAAAATCCTCCATCATCAACCTGATTCCACGGTTTTACGACCCAACCGCCGGACGCATCCTGGTGGATGAGGTCGACATACGCAAGGTCACGCTGAAATCCTTGCGTGAGCAGATTGGTATCGTGCTGCAAGAGACCACACTCTTCGCCGCGACCATCCGCGAGAACATCGCCTTCGGCAACGAGAACGCCAGCGATGCGGAAGTGGTGAGAGCAGCCAAGGCCGCGCAGGCGCATAATTTCATCCTGCAAACCGCGGATGGGTATGACACAAAGGTGGGGGAACGCGGCGTCACCCTTTCCGGCGGGCAAAAGCAGCGTATTGCCATCGCCCGGGCGCTGCTGCTAGATCCGCGCATCCTCATCCTCGACGACGCCACCGCTTCGGTGGATACCGAGACAGAACATCTCATCCAACTGGCATTGGCAGAGCTGGTCAAGGAGCGTACGACCTTCCTGATCGCGCACCGTCTCAGCACTGTGCGCAACGCTGACCTGATCCTGGTGCTGGATTCCGGCGCCATAACCGCGCGCGGTACGCACGAAGAATTACTGGCCACCTCAAGCGTATATCGTTCCATCTACAATCAGCAGCTCAAAAAACAGGAGGGCAACCCATGAGTTTTTCCATCGGACCCTCTTCGTTCGGCCTCGGACCCCGCTCGCTGCTTGAAGATTTTGGCAGTGCAGAAATCAAGGGCGGTGATGTTTATAATCCGCGCGTGGTGCGGCGCATGCTCGCCTACCTTGCCCCTCACAAATGGCGCATGTTCGTCGCGTTCCTGCTCACGCTGGTTCAATCGGGGCTAACCCTGCTCACCCCTTACCTGATCAAAGTGGCGATCGACCAGTACATCACCCCCGGCGACCTGGTTGGTTTGGGGCGCATTTCAGTGTTGATCGCTCTTGCCTTCGCCCTGTTATTCGTCGTCAGTTCGATCCAAAACTACTCGCTGGCGTGGGTCGGGCAGCGCGTGCTGGCCACCCTGCGCGGAGATCTCTTCCGCCATCTGCAGCGCCTGCCCCTCGCTTACCACGACCAGCGCATCGTCGGCGTGACTGTTTCACGCGTCATCAACGATGTCGCCGAGATCAATGAATTGCTTTCGCAGGGCGTCATCACGCTGCTGGGTGACATAGTGGTGCTGGTGGGGATCATCATCATCATGCTCGGCATGAGCCCCAAGCTCGCCTTGCTCACCTTCATCGTGCTGCCGCTGATGGTGCTGGCTACCTGGCTCTTTTCACGCCAGGCGCGCAAAGCTTTCCGCCAGACCCGCTCCAGCGTGGCAGCGGTTGTGGGTGATCTGGCTGAAGACATTAATGGTATCCGCGCCATCCAGGCTTTCACGCGCGAAAAGACCAGCCAGGACCGCTTCGAGCAGGTGAACCGCTACAATCGCAACGCTTATATCAAGGCAATGAACTTATCTTTTATCTTCCTGCCAACGATCGAAATCCTCGGCATGCTGGCAACTGTGATCGTGCTATGGTTCGGCGGAAAATTCGTGTTGGGCGGTGAGGTCACCCTCGGCATCATGGTCGCTTTTCTAACCTATGTATCGCGCTTTTTCCAACCAATCCAGGAATTGAGCCGCATTTACACTACTTTCCAATCTGCCATGGCGGGTGGTGAACAGGTTGTGAACCTGCTGGATACGCCAGTGGAGATCGGTGATTCGCCGGAAGCGCGGCCTTTTGAGATCAAGCACGGAGAGATCCGGTTCACGAATGTGTCGTTTAAATACAGGCCGGAACTGCCTGAAGTGCTTGAGAATATTAACCTGGTCATCCCGGCGGGAAAAACCGCCGCCCTGGTCGGACCGACCGGCGCGGGTAAGACCACCATCGCCAACCTGATCGCCCGGTTCTACGAGGTATCCGAGGGAGCCATCACCATCGATGGTGTCGACCTGCGTCAGATCACAACCGCTTCGCTGCATAAACAGGTGCGGGTGATCTCGCAGGATCCTTTCCTGTTTTCGCGCACGTTGGCGGAAAACATCAAGTATGGTAATCCAGATGCCAGCGATGAGGAGATGGTGCAGGCTGCCCGTCAGGCTAACGCGCATGAATTCATCAGCCGCCTGCCGGATGGCTACCAGACCCGCGTGCTCGAAGGCGGTGTAAACCTTTCGCAGGGGCAGCGGCAATTGATCAGCATCGCCCGCGCGCTGCTCACTGACCCGCGCATCCTGATCCTCGATGAAGCTACCGCCAACATTGACTCAGTGACCGAAGCGCTGTTACAGGACGCTATCGCCAGGCTGCTGCACGGCCGCACCGCATTGGTGATCGCCCACCGCTTAAGCACGGTACGCAACGCCGACCAGGTGCATGTGATCGATGGCGGCCGCATCGTTGAACAGGGTACACATGATGAACTCCTGCAGCGAAAAGGTCTCTACGCGCAGTTGTATGAACGTCAGTTCATGGAAAAATAAAAAGCGATCCTGGTCAACTTACCACCAGGATCACCAGTCATCGAAAAACGCAAATTTTACCAGCTTTCGATCAGCGCGCGCAACTGGCTGATCTCCAATTGAGCGGCTTTTAGCTCCTGCTGGACCTTATCAGTATGCTCGCTTTCAGCACGGATGAAGCGCGTGTAGGGGGTGATCGCCTCCTCGATGCGTTTCAAGCTACCATCGATCTCTTTTTCAAATTCCTGTTTAAGCGAGTCCACCATATCTTTTCGCAGGTCGGTCAGCTTAACATGCAGTTCGTTCTTGGCTTTACGTCGGCGGGCCGGGATAATGAAGAAACCCAACGCTGCCACCGCGCTGGCTGCCAGGATACCGGTAACATCCGCGGCGGCTGTGGTGGCTAGAATCGTCACCAGCGTGCCCAGCCCGATCGCGCCCGCTTCGACCGCGGCGGAAGCGGCTACCGCGTTCGCTGCGTGCTCGGCGATCCCGCGCGCTTCAGCCTTCTTATCATAGCTATTTACCACCTGCTCCGCCTCTCCGCCAATCGCATCCAGCAGACGGTTGCGGTCGTAGCGGAAGTTGGCATTGATCCCCTCGCCAATAATATTTTCTTTGTGCTCACGTTGCCTTTCTGCCAGGTAACCGGTGATGGCTTTCCACTGCTGCAAGTCTGACTCAACCAGCCAGTCGATCAATGCATTGACCCGCGTCTCCACTTGCTGCGGTAGATCCGCGATGACCTGGCGTGTGAAATCTTCCTGCATGCGTTCCTTTTTCAGTAGATCAAGCACCCTGGCTAGTCTGAAGCGGTCTTCAAAAAACTCATCTCCACGCTTCTCCATGGCATAAAAAATGTTCTCCAAATCCGACATACGATAAGTGAAGTCCTTTTGCATATCGGTTTTATACACCGCCTGCTGGCGTTCGACGTTCTGAAGCATGCTGATGTCTTCCGCGAGGATCTGTCGCTGGTTTTCCGCCCGCTCAAAATACCGGCCGGTTAGATGCCCGGCCACGCCAAGCGGGTTGAGGAACTTGAGCCTGATCTGTTCAGCCTGGTCAAGGTTTTCGCGGATATAGTTTTCCAACGCCTCGAATCCGCTGGGCTGCCAGAGCTGTGGTTCGCCAGTTTTCGCGCGCAGCGCCAGGCGCGAGCTCACCGGGAAGATCTCCGGTCTGCTACCCAATAGGGCGTGGGCATTCTCACGCACAAATTCCAGCACTTGGTTAAGTTCAGATTCGTCCTGCAGCAGGTCGGTTTTGTTGAGAATGATGACAACCTTCTTGCCCCAATCGCGGATATGCGCCATGAACGCACGCTCGCTTTCGGTGAAAGGCCGGTCGGCCGATGTGACAAAGAGAACAAGGTCAGCGCGTGGGATGAAATGCGTGGTCAGTTCCTCATGCTGGCGGATCACCGCATTGGTTCCGGGAGTGTCAACAATACTCAACTCGGAGAGCAGATCAACCGGGAAGAGCATGAGTGTGTGTCCCTCCTCGACCAGGCTGGTCTGGCTGGTTTCTCCATATCGTAATATAGTGATCTGCGAGGTGGTGGGCGTCACGCCCTCCTTGAGCCATTTTTCTCCCAGCAATGCATTGATGAACGCGCTCTTGCCGGCGTTGAATTCGCCAACAATGACCAGCAGGAACAGATCATCAAGCTGACGGATGGATTGACCGAGGGATTCGATATCCTCGCGTGCAGCGTTATACTCCACAAATTTAAGGCGCAGGTCATTGAGAAAGTTCCGCTCGCGCTGTAATACTTTTTCCTGATCTAAGGTCAATATTTTCATAGTTTACTTCCTGAAATCTCACAATCTCTAACCAGTCATCAACATCAAGTTAAAAGAGCGCCACAACTGATAATTATTATAGCTTGAATGCTTTTGCATTTTTTCAGTCTGATTATAATTAATTCATTCCCATCCAAAATTTAAGAGGAGCGCTATGGCTACGATCAACCGTGACAAGCTGGAAAAAGTGCTGGAACAGGAAATACAATTTTTTGCCAGGGAACACCCCAAATGCTATGCGCTGTATCAGCGTGCCAAGGGCTGCCTGCTGGATGGCGTGCCGATGAACTGGATGGTGCGCTGGGCGGGCGGGTTCCCAATTTTTGTGGAGCATGCCAAGGGGGCGCATTTCACCTGCGCCGATGGCAAGGAGTTCCTCGATTTCTGCCTGGGTGACACTGGCGCGATGGTCGGCCACTCTCCCGATGCACCAGTGGCGGAAATCAAAAAGCAGCTGGATAAGGGCATCACGTTCATGCTGCCCACAGAAGACGCCATCTGGGTTGGCGAGGAACTTCAGAAACGCTTCAAACTTAAGTACTGGCAAACCACCCTCACCGCCACAGATGCCAATCGCTTTGTGCTGCGCCTGTGCCGGCACATCACCAAACGGCCCTACGTGCTGGTTTATGACTACTGTTATCACGGTTCAGTGGACGAGACCTTCATCACCATCAATGACGGCATTCCGGGTCCGCGCCCGGGTGCGATTGGCCCGCAGGTGAACCCGGTGGTTACCACCCGCGTCATCCCATGGAACAATATCCCCGCGCTGGAGCAGGCGCTGGCTGCCGGCGACATTGCTTGCGTGTTGGCTGAGCCGGTGATGACCAATATCGGCATTATCCATCCCGACCCT
Source organism: Anaerolineaceae bacterium UBA2260 (assembly GCA_002347485.1). Taxonomy (GTDB): domain Bacteria; phylum Chloroflexota; class Anaerolineae; order Anaerolineales; family Anaerolineaceae; genus UBA6107. The sequence continues at coordinate 22,338 of DDXM01000037.1, read as the reverse complement.
GGATATCATGACGCGTTGCGCGAACTGACCCGCAAGTATGGCACGCTGCTCATCATCGATGAAACTCACACCATGTGCGCCGGTCCCGGTGGGTACACGGGAGAAGCCGGGCTCGAGCCGGATATCCTAACAGTCGGGAAAACGATCGGCAGCGGTGTGCCCGCGGCGGTTTATGGATTGAGCGAAGAGGTTGGCGACAAAGTGTCAAAGAGCATCAAGGTGGACGAATCCGACGTGGGCGGCATCGGCGGCACCCTTGCCGGCAACGCCCTCTCGCTGGCGGCTATGCGCGCCACGCTGCGTTCCACGCTGAGCAAAGAGACTTTTGACCACACTATCCCGCTGGCGGTTCGTTTCACCGATGGCGTAAAGCGAGCGATCGATGAGTTTGGATTGCCGTGGGTCATTAACCGTCTCGGCTGCCGCGCAGAGTACTGGTTCTGCCCTGAGCTGCCGCGTAACGGTGGGGACGCTGAAGCCGCGGTGGATTCAGAGCTGGACCGCTATATGCACCTGGCAGCCATGAACCGGGGTATCCTGATGACCCCCTTCCACAACATGGCTCTGATCGCCCCGGACGTTACTGCAGCGGATATTGATTACCACACCAAAGTTTTCCGCGAGGCAGTCAGCCAGATATTGGAATAGAGCGATTTGGATTTAAAAAATCAACCCCCCGCGAATTTTTCGGCGGGGGGGTTCGTATAAAGGCTCATTCCACCTTCATATTGTTCCATACCGGTTTCAAAACAAAATATAGTAATACCAGCGGGAAAAGATGGATCATCGCGCTGATCTTAAACACCGAACCCTTTATCGACATGAAAATAAATACAGGGATCAACGTGGAGATGAAATATGCAAAAACCCAGCTTTTTGATCTTTTTCGCCAGACGAGAAACGCGAAAAATGCAGCCAGGATACTGAAAATGGCGTCAACCCACCACACCCACAATCCACCTGCCTGCGTAGCATTTTTGAGTGCTGTGTAAGCCATGTAAAGGTTACCCACGCCAGCCAGCAGCAGCAAGTAAGATAAAGCTTTCCATGAGCGGTTAAATTGCTCCTCGGTCATGGCGGATTTTTCCGCCTGGACAGCGGGTTTATACCGATCTTTTTCTTTTAATTGCTCTTGCTGTTTATTTTGTACTTTTTTGATGGCTTTTCGGTAAGCAAAAACGATGAGCAGGATGACACCAAAGATCAGCGCGTAATACTTGAGTTCAGCCGGATTAAATTCAGACATGAGAAATTTTTACTCCATGGGTACGGAGGAAGATAGGCGTGGCGTTCATGCCAGTTGCACATGAACGCCACTGATTATACTTAGAAAACCTTTTTTTGTGACAGCGCTGTAAAGCTGCCAAGGAAACACCACTTATCGTAAAGATTAGGTGTTTTCCTTCTCTTCTGCTGAGATCTTGCGGAAAGCGTCTTTGATCGGCAGGATGCCCAGGTGCAGCTTGGGATTCATGTCGATAGGCTCGCCGTAGTAGTCCACCAGCTTCTTGGCGGGATCCTTCTTCTGCGTGGCAAGTGATACCACCACCATCAGAATGATGGCAGAGAAGAACGCCACAAAGGAGGCTACATATACCGCATCCCAGAAGGCGCACCACCAGCCATCATTCGCGAAGACCGAGATCGTCGCGTCCGGTGCATATTCACACACGAGAGCGGTCGATTGACCACCCAAACCGGTATTGAAGAAGAAAATGGTCGCAAGGATCCAAATGACGAAACCGCCGATGAAGGCTGCATTTGCGCCGGACGCGTTGGCTTTCTTCCAGTACATACCGAACGCGAACGGCGTGAAGAGGCCTACCAGCAACAACGTCCACGCGACAACTGATAGTTCATAAATCGTTTGCGCCCACAACGCGATTGCCAACGCAATTGCTGCGTTGACAAGCACCATGATACGGGTTGCCCAAAGCGCTTTCTTGCCTTCCAGTTTCTTTCCGGTGATCAACGGGATCAGGTTCTCCGTCACCGCCGAAGCGCCTGCCAGCAGCGAGCTGTCTGAGGTGCTCATTAGGGCGGAAACCAGCGCGGCGATGAAGATGGCAGTCAGCACCGCAGGCATGTGGTCCATGGCGGCATTTACCAACAGGTAGCTAGTATCCTCCATCCCAGGTGAAAGCTTATAAGTCATGATACCGATCAACGGGCTCATGATGCCAAAGACAAGGTACAACACACCAGCAAAGTAGGAGCCGTAGACCGAGGTTGCCTGGTTGCGGGCAGCCATTGAGCGCTGCATGAGGTCCTGGGTAGCTACAGATCCGAGCCCGATCGCCATCCAGGCTGCCAGCCAGTACATCCAGCCAGTAGCGCCGGTGTAACCCAGGTAACCTTCACCCTTGATGGGCAGCAGGTTGAAAGGCTCAGAGACATAGGTGGAACCCGCGCCTTCGATCATGCCCGGGAAGCCTCCAACTGCCTTCAGCATAAAAATGAAAACCAGGGTAATACCAATCGAAGTCAGGAACATCTGGAAGAAGTCCAGCATAGTATCTGCCATCAGACCGCCCATCATGGTGTAACCAGCCACAATGACGATGATGATGACCATCCCGATCACCGGATCGACACCGAAGATTCCCTGGGCGATCGCGCCACCCGCCACAATTTGCGCCGCTGTCCATGAGAAGTAGGTCAACATTTCCGCAATAACACTCAGAACGGTGGTCAGCTTGTTATACCTTCGCTCAAAGAAGTCGACGATGGTCAGGTATTTTGCCCGGCGCATGAGGCGCACGAACAGAAAACCAGACAGGAACAGACAGACTGAAGCGCCGAACGGGTCAAAAACCACACCCTGGAAACCGTAATCGTACGCAGTTTCCGATGCGCCCATCAGTGTTTCAGCCGCAAACCATGTTGCCATGATGGATGCCGCTGCCATGTGGATGGGCAGTCTTCTGCCAGCCACAACGTAATCTGTATTATCTTGAACTTTTCGGCTCGCCCACACACCTACAATGATGCGAACGGCAAAGAAAAGCGCGATAAACAGGATGACCAGCCAGGCGTACTGATAACCTTCGAGAACCATAATTCACATCCTTTCCTACTAAAAAAATGGGGTGGTCAGTTACCGTGTTACATCCTTAAGCGTATCTTCCAATCGATTGAGTACTTCATCGATCTGTTCATAGGTGATGACAATGGGCGGTTCGATGCGGATGGTGTGGGCGCTCGTGAGTGTGCCGGCAACCAGTACCCCGCGCTTGAACAGGCCGGCTGCCACTTTGTAACCAACCTCAGCGTCCTTGAAGTGTTGACCGATGAGCAGACCCTTGCCTGAAATGTAGTCGTATACGTTTGAGTACTTCTTTTCGAGCTCTTTAAGAGTTTTGAAGAAGTAATCACCCTTTTCCTGTGCCTGCTTGGGGAAGTCATCTCGCAGCGCGACATTGATCGCCGCGATCGCCGCAGAACAAGCCAGCGCGCCGCCGCCAGTGGTGGTGGTGTGAATGAACGGATTCGGATACATCATGCACTGCCAGATCTCTTCAGTGGAAGCGAAGGAGCTGATCGGCATAACCCCGCCGCCCAGTGATTTCGCCACGGCGATGATATCGGGTTCCACTCCCCAGTGCTCCACACCCCACAATTTGCCGGTGCGGCCAAGCCCGGTCTGCACTTCGTCCGCGATCAGGAGCACGCCATGTTCCTTCGTCGCCTTGCGGATGCGCGGCCAGAAATCATCCGGCGGTACGATCGCGCCGGCTTCACCCTGGATGGGCTCCATCATCACCGCCGCCACACCAATTCCGACCTGGTCGCAGATCTCCAACTGGCGCTCAACCGCGGCCGCGTCGCCGTAAGGCACATGGTATACAGGACCAGCATAAAGCAAGCCAGGGGGCACACGATAGTCCGCCTTGCCAAGCATGGAGAGCGAACCCATGGTCTTGCCATGGAACGCTTTGGTGGCAACGATAAAGGCTGATTTCTTGGAGTACATCTTCGCCAACTTAATCGCGCCTTCGATGGCTTCCGTCCCGCTCGCGCAGAAGAAGGAATACTTGATATCCCCGGGGGTGATATCCGCCATCAACTTAGCCAGCACACCGCGCAGCGGGTCGATCAGTTCCTGGCTGGGCATAGGGGTGCGGCGTAGTTGCGCGGCTACCGCTTTTACAACGTCCGGGTGGCTCCAACCGTGGTCCATCATGCCGTAGCCGCCCAGGCAGTCAATGTACTCGCGCCCGAGCACATCCTTGAAAATCGCTCCCCGACCGGTCCACTCGACGCAAGCCCAGTCGCCAGCTTCGGTCACTGACTTGCGGTACTCAAGCCAGTTTTTGTTGAAGTACTCAGCAAAATTAAACTTGCTCTCTTCAATGATCTGCTTACCTTCCGTTTCAGTGACTTCAGGTTTTTCTATAAGTTCTAACCATCGGTTTGAATAGGAAATTGCATCTTGTAAATTCTGTGGCATTTCTCCTCCTTGGAAAAAAATTGGTGGTTGACTTGAAAATACAATTTTGGAGCTAAGAAAGTAAAAATATTGCCGAATTCACCCTGTATTCAATTGTTTTGTACCGATATAAAAGGGAAGCAGTAGGAAATTGTCTATTTTTCCCTTGTGATTATTATTGCAAAAAAATTTCTCATGTCAAGTTAATTTGGGTGTTTTTTTCACAGTTACGGGTTTAATTTTCAGCTCTCAATATTGTCGGATTTCTTAAATTAATTGGTGAATTTATTAAAAAACTTGCATTTTCGGAAAAAATATCTATAATTTATGTATATTTTAGCATCGGATATTACCAATATGATAAAAATCGACATGCTTGATAAGAAGATTTCGGATTTATTGATCGAAGATGGCCGGATGAGTTGCTCAAAGATCTCTGAAAGAATCGGGGGGATTAGCGAGAGAGCCGTTCGCTATCGTATCAACCGGCTCATTAAAAACGGGGTCATTGCAGTCCGGGGGAATGTGATCGCTGAAGGATTGGGGCTTACAGTATGCGCAGATGTTTTCATAGAAGTCGAACCTGCCCAGGTGCTTGAGATAGCGAATCACCTGGCGCAATTCGAATCCGTGAGTTACATCGCTTATTCCACCGGTGATACGGATATCAGTATTCAGGTATTTGCCCGTAATAATAGTGATCTCTTTAAATTCGTGACTGACGTGGTCGGTAAAATTCCTGGTGTGCGAAAGACCCATATCTCATTTGTTCCAATCAAGATAAAAGATGACCATATTTGGCCTATTCCCAGTTTCGTGATCAAAAAGGACTAGTTTGCGTTATCGGTACTTTACAGGTGATATTAGTTACCCCGGTGATAAGGGTGTGCATTAGCCACATCTTTTAATTTCAATATTCAATTGAAGGAGGAACTATGGCACCAGAAGTCGAGAAGGGCAGTATCGTCAAAACTGAGAAATCAAAGCTGAAAAGGGAATTAACCATTTTTCCCCTTTTCGCGTTGATCTATTTCACCGTTTGTGGTGGCGCGTTCGGAGCGGAACCGATGGTCGGTCTATCCGGCCCAGGGTTGGCACTGTTATTAATGGTGATCACCCCGCTTGTGTTTAGTATCCCGAACATGCTCATGGTGCGTGAAATGCAATCCATGATGCCTGTCGAAGGCGGGTACTACCACTGGGTCAAACAGGCATTCGGTCCCTTTGCCGGCTTCATGTCAGGCTGGATGAACTGGGTGGTGTCCTGGGTGGATGTCTCCATTTACCCGGTGTGGACAGCCTGGTACCTGAGCTACTTTATCCCGGCTTTGAGCGACGGCGCAACGATCGGTGGGGTTGAAGTTTCCTCCGATCTCCTTTCCTGGCTGGTGGCTGCAGTATTAATTATCACCATTTCGTTGCTCAATGTCCGTGGCGCCAAGCTTACAGGGTTGACCGCTGGTTGGCTGGGCATCTTTATGATTATTCCGCTCATCATTATGTCGGGATTTGGCATTTACGCCTGGATCGTAAATGGAACCCCCAGTAATATTCCCTTCCTGCCGGGTGGTGCAGAAATCAACGGGCAGAATCTACTCGGCGCTCTGAGTGTGGGCATCTATGTGGCGATGTGGAACTTCATGGGGTGGGAATTACCCACCGCCGCCGGTGACGAGATCAAGAACCCCAAGAAAACCTACCCACGCGCGATGGCACTGGTTCTGATCGCGGCAATACTTTCTTACTCGATCCCCACTATGGCAGGTTTGTACGGTGGCGCTGGTGAAGATGGGCAGTACCTGGCATGGGGTCTAGAGGAATCCGAGACCGGTGCGGGTATCGGTCCAATACTTAATGAATACGGCATTTCTGATGAGAAAATGCTTACGTGGGGTATCGACCCTGGAACTGATTACGGTTGGGAATTCCCCACCATCGCGCACCGCATCGGTGACAAGGTCGCGGGTAAGGACAGCCCGTTATCCTACTTCCTGGGGGCAATCGTAGGCATCTCCGCGATCCTCTCCATGATCGGCTTGTTCATCGGGAACGGCTTGGGGGGTACGCGCGTGCCCTACGCCATGGCGGAGGACGGCATGATGCCAATCTGGTTGAACAAGGTGCATCCCAAGTACGGCACCCCATGGGTGTCGATCTTGATTTGCGCGGTGTTTTACCTGATTTTCTCGACCTCTGCCTTCCAAAACCTGGTGGTCATCGACGTATTCCTGAACATGCTGGTTTTGATGGCAGAGATCTTTGCCCTAGTAGTGCTGCGCTACAAAAAACCCAACCTGCCCCGCAATAAAGTGCCCGGCGGTGTTTTGGGGCTTGTGTATATCGTCGTAGCCCCGCTCACGATCATCGTGATCGCGATTGTCAGCCAAATCATGGACTACGGCTGGCAGGGAGCGGTGGGGCTGGCGCTTATTGCTATGGCCGTCGGGGCGGTGCTTTACTTCCCGATCAAGAAATGGGTTAAGAAAGATATCCCTGACGTGGACCCCTACGTTTTGGGAACAGCTGACGAAGAAGCAAAATAAAAATAAATCAAATCAGGAGGAAGTTATGAAAGTATTGCTAGTTGGGGTTGGTGGAGTAGGCGAAGCCATCGCGGTGATGGCGGCAAAACGCCCCTGGTTGGAGAAGATGGTCCTCGCGGATTACAACAAGGACCGCGCGCTGGAAGTGCAAGCCAAGATCAAGGATAACGAGCGTTTCCTTGTCGAGTTTATCGACGCGCGCAAACGCGAGATGATCGAAAAGATGGCAAGGGATTACGACGTTGACCTGATCATGAACGCCTGCGACCCCAGTTTTAATGAAGCCATTTTCGATGCCGCTTATAACGCGGGGGTCAATTACATGGATATGGCAATGACTCTTTCCCATCCACACCCTGAGACTCCGTATGAGAAAACCGGTATAAAACTTGGCGACTATCAGTTTGCGCGCGCTGATAAGTGGAAAGAAAAAGGCATCCTGGCATTGCTGGGATTGGGTGTGGAACCCGGTATGGCGGATGTCTTCGCCAAATACGCCGCCACTCACCTGTTCGACGAGATCGACGAGATTGGTGTAAGAGACGGCGCTAACCTAATCGTAAAGGGGTACGATTTCGCGCCTAACTTCTCCATCTGGACAACGATCGAAGAATGTCTGAACCCTCCAGTCATCTGGGAAAAGGGGAAAGGTTGGTTCACCACCGCTCCCTTCTCCGAAAAGGAGGTCTTCGATTTTCCTGAAGGCATTGGTCCGACAGAATGTGTCAACGTGGAACACGAGGAGGTGTTGCTGGTTCCGCGTTACATTGATTGTAAACGCGTCACATTCAAATATGGGCTGGGCGATGAATTCATTGGCATCCTGCAAACCTTGCACATGCTTGGACTGGATAACAAAGAACCGATCAAGGTGGGTAAGGTGGAAGTCGCGCCTCGCGATGTGGTCGCTGCCTGCCTGCCGGATCCCGCACACCTCGGACCCTTGATGGAAGGCAAGACCTGCGCCGGTACCTGGGTGAAAGGCAAGAAGGATGGTAAAGAAAAGAATGTGTACCTTTACCAGGTCGCGGACAACAAGGAGAGCATGGACAAGTTCGATTGCCAGGTGGTAGTCACCCAAACCGCTTTCAACGCTGTCATTGGCATGGAACTGCTGGACGCGGGCATCTGGAAAGCAACCGGGGTTGAAGGTCCTGAATTCTTTGACCCGATCCCCTTCATGGACCGCATGGCTGGGATGGGCTTCCCCTGGGGCATGAAGGAGTGGTGAAGAATTTCCTGTAATTCAATGATATAAATAAGTTCCCCAACCTCGAGATTAATGCCATAATATTATTCAACGGATGGGGAACTTATTATTAACGAGCGGATTGACAAAATTGCGAACCAGGTGAGTGATTGTTCAATATCATAAAAAACCTTTTCTACACCCATCTCTAATAAGGAATGCCCTATGATCAATTACCAAGAGAATTACGAACACCTTTCACCTGTCTGGTCGCATTACACAGACATCATCATTGACCACGCGGAGGGCAGTTATTTGTACGCCACTGACGGTCGTAAAGTGCTCGACTTTACCTGCGGTATCGGTGTGACAAACACCGGGCATTGCCACCCAAAAGTGGTGGAGGCGATCCGCGAGCAAGCTGGTAAATTGATCCACGGTCAGATGAACCTGATTGTCCACAAGCCCATCCTCGAGCTGGTCGATGAGTTGCGCAAGATCGTCCCCCCCACGCTGGATGGGTTTTTCTTCAGTAACAGCGGCGCGGAAGCGCTCGAAGGCGCGCTCAAACTCGCTCGCCACGCGACCGGCCGCCAAAATGTGATCGTATTCCAGGGAAGCTTCCATGGGCGAACCAACGCAACCATGGCGATGACCACGTCCAAGAACAGTTACAAGGTCGGGTATCAGCCATTAATGGCAGGGGTTTACGTCGCCCCCTTCCCTTACGCGCTCCGTTACGGCTGGGACGAAGAAAAGACCAGTCAATGGTGTCTGGATGAATTGGAACTCCTCCTGATGACCCAATCCGCCCCCGCAGAGACAGCCGCTGTATTCATCGAACCCGTCATCGGCGAAGGCGGTTACATCGTTCCACCCGTATCCTTTATGAAGGGATTGCGCGAACTCACGCAAAAGCACGGCATCCTGCTGGTGGCGGATGAGGTACAATCCGGCTTTGGACGCACCGGCAAGTGGTTCGGCATCCAGCATTTTGAAGTCGAACCGGATATCATGACCGTCGCCAAAGGGCTCGCTTCCGGCATGCCCATCTCCGGCGTTATCAGCCGTCTTGACTTGATGTCCAAATGGATACCCGGCTCGCACGGCGGCACTTATGGAGGCAACGCTGTTGCCGCGGCAGCGGGCGTAGCGACCATCCGCGCAATGCGCGATGAAAAGATGCTAGACAATGTGAACGCGCGCGGCGCCCAGTTGAAAGCCGGTCTGGCACATCTGCAGGAGAAATACCCGCAGATCGCTGAGATCCGCGGATTGGGCCTGATGATCGGCACCGAGTTCCGCGACGCCAAAGGCAAACCAGACAAAGCTTTCACCAAAGCCGTGCAACATTCCTGCATCGACAATAATATGCTCATCCTCACCGCCGGCCCATGGGATAACACCATCCGCTGGATCCCGCCGCTGGTAGTGACAGAAGGCCAGATCAACGAAGGCTTAACGATTTTTGAATCCGCTTTGAAAGAAGCTGCGAAATAAACCACAATACATTCTAAATTTTCAGGAGAGCCAACATGTCTGAAGTGATCGATCAATTGCTCCAACGCGCGCGATCCGCGCAAAAAGTGGTTGAATTCTGGACCCAGGAACAGGTGGATGAAATGATCCTGTCGGTGGGTTGGGAATCCTACAAACTCGAAACTGCCCAGAAAGTCGCCCGCATGGCTGTGGACGAGACCGGGTTGGGTATATATGAAGACAAGGTTTTCAAGCACCAGAAGAAGACACTCGGTGTACTGCGTGACCTGCAAGGCGTGAAGACCGTCGGTGTAATCGAACGCATACCCGAAAAAGGCATAGTGAAAATCGCCAAACCCGTTGGTGTAATCGGCGCCATCACCCCCATGACCAATTCGTCTTCCACCATGCCCTGCAACGGTTTACCCGCGCTGGCAGCGCGCAACGCGATCATTTTCGCTCCCCACCCCCGGGCGAAAAAGACCTGCGCCGCCATCGTGGCTGAAATGCGCAAGGGCTTAAAGAAGGTCGGTGCTCCCGAAGACCTGGTGCTATGCATCGAGGAACCGACGCTTGAGCTCTCGCAGGAACTGATGAGCAAAGTTGACCTGGTGCTGGCAACTGGCGGGCAGGGTGTGGTGAAAACCGCGTACAGCAGCGGCAAACCCGCTTACGGAGTGGGCGCCGGCAACGCCACCATCATCGTAGACGAGAGCGCCGACCTCCCCGTCACCGCCGCCAAGATCTGCAAAGGCAAGATCTTCGATAATGCCACCTCCTGTTCAGCGGAGAATAACATCATCATCCACGAGGATATCTTCGATACCCTGCTTGAGGAACTCAAGAAAACCGGCGGTTACCTGGTAACCGGGGAAGAACGAGCCAGGTTAAAAGCCAGCATGTGGCCGGACGGGCAGCATCTCAATGGCAACCTGGTATGCAAAAGCGTCAAATTGATCGCGGAGACTGCCGGTATTAATGTTCCCGAAGGCACCAAGTTCATCATGGTTCTGGGCGAACACATCGGACCTGAGGATATGTTCTCTGCAGAAAAACTCTCCCCCATCCTCACTCTGTGGAAGTATAAAGACTTCAGCAAAGCGGTGCAGATGGTGATCGACATCACAACCTTCAACGGATTCGGGCATTCCTGCGGTATCCACTCGGTTAATGAAGACCACATCATGGAACTCGCGCACAAAGCCAAGGTCAGCCGCATGATGGTCCGCCAGCCGCAATCCGTGGGAAACAGCGGTGACTGGGAGAATGGCATGCCGTTCACCATGTCGCTCGGATGCGGTACCTGGGGCGGCAACATCACCACCGAGAATATAACCGTAAAGCATATGATGAACGTGACCTGGGTTTCCTATCCCATACCCGTCAGTATTCCCAACGCTGACGAGCTTTTCGCTCCTCATTTTGCTAAGTACGGCAAATAATCCACTCAAACCCCTTTTTTAAAAAGCGAAATACCACCCAAACCGGGTGGTATTTTTATCGTGGAGATTTATCCTTTCAGCGCTTCAGCGTGAAATTGCCGGTAAAAGGGGAGAAAATCGTATGTCGGGTAGAACTCGGTTGTGAAGGCCTTCCAGGCACGCTTCTCGATCACGATATTCACCTCGCGCAGCCTTGACGCCGGAACCTTAATCGTGACCACGTGCCCAATACCCATCATCACCTGCCATGAAACGATCTCGATCCCTTCAGGCGGAAACTCGCGCCAAAAGCCGCTTTCGCGTAAATGCGCCTGAATCTCATCCAGGTTCTTGCTCTGATTGTGTTTGAAAAACACGGCTATCATATGCACATCTTCCGCCATACCTTCCTCCTGTCCAACATGAATTTACATCGGTCACAATCATATCATCTTATTTCTCAGTAGAATTCTCTGAAGATGAGCCTTCGCGGATTTTACATGACAGGTGACTAAAATACTTGATTCATACTGATTTCTTCTTAACCCACGTGTGACTTATTGACGATGGCTATTTGGGATGCTATACTCAAATTAAGATAATAATTATACGAAAAGGATGTGAAATGAAAGTAGAACTCCCAACCCCCGTTTCAACCGAAAAAATGGAAATAGATGTACGTGATATCGAAGGCATCCTGCAGGGTGCACCCATGAATCTGCCCCCCGTCCCTGAAGCCACCATCACCCTCAAGGATGGTCGTGTTCTTTACATCCGCCCCATTAAGGACAGTGACATTGACCCCATGCTCGGCTACCTCGAAAAGGTAATGAAGGTCGAAAAAGATTTTTACGACATCGTCGGTGTCCGCGTTTACGGTGAGATCCTCGCCTTGCGCCGCAAGCGCCTCAAGGACCCCTTCACCATGGTTGGACTGGTGAATGGAGAATGGCTTGGCTTCGCGAACGGACGTGTATGGGACAAAGACGTGGCTGTCAGCCTGCACACCCTCACCTTCTCGCGCCGCGCGCGCCTGGGTTGGCCGATGTACTACGCAAAGACCTACTACGCCATGGAACTGCTCGGTGTCAAGGAATGGTGGTCCACTTTCGAAAGCTATAACGGTTGGCGCATGGCCGGTCTTTCAATGGCCCAGCCCACCAAACCCTGGCCGGAATTCCAGCACGAGCTTGGCGGCGCCAAGATCTTCTACCTGACTCAAGACATGTGGCAAGGGCGTGTCAAGAATTACATCAAGGAAGTTATTGGTCAGGACATGAACTTCAACGTGACCGACGAAGTTCGCAAAGCCAACGAAAACTTCCGCGTTCCCGAGACCCTTGATCTGTAAGATTATTGAGGAATGAAATAAAGAACCTCCTCTAGAGTGAATACGACTCCAAGAGGAGGTTTTCTGATTAACCTATGTAATTTGTCAGTGTTTTTTTCGATTAAGGTTAGTTGACTGGCAATATTTAATCATGTTATATTGAATAATGGTGGTTGAATCATCTGAGGATAATGAGGTATTACGCTGACCCCACCTCTGATGCGCCAACCGCCGTAAAGCACTTTATCAACATCGGGATTGGCACACGACCACCACGCACTTACCCGGCGGGATCGGTCCTGTGAATCAGTCATCCCCAAATATCTCATTTTTCAGGAGCAATAATGGCAACATTAAAAACTGAAATTCGAAGTGGTGTGTATTATGACTCGGCCAAATTAATGTCTTTACAACGATCCCTGGCCGGGTTGCCTGGCATCCAGGATGCCGGTGTGGTGATGGGCACGGATTCGAACAAAGAATTGCTCGCCCACATTGGCCTGGATACCCCCGAAGTAAGAGCCACCAAGCCTGATGATTTAGCGATCGTCGTTAAAGCAGATGATGAAAAGGCCGCCAACGACGCAATTGCCCAGGTGGATAGCCTGCTGGCCGCCCGCAAAGCCAGCGGCGACCAGGAATACCAGCCGCGCAGCCTGGAAAGCGCTGCTGACGCGCTGCCTGATGCCAAATGGGTGATCGTTTCTGTCGCTGGACGTTACGCCACCGCAGTGACACGCGAAGCGCTGCGCCTCGGTAAACATGTGCACCTCTTCAGTGATAATGTCTCCATCGAAAATGAAATCGAACTTAAAAAAGAAGCCCGCGATCTCGGTTTAATGGTCATGGGGCCCGACTGCGGCACCGCCATGATTGACGGGTACGGGTTGGCTTTTGCCAACAAGATCCGTAAAGGCCCCATCGGCATCGTCGCCGCCGCGGGCACAGGCTTGCAGCAGGTTTCTACCCGTATTCACCAGCTCGGCAGCGGTATCACCTTCGGTATCGGCACCGGAGGGCGCGATCTCAAAGCCGAGGTTGGCGCCATCACCTTCCTGCAGGGGCTGGATGTGTTGAAGCGCGATCCGGACACCAAGGTAATCGTGCTCACTTCCAAACCACCCTCACCCAAGGTAGCGGAAGCGGTATTGAAGGTCGCCCGCAAAGCCGGGAAACCGGTGGTGGTCAACTTCATCGCCCGCCCTGTCACGACGCTGCGCGATGGCAACCTGTTCTTTGCCACCGGTCTGGATGACGCAGCCCGCCTGGCTGTGGAGCTGGCCAACAATCCGCCCACGCTCACCGGCGACGCCGACCTGCCCCTCGCTAAGTTCACCCCGCAACAGAAATACCTGCGCGGTCTTTTCTCCGGCGGCACGCTCGCCTATGAAGCCCAGCATATTCTCTACGGTTATGTCCCTCGTGTACTCGCTAATTCCCCCATCAATAAAGAATTCCAGCTGCCGGATGCATTTGTCAGCCAGGAAAGTTGTATCGTCGACCTGGGGGAAGACGAATTTACTCAGGGTCGCTTGCACCCTATGATGGATAATGAGCTGCGTATCCGCAGATTGTATGAAGAAGCGGCGGATCCCGAAGTGGCGGTTATCATGCTCGATGTGGTGATCGGTTACGGCTCACATCCCAATCCTGCCAGCGAGATCGCCCCGGCCATCGCTAAATGCATCGCCGACGCGAAGAAAGCCGGCCGCCATCTGGAAGTTGTTTGTGTGGTATGTGGAACCGATGAAGATCCTCAGAATCTTGACAACCAGATTGCCCAGTTGAAAGCCGCCGGCGCACTGGTGGATACCAGCAACGAAGTCATTTGCCGCTATGTTGGTCGCATCCTGCGCGCCCTCGGCGAACGCGACGAAACCAAAGTAGAAGTCACTGGCAAACCGGTCGACTTGGAAGCGCTCAAGAAACCACTGGCTGCCATCAATGTCGGCCTAGAGTCGTTTTCCGCGAACCTCAAGGACCAGGGTGCTCCCTACGTCCAGGTCGATTGGAAGCCACCCGCGGGGGGCAACGAGAAACTGATGAACATCCTGCAAAAGATGAAAGCACCCAGAAAATAAGCCTGATAACCCTATTCTGATAACCTGGAGGAAGCACATGGTTGATATTGAGAAAGCAAACGCATACGTAGTGGAACGCTTTATGGAAGCCCGCCCGGTTGCCACCACCATGGCCAAGGCACTGGATGTCGTCCCGGGCTTGCATGAAAATATGCTCCTGCACGCCGGTCCCCCGGTCACTTATGAGAGAATGTCCGGTCCGATCAAAGGCGCCATGATCGGCGCGCTACTCTTCGAGGGTAAAGCCAAAAATCCCGAAGAAGCTGACAAACTCCTGCGCTCCGGTAAGATCGAATTCAGCCCCTGTCATGACCACATGTGCACCGGGCCTATGGCGGGCGTGATCTCTCCGTCGCAACTCGTTTACGTGATCGAGAACCAAACCCACGGCATCAAATGCTTTTCCAACCTTAACGAAGGCCGCGGTAAAGTGATGCGCATGGGCGCCTACAGCGAGGATGTATTGGAAAAACTGCGCTGGATGGAAGCCGTACTCGGTCCCACCGTCAAAGCTGCCCTCGAAGCCAGCGGCGGTATCGACGTTCGCGCCATCCTTTCAAAAGCGCTGCACATGGGCGATGATGGTCACAACCGTCTTGACGCCGCTTCCATCTTATGGACGACCCAGTTGGCGCCCTATATCGTAACAACCGCCAAAGACACCGCCACCGCTGCCGAAGTCATCAAATTCCTTGGTGAGAACGCCCTCAGCATCCTCAATCCGGTAATGGCAGGCTGCAAGACCATGACTGCCGCCGGCGAGAACGTGGAAGGCAGCACTGTCGTCACCGTTATGACGCGCAACGGTACCGACTGGGGTATCCGCGTGAGCGGCCTGGGCAACCAGTGGTTCACCGCCCCCTCCCCAATCGTCAAAGCGCTGTACTTCCCCGGCTTCAGCGAGAAAGACGCCTGCCCTGATATTGGCGACAGCGTCATTACTGAAACCGCTGGTATCGGCGGCTTTGCAATGGCTACCGCCCCCGCCCTCGTCACTTTCATCGGTGGAGAACCGCGCGACGCCATTAATACCACCCTCGATATGTACGAAATCACCACTGCCGAACACAAGCAGTTCACCATCCCGTTCCTCGATTTCCGCGGCACCCCCACCGGCGTGGATATCCGCAAAGTGGTCGAAAAACAGATCACCCCGCGCGTCAACACCGGCGTCGCCCACAAGGACCCGGGTGTTGGTCAGGTTGGCGCGGGCGTGGTCTCAGCCCCCATGAAATGCTTCGAAGACGCGCTCTACGCCTTCGCGGATAAGTACGGTTACAACTAATCTATGAACCTTTAGAAAAGGAGTAAAAATGAATCGAGAAGATTTTATCAAAATGCTGAATGAAGCTCCGCTGTATGACCTGACCCAGGACTGCAGTATCTTCACTCCCCCGCATCCGCACGAGAAATCGCTGGAAGTGCACTTCTTCAAGCGTGTAACCGGCGCGTACGGCGGCGGGCAGGGCGCCAACGGGCAGATCCTCAATTGGAGCAATACCGTGGGTACCCATCTGGTTGGTGAGCGCGCTTTCCATTCCGGCGGCCGCGCCATTTCCGATATCCCCCTCACCGATCTGTGCGGCCCGGGTGTCGTTGCCGATATCTCCGACCTGGTTTCCGATTACAGCATTTACACCCCCGAGATGATCCTCAGCAAGGTCGAGGTTAAGAAGGGTGACATCCTCATCGTCAACACCGGATATCACAAATATTCCTGGGACCAGCCCGCTGTGTTGAATGAAAGCGCTCAAGGTGGTGTTGAGGGCATGGAATTTGGTTTCCTCGTCCGCCATCCTGGTCCTTCGATGGACTTCTACAAATGGGCGATGGATATGGACCTCAAGGTCGTGGGTGTGGACTGCGGTTCCGCCGAGCACCCGATGAACACCCCCATCCGCCGCTGGCACGAGGACCACTTCAAGCTCGCCGAAGCCAAACTCATAGCAGAGACCGGTAAGACCTGGGACGAAACCTTCCCGCAGGGTGAATATTACAAGTTGACCCACATCGACATGCCCAAGAAGCACCTGGTGCTGACCGAAGCCATCGTCGGTGAGATTGACAAGCTCAAGAACAAGCGCGCCTGGATCTGCATCATGCCGATCCCCTACATGGAAGTTGAGACCGCCTGGAGCCGTGTGTTCGCCTGGACCGCCCCAGAAGGCATGAGTGATGACGAATTCTTTACCGCAATGAAGCGATCCGAAATGATCGACATGACCGTGCCGTTCAGTGTGCAGACTCCGCAGTGGTTGAACTACGTTCCCCTTAGCGTCACCTACACCAAGCGTGTTGGTGGTCAGTACTTTGGCATGGGCCGCAACGGTTCCATCTGCAACGCCTCCATCCATCTTGGCACGCACATGGATGGGGAAAAACACTTCTTCCCCAACGGGCGCACCATCGGACAGGTACCTTTGAAAGAATGGGTTGGTCCTGGCGTGATCGCCGATATCTCCGAGCTGGTCAGTGATTCCAGCGTTTACACCCCGCAGATGATCATGGACCAGGTTGAAGTCCGCGAAGGCGACATTCTCATCATCAAGACCGGTTGGAACAAATTTGGATGGAACAGTAAGGAATGCGACGAGTTCCGTTACATGGTCAAACACCCGGGTCCCTCACCTGATTTCTCCGCCTGGGCGATCAAGATGAAGATCAAGTGGATCGGCGTGGACGCCGTTTCCGCTGACCACCCCATGAACACAATCATGCGCATCTGGCACCCCAAGACCTTTGCTGAAGCCAACGCCAAGTTGATCAAGGAATTTGGCAAGGACTGGGACCAACTCTATCCGCTGAAGGACTTCTACCAGGATATGCACCTCAACCTCTTCCCACACAAGATCGTGCATGCCGAGAACCTGGCGGGCGATCTCGCCACGGCGAAGAGCGGCCGCTACTACATCGGCTGCTACCTGCAGAAAGCCATGGAAGCTGAATCCATGTGGGGCCGTTTCGTTGCCTTCAAGGAGTAAGACATTTCAAGTTCACGCCTTCAGGGGAGATTTTCCCCTGAAGGTTTTTGTATCATCTATTTTTGGTCATTTTCCTGCACGGTTTGCTCAATGAAGCCCCAGGTTTTTGAACCCCCAAAATGAACAGGAGGTTGTAGTAAATGAAGCCAGCAAAATTTGATTACTATGCACCATCCAGCCTCGATGAAGCGCTGGATAAACTGGCGGAACTCGGTTATGACGGCAAAGTCCTGGCTGGCGGTCAAAGTTTGGTCGCGGCAATGAACTTCCGCATGGCCCGCCCGACCGCGCTGGTGGACCTTAATAACGTCCCAGAACTTTCCTATATCAAACCCACCGAGGACGGCGGACTGGCGATTGGCACCATGACGCGCGTCTTCACCGTGGAGAACAATGCGGAAGTGGCAAAACGTTTCCCATTGCTGGTCGAGGTCGCCAAATACATCGCTCACCCGCAAATCCGCCGCCGCGGCACTTTTGGCGGCGCCATCGCGCATGCTGACCCCGCTGGTCAACTACCCAGCATCGCGGTGCTGATGAACATGAAAGCCCTCATCCGCCGCAAGGGCGAAGAACGCTGGGTGGATGGACAGGACCTCATCATCGGTCCGTTCATGACTGTCATCGAGCCGGATGAGATGCTTGCGGAACTCGTGCTCAACGCATGGCCGGCACGCACAGGTTACAAGTATGTGCAGGTTTCCCGCCAGAGTGGTGGTTACGCGCAATCCGCGGTCGCGTCGATCGTTACCCTCGACGAAAACGACAAATGCAAGGACGTGCGGATGGTTTTAATGAGTGTGGGAGAAGTGCCCATCCTCTCGCAGAAAGCCGGCGAGATCCTCATCGGCAACACGCCAACCCGCGAAGTCATCGCAGAGGTCGCCGAAGTGGTTACCTCTGAAGAGATCGACCCCGCCACTGACCTGCACGCCACCGCCGATTACCGCCGCAGCATCACGCGCGTACTTGCCGTGCGTTCACTCACTGAAGCTTTCGAACGCGCGAAATAAGGAGGATATGATGAGCGAAAAACTCTTTCCCATTACTGTTACTGTGAACGGCGAGGAATATCACCGCGAGGTGGAAGCCCGCCTGTTGTTGAGTGATTTCCTGCGCCACGATCTCGGCCTCCTGGGCACTCACGTAGGCTGCGAACACGGCATCTGCGGCGCATGCACCATCATTTTTGATGGCGAGCCTATACGTAGCTGCCTGATCTTCGCAGTGCAGGCCAACGGTCATGACATCCGCACTGTCGAGTCTCTCGGCACACCGGAAAACCTGCATCCCCTGCAACAGTCATTCCATGAAAAACATGCCCTGCAGTGCGGTTTCTGCACGCCCGGGTTCCTGATGACCCTCGTACCTTACCTCGAGGAGCACCCAAACCCCTCCAGAGAAGAGATCCGTGAAGCCATTGATGGCAACATCTGCCGGTGCACAGGTTATGAGAAAATCGTCGAAGCCGTGCAGGATGCGGCCGAGAAGCTTTCTCAGAAAAAGTAGAGCGAGGTGAAACTGTGACGACTGGAAAATATTTTGGTAAATCGGTTTTACGCCTGGAAGATAAGAACATGCTGACAGGTAATGTCAAGTACATGGATGACATTGAAATACCCGGCCAGCTTCACGCCGCTTTCCTGCGTAGCGATTACGCACACGCGCGCATCCTCAAGATTGATGTAAGCGAAGCGCTGAAGCGCCCTGGTGTTGTGGCAATTTACACCGCTGAGGATTTCGGTGATTTCTGGAAACCCGGACCACTCCTGGTTCCCCCTCCCACCGCCATCGACGGATCGCAGTTTAACGCGCGCACCCTGGTGCCTATCGCTAAGGACAAGATCCGCTATTCCGGTGAAGTGCTGGCTGTGGTCATCGCAGAATCGCGTTACATTGCTGAAGATGCCTTCGATGACATTATCATAGACGTGGACCCCCTGCCAGCTGTTGTTGACCTTGAAAAAGCCTGGGAAGATACCTCGGTGCTCGTCCATGACGACCTGCCTTCCAACATGGCTGCACTGGTCAAACAGGAAGTTGGCAGCTATGAAGAAGCAAAGAAGAAAGCTGACGTGGTTGTGTCCCGCCGCATGCTTATCGAGCACGTAGCTGGCGCCGCCATGGAAAACCGCGGCTTCATCGCCAGTTGGGATGACCAGAACCAGGTAATGACCATCTGGGCAAACACCCAATCCCCACTCACGATCAGGGGTTCAGTGGCGCGTGCCTTAAACCTGGCCGAAAGCCAGGTTCACGTGATCACCCCCTTCATCGGCGGCGGCTTCGGCCCTAAAGTCATGACCTCGCTTTCTGATGATGTGCTGCTGCCATGGATTTCGTTAAAACTCAAACGCCCCATCAAGTGGATGGAAGACCGGCGGGAGAACTTCCTGGCAACCACTTCGGAACGCGACCAGGTGCATCACTGCGAGATCGTATTGAAGAAAGACGGCACCATCCTCGGGTTCAAAGACGTGTTCTATCACAACACCGGCGCCTATGACTCGTACGGCATGACCGTCCCCCTGAACACGCAGACGCACACCATCAGCAACTACCGCGTACCCAATTTCTACTCCGAGATCCGCATGGTCTTCACCAACCAGATGGTCGTCACACCGGTGCGCGGCGCTGGTCGCTCTGAAGGCGTGTTTGCCATGGAACGCATGCTCGACTTCGCTGCGAAGGAACTGGGTATCTCCCCGGTCGAGATCCGGCTCAAGAACCTCTTGAAAGCTGAAGAATTACCGCTTAATACTGGCGTCATCGGCCAGGATTTCGTTGTTAACATTCTCGACAGCGGCGATTACCTGGGCAACTACCAGAAGTGCCTTGCGGAAATTGATTACGATAAATTTCGCAAGGAGATCCAGCCCAAAGCGCGCGCGGAAGGCAAGCGCATGGGTATCGGTATGGTTGCTTTCACCGAAGGCACCGCGGTTGGTCCGTATGAAGGCTGCAAAATTACGGTGAGCACCAGCGGCAAGGTGACGATGGCAACCGGATACAGCACCCAAGGGCAGGCACATTACACTGTATTCGCGCAGATCATCGCAGATCAATTAAATGTGAAGATTGAGGACGTGAGAGTGGTGACCGGCGATACCAACCTCTTCGCGTGGGGCGCGGGTACCTTCGCGAGCCGCGGCGCTGCGCTGGTTGGCGCAGCCGCCTACCTGGCAGCCCAAAAGGTGCGCGCCAAGATCTTCAGCACCGCAAGCAAGAAGCTCGAGGTACCGGAAGAAGAGATCGAACTCTGTGAAGGCAGCGTGTGTGTCAAAGGTCAACCCGAAACATCCATTCCCCTAGGAATGCTTGCCTCGTTGGCCAATCCCATGCGCGGCGTCGTGGAACCCGGCGTGGAACCCGGCCTTGAAGCCACAGCTTACTACGGCCCCCCGCACGGCTCCACCGGCTCCGGTGCGATGGGCGTCATCGTTTCGATCGACGAGGAAACCAACAAACCGACCATTGAACGCATGGTGATGGTGGATGACTGCGGTACTGTCATCAATCCCCTGGTCGTTGAGGGACAACTCCAGGGCGGTATATCGATGGGGATCGGCAACACCCTTTACGAACGGCTGGTTTATGATGAGAACGGTCAGCTGCTCACCGCCTCCTTCATGGATTACCTGATGCCACTGGCGACCGATATGCCCGAGAAACTTGAGATCATCCACAACCACGCTGAAAGTTCGTTGAAAGTGAATCCGCTGGGAATCAAGGGCGTTGGCGAAGCGGGAGCCATACCGCCCGGTCCGGCGATCGTGCAAGCGATTGAAGACGCGTTTGGTGTTGCAGGATTTGAGATCCTCGAAACGAACCTAAGCCCAAGCCAGATCTACGAATACCTTAAGAAAGCAGCAAAATAACTATTCAGGTGTAAAATTATGCACTACACCGGATGGCAAGAAAACAAAATGGAGGATTTTTATGAAAGTTGAAGGTGATCATCTGTTTAAGGCCCCTCGCGAGGTGGTTTTCGAGATGTTCAACGACCCTGATGCGCTCGGCGCCGCGGTGCCCGGGATGCAGAAAATGGTCAAGATCGACGAATCACACTACGAAGCGGTGCTGGGGATTCGTGTTGGTCCCGTCTCAGCTAATTTTTCAGGAACCCTTGCCCTCACGGATGTGGTTCCCCCTGAAAGCGTTACCCTGATCGTTGAGGGTAAAGGCGGAGCGGGCTTTGTCAAAGGGGTCGGTTATGTCAAGTTTGAAGACCTCGGCGACCAGACAACCTTACTGAAATACACCGGTGAGGCAAATATTGGCGGCACTCTTGCCAGCGTTGGGCAGCGGATGATCGACAGCGTCGCGAAATCCATGTTCAAAACTGTGTTCGAGAAATTAGATAAAATTTTGGAGGAAAGATGGCAGAAGAGTTAGAGAAAAAAGGAACAGAAACCGAATCTGATGGCTTCAAAGGCAAAAAATTCATGGAAATTCCTGAATTTCGCATGCTTGTCTACGTTGTCCCGGTCGCCTTGATCGTTCTGGTCATAGCATTGATCCTGGGTAAGTAAGAAAAAAGGTGGGGAGGAGTAATCCTCCCCACTAGGCATCTTGACAAAATGTTGTATTATTAAGTATCTAAATCAATTCATCTTTGTTAATTAATTAAACTGAATAGGAGGTGTTTATCGGAGAGAGCTTTTGGTATTTCAGGCGCGAGCGAGAAACATGAGGATTTATTTATTTCCGTTTTGAGCTCAAACCAGGTAATAAGTATGAGGTCGTAGAAAAAAACCAAATCAAAGGAAAGAAGGAAAAAACCTATGGCAACTACTTCAAAAGTGATGGGTTATCTACCACAGGATACCCCGCCCTTTGGCAGGATGTTATTGCTCGGTTTTCAGCACGTGCTGACCATGTTCCC
>DDXM01000012.1 GCA_002347485.1 Anaerolineaceae bacterium UBA2260 | reverse complement strand
GGTGAGTCAGAAGTATCCTTAAGGTCACCACAACCAACAAAGGAGACTAGAAATGACTCACCAAAATGATTATACCTTTGCAGAAGACATAGCTGAAAAAGGACTTGAAGCAATCCCGGAACTTATGCGCATACTGATCAACAACGCTATGCAGGTGGAAAGGACGAAATACTTGCAAGCCGAGCAGTATGAACGTACTGAAGAGCGTAAAGGTCACGCCAACGGTTTCAAGCCCAAGACAGTAAAAACCCGCATCGGAGAGATCACATTTGCAGTACCCCAGGTTCGAGAAGGAGGCTTTTATCCATCCGCCCTGGAGAAGGGGTTGCGGAGTGAAAGAGCTCTCACGATCACGCTGGCCGAGATGTACGTACAGGGGGTCTCTACCCGAAAGGTGAAAGCCATCACTGAACAACTGTGTGGGGTGGAGATCTCTGCCGAGCAAGTCAGCCGGGCCACTGCTCAACTGGACAGCGTTTTACAGGAATGGCGGGAGCGACCATTGGGTGAAGTAACTTATCTCTACGTGGATGCTCGGTATGAGAAGGTCCGCGAGGCAGGACAAGTTCGTGATGCGGCCGTTTTAGTAGCTACTGGGATCACTCCAGAGGGGGAAAGACAGGTTTTAGGGGTTTCTGTGTCTCTCAGCGAACACGAAGCCCACTGGAAAGCATTTCTAAAAGGACTGAAGGATCGCGGGTTGAATGGAGTGAAGCTAATCACTAGCGACGATCACGAAGGTCTTGGAGCAGCCAGGAGAGCTGTGTTTGGAAGTATCCCTTGGCAGAGATGCCAATTCCACTTGCAACAAAATGCTGGTGCTTATTTACCCAAACAGGCAATGAGACTAGAGGTGGCGGTGGACATCCGATCAATGTTCAATGCCCCTGACCGAAAGACAGCAGAAGAACTTTTACAGGCAACCATCCAGAAGTACGCTGTCTCTGCTCCGCGCTTATCAGCTTGGTTAGAGGAAAATCTGGCGGAAGGGTTCTCGGTCTTTGACTTTCCGCTTGAGCATCGCAGATCCATCCGGACAACCAACAGCTTGGAGAGGATAAACAAGGAGATACGCAGACGAACGAGAGTGGTTGGTGTTTTTCCAAACGAGGCATCCTGTTTAAGGTTGGTCTCCGCGCTTCTGATGGAGATCAGCGAGGAGTGGCAGATCGGAAAACGTTATTGTGCTGGCAAGTCAATCGATTGTTAAAGAACTATGGATATTTCTGACTCGAATTTACAGAAAAAAGGTTGCGTAATCCCATCTCAATTTATGGTATAAAAAATGTTCTGCAATACTACTCTATTTCGAAAGGTAAGAGACGTCATGAGAAATGGAACAACCAAAAGGTTGGGTAAGTTTTTTTCGTTGGCACTCATAATATTTTTGCTGCCGGTCTTCTCCATGAGCTCAACCAGCAACGCGTTCGCCAAGGAGTTACCCGCAGATCAACTCGCGGAAATGCCTTCGAGCATCCCCACAGATACGCCTCCCTCGGAATCTATCACAACCGTGTCATCCGAAATCGAGGAGGTCAGTCCATACCTCTCCATTGACCACAGAGAACTATCGGATGGCACCTCGTTATCCGGTCTGATCATCAATGGGCCTCCGGAACCGCCGGCGGGATACGAAGCCGAACGGGTCGATTCCATCCAGCCTCTGCCCAGTTCAGGGGTCATTGCCAATTTCCCGTCCTTCGACTGGGTTTTTGGCTGTTCCGCGGTTTCAGGGGCGATGATCGCCACTTATTATGATCGAACCTCATACCCCAATATCTACGTTGGCCCTACGAACGGCGGCGTCATGCCCCTCAGCGACACATCATGGAACACATGGAGCGATGGGCATGACACCTATCCTAACAATCCGTTGATCGCTTCCCACAAAAACGTGGATGGCAGGACGACGCGGGGTTCGATCGACGATTACTGGGTGCAATACGGCAGCACAGCCAATGATCCATATATTACAAATGGCTGGACCCAGCATGCCTGGGGCACCGCGATCGGCGACTACATGAAAACCAGCCAATCTGGATATGGAAACACAGACGGCTCAACTGGCTTTTATACCTACGCCAGTTCGAACAACAAGCTCACCTGTTCCACTATGCAATCTCAGGAAATATCTGACCTGGATGGAACATACGGGAGAAAACTCTTCTACGAAGCCCGCGGGTACACGGTAACGGATTGCTACAACCAGAAGACCGATAACACCATACCCGGGGGGTTCTCGCTCGCGAATTTCCAGGCTGAGATCGATGCCGGTCATCCCGTGCTCTTAAACCTCGAGGGACATTCCATCGTCGGCTACGGATACAGCGGTTCCACCATCTACGTCCGCGATACCTGGGATAACAACCCTAACAATACCTATACCATGTCATGGGGTGGTTATTATTCAGGAATGCGACTGCTTTCAGTGAGTGTAGTTAATTTAACTACCTATGCTCCTCCCGCCGCGTTCAATAAATCCAGTCCCGCTGACAATGCCAACCTACTTACTACATCACCTGACATCTCCTGGAGCGCTGCCAGCGGTGCTGCCTCATACGAGTATTGTTACGACACCAGTGATGACGATAACTGCTCCGGCTGGGTCGACAATGGTACTTCCACCAGCACCAACCTTGCCGACTTGAGTTCGGATACCACCTATTACTGGCAGGTGCGGGCGGTCAATACTACTGGCACCACCTACGCAAACAATAGCGCCTGGTGGTCTTTCACCCTGACTGAGATCGCGCCGGAATATGATGAAAAGCTGACCACCAGCAAGGTGACCTTCGACTGGAGCGATGTACCAGGTGCGACGTCCTACAAGATCCAGTTGTCCACCGATCCGGCTTTCAGCACCCAGATCATCAATCTAAAGGTATACGCCTCCGAGTACGCCTTCGATACCTCCCTCAGCCCCGCCACCACTTACTTTTGGCGTATCCGCCCAAAGTATGGCGACGTTAAAGGGATCTGGTCTGAAGTCTACCGCTTCTACTCCATGGACCCCCTCGCCGCCCCCGTCCTTACCGACCCTGGCGATGGTGCCCTCCTCTACCCCAACATTACCCTCTACTGGGACGCCGTGGTCAATGCCGCCCAGTATAAGCTCCAGGTCGCCACGGATTCCGCTTTCACCGACCGCGTGTTCAGCGACAAGCTCACCGACACCTTCAAGGACTTCAACGACCTCGCTCCAGGCAAGTATTACTGGCGGGTGATAGCCATCGAGGAAGGCGGTCTCAAGGGTCCCTGGTCAGTGGTACGCGGTTTCACCGTGACCATGATCTTCCCGCCCGTCCTCGCCTCGCCCGACAACGAGGCTGAGGTTGGTCCTGACGTGACCCTCTCCTGGAACACTGTGGTCGGCGCTGTCCAGTACAAACTGCAGGTCTCCAACGACGCCGCCTTCACCAAGCTGATCGTCAACGAGAAGACCACCGAACTCTCCAAAGACCTGACCGCCCTGGCAGCCAGGAACTACTACTGGCGCGTGAAAGCCATCGACGCCGAGGGCTTCAAGAGCCCCTGGTCCGAGGTAAGGAATTTCACCGTGGTACCGTAACGATTCGCCGTATCCGTCTATTGTACGAAGCATCCGGGCGTAAGTTCTCCCGGGTGCTTTTTTGGGGGTTTCTGGCACATATATTGCACCGGAGTTCTTGTTGTTTTTAAGCTTATTACTATACTGATTGGCGGTAGATATGAATTTCTCTAACATCAAACGCATCGGCTTCCTCGTCCTGCTCGGACTGCTGGTCATCTTCATTGCGGCGGGTTTCATTTTTCAATCCGAACTGCTCGACCTGCCCTTCAAAGGCAAACCCGCTGACGGAGAACCGCCGGAACTCGAGCCGCTCAACCAGCCCTCGCCTGACGGTAAGTACATCGCGGGGGTCAGCGCTCTGGACGCGGGCATGGGCGGGTCGCAGATCACGCTGGCGCGCGAAGGCGCCAAGGACCTGCAGGTCATCGCCAGCGGCGACGAGAACTCGTGGGTTACCAATCCCATCTGGTCGCCGGACGGAAAAACCGTGGCTTATTTGCGTGTGGTGAACGTGGACGCGGGCGTGTATGAGATCGACTCGAAGTATGAGTTGTGGGTGTATGACGTGGCGAGCGGCAAGACGCGCTTGATCACCGACTCCACGGCGCTCAACCCGGCCATCAGCTTTGACGGCACCGCCGATATCCTGTGGGTTTCCGACACCCAGATCAAGTACCCGGATAATGAAGCCTTCCCCACCGTCTACTACACGGTGGATATCCGTACGCTCGAGACCACCTCCGATGTCAGCCTGGGCACAGGCGGCCTGCCTGAAGCCGCTTCGGTACTCGGCGTGGTGCCGTATTACTCGCAGTGCAACAGCGCCTGGGGGAATGACATCCTCGGCACCTGCTCCGAGTACACGGTCTGCGAACAGGGCTGCGCCATCAGCGCGACGGCGATGGTGTTCAAGTACTTCGGCATTTCCACCGACCCCGGCAGCATCAATAAATGGCTCAAAGCCAACGGCGGGTACGCATCCGGTTGTCTGATCAACTGGTCGACCGCCGCCAACCTCGCACCGGATAAACTCACCTTCGTGGCGCGCGTCACGACTGAAGACTGGTCGCGCCTGCGCTACGAGCTGAGCAGCGGCTACCCGGTCATTCTCGAGGTGCCGTATACCAACGGGCAGCACTTCGTCGTAGCCACCGGCTATTCCGGCGATACAGTGTTCATCAACGATCCCTACTACTCGTCCCGCACCACGCTGGATTCCTACGGCAACCACTTCAAGGGGCTGCGCATTTACCACGGTCCAACCGGCGAACCTGCCACCTGCCCCGCCCCCACCGATTCAGAGGTATATGTATGCGAACCTGAATTGACCCCGGCGTACAGGGACAACACCTGCGATTCGCTGTGGTACCCCATCATGGGTTTCAACGGAAATTACAACTACCTGGTCGAAAACGCCCAAACCACGGCCACCTCCACCAACAGCGGAAAGTGGACGCCCAACCTGCCCTCCGCCGGACTGTACAAGGTCGACGCCTTCATCTCGGCGCACGGCACTTTCAGCCGGGTGTGCAGCTCGGGCAGCCTGACCTTCGGAGCGGACAGCTCCAACGCAAAATACGTCATCACCGGCTTGGCCGGCGCACAGACCGAAGTGGTGCGCGACCAGCTTCCGATAAACGATGAGTGGATGAACCTGGGCGAATTCTACTTTGACGCCGGAAGCGCCGGCACTGTTGCCCTCAGCGACGTGACCGGCGAACTGGAATCCTCACGCAACCTGTCGTTCGGCGCGATGCGCTTCACCCTTGTCGGCCCCGCCGGGTACTCCATGCCTGCTGTGAGCCTGCTTTCTCCATCTTTGAAACCGGTGGGCGCCAAAGACTTCACCCTTACCCTTTCCGGAAGCGGCTTTTATAAAGAATCGGTTGTGCGTTGGAACGGCAGCGACCGGCCGACCCTTTACGTGAGCGAGACCGAACTCAAGGCCACCATCACCGCCGCTGACCTCGCCAGCCCGGGCATGGCCGCCGTGACTGTGTTCAATCCCGCTCCCGGCGGCGGGGAATCTGCAGCCGTCGTCCTCCCGGTTATCAATTTCAGCCCGTGGAAGCAAGCCCAGCTCGGCGTCAGCCAGGTGATCTTCGACTGGGATGATATCAGCGGCGCTGACCTGTATCAGATCCAGCTATCGAAGGTCAAAGATTTCAGTAAATTGATCCTTGACGTAGAAACCAGAAATTCAGCCCACTATTATGAAACCCCCCTGAATTACAGTACCGTATACTACTGGCGCATCAAGTTCCACATCGGCGAGACCTGGAGTAAATGGTCGCCAGTGTGGAGTTTCACCTCGATGGATCCGTTGAGCGCGCCTTTGCTCACTTCCCCAGATCACAAGTTTGCGGTGAACGAGTCAAGCATGACGCTCTCCTGGCAGCCTGTGACGAACGCCATTCTTTACAGATTGGTGATCGCGAAAGATGCTACCTTCTTTAACAAGGTGCATAATGAAATCACCAACAACACATCGAGGACAATCACCCTGCCGGACGGTAAATACTTCTGGCGCGTGCGCGCCTTCGAACTCTTTGGCGACAAGGGCCCGTGGTCCGAAGTACGCATTGTGAAGGTTTACATACTGCAATAAGTCTCAGATACATCAGGTTTTATCGACCGCCCGGGAATGAATGTTACCGGGCGGTTTGCCTTTTCAATGATCGAGAGTTGCATCCAAAAATAATAATCCTGGAACGAAGAAAGTCATATAATATATAGTGTCCGCAAGAGCGATTCAACATACACATCCTCATCAAAGCTGATCATAGAACCAGGCAGGGGAACGAAGGGGATATTTTTAATTGAACCCACCTGGATAACCAGCCTGAAAGCAATCTGCGAACTTCTTGATGCGGGAATACGCGAGGAGGAAATATTATGAAACAGGCCAATTGCAGTAAAAAGGTAATCAACCGCACCCAACAATTCTTTTCCATCATCCTTATCCTGAGCTTTCTCCTGCTCAACCCATTGAGTGTGAAGTCTGCCTCAGCCACCGATGTTCCGGTTCCCATCGCGCCAGCTGATAATGCCACCATCACCAAGGATGAAGCTCCGCCGCTGGCCATCCCGGAATTCAAGTGGACAGCCGTGTCTGGAGCAACCAGTTACCGCCTGCAGGTGAGCGGCGATATCGCCTTCACTTCCACTGTAGTGAACATAACCACACCAAATACCTCCTATACCCCCACCAACGCGACCGTCTTCCCCGATGGTCAGTGGTTCTGGCGGGTACGTGTGGAAGCCCCTTCACCCATCAGTGATTACAGCGGTGCCTGGTCTTTCACCAAGACTTGGGCAACCGCTGAGAATCAACCCACCCTCTTGAATCCCGGAACTGGAGATGAGATCGCGTTCTACGACAGCCCGACCTTCTCCTGGACTCCGGTGACCGGCGCGGCCAAGTACAAGTTCCAGGTGTATGCCACACCCGGCGGTTGGGCGACCACGGTTCACAGTGCGACCACCCTCGCGACCACCTACCAGCCCAAGGATAAATTGGCGAACGGTACGTATTACTGGCGCGTCGTTCCGGTGGACGCAGGGGCACACGATGGCACGCCAAGTGCCGAAGGTTCGTTCACAGCCGCTTATAACCTGAAATCCGAACTGATACCTTCACTCCTTTCGCCACTCAACGCTTCCAACCCGACCTTCACACCGTCCTTCAAATGGACGGCAGTACGAGGTGCTGAGTACTATCAACTGCAATACAGCACCGACCCGAGTTTCAGCGCAAGTGTAACATCGGTGACCACTCGCAACACATCGCACACACCCACAACCACTCTCTCCAATGATGTCAATTACTACTGGCGGGTGCGCGCATATTCAGGAAATTCCATCTCAGATTGGACGCCGAGCTGGTCTTTTATTAAGAAGTGGTACATAAAACCTGTGCTGCTTACCCCCACCAACAATTACCAGCACGTGCGCTTCCCCATTTTCAGCTGGACGCCTGTCCCAGGAGCAGCGTTTTATAGGATACAGATTGATGATGATCCCGGGTTCGGCTCTCCATACGTTACTGATGATACCTCGAATACCTTTTTCACCCCAGTGAACTGGACGAGTGCTCCGGTCTGGTATTGGCGCGTTACACCTTACGACGGGAATGCCAAGGCAGGTGTATCAAGCAATACCTCCTCCTTCGTCAGCTACGCCGAATCTGTTGCCCCTCACCAGGCTTACCCCTTGTATTACTACCCTCCCAACATCTTTTCCGGGTACCCTGAAGTGAGTACAAATCCTTTTGAAGATCGTACAGTTTCGATACCAATCTTTATCTGGCATCGAATAATGATCCCTGCCGGACTGACCAACCAGGGTGATATTTATGCCGAGGCTTATCGCCTTCAAGTTTCCACGGATCCCACCTTTACCACTACCACCTGGACGGTGGACACTGAAAACACGGTGGCATCACCTACAGCGTCTAACCCGTTCACCCCACTGGCAGATACCGATTACTTCTGGCGGGTGCGCCCTCTGATCGGCGGGTTGGAAGTTGACGAATGGAGCCAGGTGTGGAAGACCCGTTTTGACCTGACCCGGGGACTCGATCCAACCGCTACAACATTACCAACCCTGATCCGACCTACCGATGGATTTGAATATGCAGAAGCCACACCGCTGCTGGAATGGTTCCCTGTGCAATCCGCTCCTTCTTACGAGGTGCAGATCAGCTCAGACGCAGACTTTACCAGCATCGTCGATAGCGCAACTGTGATCTACCCGGCTTACGCGCCCACCGCTAGTCTGGCTCAGCGCAGCCTGGGATCGATCGACTTCGGTATCTACTACTGGCGCGTACGGGTAACCGGAAGTAGTGAATGGAGTAAGATCCGCCGCTACCAGATCGCCGCCCAGAGCCAGTGGCAGTTCGCCCGCACCCTTGGCGACGCCGCCAACCGGCTGCAGATCGGGTCTGACCCCGCTGCTGATGTCTCTGATGCTGATTATGACCTGCGCAACCTGCAGGTTGCCCAGGATAAGGACTTCTGGTACTTCGGCTTCAATGTACCTGCCGCACCCACCAAAGACCTCACCTACGCCCTTTACCTGGACCTGGATCACCTGAGTGACTCAGGTGCGACCGTCGATGCGCTCGGTTACAGTATCACCACTACCCCCGAGTACAGGCCGGAATACGCCGTTTACGTGCTGCAGGAAGCGGGTGCTTTTTCCGCATCCAAGGTATTCCTTTACCACTGGAGCGGCAGCGCATGGGAAACAGTGAAAATTCTCGGCAACATCGGCGGCGACATTAACTTCAACACGGATTACGTGGAGATCAAAGTTCCCAATACCGCCATTGGCTACCAGGACACCACAGGCAGTTATGCCGTATCATTGCTAAGTCTGACTGATGTGACCAGCGGTTCACCTCTTGATTCGGTGCCCTCCGACCCGAACGTGCCGGGCAGTGAGCCCCTCAGCATGTTCTCAAATGTGACCGAGCGCATGAACCAGGTGATGCCGCCTAATGATGACGGAGTTGACCCCTCCACCTTCTATTCCATCCCACCCTTCTTCTGGGACTGGCCGGTGCTGGCACCCTGGGCTGGTGCTTACATGAAAGCCTACCTCGATCCCCTGTTCACCACAGAGGCAGCGACCTTCACCTTAACATCAAATACTCCTCACTATGCACGCACTTTTAATGCCTGGGAGACAGATTTTAAAGGGGACAACACCTATTACTGGCGCATCCAACCGCGCTACAAGGTTGGGAGCACTTACTACAACGGCGTTTGGAGCCAGGGCTGGCGTTTTGAACGCGAAGGTTTTAAACCCACTAACCTGGTCACCTCCGTCACATTCGCCACCCCAACCTTTTCATGGGATATGGTTGAAGGAGCGGAAACCTACGACCTGCAGGTGGATAATGACCCGGCCTTCGGATCGCCCGAGATCAATATCAACACCAGGCAGAACTCGTACACCCATACCAGCACGCTTGCCAACGGAACCTACAATTGGCGGGTTCGCGTCAAACGCAATGGCTCAGTCACCAATGATTGGTCGGGAGTGCAGACCTTCACATTGGAGCTGCCCATCCCGCAGAACCTGCAACATTACCCGAGTGGCGACGTCGGCCGGGCTCCGACCTTGTGCTGGGATCCCCTTGTCAAGAGCCAGGATTCGATTCCCGTACTCGCTGCGTGGAAATACCGCGTCCAGGTCAGCAAGGAACCCACCTTCACCTCCATTTTCGATACCATCGATACCGAACAAAGCTGCTGGACCCCCGTTAAGGGTTATGATGATGGCAATTACTACTGGCGGGTGGCGATGATCGATGGCAACAGCACTGCCAGACGGGGCAATTACAGCCCATTCGCCACGTTCACCAAACAGTACCCGATAACCGGCTTGCTCAGCCCGCTTTCTGGCAGCACAGCCAATATTACCCCCACTTTCACCTGGACCCCGGTGAACGGTGCCGCGAAATACAGGCTGCAGGTTTCCATTGCGTCCAACTTCTCTACCACCTACGATTCTGTGGATACCAACAACACAACCTACACGCCCACCAAGGCTTACGCCAACAACACTTACTATTGGCGGGTGGCGATCATCGACGCCGATGGCAAAGTCGGACCTTACACCAACGCGACCCTTATCCTCGATCCATACCCCGCCGCGTTCAGTAAGACCACCCCGGCGAATGGCGCAACAAACCAGCCCTCTGACCTCTCTCTTGTTTGGGAAAACAGTATCGGCGCGACCAGCTACGAGTATTGCATCGACACCAGCAATGATAACGCCTGCGCTGGGTCATGGATCTCAACCGGACTGACGCCCGGCATTTCACTTACCGGCTTGTCTGCTGCCACGTACTACTGGCAGGTGCGGGCGAAGAACTCATATGGCAACACCCTTGCCAACGCAGGCACCTGGTGGTCGTTCACTGTACCTCCTGGTCCCGCGCCCTTTGTCAAAACTGCTCCGTTGAGCGCTGCCATGAGTCCTCTGGAAGGCACCACACTGCGCTGGGGAACGACCACCCCCCTGGAGAGGTATGAATACTGTGTGGATAAAAGCAATGACACCATCTGTGATACTGAATGGATTTCAACAGGCACGTCCCCGCAGGTTGTGATCAACCTCCCCGACGAGGATGAGTACTTCTGGCAGGTAAGGGCAGTCAACGGTATTACCACAACCTACGCTAACAGCGGTAACTGGTGGTCCTTCCACACCATGGAAATTTCCCCCGCGATTGATGAAAAGCTGATTGTCAGCAAACCAACTTTTGAGTGGGGTCCAGTGCCGGGAGCAATCTCTTATAAACTCCAGCTTTCGACCAAATCTGATTTCAGCATCCTACTCCTGAACCTGAAAGTGTTCGGCGACTCCTATTTCTTCGACACCTACCTGGTTAACGATACCGCCTATTATTGGCGTATCAAGCCAATTTACGCGGACATCAAAGGTCCTTGGTCTCCCGCCTGGAATTTCGAGTCCATGGATCAGTTAGCTGCCCCCACCCTCGTCTCACCAGTGCATAAAGCCGAGGTCTCCTCCCCGGTTACCCTGGATTGGAACGAAGTAACGAACGCGGCAAAGTACAAAGTGCTGATCGGTAAAGACCTGGCTTTCACCATCAAGGTGGATAAACTCAAGACGGCAGCTACCTTTGCGGACTTCACCCTGCCAATCGGAAAGTACTACTGGCGCGTTCAAGCGCTCGATCCATATGGCGCTAAAAGTGCGTGGTCTGAAGTGAGGATCATCAAGGTCACCACCGTTAGCACGATTGAATAGCCGCTAAAGCATTCAAAGCATATACCCGGGAGAGTGATCTCCCGGGTTGTTGTTAATTACCCGCGCGATGGGCAAACCACGGCAAGGGGTGAACCCCCAGGCCGCTCACCAGCATCAATATCCCCACCACGGCGAGGATGGGTATTTGAGCGTAGATCCCTTTGGCAAACCCGAAACCCATGAATAGAACGTGGAAAACCACCGGCACCGCCAGCACCACGGGGTTGGGGCACGCCTGCGGCACCACGCGCGGATTTGCGGTAGACCACCAGCGCCACGCCGTACACCAGGCTGGCGAGCAGCTCCAGCACGCGCGTTCTACCCTGGCGCGCCGTGCCACAGGCAGGCAACGAACAGCGCGAGGTTCAGAAATTCGCTGAGCAGGATTTCAAATGGCGGCATGAGAGGATTCTACTGGAAAATATGAGGACGGGTTTCCCTTCTACCGCCACCCCGCCGCGTACCAGGCGAGGTAATCCGCTACATGCGCCTGCCAGTACTCGCCGTTATGCGCGCCCGGCCAGATGTGGAACTCGTGCGGGATCTCGTTATCCACCAGCACGCTGACGAAGAAATCGATATCCTCGTACAAATAATCATCTTCCCCGCGGTCGACCCAGATGCGCGGGTACTCATCGACCGTGCGCGTCTCGAGGTGCTTCTGGATTTGCCACCAGTCCCCCGCCATTAGTCCCATCGAATGCGCCCCCAGCGCGCCAAAGGTATCGAAGTTGCGCGCCACCAGGCGCGTCGCCCAGCCGCCCCCGCGTGAAATTCCGCCGATCGCGCGGCAATCCCGTTCGGTGCAAACGTTATAATTCGCCTCGACCCAGGGCAGCAGCTCGGTGAGCACCGACGCGCCGAAGCCGTCGTCGGTCACCAGGTCGTAGTCATTGACCTCGCGCGGCATCACCATCAGAAAAGGCGCCGCACCATCGGCGATCAGCCCGTCCGCGATCTCCGCAGTGCCCAGGCTTAGCCAGTAGGTGTCGTCCATGTCCTGCCCGTGCAGCAGGTAGAGCACCGGGTAACCCATCCCCTCTTCGTCGTAACACGGCGGGGTGTACACGCTGACCTCGTAAGCGAATCCCAATAATTCCGAATTAAGGCTCTCGCGGCTGATCCGCCCGCCATCGCCGCGGTCGCAGGTAGGCTGGGTGGGCGTGGAGGTTGGCAACGGGGGATTCATGGGAGTCGGTGTGTATGGCGTTGCTTCATTACCAATGTCAGGAGTGACGTAAGCAGCGTCGGTCTCCACCTTGTTCACCAGCTCCCCGGCTTGCGCGCAGCCCGCCAGCAGTATGAGGGCGACGAAGATGGTAAATATTATACCTACGCGCAACGAAAAACGCCTCATCCCCCACCCCTTTCCAGCTCATCCATCTCCGCCGGCCACACCGGGAAGAACATCATCCAATGCAGCGGGTCGCGGCGAATAAACTCCTCCGCTTCCCTCAGCACCTTTTCCGCGTTCTTCACCAGTTCCTCCTCCGCGTCCGCGCTCCGCTCCATTACCACCTCATCCGATACATCGATCAGGTGCGTGCGGTCCTTGAGCGTGGTGAGGCCAACGACGAACACACGCGCGCACGCGCGCAGCGCCAGGCGCACATACGCCACGGGCAGCGCGGAGGGATAGCCGAAAAAGCGCGGCGCGTAGCGCGATTCCTCCAGCGGGCGGTCGATACCGGTGAGCACCGTGCCGCCGGCTTGCAGGCGCTCGCGCGCCTGCGTCAGCGCTTGAATTGTGAAAGGCATCACCAACATACCCTGGCGGTTGCGCAATTCGTTCTGCAACTGGTAGGCGCGGCTGTTGTCCGTGTTCGCCAGCGTGAGGTAGCGCACCCCCTCCTGCGCCAGCCGCAGCCCACCCAGGTTGAACCCCGAGAGGTGCGTGACGAGCAGCAGCGTGCCGCGTTCCTCCTTTTTGCACTCCTCCACCAGCCGCGCGAAAGCCGGACTGAAACGCACCTTTCTTTGCGCGATGGCGGGGTACTTCAATGCGCGGTAGAAATCATACAGCGCGATGCTTTGGTAGGCGAACACGCGTCGCGCGGCGCGCTTCAACTTCGCCCCCCGCAATCGTTTGCCGCTGACAATCCATAAGTTGAGCCGTACCGAGCGAAAAGCCGCCCCTTGCGTGAACAACCCCACCAGCCAGCCCAGGAAGCGCGAGAGCGGGTAACCCAGCGCGGGCGGCAGCGCCTGGCTGATGAAGAGCGCCAGCAGCGTGGTCCAACCTGTGGTAGAGATGGTTGAGCGCAACTGTCTTCGTTTGCGGGGATGGTCTGCGTTATCCATTGTGGGCTAATTGTACCGAATAGCTTGCCGATTAGGAATACTATCCCTGAGCGTGGACTGCGGGTATAATTCGCCGGTATGCATCCTTTCAGCCATTACAGTGTTTACAATTTTGTTGCTAACATCTCAGCAGGGGTTACGTATTTCATTTTCAGGGAGCAATCAAATGACTGACTTAGCTGTAGATCCCAGAACTGACAAGAAAGCCCGCCGGGCATGGTATTTTTATGATTTTGGTAATTCCGCCTACGCAGCCGTGGTGCTGCTGGCGGTGTACTCAGCATATTTCTCCAGTGTGGTAGCCGACCCTGTGAAAGGTCCCTCGCTATGGAACCTGGCAGTGAGCATCGCTGCGGTGATCGTGGCAGTGGTCTCGCCCGTGCTGGGCACCATCGCCGATTTCTCGCGCGCCAAGAAGAAGTTCCTGCTGGTCTTCACCATCATGGCGGTGATCTTCACCGGTCTGCTCTTCTTCGTGCAAAAAGGTGATGTCTTCATCGGTATTCTCTTCTTCGTCCTGGCAGAGATCGGTTACCGCGCTTCACAGGTCTTCTACGACGCGCTGCTGGTGGACGTCTCGACACCCGAAACTATCGGCAACGTCTCCGGCAAGGGCTGGGCGCTGGGCATGTTGGGCGGCATCGCCTGCCTCGTGCTGGTGCTCATCCCCATTCAACTCGCGCCGGGCAACACGCTGATGGTGCGCATCGCCTTCCTCATCACCGCGCTGTTCTACGCCGCATCCTCCATCCCCCTGCTGCTCAACGTGCGCCAGATCAACGAGCCGGAGAAGCTCCCCGCTGGAGAATCGACCATCACGCATGCCTTCAAGAAGCTGGGCGCCACCTTCCGCGATATCAAGCACTACAAGGAATTCGTCAAGTACATGATCGCCTTCCTCATCTACAACGATGGCATCATGATGCTGTTGGATAACGCCGCCATCATCGCCGGCATCGTGTACGGCTTCCAGACCTCCGAGCTCATCATCCTCATCATCATCCTGCAGGTCGCGGGCGCGGGCGGGGCTTACCTCTTCGGACGCATCTCCAACCGCCAGAGCAGCAAGCAAGCGATCATCTACTCGCTGATCATGCTCATCATCGTCGTCGCGCTGCTCTTCATCACCCGCAACAAGTCGTTCTTCTACGTCATCGGCGCGTTGGCAGGTTTCTCCCTTTCCGGCGTGCAGGCGGTCAGCCGCACCATGGTCAGCCAGCTCTCCCCCGCCGCCAAGACCACCGAGTTCTATGGCTTCCTCTCGGTCGCCGGTCGCACCTCCACTTTCATCGGACCCTTGGTGTTCGGCTCGGCTTACGCCACCTTCACCACCATGTACCTCAACCGCGGGCTGAGCGAATCGGTCGCCAAGAGCAACGGCATCCTGTGGGCGATCGGTTCCATCGTCGTGTTCCTCCTCGTCGGGCTCTTCTTCCTGCTCTTTGTGCGCAATGTCACCTCGAAGGACCCGTTGAAGTTCGATAACGTAGAGTAAACGCCGCCTGCTTACTCTGGTGAAAAACCGGAAAAAGGGTTACAGTTGCACAAATGAGAAAACACATCCCCTACCCGCGCCGGCAGTTCATCCGGCGCATCCTTAAATCCGGCATCGCGTTGGCGTTCGGCATTCTGGCGGATGTCAAGATCAATGGATTGGAAAACCTGCCCAAAGGCGGTCCGCTGATCGTGGTGGGCAACCATTTCCACTTCCTCGACCCGCTGATGTTCATCCATCTGCTGCCCTACCCCACCGAGTTCGTGGGCGGGGCGAAGATGCCCAACGCCCCAAGCGCTACGCACTTCCTGCAAAAACTGTTCGGGGTCATCCCCACCGCCCGCGGCACCGTCTCGCGCGACACGCTCTACGGCGCTGAGTCCATCCTCAAACAAAACGGCGTACTCGGCATCTTCCCCGAGGGCGGCAGCTGGGCCACCGTGCTGCGCCCACCGCGCCCCGGCACGGCATTCTTAGCCTGGCGTTCAGGCGCGCGCATCCTGCCCATCGGTATCGATGGTTCCGTCGGGTTCTTCAATCACATCGGCAAACGCCGCGCGCCGGTCACCCTCAATATCGGCGAGCCCTTCGGCCCGTTCACCAGCGCGTCGAACGGCCGCCCCTCGCGCGAGGAGCTGGACGAAATGGGGCATGTCATCATGCGCCGCATCGCCGAGCTCATCCCCGCAGAGAAGCGCGGCTTCTACTCCGACGACCCCGCCATTCGCGAAGCCGCCCGCGGCACCGAGATCTACCCCTTCGCCACCACCGCGGAAATCTAAACGCACACCTTTTTACACCTTTGAGAACCGGCGATCAACCGGTTCTTTTTTATACTTATGCGCTATCATAGTTATGTCTTTCCCTCGACCCCAAAGGATTATCCATGAAAAAACTCCTCCCCTTTCTCATCGTCCTGGTTCTCCTCGTGAGCTGCAACCTGCCCTTACTCCCCGCTGAAAAATCCCCCACCGAAACCGCGCAGATCTTCCCGTCCGACACCCCCCAGGTGATCGTGGTCACCGCCACCCCGCAGCCGCCCGAACCGACCGCCAGATCGACCAGCTCGTCTACCAGCTCTACGGCCTGACGGACGAGGAGATCGCCCTGGTCGAGGGGTCATAAATCCCTCGGGGCGTATTGGTCCGAAAAAAATTCGGGGTGCAAAGAACGCGACAATACGCCCCTACTACCCAAATTGACTATGGAATATCCAAAGAATATTAAGAAACAAGAAATACCTGCATATGATTTCTTATATGAATTAACCCAACAACCTCCTGACTATGAACCCGATGGAAAGAAAGGACCAGACTTTTTGGTGGGTGGAAAATTGGCTGTGGAAACAACACAACTAATGCAATACTTTTCACATAACGGAAATTCATTCAGCATAGATGGCAACAATGAAAGGATTTACAAAACACTTTCGAGTATTTTAATAGAATATGACAATAGATATTTTGGGCAAACTTTTTACCTGACTTTTACTTATACAGCAGAAATGCCTCGTATTACACCATATAAAAACCAAATAAAAAAATCTTTGAATGAATTTTTACAAAAAGAGGATCGGGGTTATTTTGCCTTTTCAATCGATAATAAAATCGAATTTTCTATCTTCCCAGGATCTCCAAGTCCAGGAAAGGTTTTTAAAATTGGTGCAAGTGACTGTATTGAACAGGGCGGTAACCCTGAAAGTATCTATATTTGCGAGATAAATCGATGCCTTGAATTAAAAAATCACAAATTGTCCAATTGGGTTAAAACATATCCCTGCAATTGGTTAATTCTTGTGGACAAAATAGGAATTTGGGACCACCAAATTAATAAAGAACTAATAGCCTCGAAAATTTCAGATTTAGGAGAGTTTTCAAGATTATTGATAATTGGTTGGGATCGGGAATTGAGATATCAAATCAAAAAAGGCGTAGGGTGCGTTCGTTTTTGAACGCACCAAACTCAATGGGTAGCTGCCCTCCATTTCAAACCTCAAGAGTTGAAAATTCTTCTGATACAACAATGGCTTTCAAAAAAGTAATTTCAAGCAAGTTGTTCCAAGTCGTAGGGTGGGTTCGGCGCGAATTTCCCGCCCTGGAACGGGTTGCGTTCCACAGATGCACCCCGGTGTATTTCCGGGGGAGCGCAATTTGCGAGAGGGATAGCGAGTGGGGTTTGAACCCACGAACTTAATCCGGTTCAACTACTTGACAAGTATGTTATAATAGAACATATATCCTATCCTTTCAAGGAGTATCATGTCCGATTCCTCGATCGTTGACCCGCTCAAAGACCCCAACGCCTCCATCACCCAGCCCCGGCGCGGTAAAGGCGCGCCTATCGGCAACAAAAACGCCATCCGTCATGGCTTTTATGCGCGTAACCTCGGCTCTGTTTCCCCCGCGAAATTCGATGAAACCGAGTTGCGCAATCTCATGGGCGAGGTCGCCATGTTAAAGGATTACATGTACCTGCTTTACAATAAAAATGTAGAGTCGAACGATCCTATAGTGATCAACGAGACCTTGAAGGCTTTATCAATGGCGGGCATGGCGGTGTCTCGCCTTCTCCTGGTTCACAATCAAATTCGCCTCACCCGTTCCAGTCCCGGCTCCAACTCCACTCTTAAGGAGCTTCTCGCTGATATGAACGCCGCCACCTCCCGCGCGGGTCACATCACCGCTTCAGTTAACCGCTCCATTTCAACGGATGAAGACCTTTAACAACCTTGGAAAAGGATTTGTTTCTATTTGTTTCCGCACTTATCGAAACCATGATCTTACCGTTTAGGGCGTATTATCGCGTTTTTTGCACTCCGAAGTTTTATCGGAGCCCTACGCCCACACACCTTTCCACCCAATCCGTGCAATCTGAGTATTCTGTGGTTTGCCCACTTGCATTACAATAGACGCATTATGCGTAAACCCTTCCTTCACGCGCTGCTGGCGCTCTGCCTCGCCCTCACCCTGCTGCCCACGCGCCCCGCGCAGGCGCAGTACAATGGCGCCTACTACACCGTGCAGGAAGGCGACACGCTCAGCGAGATCGCCTGGTATTTTCACACCACCCTCAACGAGCTGCTCGCGCTCAACCCCATGGCGGACCCCGATGCCCTCGCCCCCGGCAAGGTGCTGCTCATCCCCGGCTACGAGGACGAGACCGGCGAGATTATCCGCGCGGAGATGCCCATCAGCGAGTCCGCGCGCACACTGGCGCGTGCCAACGGCATGCGCCCCGAGCTCTTCAACCGCCTCAACTCCCTCACCTCCCCCGAGGCGCTCATCAGCGGCAGCCTGGTCTTCTACATCCAGCCCGAAGATCTCGCCCTCACCCGCCTGAACCTGGTCAACGACCTCACCCCGCTCGACCTGGCAACCCGCGCCGCCGAGAACGCCTGGCTCGCCGCCCTCGCCAACGACCTCCCCTCCCCCGGGCTGCTGCTGCAGAATGACGTGCTCTTCCTGCCCGGCGACCCGGCTGACCCCGCCCGCGCGCCGCTCACTGCCTTATTGCCTCAACTGACTGATGTGCGCCTCAACCCGGGCGTGCTCGCCCAGGGCAAGACCACCGTCATCACCGCCGACGCCTCCCCGCAGACCACCCTCACCGGTGAGCTGCTGGGCTACCCGCTGCACTTCTTCCCCAACCAGGGCGGCGCGGGCTACACCGCGCTGCAGGGCATCCCGCGCCTTGAGGAACCCGGCGTCAAAACGCTCACCCTCACCGCTGCCGCTCCGGATGGACGCGCGTTCACCCTGCGCCGGCAGGCGCTGCTAATCGAAAAATATTACGGCATCGACACCCCGCTGCAGGTCGCGGATAACGTGATTGACCCCGCCATCACCGAGCCTGAGTTCGCCTTCCTCATGCAGCTCGTCGCCCCCGCCGACCCTGAAAAACTGTGGAACGCGCGCTTCTCCCCGCCCTCCACCACCCCGGAGTTCATCACCTCGTGGTATGGGCGGCTGCGCTCTTACAACAACAGCGACTACACCTACTTCCACAGCGGCATGGATTACGGCGGCGGGGAATCCTCGCCCATCCTGGCACCCGCCCCGGGCATCGTCGTCTACACTGGCCTGCTTGACGTGCGCGGCAACACCACTGTTATCTCGCACGGCTGGGGCGTCTACACCGGCTACTGGCACCAGTCGCGCATCGACGTGCAGGTGGGCGACCGCGTGGAAACCGGGCAGACCATTGGTTACATGGGCGCCACCGGGCGCGTCACCGGCCCGCACCTGCATTTTGACCTCATCGTCGGCAGCGTCGAGGTCGACCCCGAGGACTGGCTCAACGGCATGTACGCTTACGTTGGTCAGTGATTGGAGAGTGAAGCATAAACGTCACCTGTGAGTATTGCGGCAGGTTTCAACCCGCGGATAACCGCCGATGCGTTAGCTGCGGCGCCCCCCTGCCCGTTCCTCAATCCACGCCCATGCGCGTGAGCGTGGTGGAGGACACCGCCGCGCCCCTCGCTACCCCCACAACCCCTGAGATCGGAGCTACGCTGCAGGATGGGCTCAAGGCAGTCGGCGCCGTGGCCGGCTCGCTGGGTATCGGCTCCATCGTGCTGCGTGTGGCGGCGCAGGGCATCGCCATTGCCGTCTCCGCGTTCATCGTCGGGCTCACTGCGGGCAATGAAGCCGCGGGTCAGTCGGCCTACCTGCTCCACATCCTCACCGCCCTGCTCGGCGGCGTGCTGCTGGGTGTAGTGGTGACGCTGGTGAAGAAGCGCACCATCTGGACGCTGCTCGCCGCCCCAACCGGCGCCATCCTGGGCAGCGTCGCCGCGCGCCTGCTGCCTGAATCCAACCTCCCGTTCCCATTGAGCACGCTGCTCACGCTGGCGGGCGGGCTGCTCCTCTCCGTGCTCGGCGGCTACCGCACCCGCGGGGCGCGCATTCCCTGCCTTAAGCTGCTGCAGCCGGTAGCGGGAGCACTCGGTGGGCTGCTCTTCGCGCTGCTGGGCTTTTTCGTGATGTACCGCGTTTACTAATCCCCATACCGGAGGAACTCCCATGACCACATCCCCCTTCTTCAAGCTCGAGATCTACGCCCCCGAAGAGAGCGTGGATGACATCCTCAACGCGCTGGTCATGACACACGCCGGCGAGATCGGCAAATACGACCACTGCGCCACCCTCATCCCCGTGCAGGGCACCTGGCGCGCCCGCGAGGACGCCAAACCCTACCTGGGCAACCCCGGCGAACTGTTCAGCGGCAGCGAGGTCAAGATCGAAATGCTGTGCCGCGAAGAATATCTGCTGGAAGCCGTCAGCGCCGCGCGTGCGGCGCACCCCTACGAGACGCCGGTGATCAACATCATCCCCCTCGCCAACGCGCGCTACAACGGCACGGGGTGAAGACATACCCGCACGATCGCCAGGCTTAAACCCAAAATACCGGCAGTGTCGATTTCCTCTGCCCCTATCGGCCACAGCCGGTCAGGGATTGCCACCAAATTCAAAAAAGCTCAGACGCTCTTCTTGATGAACAGGAAGTAGGCGAAGACCAGGCCGAATACAGAAAACCCGACCGCGAAGATGACCACGATGACTGCTTTCAACCCCATCCAGAGCTTGAGACTCATTGTCGCTCCCTTCCCTTTTTCATTTGGTGGCTTTGTTAACCATATAACCACCTATCAACCTCCTGCGCTGGCAACAAAATACCGCTGCTGACGCAGCGGCATGG
Source organism: Anaerolineaceae bacterium UBA2260 (assembly GCA_002347485.1). GTDB lineage: Bacteria > Chloroflexota > Anaerolineae > Anaerolineales > Anaerolineaceae > UBA6107. Next base: position 16,243 of record DDXM01000012.1, on the reverse strand, counting down.
GTGATCCTGGAGCTTTATGATTTCCGCGTTCAAAAATCATCGCAATATAAGTTCATTTTACGACCATCCGTCCCGTTTTCATCCCCCTAATTTCCGATTCGGTCAAAGTATCTATTTCTGCGGGATGAACTTAAGCTGCCTGCCATCCGCCTGTGAGAGGTACAGCGCGCCGTCAATGATGGCATAGCTGCGCACCTGCGAGAGGAAGAACAGATAATCAGTCTCCTGGTCCATCACGCCTTCCGCCTGGCAGTACATCATTGTCGACATCAGGTCTTCCAGCTTAAGCGTGTCGCCATCGATTTCGTAAGCGGCGCCATAGCTGTTGCAGCCGGCGTTGCCCCCCGCTTGCCCTTCCTCCAGCTTGAGCGTAATGCTGGTATCCGCCAGGGGGAGTTGCTCATCTATCTTCACCAGTTCCCAGTTGGTGCCTTCGAGTTTGGGTTCCATCGCGCCGGTTGCGCATGCCGTCAGGGTCAGCACGATCAATACAGTTAAAGTTAGGACAGGAATATTTTTCATCTCGTTCACCTACTCTTATTATACGCACACCGCCGGTGAGTTCAAAGACTTCGCGCCGCACTCGGTGTTCTACATCTACAAACCGGTCGCATGACAGCATCAGGGCGGAAGCCGCTCCCACACTGTTCTTTTTATTTTAAGTGAATGCCGCCCTCGCCGCCGCGCGCTGAGTGCATGCGGTGAATCTCTTCCTGCGGCAGTTCCTCCAGTTGCTCCGTGATCACCGGCACCTGCACAAGCTGCGCCACCGCGTCACCGCAGCGGATGCGCATGGGCTTCCACGAGTAGTTGACCACCTTGATCAGGATCTCGCCCTGGTAACCGGCGTCGATCACACCCGCTCCCACCAGGTGATTGTGGCGGCTCTTGGGCCAAACCTGCAGCAGCGTGCCCGCGGGGATCTCGAAGGTCAAACCGGTGCGCACCGCGCGGCTGTTAAACGGCGCGATGGTCAGGTCCTCGTTGGCATACACGTCCACCCCGGCGTCTGAGGGGTGCTTGCGTGAGGGGGCGGCTGCCCGGGGGTCGAGGCGGGAAAACTTTAACGACATCGTGTCACTCCTTTTGGCGCGTAGGAAGATTGGGGTAATTTTACCGCGACCGCGGCGGAGCAAGGAGATTAATAAATCTTTAAGAGTAATATGATAATATTTACCTAAATAATCAATGGCTGTCTGTTCTGAAGTTGGCAGGCTTGCCCGCGGTGAACAGGAGCAACCAGTGTCTGGAGGTGTGAAATGCAAGTAAAAAATAAAGTGATCGTCGTAACCGGAGGCGGCAACGGGATCGGGCGTGAGCTGGTATTCGCGCTCTTGAAGAAAGGCGCGCGCGTCGCCGCGGTGGATATCAGCGCGGTCAATCTCGCGCAAACCGCCGAACTGGCCGGGGAGCTGCGCGCCGGGTTGAGCACCCACGTGGCCGACATCGCTGATCTCAAGGCCGTCGAGGCGCTGCCCGCCGCTGTCATCGCAGCCCATGGCGCGGTGGACGGGTTAATCAACAACGCCGGCATCATCCAGCGCTTTGTGCGCTTTAAGGACCTGAAGCAGGAAGAGATCAAGCGGGTGATGGACGTCAACTTCTACGGCATGCTGTACATGACGGGCGCATTCCTGCCGCACTTGCTCGAACGTCCCGAAGCGCATATCGCCAACGTCTCCAGCATGGGCGGGTTCCTGCCGGTGCCCGGGCAGACCATCTACGGCGCGTCCAAAGCTGCGGTGAAGCTGTACACCGAAGGGCTGCATTCCGAGTTGCGCGGCACCAACGTGGGCGTGAGCGTCATCTTCCCTGGCGCTACCGCCACCAACATCGCAGCCAATTCCGGCGTGATGGTCGAGGGGCAGCAGGAAAACGCGGACATGAAGTATAAAACCACCCCCGCCGATGTCGCCGCCAACAAGATCGTGGAGGGCATTCAAGCCAACAAGTACCGCGTGCTTATCGGCAGTGACTCAAAAACGATGGATTTCCTGTATCGCCTGATGCCGGAGCGCGCCGCGGGGATCATCTACAACCAGATGAAAGACCTGCTGCCAAAGTAGTCAATCATCCCATCCTACAGAGAAACATTTTAAAATTGAAAACGCGTAACGAGATTGCGCGTTTTCAATTTCTCCGGTAGAATACGCCGCATGAACGACCGTTCGGATACCCCCGCGAAGAAACCCGCTCCCACGCGTACGCGCGCGGAAATCATCGCCGTCTCTCACCGGCTCTTTCTGCTGCAGGGCTTTCACGGCACCACCATGCGCCAGATCGCCAAGCACGCTGGTGTAGCGCTGGGATCGCTGTACAACCACTTCGTCGACAAGGACGACCTGTTCAGCGCGGTATTCGAAGCCTTCAACCCCTACCCCACCCTGCTGCTGGCGCTGGATAATTCACGCGCTGACACCCCGGCTGAGCTGGTGCGCACGGCGGCCAAGCGCATGGTCAACGTGCTTTCCGCCCGACCTGACCTGGTGAAACTGGTGTTCATAGACGCGGTCGAGTTCCAGGGTGAGCACCTGCGCAAAGCCTACCCTTCGGTCGCCCCGGGTATGCAAGCCTTCATCCAACGCGTGCGGCGTGAACCAGGCACGGTGCAACCCTTTTCCGACGACGCCCTCCTGCGCGCCTTCTTCGGATTGTTCTACACGTTCAACATGAACGAGATGCTGTTAGGCGCCCCCGCTGATGCAGAAAGCCAGGCGGCTGTGCTGCAGGAACTGATCGAGATCTACCTGAACGGCATCATCGCCTGACCTCCCCCTATTCAAAACGTTTTCACTCACTCGTATTTTCTTAATCTTGACAGTATTACGTAATAGTGTTATGATTAGTGCAGGATAAGGAGAGCATATGTTACAGAGCGAATACTGGATCTCTGAACTCGCGGCGCTTTCGGGTGTATCCACCCGCACCATCCGCTATTACATTCAGGAAGGGCTGCTTCCCCAGCCTGAGATCCGCGGCAAATACGCTGTCTTCACCGATGAATACATGCACCGCCTGCGGCTCATTAAATACCTAAAGGATGCCTACCTGCCGCTCAACAAGATCAGGGAATTGCTCAACTCGCTCACCGAAAGCCAGGTGATGCCGCTGCTGAATGAATTCGAAAAGGACCCGGTCAACGCGCTGTCCAGTCTGCAGGCGCTGCCGGTGTTCGACCAGGACGCGCCCAATGCGCTGTACCCTGAAATGAAAGAAAACCGCGCGCTGCATTATATCCAGCAGGTGCGCGGCGAGCGCTCGATCCGGGAGGAGCGCGTGGAGTTGAACCGCCCCCAACCGAAGCGGGGCGAACCGGCGAACCGTCCCACAACAGGCGAGGAATGGCGGCGCGTTGTGCTGGCGCCGGGGGTCGAGCTGCACCTCCGCCAGCCGGTGAGCGCGCGTGCGCAGCGCCTGATCGACCAGTTGCTCGACCTGGCGAGGAATTTCAAATCATCATCAAGGGAGGATTAAAAAATTATGAGTGCACCAAAATTAACTCTCAGAACTGATGCCAGCCTGGTCTCCACCCGCGTGCCCACCCGCCGCGCGCTAGAGATCGAATTCACCGCCCCTGAAGCCCATCGCGGCAGCGCGTCTGCCCCCCTCAACCTGGCGCTGGTCATCGACCGTAGCGGTTCGATGGGCGGCGGCAAGTTGGAGCAGGCCAAGCTGGCCGTGGGCCAGATCCTCGACCTGATGCGCCCGGTCGACAGCGTATCCATCGTAGATTTCGATAATGTCGTTACGGTCACCGCCGAGGCTGACGCAGTGACCCCCGGAACGCGGGAAGAAATGAAACGCGAGGTGAACAATATGCGGCCGCGCGGCTCCACCGACCTGGGCGGCGGCTGGTTGACCGGCTGCGAGCGTGTGGCGCACCGCCAGTCCGATGGCAGGGTGAACCGCACCCTGCTGCTCACCGACGGACAGGCCAATGTGGGTATCGTCAGCATCCCGGAGTTAAGCGGGCACGCCTCAGCGCTCTTCGAACGCGGCGTGGCCACCTCGACCTTCGGTATCGGGCGCGATTTCAATGAGCATCTGCTGGAAGCCATGGCTAATCACGGGGGTGGAAATTACTACTACATCGACAGCGACCAGCGTATCCCCGAATTGCTGCTGGAGGAGTTCAAGGACCTCGCCGCAGTCACCCTGAAGAACGTGGTGCTCGAATTCAATTTTCCGGCGGGGGTGTCCGCTGAATTGCTCGGCGACTGGCGCGCTGAAGCAAGTGAAAACCGACTGGTCATCAACCTATCGGACCTGCCCGCCAACCGCCAGGTCAATCTGTTCATTAACCTGCTCACCCCGCCCGGCAGCGGGCAGCTGGTGATGAGCGTCATCGTTCACGGCAGAGACGAAGCGGATAAGCCCTTCCAGTTGGGGGGTGATGTGACACTGCAGTACGCCACGCCGGAGAAAGTCGCCGATGCGGAAGCCGCGCGCGATCCAGACCTGGTTGCGCGGCATGCCAGCGTGGCGCTCGGACATTTTTCCAACCAGGCCTACAAGCTTGAGCGCGAGGGCAAGTTTGAAGAAGCCGGCAAATTGATGGACCGCCTGATGCTGGAGCACGGCGCGAACATCCCCTCCCCCACCCGGCAGCGTTATGAACGCATAACCCGCGAAGTGCGCGTCGGGCTGGACGAAACTCAGCGTAAGGAATACAACATGGACTCCTACCTGCTCAAGAAACACCGCCATGACGAGCAGCGCAAACAGGAGGACCAGAAGTAGAAACTAAAACAACTGGCAGTCATCGTCAGCCAGGGGGAAAGTGGAAAGCGGTAAAACGCAGGGGAATGCCGGGGAATCATCCGGGGTGGTCGCTGACCACCCCGGATGATTTTTTTGGTCTCTCTGATTTTAGAATGTGAACGGTCGTTCATTAGTACAGAAAATTAATCTACGCGCAATTGACATAAGGTGTATGATGAAAATATGCCTGATGTGATCCCTATCGAAGTGGTGCCATATGATGCGTGCTGGCCTGCCCTCTTTGAGCAAGCCAGCCGCGAGATCAGTGCTGTGATTGGTGAGTACCTTACCGCCATCGAGCATATCGGCTCCACTGCCGTGCCCGGGCTGGCCGCCAAGCCGGTCATCGACATCCTCATCGGTGTGCGCAGCCTGGCCGACGCGCCGCGCTTCCTGCCTCCCCTCGCTCCACTGGGGTACGCCTATATCCCCGAGCACGAGGATGTTTTCCCCGAGCGGCGCTACCTGCACCGCATCGTCGGCGGTCAGTATTCCCATCACCTGCACATCGTCGAACCAGCCAGCGAGTTCTACCGCGTGCAGCTGCTTTTCCGCGATCACCTGCGCGCGCACCCGCAGGCAGCTGCCGCATACGCCGCGCTGAAGTTCCAGTTGGCGGAGCGCTACTGCCACGACCGCGAAACCTACACGGATGCCAAGTCCGCTTTCATCCAGGAAATCCTGCACCAGGCACAGCACCTCCAATAAACCTGATCACGCCGGGAGACGAAAAACATAAACTCACTTAAAGCATTTGATGATCAACCTGTTAAATTCGTTCATCCAGAAAAGACTACGCAATGCTTGCAGCGCCTGCATGCAATTACTGCCCTCTTGCCTGAATGCAAATATTGCCCTTTCGCCTGCAGGCGTTTTTTGCCTTTTGGCCAGGTGATAAAAATTGCACGCCGGCCAGAGGGAAGCTTTTGCCTTAAGGGCGCCGGAGTGCAAAAAATGTCAGTCTATAGAGTGCAGGAAGTGCACCTCTTCAGGGTGCAAAAAGTGCACGTGATTCTATTCACTACTTAATTAACGACTTTAACGACTTAATGGTTAACTACCCTTTTTGCGATTCACTCCCAAAATCAATTCATCCGGGAAGATCAAGTTCCAATCATAACGCGGGCTGCGCGACGGGTACTTGTACTGACCGAGGTTGATGAGTCCCTTTTGGTAATCAGCCAAAAATCTTGCCAGCGCCAGGGTGGCGAGCTGGCTGGCCGGCAGGCGCAGGTCTTCCGCCAGCAATCGGATCCCCTCGCGGATGGCGGGTGGCAGGTCGTAAGTGGCGCGCTGGTCGCGCCGCGCCTGGATCTTGGCGCGCTCGCGCGAAAGCTTTTCCCGCTCACGCCGCGGCAACTGAGCCTCGACCTGTTTCTGCTGCATCCCGCGCAGCAGGTCGGCCACGGCTGGGTCAAGCGAGGAACGGCGTTCTTTTTTCGGTTCAGCCATCGATCACCTCCAGCATTTTCCCCAACACCTGGCGGTAGCCGCCGAGATGCTGGCGGCCATCCACAAAACCTTCTACCGAAGAAGAATCCGGCGAGTACTCCCACAGCGTCTGCCCGTAGGCGGCGGTCTCGCGCACGCGTGTGTCTTGCGGTACCGGCGGCCACACGTTGCTGCCAAAGACGCGCGTGATCTCCTCGAACTGGATCAGCGTCTCGCGCGTGGTGCGGTCAAAGAAAGTCGGCAGGATACTGTAACCGCGGTAACTATGCCCGTTGCGCTGGATCTCCGCCATGGTGGTGAGAATCTCCTTCACACCGTCCACCGCCAGAGCGTCGAGGCGCGTGGGGATGACCACCCAATCCGCGGCGATGAGGCCGTTGATGTGCAACACATCCAGCGAGGGTGCCATGTCAAGCAGCACCACATCATAATCCGATTCGGTCAGCAGGTCGCGCAAGATGGTCTCGCGAAAATCGGACAGTGTGATCTGGCGCTTGACCTTCTCGGTCTGTTTGTCACCCGCCACCAGGTCGAGGTTGGGACGCACCGATTGTGCCACCTCAACGAGCGGTTCATCCAGGCACACCAGGCGGTACAACCCCGGTGATTTTTCCAGCCCGAAGGAAAGCGCCAGGTGTCCCTGCGGATCGAGGTCCACCAGCAGCGTGCGGCGGTTCAGACGCGCCAGCCCGTCGGCCAGCGTCACCGCCGAGGTGGTCTTACCGACCCCGCCTTTTTGATTAGCAAACGCGAAAACGATCATAGTGCGGCTCCAGAGAAACGATGGTGTGGGGCGAATGACAAAAAAGCTAGAAAACCTGTGTCAAGGGTCGCCCCTATGAATTATAAAGGGTCACCCCTTGAAAAACAAGGGTCGCCCCTGGGTTATGGCGTATCGAAACAACAGTGTCACCCCTTGACGCGCTAATAACCGCCTGGAGCGTAGAAATAAGCCAATGCCGTGTCTCAAAGACGCATACCCGTGAAATCCGTGTAGGGCAAGACGAGAAACCATCCACATCACCTTCGGGGCGATTCATACCGCTTAAAAAAATCTTTCGGGGACAATGTGAATTGTTCCTACAGCTCTTGAAAGTGTTGCATTATTCCAGCTCACGAATTGAAAATTATGGATTGTCATGCGAGAATGTGATTTTCCGGCGAAGCAATCTCCAATGACTCACTGAAGGATTGCTTCGCAAAGTACGCTCGCAACAACAGTCCTCATTGGTTGTTCACAAAAATCCGTAACCATGGTTACACTATCAAATCAAAAAAAGCTGACAATAGAGTCAGCGTTTTTAGTACTGTTACCGTGGTTACACTTTTCCTTAGCGGCGGTCGAGACGTGCGCGGATCAGGCGGGCGAGCTCCTCGAGCAGCGCCAGCGACTGGCTGCCGATGCCCTTGACCACCATGCTATTGGCGATCTCATCCAGTGCCTGGTCCTGGCCGATGCGGTCAAGTTCGGTCAGCGTCTGCACGAAGCGGCGCATGGAACGCGCGGCCTGGCGGCCCGGCTCGGGCAGGATAGGGGTCACCGGGCGGCGCGGCGTTTCGCTGCCCGGGGTGGGGGTGGCGATATCCGCCACTTCCTCCGAAGTGAGCTGGTTCTGGATGCTGAGGCGGATCATGCGTTCCCACTGGTCGCGCGGGGCGGAGAGGATTTCGCGCAGCACGCGCTCGGAAAGGCGATAACGATCCGCCAGGTCGAGCTGAGGGGTGGGGAGCTGCAGGATGTTGAGCAGCTGCACCATGCGCGGGCGGGTGAGCTGCATGATGGGGATAATGCGATCCCATAACCCGGTTGGCATGCGCTGGGTGCGCGCAAGGCGGAAGAAATCATAATCATCGGATACATCATCCTCAGGGTGGATGCCCATCTCAGCCAGGATCAGCGCGGCTACCTCGCAGGCCTGTTCCACCGCGGATGGGGGTTCGGCGTGGCGGTTCTCCAGCACCTGGCGCTGGCGGGTGGGGGATTCCACCACCTCCACGCGCAGCAGCGGTTCATCCGCCGCCCCTGAAGAAGCGTACTGCAGGCAGGCGGCCCAGAAGCGCCGTTCGCCGGTCTCGATAACGAAGACATACTCGCCCGCGGGAGACAGCTCCCACTTACCGGTGATGGACTTGATCTGACCGTGCTCATCGAACGAGGAACCCATCGCCAGCAGGCGCTGTACTTCCTGCTCCATGCCGCTGTCGGTGCGTGCAAGCGCCAGCCATTCCAGCGCGGCCTGGTAGCAGTTGATACGCCCGGTGTAGAAGTCAGCGCGGATCTCGGCGGGCAGCAGGCGGCGCGGTTGAAAGCGGTCGGGCAGCATCTGGCTGGGCTTCAAGCGTTCAATGCGCTCGACGCGTTCAGGTCCAATCTCTGCCGGTTCGGTGGTTGTGGAGGGCTGTATCTTGGGTTTTTCAACCCCGTTGGCGTTCAGGTCATCAAAAGCGGAATACCTCTTCTTTTTAGGCGGCATGGTTACCTATCCTTCCCGGGCTGATTTACGGAATCCGGTTTGTTTGAGGACGATATCGATCAATTCGGCGTACTCGCGCGTGGCGCGTGAGCTCGAAACAATGTTATGGCTGCTGGGGCTGCGCGGCGGGCGGTAGGTGAAGACATCCATGTGGCTCGAGTGCGCGTACGCCAGGTCGGAGGATTTATGAATGGGCGGCAGCATCAATTTTTTGTAACGCTTGCTCATCTCCTCTAGAATCTCGCGCGCTTCGCTGCGTTGCTCCTCACACATCGTGGGCAGGTAGCCGAGAATATGCAGCTGCGGTTTGAAGTGGGTTTGCACCTGCTCGATGGTGCGCTGCAGCTCGATCAACCCCGAAACGCCCAGGTAGGAGGTCTCGACCGGGATAATGACCTGGTCGGCGGAAACCAGTGCGTTGATGAGCAGGTCGCCGGTATTGGGCGGGGTATCAATGATGATATAGGCGTACTCGTTTTGCACCGGGGCGAGCGCGCGGGCGAGGCGGGTTTCGTTCGCCATCAAAGCGGGCAGTTCCCGCGCGGCGCGGATCATGGCGGCGCGTTCGGATGGGACGTAGAACAGGTTGGGATGATAGTCGCTGCGCTGAATAAGACGTTGAATGGAAGGCGGAGGGGATTCGGTGAGCAGGGCGGCCAGTGATACGGGCGGGGTGTTCTGGTGATTCTCGTACGCCACCGCCAGCAGCGCGTGCACCTGGGGATCCATGTCCACCAGCAGCACCCGATTGCTGCTGTCCGAGTGGTCTGCGATGCGCAGGGCGATGCCGGCGGCGAGATTGACCGCGGTGGTGGTCTTGCCGACCCCGCCTTTCTCATTCGCGATAGTGATCGTGATTGCCATGTGCGCCTGCCTGAAGGAACGATTTCTGCGGGGATGCGAACGACCCCACATACCGATTATACACAATCTCACGCATTATGATTATGTTAGCATAAAAAATGATAAAATTCAATAAATTACAACAATTACGGTATCGACATCCTATAAATGCGCTAAATCTATTGATTTTGTTCTGATTTCGTGCGATAATTAGCTGGTGATGGAGGATTCCATGAGCGATGTGTTGAATGATGATGAATGGCGACAGGTACGCCTGGACAGATTGGGTCTGAAAGAGGACCCTTTTAAGCTTTCGGCTGATCCGCGTTACCTGTATCTCGGCCCGGAGCATCTGGCGGTATACCGCCAGGCTCAGGGAGTCATCTCGCGCCGGCGCGGGTTAGCGCTCATCACCGGCGATATGGGCATGGGCAAGAGCTCCCTCGCCCGGCGCCTGTATGATGTCTATGCCTCCGAGGAGAAGCTGGATATCTGCTACATTCACACTGCCGCTTTCAAATCCGCCATGGATGCCGCGCGTCAAATCTCTGAAACGCTGGGGGTGCCACGTTTGCGTTCCTTCCAGTTACAGATGGAAGGGCTGGAGCAGTTCATGGCCAAAGCTTACACCGCCAACCGCAATGTGGTGGTGTTGCTTGACGACGCGCAACTGATGGAACCCGAGGCGCTCGAGGTGCTGCACCGCCTGTACAATTTCGATTATGACGCTAAGGTGGCGCAGGTGCTGGCTTTTGGGCAGTCTGAGATGCAGGGGTTGTTCGAGTTGAACAAGGCGGTCAACGCGCGCGTATTCGTGCGCTTGGCGCTTCCCCCGCTCACCCTCTCCAGCGCACTGCAGATGGTGCTTTTCCGCCTGGGGGTGGCCGGACGGCAAGCGCCGCTGATCAACGATGACGCCTTCGAGGTGCTTTACGAAAAATCGCAGGGTGTGCCGCGCGAGATCATCCGCCTGTGCGCCCTCTCGATGGATGCATTACTGGAAAGCGATGAATCCATGATCAACGTGGAAATTGCACGAAAGGTGAATTGATTATGGCCTCTACTCAGAACCAGACTCGCAACGCCTGGGTGCAATTGTACGAAGCCCGGCGCGTTCCCAATGAACAGGAGATCCGCTCGCCAGGGCGCCCGCCCAGCGTGGTGCCGCGCCGCAAGGTGGGGCTCACGCTTTCACAGGGTGAGATCACCGAACTGGAAAATTGGCGAGAGCGCATTTCCGGCCTGCTGCACCGTTCGGTTTCGGCAGGTGAGACGCTGGGCATTCTCACCCGGGTTTGCTCCAACCGCTACAACCGCCTCGAAAACCCGGAGGATATCGGATCCCTGGCTGAATTGGTTGAACGGTTGATCGGTGAGGTTGAATAATTTCTTCCGTAAAATATGATAATTAACGGTAGAAAAAAACATCAAGGAGAGGGTAGAAACAATTAGCCGGAGCGACAAAGGGATTGATTAATTAGAAATAATGTTCTATAATAAACCCGGTAGGACGGCGGGAGCGCGAACGGAAAAGTGGAATGGACCATGGCGTGAAAGGACAATCACTCGGAGTGGAACAACCGGATCACCAGGAAGCCTGGGAAATGGTACTGGGCGATTTACGCACCGAGATGTCGCGCGCCTTGTTCGAAACCTGGGTGCAGCCGCTCAAACCGGTGGGGTACCATGAACGAACGTTCACTGTAGGAGCCTACAACGCTTATGGGCGCGCCTGGGTGGAGGAACGCCTGGGGGCGCGCATCACGCGTTTACTGGAAGGGCTGTACGGTCAGCCGGTTACCTTTAACGTGATCGTCGCGAACGGGTTTTACCGCGCAGGGGAGGGGGAAAAGCCGATCAAGAAAACCCTGCCGCAGGACCTGGTCGATAACGATTCCAATGAAGAAACTGAACTGGAACCCAGTGATGTTGCCGTGAAAGATGACAGCCTGACGGGCAGCGGGCGCACGCGCAAGGTGATGTTGCAGCGCGCCTACGGCAGCGAACGCGCCAAGCTCATCCAGCCCGAACGCGGCATGTTCGTCACCGGTTACTTCTTCAACAACTGGCTGCCGCTGCTGGGTCACTCCGCGCTCACTATCATCCTGGCGGCGCGCTCGATGTGCTACTGGAACCCCATGACCGGGGAACTGCGCAACGTGGTCGAGACAGAGATGGGAGAATTGGCGGAACGCGCCGCGGTGTCGGTGCGCACTGTGAAAGATGTGCTCAACACCGAGCTGGTGCAGCGCTATTTCTTGCGCTACCGCGTGCGCCGCGTGATGACCGCCAATGGCGTGCGCACCGCGGGCATCTCACTGCAGGTGCGCATGGATGATCCGCTGACCCCGCTCGACCAGGTGAAGACCGGGTTGATGGAGGAAGAGGAGTGGTACCTGCCGGAGTTCTCGGGGGAGAAGGAATAAAGGGCGGTCTGGCTTACGGGGGTTGTGATCACCTTCACTTGAGTGACGTTTTTACATCTTATACGCGACAACGAAACAAGAGGTTTTCGCGCTAATTCCGACAGATTGACATCCGAATTTCCACGGAGATGGAATCATCCAGAAAATCAACCGGTGATCTGTTCATAGGGAAGGCAAGACTTGCCTGACAGGTACCTGACCCTTTCGGTGTTTGAGTTCCTCCACCAGAGTTTTGTACCCTGCAAATTACCCGAATCCAGCCGGCATGGTGTTATGCTGGTTCAGACGGGTGAGGGGAAGCATTGGCATTTTCTCTTTGCAGTTTTTGAAATGAGAAGAAGCCAATGGCGAAGGAAAACCATAATGTGATACCGCGGTAGATCAGGGTGATCAACACGGCTTTGGCGAAGGGAACCAGGAGGGCATTCAGTGTGATGGGGAAAATGCCTTCCACAAAACCGATGCCAGCCGGGGAGGGCGTAATGTAGAAAATAAGCTGGGCGATGCTGTATCCCGCCACGATGGTACCGGTCGAAAACGGGACCTGGAGGGACAGGAAAACCGAAGTCAGTACCCCGATGAGGAGTGCCTTGTTGCACAGTGCATAGAGGAGCGGAGCGAGCAGACCGCTCTTTTTACCACGCAGCGCCATCACACCTTCTTCGATATCGGCTGCCAGTTTATGGGCTTGCTCAGCCTGGATGAGGTCGCGGTGGAAGAAACGGTACATCAACCGGTTGATCCAGTTAGCCCCCTTGAACAGCAGTTCACCGAACTGTTTCGAGGAGTGAGATCCGAGATATAGTAACAGGCTGAAGAGGATGATGAACAGCATGAGCACACCCGCCGCGATGATCTGACCGGTGGTCAGGTTCTGACGCTGGATCAGGGCAACGAAGCCCAGTGCCACCACACCCAGCAGTGAAACATATTCATAAATCATGTACAGGATGACGACTACCACCACTTTGGCGGGGGAATAATTGCGCTGCTTGGCCGAATCCATGAAGACGACCATCCCGCCAAACCCGCCACTGGGGGCGATCATGTTGATGAAGGTGGAGGAGGTGCTTATGAGGAAGATCTGGCGTAAGGATTCCTCAAGACCGACCAGATGGTACAGGGTGCGGTAATTCATGGCGTTGTTGAGCAGGCAAACAAGTTCCAGGGCCACTGCCAGCAGGAGAAAAGCTATGTTGCCGCTTCTAACCGCGGTCAGGATGTCTTCGATCTCGGTGATACTGACGATGACGAAAGCGACCGCCATGATCACTACGATCCATACAAAAGCTTTTCTCACCGGTATGCGTGGTTTATTGACAGGTGTCTCACTCATAGGTAATCTTTTACTTCCATAGGATATGATGTGTTTGAAACATTATAACGTGTCCGGCAACAGGTTCGACTGCCCAAACTACCAGCCTGGGGTGACGGAAAAACATAACATGCCGTGGTCATCATTCTGCGAAGAAATCGATAACAGGGTGAAAAGGGCTGCCAAAAAGCTATGCGTGTAGATTTATTACTCTTGGTTTTAGATAAGATTCACGCCACCCACAGGAAGTACCCCCCCACCAGGATCAGCAGCCCGCCGGCGACGCGGGTGACGAGATCGTTCCATTTACCAAAAGCGCGCAGGTTCTTGAGCACACCGGTAAAGGTGCCCGCCAGCACCACCGGCACGGCGCAACCCAGCGCGTAGAGAAAGAGCAGGGCGGCGCCGTATGCCACGCCGGATTGCTGCGCCATCACGTAGGTGAGTATGACCGCCAGCACAGGGGTGGCGCACTGAGAGACTACCAGCCCTGAAACCAGCCCCAGTAGGAAGGCGCCCAGCAGTCCGCGCGCCTTCACTTTTTCGTGCAGGTTCTCCATCCACAGCGGGATGGAAAATTGCAGCAGCCCGATCATTTGCAAACCAATAATGAAACACACCGCCGCCACGATGTAATACCACACGCGGGTGCCGCCACCGAGCAGCCCGCCAACCAGCGCGGCGATCACCCCCAGCAGTGTAAACGTGACTGCCATGCCCACCGAAAAGAGAAGCGAGATCCAGAAGGCGCGCCGGCGCGGCAGGCTTTTCGAGCCGCCGATGTAGCCCACGATAAGCGGGATCATGGCGATATTGCACGGACCCACGCCGGTGAGCAATCCGCCCAGGAAGACCAGCAGGTAGCTGAGGAGGGACGAAGGCTGCAACAGGGAGGGGTCGATCTCTATGGCGTACCTCCAGCCAGCAACGCCAGTTCCGCGCGCAGAGCCTGCGGGCTGATCTCTCCCACAATCAATTTGTCCTCGCCGCTCGCGTTCACCAGCAGCAGGGTGGGGGCGGTTTGCACACCCACCTGGTTCACCAGGTCGCGGTAGCGCAGGTTGGTCACGTCCACATCCAGCAGCGCGACAGAACCTTTAAACTCCGGGTGTACCTCGTCCAGGCTCGCCTGCACCTGGTTACAGGAGCTGCAATCCGGCGAGTGGAAGTAGACTACCACCGGCGAACCGGCGGCGCGTAATTCCTCCAACCGGGCGGTGACAGGTTCAGTGTACAGCCACTGGTTCGTGTCGCCCTTGTTCTTCAGCAGGGCGACCAGCGCTACAAAGGTAATCACGCCCAACACGATCAGCCAGGAGCGGATTTTTTTTCGATCCTCGATTTGATTGAAATTTTCAGTCATTGGATTAGCCTGTTTTTACCGGTAAGTCAGGGTATTTTAATCGATTAATCGCGTACCCGGCTCACTGGTTTCGATCAGTTGGTGAGGACCGGTAAAAATTGGTGGTTGACAAAGGTGGAAATATTCTGTAATATATGATATATTGGATGAATAATATCAGAATTATTAATTAATAGTAGTGAGCGCGAGAGGAGTCGCAATGAGCAACGGGATTCATAATAAACTAAGTTTAGCTTCCAAGGTCTTGAATTTCCTTGGAATTGTGATGCTGGCCACTGGATTTTTAGTAACCACCATCAGTCAACCGGTTGAAGCAGCCCCCGCGGACATGGTCACCATCTGCCACGCTGCTGGTCGGGATGGTACCCTGCAGTTCGTAACCTTGACCATCTCTTGGGAGGCTGCCTTTGGACAGGCGGGTCATTTCTATGAGGATGGTACGCCGCGCGCCGGCCATGAGAATGATTATCTTGGCCCTTGTATTGTCCCGGCGACGGAGACCGCGACGGCGACTGCGACTAACACGCCTACCAACATACCTACTAACACAGCCACGAATACGCCTACCAATACGCCCACTGATACCCCCACTAACACACCGACCGGCACATTCGTAGCTCCGACGAATACACCTACCAATACCGCAACGAACACACCGGTCCCAACCGATACACCTGAGCCTATGGCCACGATCGTACCTACTGACCCCCCGGACACGATCGTACCTACTGACCCCCCGGCCACGATCGTACCTACTGACCCCCCGGTCACGGTGAACACGCTCCCTGCCCCTGAGGTCACGGCTGAAGTGCTCATCCCCGTCACCGGCGCTGATTTGAACGCCTTCAACCGCACACAGGCTGGTCGTATGATGATGAACCTCGGTTCACTGCTGCTGGGTCTCGGGCTGGTCCTGCATGGTATCTCGCGCAAGCAATAAAATTGTCTTGATCGTCCCCGGGTATGAGCCGTGCCCGGGGATCTTTTATCCCTACAATGATTAAACAGTTTCGCAAGCATTCCTGGCTCATCTCCATCATCGCGGGAGCAATATTACTTGTGCTCGCGCTGCCGGGTTATTTCACCTCTGCCGCTTCCACCAAGCAGCCGGCAGCACCATCACCTGCGCAGCCGCGCGCGCTGCTGACCACCAGCGTGACCACCCCGCGTATTTCAGGCAGCCGCGTCGAGTTGGTCGAGATGAAGCTCCGACAGACAGACATTCTTGCGCCGATCGAAGCAGCGGTGGTCGCCCCAATTTACCTTGATGTATCTTCTTCGTTCATCCGTTCTGCTGATGAGGACTTGAATCATCCCGCCGTACCGGAACGCATCGAGATCCCGTCGATCGAACTCTCCGCGCCTGTCATTCCCGCTGAGCACAGCTTCACCGAGGTGGAAGGCTCAACCTTCGGGCAGTGGCAGGCGCCGGGTTATTTTGCTGCGGGCTGGCATCCCGATTCCGCGCTGCCGGGCGAGGTGGGTAACACGGTCATCAACGGTCACCATAACATCGATGGGGAGGTGTTCGCCGACCTGGTGGATGTCAAAGAAGGCGACACCATCGTGTTGTACGCTGGTGAAAGCGCGTTCGCCTACGTGGTGACCA
>DDXM01000031.1 GCA_002347485.1 Anaerolineaceae bacterium UBA2260 | reverse complement strand
GTTCCACACGTGCAGGTCATGCACCGCGTCTACGTCCTCAACGGACGAAATGGAGTGGTAGATAGCATGGATGGTCAACCCCTCGGGCACCCCTTCGTTGAGGATGTGCAGGGATTTACGCAGCACGCGGTATGCGCCGGCAAGGATGACGGCACCGATGAGAATGGAGGTGAGCGGATCGATCCACTGTGCGCCGGTAAGGCGGATGAGCAGCGCGGCGATGATCACACCAATCGACGAGATCAGGTCGCCCATCACATGCAAAAATGCGCTTTGCACGTTCAGATTGCGGGTTGGTTTTCTTCCATTTCCGGAATCTTGTGCTTGCGCGTGGTCGCGACCGCCGAGGACGAAAGCCACCACCGCGTTAACCGCCAAGCCGATGATGGCGATTACCATCATCTCGAGGCTCTTGATCTCCACCGGCGCCTGCCAGCGCCGTACCGCCTCAACCCCTATGCCGATGGCGATCACCAGCAGGGAAGCGCCGTTGACCAGGGCGGCGATTACCTCGGCGCGGTGCCAGCCGTAACTGTGCCGGTCATCCGGCGGGCGCTGCGCCAGGCGCAAAGCGAAGTAACTCAACCCCAGCGCAAAGATATCGGAAAAGACATGGGCCGCGTCGGAAAGCAGCGCCAGTGATCCCGACCAGATTCCGCCGACGATCTCCGCCACCAGGATGAGACCGGTAAGCGAGATGGCGAGGATGAATCTTTTTTGCGTTTGCTGCGTATTGCTATCCTGCAAAGTTCACTCCCATGGTACGCGGATTAGCACTCGATCTCGATCTCAGCCACGGAGTTGAGGATCTGTGTCGGACGGTAAGGAAAACGCTCGACATCTGCCAGAGTGGAAACGCCGCTCAGGACAAGGATAGTGTCAAGCCCGCTCATTACTCCTGCCACGATGTCGGTATCCATGCGGTCGCCGACCATGATTGTATCTTCCGAATGCACCCCCAGGTAGCGCAGGGCGCTGCGCATCATCAACGGGTTGGGCTTGCCCACGAAGAATGGCTCCCTGCCGGTGGCTTTTTCGATCAGCGCCGCGAGCGCGCCGGTCGCCGGTACGATGCCGGCTTCCAACGGACCGGTCGAATCGGGATTGGTGGCAATGAACATCGCGCCGTCCATGATCAGCCGCACGGCTTTGGTGATCAGTTCGAAATTGTAATTATTGACCTCACCCAGCACTACGTAATCGGGATTGATGTCGGTTTGCACATAGCCCACCTCATGCAGCGCCTGCGTCAAACCGCTTTCGCCGATCACGAAGGCCTTGCCATTCGGGTTCTGGCTCTGCAGGAAGCGCGCGGTGGCGATGGCGGAAGTGAAAATGTGGTCGGCTGGCACGTTCAGCCCCACAGTCTTAAGCCGGTGTTCCAGATCGCGTTGTGTATAAAGCGGATTGTTGGTGAGGATGAGGAACTTCACCCCGCACTCAAGCAGCCGGTCGATGAACTCCGGCGCTCCGTGGAGAGGGGTTTTACCTTTAATCAAAACGCCATCCATATCAATGAGAAAATTCTTTTTCTTTGCCATACAGCGCCTCCAAGTCAGGATTATTCTAACATGGATGCGCTGGAACGATTCGGGCGCAGCCGGGTGGAAATTCAAATCGGTTATAATCAGCCAAGGTGATTCCAACATGTTAAGGAAAATCCATGCCACGCCGTAAGTCAATCGAAGACTACACCGCGTTTGAATTGCAGCAGCTCCTGCAGCAGAGGCGGCTGGTCGAGCGTGAAGAAAGGCTGCAGGCGTTCCAGAGATCCGGACGTATTTTGCAGACCGTGAAACCGGCGCAGTGGTCTACCGAATCAGCAAACTCAGCTGAGGAGACTGACGAAGTCAGCCCCTTGCGCGAGCGGGTCATCTCGCGCCGGCGCAAAGGGCTGGATACTTTTTTACTCATCGTGGAAGTGATCGCCATCGTTGGATTGATCGTCTTGTTCATCAACGGCGCCAACCTGCTCCAAAATTTGAACCGCGAGAGCGCCAGCCTTTTGGCGCTGCCGTCGCTCACGCCAACGCCGCTGATCACCGCGGTGGTGCTGCCGGGCGGTCACCTGGCGCCGGTCGCCGGGCAGGAAAACAGTTTTAATGAAGCGGAGATTCCCGAGCACCTGCGCCCGCTGATGCAGAGCTACGCTAACCTGCCCATCCCGACGCAAAGTCCGCAGCAGGCGCGCCAGGTGCAGATCCCCGCGATTGGTGTCAACGCCCCTATCGTGATGGGCGATGGCTGGGAACAGTTGAAGAAGGGCGTGGGGCAGCACCTTGGCAGCGCGAACCCCGGCGAGGCGGGCAACCTTGTCCTCTCAGCGCATAACGATATTTTCAGCGAGATCTTCCGCGACCTGGACCAACTCAAAGAAGGCGATGAGATCATCATCATCACACAGGATCGTTCCTTTACCTATGTAGTCACAGGCACGCTGATCGTCGAGCCGGACCGCGTGGACCTGCTCGCGCCAACCAGCAACAGCACGATCACGCTGATTTCCTGCTACCCCTACAGGGTAGATACCCAACGCATAGTTATCCAAGGTGTATTACAATAAGGGATATTCTGTAAAGCTTTTCAGGAGAGTGGTATGGCAAAGAAAAACAAAAAACGTTCAGTGAGTTCATCAGTCGAGATTCCGAAAACCTCAGCCTCGATCGCCTCGGGTTCCACGCCAAAGGCTGGTTTTACACGCGCTTCCGAGTTCAACCCGGATTACAGTTACGTGAAGAAAGACCTCAAACGCATCGGTGTCCTGGCGGGCTCATTTTTCATCGTGCTGGTGGTGCTGTCCTTCTTCCTGCGCTAAGCGTTCGATTGTTTCGCCGCATGCCCGTGAACCGGACCGCTCTGATGGTCCGGTTTGTTTATTGACGGGGGTATGAGGGCGTGATAAAATTCTGACCGTCCGAAAGCGGGCGCGTAGCTCAATGGC
>DDXM01000010.1 GCA_002347485.1 Anaerolineaceae bacterium UBA2260 | reverse complement strand
TACAGAAAATATGTTACACCAACTGAGATGGGGATGGTTATAATTTCTTATAAATTACACTTTTATAGTTTAAGTAGTACTGAAAACTAATCATAAATTATTTCCACAACTGATAGTGGGTTATATCTCATCGTTAAAAATAAGTGAACCCATTTAATTGTGAGATTAATAGGAGAAATCGGAATATTTCCTGACTTGCACTTTGTATCAATAACCGTTCAGCACGGTATCCCGGGAGAGGGTCACTGGTAAGAGCACAAACGTCTTGTGATCCGGTAATGTGAGCACCGGTGCTGCCAGCGGATGCATGGAATTGAAGCGCCAGGCAGGGGACCAGGCCCCCCACATGGCTCCGATCTTTGTCTTAAATCGCTCGAAATATTTTATGTTGTATTTCAAGGCAATAGCATAAGCGCCGGTGGAACTCGTTGTCTCGCTGCTGAAGACCAGGGTGAACTCATTACTCCTCTTGTTTTTTGTGATTATATATAGGATAATAGACATAAAGTGTCTATTATCTTATATGAAAACATCATTGTTATCCTCCCTTGATACCTTTCCATACTTTACCATTGAAGCAGTAAGGCAACTGCTCGGGGATGAAAGCATAGCTACTGGCACGCTTCAGACTATGCTTTACCGCTGGATGAAAACGGGACGTGTGATGCGACTCAAGAAGGGCGTTTATATGACTCGCCGCTTCTATGAATTACATCGCGCTGATATCGATTTTTCACCGGCGGTCAGTGCGATCCTGATCCCTCAGTCTTACGTTTCATTGGAATATGTTTTGCAACGATACGGCATTCTCACAGAAACCACCTACCCAATCTCTGCAATTACCTTAAAGCAGACACGCATTATCGAAAACAAATTGGGAATCTTTACCTATCGCAATATCAAAGAAGCCCTCTACAAAGGATTTAGCATCACAGATTACGCAGGTGTTCCTTTTTCCCAGGCGACTGCGGCGAAAGCGCTTTTTGATACCCTCTATTTACGTCCCTGGAAAGGAAAAGGTCGCTCAAGTCATTATGACCTTGCAGAGGATCTGCGTCTTAATCTGGAGGACTTCCCGGAAAAGGAAAGGCTTGACTTTTCTGAGTTCGTTGAAGGCAGCAAAAGCCCCAAGATGGATCAAATTTTGAAAAACCTGAGGAAAACCGTATGGCGACCTTGATCCAATCCATGCAAAATTTATTGTCACAAAAAGATCCGTCATTGGCGAACGAAACCAGGCGAATCATCCTCAAGGAGGTTCTCCAGGCTTATGCCCTGGATTTTCTGTACAATCACGCGGTTTATAGAAAGCTTAATTTTTACGGCGGGACCTGTCTCCATATCCTCTATGGATTGAACCGGCTCTCTGAGGATATTGACCTGGATAACAGTAACGAAATTGACCTCTCCCATCTTGAAGAAGACTTGCTTACTCACTTTCGGGTCAACATCGGATATTCAGAAGTTACCGCGAAAACACAGGTGGGAGAATGGGGGATTCGACGGACGACTTTAAAATTTCCCATCCTGTATCCATTGGGATTGTCTCTCCATGCCAATGAACCGCTGCATCTGAAGGTTGAGGTCAGTCAGCATAAGCAGGTTGCCATCATTCGCAAAACCCCAGTTTTGTTTTACGGACGCAGTTATGTGGCTGCCCACTTCTCGCTGGAGACGATGATGGCAGGAAAGATGCTTGCCTGTCTGGAGCGCAATTTCCAGAAAGGCATCCGTGGAACCGAGATCAAGGGGCGCGATTATTATGATTTACTCTGGTTCATGCAGCAGAAGATCCAACCTCTTGAAGAAAAACTGGCTAAAGACGGGTTGAAGCCATACACCGTGAGGTCTGCCATGCTGGAATTGAGTCAAAAGGTGGATGAGATAAGTATCACTGACCTGGCGGAGGATTTGCTCCCCTTGATCGAGCAGAGGTCATTCGTCGAGGCATGGCTGGAGGGGTTTAAAGATAATTTTACGGAATATGTAAAGAACTATATGTAGAAGAAACTTTTATTCCCTGTTAAGATAAAGCCATGTTGATATAATCTGTATTGCACTAAGAAAAGAGAATAGTACAGTGAATTGTGATCAGGCAATCGGGAACCTGATCACTGATCTGCTCACATATTACTACCGCCCAAGGATAACTCATGACTTCTTCCCTGAAACCGTTTTTTGAACCCGCCGGCGTGGCGGTGATCGGCGCGTCCTCCAACCCGCGCAAGCTCAGCTATGGCATTATGCGCAACCTGGTGAACTCGCCTTACGCGGGTGGCATCTACCCGGTGAACCCAGGCGCGGCGGAGATCCTCGGCAAACCCAGCTACGCGGATATCAGCGCGGTGCCGGACCCGGTGGACCTGGCGGTGATCGTACTGCCAGTGACCGCCATCCCGGACACGCTGGAAGCCTGCGGTCAGCGCGGGGTGAAGGCGGTGATCATCATTTCCGGCGGCTTTAAAGAGGTCGGTGAGGAAGGCGAGCGGATCGAGGCGCGCTGCCTGGAGATCATCAAGCGATATGGCATGCGCATGATCGGCCCCAATTGCGTGGGGCTGATCAACCTGCAAACCGGCTTGAATGCCACCTTCATTTACGGTCTGCCGGACCCCGGCGGTATTGCCTTCATGGCGCAGTCCGGCGCGGTGATGGGCGGGGTGGTGGACCTGGTACAGGGAAAGAAAGTGGGCTTTTCGCATTTCATCAGCATGGGCAACGAAGCTGACGTAACCGAGACCGATCTGATGGAATACCTGGCGCAGGACCCCAACGTGCGCGTGATCGCCGCTTACGTCGAACAGATCAAGGATGGGCGGCGCTTCCTGGAAGTGGCGCGCAAAGTCTCGCGCGTCAAACCCATTGTGCTCTTAAAAGGCGGACGTTCCAACGCGGGCGCGCGCGCGGTCTCTTCGCATACGGGGTCGCTGGCGGGATCCTACGCCGCCTACCAGGCGGCTTTCAAACAGGCGGGGGTGATCGAGGTGGACAGCCTGACCGAGCTCTTCGAGGTGGCGCTGGCGTTTGATTTTCAGCCGCTGCCGCGTGGCGGGCGGGCAGTGATCATCACCAACGCCGGGGGTCCGGCGGCGCTGGCATCCGACGCGCTTTCAGACAACGGGTTGACGCTGAATGACCTGGAGCCGGAAACCCGTGCCACGCTGCGCGCCGCGCTCAACCCCAGCGCCCAGGTGGGCAACCCGGTCGACATCCTCGGCGGCGCGGAGCCGCCTGATTACGCGCTGTGCGTGAAGACGCTGGTGAAGGACAATAATGTGGATATCATCCTGCCGCTGCTGGTGCCCCAAGCGCTGGTCAACCCGGCGGGGGTGGCGCAGGCGATCGTGGACGAAAGCCGCGGCAGCGACAAGACCGTGCTGGCGAGCATCATTGGGGATATTTCCGTGGATGAAGCGCGCCTCGTGCTGCACAGCGCGCGCATCCCCATGTATACCACCGCCGAGGCGATGGGCGGGGTGCTGCGGCATATGCTGGATTATCGCGCGTACCTTGAACAACCTGTGGTGGAACCAACCGTACCCGGCTGCATCGACCGCGCGGCGGCGGGGGGCATCCTCACCGCGGTGCACGGCAAGGACAGCCTGGGCGAGGCTTACACGCGCCCGCTGCTGGCAGCTTACGGCATCCCGCAGGTGGAAGGCGGCTTCGCCGGCACAGCCCAGCGGGCGGCGGAGATCGCCGAGCGCATCGGCTACCCGGTGGTGATGAAGATCGTTTCGCCGCAATTGCTGCACAAATCCGACGTGGGCGGTATCCGCCTTAACCTGGCGGACAGCGCGGCGGTGATCGCAGAATATGACAGGATGATGCAGGAGATCCACGCGGCGCGCCCTGACGCTGTGCTGGAGGGCGTGATGGTGGAGAAAATGGCGCCGCGCGGGCAGGAAGTCATCATCGGCATGAAGCGCGACCCGGGGTTTGGCCCCCTGCTGATGTTCGGGCTGGGCGGGATTTACGTGGAACTGTTCAAGGACGTGGCATTCCGCGTGGCGCCGCTCACTGCTGAAGAGGCGCGCCAGATGATTACAGAGACGCGCGCTGGCAGGCTGCTCACTGGCTTTCGCGGGCAGCCCCCCGCCGACCTCGACGCGGTGGTGGAGGTCATTCTACGCCTGGGTCAACTGGCGCTGGACTTTTCGCAGATCGAGGAAGCCGAGGTCAACCCGCTGGTGGTCTTTCCAGAAGGGAAGGGCGCGCTGGCGCTGGATGGGCGGGTGATCCTGAAAGACTGAGCGACCACAGATCACTTGGATCTCACGGATAATTCGGATAATCTCTGGTTGGGGCAATTCACATCATCCCTGAAAGTTCTTCTTGAGTGGGATGAATTGCCCCTATGATTTAACCATACGGGTTCCTCCCTGCAAAAATGCCCAAAACGCTATCCAGAATTGTAATTTGGATATTAATTTGGATATTAATGTCAGAATTATTTAGAGATATGCTATACTGGGTTACAGACCTTCTACTGGTTGCCCCCCTCAATCAGTGGGAGGTCGTTTTTTAACCATTTTCTAATATTTCTCATAAAAAATATTAATCTTCGCGCTCTATAAATGTAGATGTAAAGATATCAATCTTAATTCTTGATAAGGAGGTAACTATGAGCGCTTCAGATTTACTTGCACGACGCCCGTCACGGGCAAACAGGCTCGCCCTCCGTCGCGAGGATGAGAGCCCCATGCTGACCATCCAGAATGAAATGAACCGATTGTTCGATCAATTCTTCTCGGATGACTTCCCCTTCTCCACACGCCTGGTCGCCAAACCGACCATAGACTTCCTTCCCAGGCTCGATATCAGCGAGACCGAGACCGAGTTCAAGGTGAGCGCCGAGTTGCCGGGGATGGAGGAGAAAGATATCCAAATCCGCCTCGAGAAGGATACGTTGGTGCTGAGCGGAGAAAAGAAATCCGAAAGCGAAGAAAAAGATAAGACTTACCACCGCGTGGAACGCAGCTACGGCTCCTTTGAGCGGGTCATCCCCTTTGATACGCAGCTCGACGAGGACAAGGTCAGCGCGGTCTTCAAAAACGGCGTACTCACCATCACGCTGCCCAAGGCTGGGGACGCCATCCGCAAGACGCGCCAGATCGAGATCAAGAAAGGCTAAAGCGGCGAAATTACCGGGGCACACCGCAGGTTCACACCGCGACCGCCTCCGCGTCACCAATGGTAAAATCCTCCCGGGAATACGACCCGGGAGGATCTTTATGCTTAACCAGGATGATCGCGAAAAAATGGACATCAACCGGCGTTACTGGGAAGACGTGGTGGCGGTGCATGCCGGCTCGCGCTTTTACGATGTGCCGGGGTTCATCGCCGGAGAAAACCGCCTCGACGAGCTCGAACGCGGCGAGGTGGGCGATGTAAACGGCAAATCCCTGCTGCACCTGCAGTGCCACTTCGGGCTGGACACGCTTTCGTGGGCGCGGCTGGGGGCGCGCGTGACCGGCGTGGATTACTCGCGGGAAGCGGTTGAGACAGCCCGGTCGCTGACGCGTGAATGTGGGTTGGACGCGCGCTTCATCCAATGCAACCTGTATGACCTTCCGGGACAGTTGGATGAACAATTCGATGTCGTGTTCACCTCCTACGGCGTGCTGAGCTGGCTGCCGGATATCCGCGCGTGGGCGCGCATCGCGGCATCTTACGTCAAACCCGGCGGGTTCTTCTACATCGCTGAGTTTCACCCATTCGCCTACGTCTTCAACGATGAAGCCGACCACCTGGAATACCGCTACCTGTACTTCAACACCCAACCCACGCGCTGGGAGATGGCGGGCACGTACACTGGCGCAGAAGACAAGCCGGAGCAGCACGAGGATTGGGAGTGGGCTTACCGCCTGGGAGACGTGGTGACCGCGCTGATCGACGCCGGGCTGCGCCTGGAGTTCCTGCACGAACATCCGTTCACGGTTTATGAGCAATTTCCGTTTCTCGTAAAGACCGGGCACATGCGCTGGGGTTTCCCCGGCGGCACGCAACTCATCCCGTTGATGTTCTCGCTCAAGGCGGGCAATGCGCTCGGGTGAATTCCGCATCGAGTATATGGGCGCGCCAGAAGCCAATTACGCACCTTGACGCGGAAAAATTAATTTCCGTTTGAAAATCAAAGCGGGAGCATGCGCTCCCGCTATTGTGATCGTGAATATCAGTCCGCGATCTTCTCGATCTCTTCGCGGGTGTAGGCGCGCCATTGGTAAGGGTCGTTACGCGCCGCGGCTTCGAGCAGCAGCACGGGTTTGCCATCGCGCAGCACCGGGATGGGGGAATCGCCCAGGTGGATGAGGTCGCGTTCCAGCGGGCGCCTGCCGCGCGAATTCTCGACCCGATCCAGGTAACAGGTGCTCAACAGCACGGGCAGGGTGAGCGTGCCCTTCAATTTTTCCAAACCGGGCAGCCAGGTAAAAATCCCGTCGTTGCCGGAAAAGTACAAGCCGATGGCAGCCAGCGCGCCGATCACCCCGCTGCCGCTGCCGTGAAAACCGGCACACGAAATGTTGGTCAGTTTCGCCAGTTCGATGGCCCCACTGCGGAAGAGTTTGAGATGCTTGGCCTGCCTGCCCCAGGTGACCACCTCGGGGGTCACGTCGCGCCAGTCCGCCAGCGCGAAGCCGGGGTCTGAAGCCGGCGCGCTGAAGCGGCGCAGGAACTCGCGGCAGTCGAGCTCGAGGTCGCGGCGGGCGTGTTTATCCGCATCCACCAGCAGGCAGGAGGCCGCGTTGGTGGTGGTGTAATAAATATCCGGGTGGTGCAGGAGCTGGTGGCGGGTGATGCTGATCAGCCGCCCGTGGTGGCGCTCCTGGATCAGCTCTCCCAGGCGGCGGGCATGCAGGCAGGTACTCTCGGAGCCCGCTGAGTCTGTGTCGTCGATGCCGATCAGAAAGAACATGGCGCAGCCTCCAACACGGGGCGCGTTGAACGAGCCCCCGGTGCGGCATACCCCTTGGCGATCTCTGACAGATGGTGCATATGGACCTTTCTTCAGGGATTGCCACAATGATAGCGGATAGTGGGGAGAATGTCAAACCCTGGCCGTAGGACTGTCAACCAAACTTTAAAAGTGA
>DDXM01000011.1 GCA_002347485.1 Anaerolineaceae bacterium UBA2260 | reverse complement strand
ATCCCATACCCGCAGGTAAGGGCGCCCGTTGCGGTTGATCACGCGGATGGCGATCGCTCCTGCTTCCAAAAGGTCAGGGTCTCCGTCGATATCCTGACGCAGCCGGGTGAGCGTGGACGGCTGGCCATTCAAGGTGAACTCCTCAGACGCCGCAATCAGAAAGACGCCATCGGCGCGCACATCCAGTATCGCCTGGCAATCATCCGGCAGGGAAGTGATCGTGATCTCATAAACCTCTTTGCGTCCAATTCGGTTGCTGCCATCCGCGAGAGGGAAGAGCCCTATCAGCGTGAACCAGTTGAGAGGATTGGAGAGCAACCGGTGCTCACGCTCTTTGCGCGCCAGTTCAATTTCAGCCATATATGCAGCTTCTTTGCTCAAGAGTGACCTTTCCTATATGCTGATCGGCGGAAAAATGTCACGGCAGAAGCTTGAATCGCTCTGCCGTGACATTGTACACTGTTCGATCAACCTGGGAGGGGTAAAAATTAATAAACCCCGATCGAATTATTGGTTGATAGAAGTTTAGTCGAGCAAATTGGCCGGAATGTTCCCGCCGTTGTCGGCGATCTTCCGCAGAACGGTCTTGTGCAACCAGACGTTCATCTCGGCAGAATCATCCATCTTGTCAGGTGGGCAGCCGAGTTCAATCGCCAGTTCCTTGCGGGCGGCGAAGCTGCTGTCGATGCCCAGCAATTTCAGCAGGTCAACAATAGAGGTCTTCCAGTTAAGTTTTTCCGGGTTGGCCGCAGCGAGTTTTTCAAGCTGGGCTACCACATCCACCACCGGGATGGCTGTCGGTTTTTTCCCGATAAGCGAACCTGGTTTGATGAATTCACTCGCCTGGCGCGAATCCTTCTGCACCGGGCTGGTCGTGGTGGTTGTCTTGGGAATTGATGTGGTGGTGGTCTTCGGGATCGAAGTGACCTTTTCGGCTTCCTTTTCAGCCTTTGTCTTGATATTCAGTTTATCGAGGATGGTCGAGAATATACCCATTTCTGTATTCCTTTCACTAGTAGGTTTTATCCAGATTAATTTAATTATAGCCCAAAGATTCAAAGAAAGCTAACTTGAAGTGCATACAAAGAAAGAGGTTGGATACATTTGGTTGATTTTGTGATATGTTTATTAAGCTTCATAGTAAAAGACTGGAAAGGAGAAGCTATCATGGGAGAAACCGGCAAGAAGGATAAGGGGAAAAAGGAACAAAAGAAGAAACCGAAACTGACGATCAAGGAAAAACGCAAACAGAAGCACGAAAAAAAAGAAACAGTTTAACAAGTATGAAAGGATCGCGGACAGCGCAATGATTCGTTGACCAACATCCGCGGGAGATTGCCTGACTGCGTGTGTACGAGGTGCATCCTGCAATTCTGCGATACTGAAATCATGTATGACCGCTTTACCAGAGGATTTGGGTAAGGCGGTTTCCCATTTAAGATTTATGGTTTTGCCGAAGGTTCATCATTCTTGCCAATGAAAACCGACTTATAATTGACAATTGGTCAATCACCTGAGGGAGGTCGTGTTTCGATGTCGACAACTGATGCGGTCGTAAAAAAAGATTCAATTGGGGAATGGTTATTCCGCCTGGTTAAGGGGGTGCTGGTGGGGATCGGTTTCATCGTGCCCGGTCTTTCAGGTGGCGTACTGGCAGTGATCCTGGGGATCTACGAGCCGCTGATGCGTTTCCTGGGCAATCTCAGGGAAAAATTCGTGCGCAACATCCTGTTCTTCCTCCCGGTGGGTATTGGCGGGGTGATCGGTGTGGTCGCCTTCTCGGCAGTGGTGGACTATGCCTTTTCCAACTTTGCCGCGCCGTTTATCTGGCTTTTTATTGGTTTCATCGCGGGAACCTTTCCGTCGTTGTTAAAAACATCGGGTAAGCAGGGGAGAAAATCCTGGCACTGGGTGCTGCTGGCGTTCACTACCGTGGGTACTTTCTTCTTAATGCGCTGGATGGAATCCATACAGAACATGACAATGGCGCCATCCTTCGGTAGTTGGTTGTTGAGCGGCGCGCTGATCGGGTTGGGTGTGGTAGTGCCTGGCATGAGCCCATCCAACTTCCTCATTTACCTTGGACTTTACCAGCCGATGGCGGCGGGCATTAAAACCCTCGATCTCGGCGTGATCATTCCACTGGTATTGGGGCTGATTGCGTGCGTGCTCTTGTTCGCCAAGCTGGTTTCCTGGTTGTTCGAGAAATCATACGCTTTCATGTACCATTTCATCTTGGGGGTCGTCGTTGGCTCAACCCTGGCGATCATTCCCAGCGGCGTCAGCGGCTGGACCATCGCGCTGTGCGTTGCGCTTTTCTTTGTCGGAGGTGCCTGTTCCTACGCGCTGGCTAAGGTGGATGAAAAACACCCGCACCAGTCATTGATCGGTTGACCTAACCACACTTACCAGGTGACCATGACAGACTTCACAGACCAATCAAACCATAAGGTGTCCATCAGGCAACTGCCACGCAACGTTTGGGCGGTGGGGTTCACAAGCCTGTTCATGGATGTTTCCAGCGAGATGGTGCTGAACATTCTCTCCCTTTTCCTCTCTAATGTGCTTGGCGTACCTACCAGTATCATCGGTTTGATTGACGGCATTGCCGAAGCCACGGCCAGTATTCTAAAGTTGTTTTCTGGCTGGTTTTCCGACAAGATCGGCGGGCGCAAATGGCTGGCGGTGGTCGGGTATGGAATTTCAGCGATTTCCAAACCGTTCTTCTATTTTGCCAATAGTTGGGGTTTGGTGGCAGGGGTGCGCTGGGTGGATCGGGTGGGAAAGGGTATCCGTACTGCCCCGCGCGACGCGCTGGTGGCAGATTCAGTTGACGCGAAAACCCGCGGGCTGGCTTTTGGATTTCACCGCGCCATGGATACTACCGGCGCGATGCTGGGAATCCTTATTGCCGCGGGCGTGGTTTGGTTGACGCAAAAAAATGACCTGCTGCTCTCCCGTCCCACTTTCCAATTGATCGTTCTCGTCAGCATGATCCCTGCCTTCCTGGCGGTGCTGACACTGGCCATCGGCGCAAAGGAAGTGGGCATTAAGGGGCAGCACGCTGCCCCAAAAATCTCGCTGAAGCGCATGGGGAAACCCTTTTCCATTTTTCTAATTATTGTGAGCATTTTCACCCTGGGCAACTCGGCGGACTCCTTCCTGGTGCTGCGCGCGCAGAACCTGGGCTTGTCGGTGCTGGGGATCCTGCTTATGCTCGCGGTGTTCAATCTCGTTTATGCGCTAGTGTCCACTCCGGCCGGCTCGCTCTCTGATCGCATCGGGCGGCGCAGGCTCATCATCGGCGGATGGCTGGTCTATGCGCTCATTTATTTCGGTTTCGCCGCGGCGAGCAGCGGTTGGCACGTGTGG
This sequence comes from Anaerolineaceae bacterium UBA2260, assembly GCA_002347485.1. GTDB lineage: Bacteria > Chloroflexota > Anaerolineae > Anaerolineales > Anaerolineaceae > UBA6107. Next base: position 74,644 of record DDXM01000011.1, on the reverse strand, counting down.
CTCTTGTACGCCGCTTATGGGCTGTACTACGGGCTGGCTTATGGTTCTGCCAACGCGCTGGTGGCCGACCTGGTGCCGGAAAACCTGCGCGGAACGGCGTACGGCACCTATAACGCGGTGATCGGGTTGCTGGCATTTCCAGCATCGTTTATCGCGGGGGTGCTGTGGCAGGGGTTGGGCGCCTGGAGTGGATTCGGCCCTTCAGCCCCGTTCCTGTTCGGTGGAAGCATGGCTTTGATCGCCGCCGCATTAATGATCTTCTGGATGCCGAAGACTAAGGTCCTATAAAGCAGCGCTCGGAAACTGCGAAGGATAGCGAATCATGATCGGAATTATGGCAGACAGCCCGTGTGACATCCCACAGCACCTGCTTGAACAGCATGGCATCGTGGTAGTCTCGCAGGTATTGGTGTGGGGAGAGCAAGCAGTACCGTGACCGCGTAGACATGCAGCCGGGCGAATTCTATCAACGCCTTTCAACCGATCCTCTACGCCCGCACACTTCTTAACCGTGGGAGCAGGACTTCACAACCGCTTATGAAAAAGCCGCCAGCGGAGGAGCAACTGCCATCGTTTCACTGGTGCTAAGCAGCGCATTGAGTGGGACGATCAATGCCGCGAGCAAAGCAGCCAGTATGTTCAGGTTTCCCGTGGAGGTCATTGACTCGCGCGCCACTTCCATGGGGTTGGGATGGCAGGTGCTGGCTGACGCGCGTGCCGTTGAAATGGGTTTTGACCTGCATGGCGTGCTTCAACGTATTCACCAGGTGCGCCGCAGAATCTTCCAGTATGCCGGGCTGGATACGCGCTGGAGTACTTGAAAAAAGGCGGGCGCATCGATGACGCGGCGCGCTGGGAATCTGCGGTTTCGCTGACGATTAAGTCATTCTCCAGACGATTGTTCATGGGAGTGTGACACCGCGCACCCACTATTAAACGATTTCCCCGGTGAATCTCGCCATTGTTACAACCCGGTGTAAAGCTATTTCTGTTGAATTAACCCAGCAAAAGGGCTAAAATAAAGACGAGTCTCATATTCACTAACGCTAAATTATCATGGTGGCTCCTTTTGATTATACAAGGAGGAATAATGAGAGAAAATCGTACGATCCCGAAATCCTTAACCAAAATTCTGTTGAACACTTCCACAGCGACAGGGCCCGCATTGAGCCGTTTGGCCGCCACTCCGCTTATCCGCAAAAGGATCACTCGTGAGATGGAAAGATCGATGATGAATTGGCTGAAAGAGTCGCGCGCCAACCCTGACCTGCTGCCGGGGGTGGAGGATGACCGCATTGCCATGGGATTGGCGATAATGGGATCCATCGATCGCGCATTGGCTGGAAAGTACCTTTCAGAGGCCACGATCAGGGTGATCCTGAATATTCTGGTAAAGGGGTTACTCTTCGAACAGGGGGATCAGGCCAGTGCGAAGATCTTTGAAGCGAAATTTGGTCATCAGGCGCCGAGTTTCCTGCTCATCAGCCCGAGCAAAGCCTGTAATCTGCACTGTAGCGGATGCTATGCCGATTCGACCGAGCATCCCCGATCGCTGGAATGGCATATCGTTGACCGCATGATCTGCGAGGCCAAAGAGCTGTGGGGCTCACGCTTCTTTGTCATCAGCGGTGGCGAACCCTTTGCCTACCGATCAGAGGACAAAGGTATCATCGACCTGGTCGAGAAACACTCTGACTGTTTCTTTTTGACTTACACCAACGGCACACTAATCACGGATGAGATTAGCCGCCGCCTGGCGGATGATGGCAACATGCTTTTGTGCATTTCGGTCGAGGGGTGGCGCGAACGCACAGATGAGCGCCGCGGCGCGGGTGTATTCGATAAAGTACTGGCAACGATGGATAGGTTGCGCCAGGATGGGGTGCCATTCGGCATCTCCCTGACAGGCACCCGTTACAACGCAGAAGAGATCCTCACGGATGAGTTCATCGATTTCTTTATGGCCAAAGGGGCTATCCTCGCCTGGCTCTTCCAATACATGCCGATCGGGCGCTCTTATACCCTGGACTTGATGGTAACCCCGCAGCAGCGTGCCTGGATGTGGCGCCGCTCGTGGCAGATCGTGCGCGAAAAGCGTTTCTTCCTGGCGGATTTTTGGAACAGCGGCACCGCTTGTGGCGGCTGCCTGTCCGCAGGCGGGCATGGCCAGGGAGGTTATTTCTACGTGGATTGGAATGGCGCGATCAGTCCCTGCGTGTTCATGCCTTACTCGCCGGTGAATATCAGGCAGGTGTACGCGAGCGGAAAGAATTTGAATGATGTTTGGAATGACCCCTTCTTCCACGCGGTGCGCAACTGGCAAGAGGAGTACAAGGCGGCCCGGCGCAATGGACTGGCGCCCTGCCCCAATCGCGATCATCACGAGGAGCTTGAACGCCTGCTGCGCCAGTATGAACCGGAGCCGACGGACACGAATGCCGCCCAGACGCTGGTGGACCCGCTCTACACAAGCGGACTGCGTGAGTACAATCGTAAGTTCGAAGCACTTACCGGCGAAATCTGGCAAAAACATTACGTTGAAGGTGCAGATGGGAAGGGAGGTAGTATTGCTCCGCTGCCGGAGGTTCCTCACGAAATACCGGAGGCTGCGAGGGTCAAGATTGATCATGACGCGTTGGTAAAATGAACAGAAAATAACCAGTCTTTCGAAGTGAGATAACGATGACCAGGTGCACTGCGTTCGTGCTTGGCGGTGGCGGTTCTCACGGTGCCTTGCAGGTTGGCGCGCTGCGGGCGTTCATCGAAACCGGCATCACTCCAGATCTGCTCGTGGGCACGTCCATCGGGGCGGTGAATGCTACGGGGATGGCGATATGGGGATACAACCTGGAAGGATTGCACAGACTGGAGCAGGGCTGGGCGAGGGTTTCTGAGGCGCAGGTTCTGGATGGCAGGATCTCTGAATTGATTATCCGCGCTTACCTGGGTCGCCCCAGCGACCGCGCACGGAAAAAAGCCATAGATTTTTTTATTTCGCTTGGTCTCAGCCGTGAGTTGAAATTCGGCATGATCGAAGGCGTAAGGCTGGCGATGGTCAGCGCGGACATTGAAAGTGGTCAGCCGATCATTTATGGGCAGGATCCCGAGGAGTCGATCCTCGAAAGTTTATTGACCTCGGTCGCGGTCCCCCCGTGGTTTCCTCCTTTTTCACGAGAAGGGCGTATTTTGATGGATGGCGGCGCGCTGAGCAATGTGCCCATTGAACCCGCGTTGCGGATTGGCGCGACTGAGATATTTGCCTTTGATTTGAACGATTGTGCGAAAAGTAAAACCGGCAATCTCTCACTAACGCAGTATCTCACAAAATATTTCCAGGCGATCAGCCGGCGAACTGTGGAGTTGGAAACTGCGTGCGCGGAATCGAAAGGCGTGCCCGTTCACCATCTTACCTTTACTGGTCTCGCCTCCACCTCGATCCATGACTTCAGCCAACGGGAAGAGATGATCGAAGCGGGGTACCTTCGGGCAAAGCAGCAGTTGGAAGTGTGGCGCGGGTAAATTCCGGCACTTCGCGGCGCTACAGGGCTAAACTAGCTTCAAAGGAAGCCATAGATTATTGATAATCGGGCGGAAAAAGATGCCTGGTTGTATTCAGGCTCAGGTATGGTTTTTATAATCGAGATACTGCAGAATTGTAAAGGAAGGATGTTTTGATGATAATCATCCTGATGGGCGTTACCGGCAGTGGCAAGACCACCCTGGGCAGGTTATTGGCTGAGCGGCTGGGTTGGACTTTCTACGACGGTGATGATTATCATCCGCCTGAGAATATTAAAAAAATGAGCGCGGATATTCCATTGACTGACGAGGACCGCTTTGAATGGCTGCATGTGCTGGTGGGGTTGATCAGGAGTGCTATCGATGAACGAAGATCGGCGGTGCTCGCGTGCTCAGCGCTGAAACAGCGCTACCGCGCTATCTTGAATATCGATCCGCGGCAGGTGCAATTCGTCTACCTCAAAGGGAGCGCAGAGTTGATCCATTCCCGCGTGCAGCAGCGTTCAGATCATTACATGAAAGCTGGCATGGTGGAAAGTCAGTTCGCTGCGCTCGAGGAGCCGGAGAACGTTTTGACGGTTGATATTCGCCAATCTCCAGCCGATTGCGTGAAAGTTATTCTCGAAGCCTGTCACCTTGAGCCCCCTGAGAAGTCATAAAAACCGAACGCAAAAGACCCATCTTCATAGTCTCATTCGGTTGCCCCGGCATTGTCAAAAGGCTTTAATACCATTATCATAAGAATCTGCATCAGAAAGCCGGTTTTTTCGATAATCAAATTGCTCGCTGCGATGGCTAACCACCTCAATAAAAATCTTATTACCAGGTGAGGAAACGTGGATATTCATTCCGAGATCAAGCGTCAGGTGGAAGAGAAACGCGAAGACATCATTAAATTTATGCGCGAGATCTGTGCCATCCCATCGATGGAATCAAAGATCGGCCCGGTGGGCGAACGCATCCAGGCGGAGATGCGCAAGCTTGGGTACGACGAGGTGCGTTTCGATAAAATGGGAAATACCGTCGGGCGCATCGGGGATGGTCCTAAGGTGATCGTTTTTGATTCCCATATTGATACCGTTGGGGTGGGGGACAGCGACGCCTGGGATTGGGATCCGTTCGAGGGCAAGATCGAGGACGGAAAATTGTACGCCCGCGGCGCTTGCGACGAGAAAGGCAGCACCCCGGGCATGGTGCATGGGCTCGCCATCGCGCGCGACCTGGGCTTGCTTGATGGGTACACCGCCTACTACTTCGGCAACATGGAGGAATGGTGCGACGGCATTGGCCCCAATGCTTTCGTCGATGTTGACCCCGGCGTCAGGCCGGATTTTGTGGTGATCGGCGAACCCACTAAAATGCATGTCTATCGCGGACATAAGGGTCGTATTGAGTTGAAGATCACCACGCTGGGGCGTTCGGCGCACGCTGCGGTGCATTACATTGGCGATAACGCCATTTACAAAATGGCTTCCATCATCAACCTGGTGCGCGAGCTTGACCGCCGATTTCGTTTCGGAATGGGTCACCACCCGGTGCTCGGCAACCCTTCCATTGCAGTGACCAACGCCGTGGCGCGCACCAATTCACTCAACGCGGTGCCGGACCAGTTCACCATTTACATCGACCGCCGTCTCACGCTCAATGAGCCGCATGACTATGTCGTCGATCTGATTAAAGGCTTGATCCCGGATTACCTGCAGAAGGAAATCCTGGTAGAAGAGTTGTTTTACGATGAGCCTTCATACACTGGTTTCCAATTCCCGGTGAGCAAGTACTTCCCCGCCTGGCTGCAGGAGGAGACCCACCCGCTGGTGCAAGCCGGGCAGAAGACCATCCATGACCTGTGGGGCGAGACGCGTCCCCTGGGCACCTGGGATTTCTCGACCAACGGCACCTACTGGGCGGGCAAAGCCGGCATCCCGTCGATCGGATTCGGCCCGGGTGATGAGATCTACGCCCACACCTTCATGGAGCATGTCGCGTTGGATGACGTGGTGAACGCCGCGGCTTTCTACGCCAGCCTGCCGAAAAATATCGCTGAAATCTACGAGCAGAGTATCATTCATAATGAAGAATGATATCAGACGCTTATGAGCAGGAAACAGGTACGACCATTCTCTGTCGTGATCGGTCGTTAAGCCCCTGATATTGACTTTTTTACTGGTATATAAGTTGATTAAATCGAAAAATGGAAATCCGAACATGCTAACCGTTACACCCCTTAATGAAGCCATTCGGCTTGCTCTGCAGAATTTTAGCGCGTTACGCACCGGGCAGGAATTTGTCAACCTGACGAGCGCGTTAAACCGCGTGCTGGCTGAAGATATCAGCGCAACTGAATTTGTACCAGTATTCAACCGTTCCACAGTGGATGGATACGCGGTAAAAAGTGCGGATGTATTTGGCTGCTCCGACGCGATCCCGGCGATTCTGAACCTGGCCGGGGAATCCAAAATGGGTGCTCACGCAGATTTTATTCTGCAGCCCGGTCAGTGCGCGTTTGTTCCAACCGGCGGCGAAGTGCCCGAAGGCGCGGACGCGGTGGTTATGGTGGAGCATACCGAAACCCTGGGTAGTGGAGAAGTTGCGATCTACAAACCTGTTGCGCCTGGCGTGAATATGATTATGCGCGGTGAAGACACCAAACCCGGCGATGTTGTTCTGACCGCTGGCAGGCGCATCAGCGCCGCCGACACCGGCACGCTGGCCGCGTTGGGAGTGACCAACATCCCCGTCGCGCGGCGTCCGCGTGTGGCGATCATATCCACCGGCGATGAGCTGATCACCCCCGCCCAGAAGCCCACCCCGGGTCAGATCCGTGACGTCAACTCTCCACTCTTGCTCAACGCGGTGTTGGAAGCCGGCGGTGATCCTCATGAGCTTGGCATCATCCGTGATGACGAAGAAGCCATCACCAGGGCGTTGCAAAAAGCTACCAATGAGTATAATGTGGTGATCATTTCTGGCGGCACCTCGGTCGGTGAAAAGGATGCCATGCCGCGGGTGATCGGCAACCTGGGGTGCATGCTGTTGCACGGCATCGCAGTCAAACCGGGGAAACCCACCCTGTTTGGAGAAGTTAACGGGATTCCTGTATTTGGATTGGCAGGGAACCCAGTTGCGGCTTACTTCCTTTTTTATCTGCTTGTCAGGCCGATCCTGTTCAACATGCAGGGCACAGAAGCGCCTGGTCACCAGGTTTCATTGCCCATCGCGCGTTCCTACGCGTCCAACCACGGGCGCGAGGAGATCGTTCCGGTCATGGTGCGCGGGGGGTTTGTCCAGCCGATCGCGAGCAAGTCCGGGCTCATCACCACCCTGGCTGGCACCGATGGCTTCATCCGCATCCCGCGCGAGTTGGAAGGATTGCGTGAAGGGGAACGGGTGCAGGTGACGCTTTTCTCGAGATAAGATGACCTATCAATACCTGAGCAACCTGCCCCTGGAAGAAGCACGCGAGAAATACCTGCACGCGTTGCGGGAACGCGGGCTGCTTTTTAAACGGGAGATCGTTCCAACCGCGAATGCCCTTGAGCGTATAAGCGCGGCGGCGGTTTATGCACGCATCTCTGCGCCGCATTACAACGCCTGCGCCATGGACGGTGTGGCATTGGACTCGACCCTTACTTTTGGCGCGAGCGAGCGCGCGCCGGTACGGATTGCGAGTGATCAATTTGCCTGGGTTAACACGGGTGATCCGCTGCCCGCCGGTTGCGACGCGGTGGTGATGGTTGAGGATGTGATCCAGGGTAAAGGATTTATCACGCTCTATTCCCCGGCTGTCCCATGGGAGAACATCCGCCAGATCGGCGAGGATATCAGCGCCGGGGATATGATCATCCCTTCTTTCACCGTTATCACACCGGCGATCATTGGGGCGTTGCTGGCAGCAGGGGTAATGGAAGTGAATGTCATCACCCGTCCGCTTGTGGGGATCATCCCCACCGGTGACGAGGTGATTCCGCTGACCGATCATCCGCAGCCCGGGCAGATCATTGAATTTAACTCGAGCATTTTCTCCGCCATGCTGGCACAGTGGGGATGCAATTCCAAGATCTATCCCATCGCGAAGGATAGCCAGCCAGCGATTGAAGAAGCCCTGACAACAGCGATCGAGGTTTGCGACGCGGTGATTTTGCTGGCGGGGTCATCAGCGGGCAAAAAAGATTTCGCTGTGGCAGCCATGCGCGGCGTGGGCGAGGTCATCGTGCATGGCATCGCCATCAAGCCAGGCAAACCGGCCATCCTGGCGCTGGCTGAGGATCCCGCGCGCGGTATCGTGGTGCCGTTGCTGGGACTGCCCGGCTACCCGGTTTCGGGCATGCTGGTGATGGAAAACTTATTCAGACCGGTAATGGATCTCTTAACTGGCCGCCCATCAGCCAGCGGCGAGCAATGTGAGGTGGAAATTTCACGACGGCTTACATCTTCCTTGAAATATCATGAATTTATCCGCGCGACCCTGGGCAAGGTGGGTGGTAAGGTGGTGGCCGTACCCCTGAACCGCGGCGCGGGTGTCGTCAGTTCGATGGTCAAAGCGGATGGCATCATCCAGGTGCCGCAGAACGTGGAAGGCTACGAACAGGGCGATCGGGTAACCGTGCAGCTTTTGCGTGCCACGGCTGAGATCGAACGCGCGCTGGTGGTGACTGGCAGCCATGACCCTCTTCTCGATGAAGTGGCAGACATTTTACGCCGCGAGTGGCCCGCCTACCGGGTGGCGTCTTCACACGTGGGCAGCATGGGGGGCATTTTGGCGGTCAAGCGCGGCGAGGCTCACCTGGGTGGCATTCACCTGCTGGATGAAGCCACTGGCGAATATAATATTCCTTTCCTGCGGCGATTCTTTCCGCAAGGCGGGGTGGTGCTGGTGGAGTGCGTGCAGCGCACCCAGGGATTGATGGTCAAACCCGGCAATCCTCTCGCGATCCACTCCCTGGCAGACCTGGTTCGCGCCGGGTACGTGAACCGGCAAAAAGGCAGCGGCACGCGCATCCTTTTCGATTATTTACTTAAGCAGGAGGGGATAGACCCGGCAGGTATCAGAGGTTATGGGCGCGAGGAATACACGCACTCCTCAGTGGCGGCTTCGATCGCCGCCGGTTCGGCGGATGCTGGTCTGGGCATTTATTCAGCGGCAAGGATCTTTGGGCTGGATTTTATCCCGATCTACGAGGAGCAGTACGACCTGCTGTTACTGGAAGAAGCGTTGGAGCTTGAGATTGTGAAACGGTTGCTCGAATTATTGCGCGGAGAAGAATTTTCCAACCGCCTGGCGCGTTTGGGCGGTTACACACTGGTTAACCCGGGAGAGATGCGCAAATGGAATTGACTCATTTGGATAAAGACGGAAAAGCGGTGATGGTGGACATCAGTCAGAAGCCCGCAACCGAGCGCGTTGCGGTCGCCACCGCGATCGTGCGGATGAGGCCGGAAACTTTGGCCTTGATCCGCGAGGACAGGATCAAAAAAGGGGACGTGTTCGCCTGCGCGCGCATCGCGGGCATTATGGCAGCCAAGCGCACCTCGGATTTGATCCCCATGTGCCATCCGATTCCCATCACCAGCGCCGCGGTAGAGTTAAGGGCGGTTGATCCGGACGTGGTCGAAGTCACCACAACTGTGAAGACGACTTATAGCACCGGGGTTGAAATGGAAGCGCTGACCGCGGTGAGCGTAGCGGCGCTAACGGTATATGACATGTGCAAATCAGTTGATCGCGGCATGGTCATCGACAAGATCCAACTGATGCGAAAGAGCGGCGGAAAATCAGGGGATTTTATTCGTGAGGAGCATAAGTAACCGTCATGCGGGATGGGTTTGGACGTGAAATTGATTATCTAAGGGTTTCAGTGACCGAGCGCTGCAACCTGCGTTGCACCTACTGCCGGGCTGACGAGGGGGATTGTCCGAAAGCGCGAGAACTCACCGCGGAGGAGTTCACCCGCGTGGTATCTGTGTTCGCGAAACTTGGCGTGCGCAAAGTACGCCTTACTGGCGGCGAACCGTTGCTGCGCAAGGATATCCTCCAGATTGTGGAAAATTTCGCCGCGATCGATGGGATTAAGGAAATATCCATGACCACAAACGCCCAGCGGCTCAACGGGCGGGCAACCGCGCTCAAACAGGCCGGGTTGAGCCGCATAAATATCAGCATCGATTCGCTGCGCCCGGAGCGGTTTAAAGCCATGTGCGGCGGCGATCTCGACCTGGTGTTCAAGGGGATCGAAGAATCGATGGCGGTTGGGCTGACGCCGGTGAAGTTGAACGTGGTGCTGGTCAATGGAAAAAACCACGACGAGGTGGATGATTTTATTGAGTTCACCCGCACCAACCCGGTCGATGTGCGCTTTATTGAGTTGATGCCGCTGGGTGAACTTGGGCAGGACAATTCAATGTGGGTGAATAACGCGGAATTGATCCGCGCCAGGCCGCATCTCAAACCCGTTACACCGCGGTATCCCAGCCAGCCCTCGCGGGATTACCAGGTGGAAGGTTACCTGGGGAGGGTCGGGTTCATCAGCCCGCACTCTCAAAAATTCTGCTCCCTGTGCAACCGGGTGCGCCTGATGAGCGATGGAAATTTGCGCATGTGCCTGGGCGTAAACGCTGAAGTTTCCCTCCTTGATGCGCTGCACCAGGGCGAGGACGCGTTAGAGATGCTGATCCGCGAAGCGATCATGAACAAACCGATGCAGCATGAATTTAATAAAAAATTTGTTCCCAATAAGAACATGAGCAGGATTGGAGGATAACCCCCGTGGCGAAGGTGATTACAGTCAATATCAGTACAAAGAAAGGGGTCATCAAGCATCCTGTTCCTGAAGGCGTTAAGGTCACTGAACTGGGGATCGAGGGCGACGCGCACGCGGGGGAGTGGGACCGCCAGGTGAGCCTGTTGGGGTTGGAAAGCATCGACAAAATGACCCGTAAAGGCGCGAAGAACTTGACCCCTGGGATATTCGCCGAGAATATCACCACCGAAGGCGTCGACCTGTTCCATTTACCACTCGGCACCCGGTTGATCATCAGCGACGTCGAGTTGGAGGTCACCCAGATCGGCAAGGAATGCCACTCCCACTGCCAGGTCTTTCACCAGGTTGGGATGTGCGTAATGCCCATAGAGGGAATTTTCGCGCGTGTCATTAAGACCGGGTTTATCAAGCCCGGTGACGAGGTCACGGTAGTTCCTGGTATTCGGGCAGCGGTGATTACGATCAGCGATAGAGGGCACGCCGGCCTGCGCGAGGATCGCAGCGGCCCCGCGCTGGTAGAAGCCTTGGCAGGAAAAGCCCGGGTGGAAAAGATGGCAATCATCCCTGACGAGTTCGAGCAGATTAAGACATTGTTGATCGAACTGTGCGATTCTGGAGACTATGATTTCGTTTTCACCACCGGTGGCACCGGATTTGCGCCGCGCGATGTGACGCCTGAGGCAACCATGGCGGTCGTCGAGCGTCCCACACCGGGCATCAGCGAGGCCATCCGCCAGGCGAGCCTGCAGATCACCCCTCGCGCGATGCTCTCACGCGCCGCCGCCGGCATTCGCAAGAACACGCTGATCGTCAATTTCCCGGGCAGTCCCAAAGCCGCCGTGGAATCAATAGAAGTTTTTTTGCCGGTGATGGTGCACGCGTTTGAGATGATGCGGGGCGGCAACCATGAATCCAGCAAGAAGTAGACTAACTGAATAGTTTGTTTGGCAAGGGTAAAAAAACTATTCCACCCATGTAACCCGCCCACTCTGTTCACCTTTGTAACCGCCCAGGCGGATCAGTAAAGCGCGGTACTCATCACCCTTGAGCCATTCGACAAGCATTTGTACAGGTGCAAGGTGAAACGTGCTCTCTCTCATCGCCAGGTCGTAGCGTTCGGTTGTAAGCGGGATAAAATCCAGACCGAAAGCGCGCGCCGCGGCTTCGAGCCCGATGCCGGTATCCGCGCGTGAATCTGCCACCACTGCCGCGACCTCAGAGTGGGTTGCTCGTTCGTCTGAATAACCTGCAATTTGAGCGGGTTCGAGTTGATGTCTTTTCAACTGGGCGTCAAAAAACACGCGGGTGCCTGACCCTGCTTGGCGATTGATAAACTTAACGTCGCTCTGCGCCAGGTCCCCGATCGAGTGGATGTTCTTGGGATTCCCCGGTTTAACGATGAGCCCCAGGCGGCGGTGCGCCAGCGTGACCAGGGCGATCTTTTCACCCGGGAATGTACTTTGGATATAGGGGACATTGTAAGTGTCGAATTGTTCATCCCACAAATGTGTTCCCGCGATGTCGGAATCCCTTTTTTGCAGGCTGAGTAAACCTGCCTGACTGCCAGTGAAGGCAATTCTCATTTTGTGCCCGGGGGCAATCTCGTCGAAATGGGTTGCCATCCAGGCAATTGCCAGGTCGTGGCTGCCGGAAAAACGCAAGGTACCGGGGGATAATTCGATCGGTGCTTGGGTTACAGCGCGCCAGCGATTGATCGCCACCCTCAATGCGTCTTCCACCTGCAGCGGGGTGTAGCCAGCGGTCATGGACTCCAGCAGAAAAGTTTCCGCGTGGTGAATGAGATTGGCTTGATGCAAGGACGCTGCCGGAGCTTGCGCAGCCGCGCTGGTCACCCGTGTGCGCTTCCCAGCATGCGTGGCAACCAGTCCAGAGTATTCCAATTCGCGCAGAGCGTGCTGCACGGTACCGATGGTGCATTGCCAGGCTTCTGCTATATCTCTGATGGAAGGGAGCGCGTCACCCGGTTTGTAATTGCCGTCACTGATCTCGCGCCGGATCGAGTCGGCGATTCGATAATAAAGAAATTCCTCATCCATCATGGCTCCTGCTTTCAGTTTTTAGTAAATCTATTCGGTCAATTTCGTTGACGAAAAAACCGATTCGCATTATCATTAAGTGTATAACCGTAATTATACAATTATACAGTATTTGTTGATCATTGCAACTTTTACATTGCCAATACTTTGTTACAGGGAGAAATATATGAAAAAATCGTTGTACTTAATGATGGGTGTCATCCTTTGCGTAAGCCTGCTTTTTTCTGCTTGCGCCGCCAAACCGACCGAGGTACCTGCGCCTGTAGCACCTGAAAACCCGGATGTGATCCTGGCGACCACGACCAGCACGCGGGATTCAGGCTTGCTTGATTACCTGTTGCCAATCTTTCAGGAGCAGACAGGTTATATCGTGAAGATGGTAGCAGTAGGTACTGGCGAAGCGTTGAAGATGGGGGAAGAAGGTAACGCGGATGTGCTGCTTGTCCACGCACCGGCTTCAGAGGTCGCGTTCATGGAAGCCGGGAACGGCAAGGACCGCTTCCTGATCATGCACAACGATTTTGTCATCGTTGGTCCCGCGGATGACCCGGCCGGGATAAAGGGCAGCGAAACTACCGCTGCGGCATTCACCGCGATCGCCACGAGTGAATCTCTATTTACGACCCGTGGTGATGATTCGGGCACGCATAAAGCGGAGCTGAACCACTGGAAGTCTGCAGGTATCACACCTGAGGGAGATTGGTACCTCAACACAGGGCAGGGGATGGGGGATACGCTGCGCATCGCTTCTGAGAAGTTGGCTTACACGCTCACCGACCGCGCCACGTACCTGGCATTGAAAGATACCCTTGACCTCGACATCCTTTACGAAGGTGATAAGGCGCTGCTCAATATCTATCATGTCATTACAGTCAATCCGGAAAAATATCCAAATTTGAATTATGAAGGCGCGAAAACCTTTGCCGATTGGCTGGTGACGAATGAAGTACAAAAGTTGATCGAGACTTTTGGCGTGGATAAATTTGGCCAGCCCTTATTCTTCCCGGATGCTGGAAATCCCGAGTATTAGTACAATAGCCCTGTATGCAGAATCTTATTGATGGCATAGTCAGGGCGATCCAATTGCTCCTTCAGGGTGATCCGGAAGTCGTTCGGATCACCCTGCTTTCGCTTGAAGTTTCCGGGATCGCTACAGTGATCAGTATCCTGATCGGGTTGCCATTGGGCACATTCCTGGCACTGGTGCAGTTTCGCTCACGCCAATTTTGGATCAGCCTGATCAATACTGGTATGGCACTACCGCCGGTTGTGGTAGGGTTAGTGGTTTCCATCTTTCTCTGGCGCAGTGGACCGCTCGGATCGCTGAACCTCATCTACACGCCGGCGGCCATCGTGATCGCCCAGGTGCTCATTTCGTTCCCGTTGGCGGCAGGTTTGACCATCTCATCTCTTCAGCAGCTCGATCCGCGGCTGCGGGTTCAACTGTTGGGCTTGGGGGCGTCAAAGGCTCAAATGATCCTGTCCTTATGGAAGGAAGCGCGCCTGGCGCTGGTCGCGGCGTTGATCGCGGCCTTCGGCAGTGTCATTTCAGAAGTCGGCGCGTCGATGATGGTGGGCGGTAACCTCAAAGGGTCCACCCGCGTGCTCACCACAGCCATCGTGCTTGAAACCAGCCGCGGCGAATTTGCTTCCGCCATCGCGTTGAGCATCATCCTGTTGGGATTGGCGTTCCTGGTGAACTTTGCGTTGACTACCCTTCAACAACGCAGGAAATAAGCACATGCCGCCATTATTGATGATCAATGATCTATTGGTGAAAGCAGGTGAGACTGTTCTCCTCGATCTTCCTGAACTTACCGTGGAAAGGAACGAGGTGCTGGTGGTCGTGGGTCCAAACGGGGCTGGAAAAAGTACGCTGCTTCAGGTTGCCGCCGGTTTAAAAAAGCCTGCACGGGGTCTGGTCAAGTTTTCCAGCCATCCTGATCTATCCGAACTTGCATACCGCCGCAGGATCAGTACGGTCTATCAATCACCGCTGCTGCTGAGTGGCAGTGTTGAAAGTAATATCGCCAGTGGACTTAAATTCAGAGGGATAAAGGAACCGGAAATTCGCCGTCGGGTTGATTTCTGGATGGACCAGCTGCACATTTCGCACCTGGCAAAACGCCGGTCGAACTCACTTTCCGGTGGCGAAGCCCAACGCGTCAGCCTGGCACGCGCTTTTTGCCTTGAAACCGAGCTGATCCTGATGGACGAACCTTTCAGTGCGCTGGATACCCCCACCCAGCAGGAACTCCTGCGGGACCTGCGCGAGATTTTTACGCGCACCAACCAGACCTGTATTTACGTGACGCATGACCTCGAAGAGGGTCTGGCAATCGGTGACCGCGTGGCGGTGTTGTTCAAAGGTCAATTGCATCAATTGGACAGCGTCGCCCAGGTTTTTTCCCACCCCAATACACCGGAAGTCGCCGCTTTTGTCGGTGTGGAGAACATCATTCCAGGAAAAGTGGAAAAACAACTTAAGGATCTGGCACAGGTGCGTGCAAGCGGCTGGCTGTTTGATGTGGTCAGTGACCTGGCTCCTGGCACTGCGGTGTTCATTTGCCTGCGACCGGAAGACATCACGCTTTATAACATATCCGAAGAGGTAAAAGCCTCCTCCGCCCGCAACCGCCTGAATTGTAAAATAACCCAATTGATCCAACAGGGTCCACTTACACGCATTTACCTGGAAGCGGGATTTTCTCTTACCGCATTGGTCACACGCCCGTCAGCCAGGGAGATGGACCTTCAGGTCGGTAAGGAAGTGATCGCGGT
Source organism: Anaerolineaceae bacterium UBA2260 (assembly GCA_002347485.1). GTDB lineage: Bacteria > Chloroflexota > Anaerolineae > Anaerolineales > Anaerolineaceae > UBA6107. The sequence goes on along the minus strand of DDXM01000011.1, from coordinate 59,529 downwards.
ATTCAAATCAACCGCGATTCACCTGATCGAATCCAGTAACAAGGGAAGGCCCTGAAGTTTTCTCGCGATATTCGAAACGAAACGCCAGGATTAACCGCGCCGCGTTTACTCTTCGGTCGGTTCTATGCTCAGCTCTCCAAGAGCCTGCATTTCAATCGCTTCTCTGCGTTTGGCTAACTCGCTAACCACATGGGTGTATTTCTCGCGGCTGAGCGGGTAGAAGATGGCAAAAATGATGCCGGTGAAGAGCAGCGCGGCGGGAATCGGACCTATGACGATCTTGATCCCCAGCAGCGCGCTGGCAGGTTGTTCGGCGGCATTGGAGACATAACCGGTGAATTCCAGCAGCAGCAAAGAAAGGGGAACCGCGAGAGAATTGGCAACCTTGCCCATCAACGTGATCAGGCTGTAGAAGGTGCCTTCGTGGCGCTCGCCGGTCTGGTATTCATCCCATTCAATGGCGTCCGGGATGATCGCCCAGGGGAGCACTTGCGCCGCGCTCAAACCGAAACCCATCAGCACGCATACGATGAGCAGCAGCCATAGCGGCGTTTGGGCGTTGAATAGCGCTAACCCGCACATCGTGACCGCCCAAAAAGATACTCCCAGGATGTACGCGCTGCGCTTGTTGCCTTTTTTCGACACCCAGTTCCAGAGAGGCAGCGCGATGATGGCGGAAACGAAGATGGCGCCCATAACTAGAGAACTTTGGTTTGGGCGCTTGAGCACGTACTTGATGTAGAACATGAGGTTGGTTTCCGCCAGGATGATCACGACCCACGTGCACAGGTAGATCATGGCAGCGAAGAAGAAGGGTTTATTGCGGCGCACCGCTTTCAGCGCGTCGCGCAGCTTGGGTTGCGCCTGATCGATGTATTCCTTCTTTTCACGCACACTGAAGAATACGACCAGGTACGGCGCTGCCGCCAGCAAGCCAAAAATGACCGCCATCAATGTAACGCGATCTGCGTTCTCCGGGATCATCGAGCCGATCACCAGCATAGGCAGGGTGTAGGCGGTCAATCCGCCAAGGATATTGAAAAGCATGCGAAAACTGGTGAGCTGGGTGCGCTCGTCATAATCCTGCGTGAGTTCCGGGGTGAGGGCGAAGTACGGCATGTAGACGGTGGTGGCGCTGGCTTCGTAGATCAGGTACGCCGCGGCGAAGAAGACCAATAAGCCGGTATCAGTCGTGATGAACGCGGGTTTGATCCAAAGCAAAATGAAGGTGAGGGCGAAGGGGAGCGCGCCAAAAAGCAGCCAGGGGCGGCGGCGTCCCCAGCGCGTTCGCGTGCGGTCTGAAAGATAGCCTACCAGCGGGTCATTAATGTAATCCCAGCTGCGCCCGATGAACAGCGCCGCGGCCGCAAGCGCCGGGGTCACGCCCACCACGTCCATCATGAAGATCGGAAAAAGGGCGGCGATGATGGAATTGTTCATGCTGTAGCCAAAATCTCCGCTGCCGTAGAGTATTTTGGTCAGAGTCGGGATCTTCTTACCAGCGTCCATGGATCTTTCCCTCGCTTTAACATGAGATGGAATGGAGTAATTTTACACGTGTTAACTTTTGTTGAATGAAAAATCCGGGTTTAAGCCCGGATCTTCTTCTTACACTACATCTTTACTCGGATTGAAATTAATTACTTAATCTCACTCAACTTCACCGGTCGATTTTCTTCCATCGATCTTTTCGCCGCCATGGCAATTACGACCGGTTTTCTCCCATCCTCCACGGTCACGGGGTTGACTGTATCCTCCCGAATCGCGGTGATAAACTCGCGCATCTCAGCCACGAACGAATCCATGTAGCGCTCCAGGAAAAAGTACAGAGGCTTTTCAGAATGGACACCATCAGCGTTGCTGTACACGCAGGTATTAGGGGTGTTGTTGGCGGTGGCTGCCATACCTCCGGAGCCAAATACTTCAGCGCGCTGGTCGTAACCATATGCGGCTTGACGGCTGTTATCGATGGTACCGATGGCGCCGTTGGTGAACTTGAGGGTGATGACTGCTGTATCGATATCCCCGGCTGCGCCGATGGCGGGGTCTACCATCACACCGCCGATAGCGTATACTTCCTCAACTTCACTACCCGCCAGGTAGCGCGCCATGTCAAAGTCGTGGATGGTCATATCCAGGAACATACCGCCGGAGGACTTGATATACTCAGCAGGCGGGGGCGCAGGGTCACGGCTGGTGATGCGCAGGATGTGCAGGTCACCGATCTTGCCCTCCTTGACCAGGTCGCGCAGTTTTTTAAAGTTCGAATCGAAACGGCGGTTAAAACCGATCTGGCATTTCACGCCGGCCTTTTTCACTGCTTCAATTGCTTTGTCGATCTTCACCAGGCTGTGGTCAACCGGTTTTTCACAGAAAATATGTTTACCAGCAGCGGCAGCTTCAATTATCAGGTCCGCGTGGGTATTGGTTGAAGAACAGATCGCCACCGCATCGATCGATGGGTCTTGCATGATCTCGCGATAATCGGCATAAACGCGCGGGATGTGAAGTTTATCTGCCAGGTCCTGCGCCGCGGCCAGGTTCACATCTGCGATGGCAGCCACCACCGCGCCGGGCACGCGGGTGGCAAGACTTTCGGCGTGGATTTTACCGATCCTGCCCGCGCCGATCACACCAACTTTGATGACTTTCTTTTCGCTCATTTTTACCTCTTATTCGAATCCAATGGATTTAAGATATTCACGGTTGCGCAGCGCTGATTCATAAGGGCTGCCCATTCCCGGCAGAACGTCCTGCTCGACGACGATCCAACCCGTAAAGCCCTGCTTTTCCAGCTCGTCTTTGATCGCCTGGAAGTCCACCGCGCCTTTCCCCAGTTCGCAGAACACACCTTCAGAGACAGATTTGAAATAGTCCCAGCCTTCGCGGCGCGATCGTTCCGCCACTTCGGGCTGGCAATCCTTAAAATGTATATGCCACACGCGTCCGGCGTTCTTTTTGAGGAGCACCAAAGGATCACCCCCGGCGAACTGGCAGTGCCCTGTGTCGAGGCATAAACCGACAAGGGAAGGATCCGTGAGGGCGAACAATTTATTCACTTCTTGCGGGGTTTCGACGTAACCGGCGCAGTGGTGGTGAAAAACCAGCCGCAGTCCTGTCTCTTCCTTCACGGCTTTGGCGATCTGATTTGCGCCTTCAGCAAACGCTTCCCATTCTGCATCGCTCAAACCCATTTCGGGCTTAACCCGGCCGGCGTTCTGCATGCGCTGCGGTACCTTGCCGTTGTCATCCGCCAGCACGATGAAGGGGTTTGCGCCTTCAACAGCCGCCAGCAGGCGCGCCACTTTGAGCGCGGCGGCGATCCCTGAAGCGTGGGTACTCCTGTCCCTGAGCGCGACCGGTACAAACGCGCCTACCAGGGTCAGCTCCCTTTTGTGTAATTCTTCTTTCAATACAACAGGGTCGGTGGGCATGAACCCCCAATCTCCCAATTCGGTACCGGCGTAACCTGTTTTTTGCATTTCATCGAGCACCAGCGAGTATCCCGCGGCTTTGCCTTCAAGGTCAAACTCGAGGGCTCCCCAGGAACACGGCGCGTTGGCAATTTTGATCATAAATCCTCCATTGGTTATTGGTGTCTAAATAAATTCATTCAATTTCACTTATTAGCACCGGGCGTTCTTCATCGAGGGATAAAGTAGCTGCGATGCCAATGGCTGTGGCGGCGCGCGCATCCTCCCCGGTCACGTGTGGCTCTGTGTCGTTAAGGATATGATTTACGAAAACCCGCACCTGTTCGGCATAGGCGATGGCAAAACGCTCCATGAAATACGGCACGGTGTCATGCGTTACGCCAGCCCGGTTAAGCACCAGGGTGGGAGTTTGCTGCAGGTACCCGATCCACAGGCTGCCCTCGGTGCCCATCACTTCGGTGCGGATGTCGTAGCCATACACCGCGTTGCGGCTGATATCGATATTGCCCACTGCGTCGTTGGTGAAGCGCAAATTGATCACCGCGTTGTCAATATCCCCGACCTCCTTTAGCTCTGAGAAGGCCAGGCAGGCGCCTTCGCTCTGCACACGCCTGACTTCTGAGCCCATGAGCCAGCGCGCCAGGTCGAAATCATGCACGCCCATATCCATGATCATCCCGCCGCTGTTCTCGCGCCGGGCGAATTCCAGGCTGGTGCGCCGCGGATCACGGCTGGTGGCCTTGAACATCACTGGTGTTCCAATGACGCCCTCCAGTATTTTCTGCTTGGCGGCGGCGTAAGGTGGATCGAAACGCCGCATAAAACCCATCTGCAGCTTTACCCCGGCTTGCTTCACCGCGGCGATGGCGTTGTCGCAGGCCTTCAGGTCCTGTGAAAGCGGTTTTTCGCAGAAGATCTGCTTACCAGCCTGCGCCGCGGCGATCACCATTTCAGCGTGAGTGCCGGTGGGTGAAGCGATGACCACGGCTTCGATGTCCTTTTGGGCTAGTAGTTCATGATAATCATGGAATCTTTGCGCGATGTGGTAGCGGGAAGCCACCTCGTCGAGGGGTTCCAGGCTGGGGTCTGCTAGTGCCACCAGGTCAGCTTCTGATATAGAGAAAGCCAGTGTGCTGGCATACACTTTTCCCATCCTGCCGGCGCCGATCAATCCAATTTTGATGCCCATAAATTCGCCTCTACTTTATTAAGATGACTTACAGGAAAAATTTTTCATTTTTACGGTGTTTTTCGTATTCTTCGCGGGCTTTCTGTACGGACGGCATCTTTGAAACTTGCGCCACTGCTACATCCCACCAGGATTCATATCCAGGAACCCTCACCTCGCGGTCCGTCTTGATCACGATGACCGAGGTGTGATCCAGTTCTTTCGTCTTTCTTAGCACTTGCTTGAAATCCGCGATCGAGCCGGGGGTGAAAACCTCAGCGCCTAAGCTGGCGGCGTTGGCGGCGAAGTCCACCTGCAATTGCGCGCCGTTGAGCTGGCCGGTCTGGGGGTCGCGCCGACGGAAGCGTGTTCCGAAACCCTCACTGCCGAGAGACGCGCTCAGTCCACCGATCGAGCCGAACCCTGAATTGTCGACAACGATGATCGTTACCTTGATTCCCTCCTGCACAGCGGTGAGGATCTCAGTGGGGTTCATCAGGTAAGTACCGTCACCCACCCACACGTAAACCTCCCGCGATGGGTCTGCCATTTTCACCCCTAGCGAGGCGGGGATCTCGTACCCCATGCAAGAGTAGCCGTATTCCATGTGGTATGAGTTTGGAGTCCTGGCGCGCCAGAGTTTGTGCAGGTCGCCCGGCTGGCTGCCCGCGGCTGACATGATCACATCGCGCTCACCGATCGTCTCCCAGATGGCGCCGATGACCTCGCTTTGCCCGGGCAGCGGTTGATGGTCGAGGTGGTAAAGGCGGTCAGTCTCCGCTTCCCACTGTTGCTTGAGCGTGGCGATCTCTGCGGCGTAGGCATCGTTCACCTGGCAATCTCTCACCAACTGGACCAGTTCCTCCAGCGTGGCGCGGGCATCCGCCACCAGCCCCAGGCCGGAGTGCTTGAACGCGTCCATCTCGAACAGGTTGATATTGATGAACTTTACATCGGGATTCTGGAAAGCGGTCTTGGATGCCGTGGTGAAGTCAGAGTAACGCGTACCGATGCCGATCACCAGGTCGGCGCCGCGCGCGACACGGTTGGCTGCCAGCGTACCGGTGGCGCCGATCGCGCCCAGGCACTGCGGGTGATCGTAGGGCAGTGCGCCTTTTCCAGCCTGGGTTTCGCCCACCGGGATGCCCGTCTGGCGGGTGAACAGATCCAACGCTAAGCAGGCATCGCTGAACAACACGCCACCGCCCGCCACAATGAGCGGTCGTTTGGACGATTTGATCCACTCGATCGCTTTCGCGAGCAGGTCGCGGTCAGCCAGCGGGCGGGCGATATGCCATACCCGTTTGCGGAACAGTTCAATGGGGTAGTCAAAAGCTTCCGCCTGCACGTCCTGTGGCATGGAAAGCGTGACCGCGCCCGTATCCGCGGGGGAGGTAAGCACGCGCATCACCTCAGGCAGCGCTGTGATCAATTGGTCGGGGCGGCTGATGCGATCCCAATAGCGCGAAACCGGTTTGAAGCAGTCGTTCACGCTGATATCCTGCGTGTTGGGGGATTCCAGTTGCTGCAACACAGGCGCGACATTGCGGCGGGCAAAAATGTCACCCGGCAGCAGGAGCACCGGCAGGCGGTTGATGGTGGCGAGCGCGGCGCCCGTCACCATGTTTGTGGCGCCGGGGCCAATGGACGAGGTACAGGCAAAGGTCTGCAGGCGGTTTTTCATTTTTGCGTAACCGCTGGCGATGTGCACCGCCGATTGTTCGTTGCGCACCATGATGTACTTAAAGTCCGGGTTTTCCTGCAGCGCCTGCCCGATACCTGCAACGTTGCCATGTCCGAAGATACCCAGGATCCCCGCGAAAAAGGGAGTCTCAACGCCGTCGCGTTCGACGTACTGGTTCTTGAGGAAGCTGATCAACGCCTGCGCCGTGGTTAATCGTATGGTTGCTGTCATAGGTCATTCTCCGATTGCAGCGATAACCGCATTATTCAACATCCGGGTTGGGGATCATAAAATCGCGTACCACGGACTGCAGGTCGTGATAGGAGCCAATGAAGCCGCGCAGCGTTCTAACAGTCGCCCCGTAGGTATCAAATTCCTCCACGCGCATCCCATTCGGTTCGTAGGCTTTGCGGAAATCCGGAATTTTCGCCAGCATCCCGTTGATGATCTTCGGGTCGACCGGGTCAGCCATGCGCGGTTTGACTTCGATGTCGCTGGCATTGATCTTCAACTGCCACTCGTAGGGGATGGTGAGGATGATATCGCCGCCGATGAGTTCTGACCAGTGACCCAGGTGCCGGTAAGCCGCGCCGAGCAACCTGGCGCGGTAGCCGCGTTCCTGGTAGATGCCGTAAGCACGTTTGAGGCAGGCGATCCCCGCCCAATTCAGGTAAGCGGGGTCAATGTCGACCCCGTCTTTTTTTGCGCACACTTTCATCCAGTCATCGGTGCGGCCGATCATGATCGTGCAAACCGGTGCCATTTCCTCGATTGGCTTGCCCTCGGCTGCACGGCGGTTGAGTCCGCGTTCCATGGCTTCAGCAACGGCGATGGCTTGGGGCACGGTGAAGCAGACAGTGGCGTTGATGGACACGCCGTGATAAGTCGCTTCTTCGATCGCCGCCACACCGGCGCTGGTAACCGGAGCTTTCACCTGCATATTCGGCGCGAGGGTGTTAAAGTGAATGGCATGATCGGTGATGCCTTTGGCGTTGCGGTAAAGCTGGGGGTTGGTCTGGATGGACAGGCGGCCTTTCTTTCCCTTGTAGCGGTCGAACGCGGGTTTTAATAAACCCGCGCCGCGCACTGCCATTTCCTCGATCAGTTTCCAAGTGATCTCCACCTCTGACCAGGTGGGATTCTCATCGATGATCTGGTGAATGCGATCATCCCACAGGTGCATTTCCTTTTTCAGTACGCCCAAAACGATGGTCGGGTTGGTGGTTGCTCCGACCGCGCCGTTCTCGATCGCGTACGTTAATTCTTCGATCGAACAGGAATCGTTCCAGTAGTCTGTAGGGGAGGTCAGGACGGTTTCATGTAATTTGCTCTTGTATTCATTCATCATTAACTCCTTGACTTTTGTTCATCGTTAGATTTACGAATGGTAAGCGCGAATCCATCGACTTCCAGGTGCTCTTCACCCACGCGTAGCGCGGGTCATCAGTGCTGGCCAGCGATTGGTCGCTGCCGGCGAGGTAGTTCAGGTAATAAACGTTGTACCCCGGCGCGGCGACGACCGGGTGATAGCCTTCCGGTGAAAGCATCAAGTGGTCATTTTGCATCCGCACCAGCTCATCAATCCTGCCATCGTCGGTGTAACAGCGCTGGTAGGCGAAACCTTCAGGTTTATCAATCTTGTAGAAATACACTTCCTCCAGATCAGCCTCAAGTACATTACCGTTAGCGTCCACCCGGCGCACATCATGCTTGTGCGGCGGGTAAGAGCTCCAGTTGCCGGATGGGGTATACACCTCCACCACCACCAGGCGTTCGCAGGGGAAGCCCGGCAGGATCATCTGGTTGATTTGGCGCGAGGAATTGTCTCCGCCGCGCAGTTCCACACTCACATCCTCCGGGCGGATCAGACGGGCCGGAAAATCGCGCGTGGCAGCCGCCCAACCGCAGGCGAAGTCTGCCTCGCCATATGCAGCGGTGACTGTGAAGCGGGTATGCCGCGAAAGGTAGAGTACGGTAGGCATGCCGTGAAAGACATCCACACGGCTGCCGATGGCTTTCCATTCACCCTGGTTCGAGACGACATCCAGCGTACCGCCCAGAATGGTAAGCGCAAGTTCATTCTCACCCGTGTCGAACTGCCAAACTTCGCCTTTGCTGAGTCGCACAGCGGTGAATGATAAATGTTCCCAGCCGGCGCTTTCAGGTGTGACCGTGATATACTCGCGGCGGGTAAGGTCAGGTTTGACTAATAAACGTGATTCGTTTGAGCTCAAGGCTACTCCTTTCTTGCTCTGGCGGTGGATTGGCGAACCAGCAATTCACCGCGCATGCTTTTGGTAAAAGGCAGGTTTTTCCTATCCTCTGAAGGGGGAGCGCTGATTAACTCCATCAGCATCCGGGCAGCTTCCGCGCCGATCAAGCGTTTGGGTTGATCGAAGGTCGTCAGGGTGGGTGAGGTGTAGGCGGAATACTGGATATTATCAAATCCAACAACCGAAATTTCCTCGGGTACACGTATGCCATTTTCACTTAATACCCGCAGCGCGCCGATAGCCAGGAGGTCATTGAAGCAAAAAACCGCACTGATCTTTCGGTGTCGTTGCAGGAGGTCACGCATGCCAGCGATACCGTTCTCGATCTCACCGCCCGGTTGCCCGGTCACATCCTCTGGGTCCATCTCGACCCCGGTGTTTTTCAACTCTTCGCGGAGCCCGCGCAGGCGGTTGCGGTTGATACGCGGAGCGCTCACGTTTCCCAGGTAAGCGATGCGGCGATGTCCGAGTTCGATCAGGTGGCGCGCGACCTGCCGGGCGCCATAAACGTCATCATGCGTGATGGTGTACTTGTGGTTGCGTATGGACTGATTGTTGATCACCACGACTGGGATTCCGTACGAATCGAGGAGTTTGAAACTCTCGTGGTTGACCGGAACTGAACCGATAATTACCCCGTCAACCCGGTGCTCACCGAACGCCTGGAGGATATTCCTTTCCTGGGTGCGATCCATGAAAGAGGAGGCGACGAAAATACCATAACCGGCATCTTTCACGGTTTCTTCGATGCCCTGCAGGATCTCGCCGAAATAGGGGTTGTCAATGCGATTAACCAGGACACCCAGAGCTTGCGAGTGACGGGTCTTTAATCCCCTGGCAGCTGCGCTGGGCAGGTAGCCCAACTCCGCTGCGATCTCGCGGATGAGAACGGCGGTTTTCTCAGGTATGCAAGGGTTGTTGTTCAACGCGCGCGAAACGGTGGCGTGAGAAACCCCGGCTTTCCGGGCGATATCCTTGATCGTGATGGTCATGCGTTACCTCATTTACGCACACGTGTGCATAAAGATAATAGCAAAAACGAAAGAAAAACTCAATACATTTTATGGGGCTGACACTGATGTCGATAACGATTGGCTAATCAACAATTTCAATCGATCGTTTTTTTCGCGAGTGGTTGGTAAGGGTTGGGTAACGCGAAGGGTTGGAATTTGCCCCGGCATTGTCATATAATGAGGTAATTACGATCACACGCCCTGCCAGCAATCAGTAATTCGAATTCATAAAATACATGGAGTCCAATGATGTTGAAGGTTTTTAAAAAACGCTGCAACGTGTTTATCAGGTTGTTGCACGAACAGGCAACGCTCACGCTGGAAGGGATGGACCTGCTTAAAGAATACCTGACCCGACCGGCAAAACAACTGGCGGATGAACTAACCGCCAAAGAAAAGGAAGCGGATGAATCCCGCCGCATCCTGATCGACGAGTTGAATCGCACATTCATCACTCCCTTTGACCGGGAAGACATCTTCGCCCTTTCCCGCGCCATTGATGATGTGCTCGATTACGCTTACAGCACGATGACTGAGATCGTCATGTTCAAAGTTGAACCCACTGAATACATGGTGCGTATTTGCTCGCTGCTGCGCGACGCCGCATTTGAGATCATGAAGGCGATGGAGCAGTGGCAGGATCATCCGGCGGTAGCAGCTGAACACGCACAACGCGCCAAAGCGCTGGAGAACCGCGTGGAACAAGTTTACCGTGAAGCTTTGGCCCAAATGTTCGTTGAAACCGACGATGTCCAGATACTGGTCAATATCTTAAAAATGCGGGAAATCTACCGCCACCTCAGTAACGCGGCTGACCGAGGAGATGAAGCCGCAAACGTTATCGCGGATATTATTGTAAAAACGATTTAGAAGGAATTGTCATGTCTATATCGTTAATTATATTAATCGGATTGGCCATCATTTTCGACTTTCTCAATGGCGTGCATGATTCCAGCAACATTGTCGCGACCATGATCTCGTCGCGCGCGATCTCGCCGCGGGTCGCCCTGGCGATCACTGCAGTTGCGGAGTTTTGCGGTCCATTCATCTTTGGCGTGGCGGTCGCCAACACGATCGGTGACGAGATTGTGAAATCTGAACATTTGACTATGCTTGTGATCATCGCGGCGTTGCTCAGCGCCATTGTTTGGAATGTGTTTACCTGGGTGCTGGGGATTCCGAGCAGCTCTTCTCACGCATTGATCGGTGGCATTATTGGGTCAGTTGCGGTCGGCGCGGGGTTCTCGGCCATCAAGTTGAGTGGGGTGATAAAAGTGCTGGTTGCTCTATTTACCTCACCGATCATTGGATTCCTGGCAGGTATCCTCATCGCGAATGTTGTCTACCTGTTCGCGTGGAAGAGCACGCCCAAAGTCAACGGTGTTTTTAAGAAACTCCAGGTGGTCACATCGATTGGTTTAGCGCTCAGTCACGGTACCAACGATGCGCAAAAGACCATGGGTATCATCACGTTGGGGCTGGTGATCAGCGGTATGATCTCTGCGTTTGAGGTCCCGCTTTGGGTGATCGTGATTTGTGCAGCGGCGATCGCTTTGGGCACCTCGGTGGGGGGATGGCAGCTGATCCGCACATTGGGGTCAAAATTCTACAAGATCCGCCCGGTGCACGGATTCGCTTCCCAGTTGGCTTCCGCGGTGGTCATTCTGACCGCGTCGCTGGTTGGAGGACCTGTCAGCACCACCCAAGTGGTCAGCACAGCCATCATGGGGGTAGGTGCGGCGGAGCGCGTCAGCAAGGTGCGCTGGGGGGTGGCGGGTGAGATCGCATCCGCCTGGTTGTTTACCATTCCTGCCACCGGCTTGCTTGGCGCGGGCATCTATTTATTATTGAGTCTTTTCTAATAAAAGGGTAAGTTGACTGAAAAACCCACCTGTTACGACGCCATTTTCGTAGGCAATTACACAAAGGATACCATCATCACGCCTGAAGGTACCCGTTACGTAGATGGCGGCGGGATGAATTACGCGGCGCACGCGGCGGCGCGCCTGGGAAGAAAATCGGCAATTGTCACTCGTTTATCGCGTGAGGATGAACATGTCGTCGAGGCGATCCGCGCAGATGGCATCGATTGCTACCCGGTGTATTCACCTTCCTCAACTCTGTTAACGCTAGAGTACAAAACCCATGATGTGGATAAACGAAGCCTGTTTGTCGAATCCACCGCGGGAACCATTCATCCCTCAGCACTCGATGGATTGCAAGCCAGCGCGGTGGTGGTCAGTCCCAGCCTGCGCGGCGAGGTGGAACCGGAATTCTTTTCTGAGATGCGCAAGAGACCGGGTATCTTAATCTCGGCGGATTTACAGGGGTTTGTGCGGATCCTGCGTGACGGGGCTGTCGTCTACGATACCTGGCCTGAAATGCCCGCGGTGCTGAAAAACCTGGATATCCTCAAAACGGATGCAGTCGAGGCGGCTTATCTCACCGGTGAAACCGACATCGAAAAGGCTGCCGCATTTTTCGCCGATCTCGGCGTGCGCGAAGTGCTGCTCTCGCACAGCGCGGGCATCCTGGTGCACGCGCAGGGTAAATTTCATCACTATAAATATCACAGCCGCTCAATGGCAGGGCGCAGCGGGCGTGGAGACACCTGCATGGGTGCTTACGTAGCCATGCGTTTTAGCCTCCCGCCAGTTGAAGCCGCTAAGTGGTCCGCGGCAGTGACCAGCCTGAAGGTGGAACGACCAGGCGTTTTCGATCGACCAATGGAGGAGGTCAGGATGTTTGTCGCGGAACACTATTCCTGAAAGAAATCCAATCTGAATTAAACTCACAATAAGGAATTTGTAACCGTTTTGTAACCGCCATTGTGTAATATATTTCCATGCGGAAGCGTATTTTCCGCATGGATTTCCGTTTTTTATACATCTTCTGTTCTCCAGGAGGAAGGTATGCGTTTAGAAGGAAAAGTTGCGCTCATCACCGGAGGTGCGGCTGGCATCGGCAAAGCGACAGCCCAGGTGTTTGCCCGTGAAGGCGCGCAAGTGGTTATTTGCGACGTGTCGGAGGAATTGGACAATGAGCTGGTGAAAACCCTTGGACCCAACGCCAGTTTCTACAAGGTGGATGTCACCAAACGTGAGGATGTGCAGAATTGGGTGGACGATGTGGTCGCCCGCTATGGCCGTGTGGACATCCTGGTGAACAATGCCGGGATCACGCGTGACGCCCAATTTATCAAAATGAAGGACGGCGAACTGGTCAAGCAGATGTCAGAAGAAGCTTTCGACCTGGTCATCTCAGTCAACCTCAAAGGTGTATTCAATTGCACCCAGGCGGTCGCTCCTTACATGATCAAGCAGGGCTCGGGCGTTATCCTAAACGCCTCCTCGGTTGTGGGGTTGTACGGGAACTTTGGCCAGACTAATTATGTCGCCACCAAGGCCGCGGTGATCGGCATGACCAAGGTGTGGGCGCGCGAACTTGGGCGCTACAATATCCGTGTCAACGCCGTCGCGCCTGGCTTTATCATGACCGAGATGGTCGCCAAGATGCCCGAGGAAGTGCTCGCGGGCATGCGCGCCAAGACCCCCCTCGGTCGGTTGGGTGAACCTGAAGATATCGCCAATACTTACCTTTGGCTCGCTTCGGATGAAGGAGCCTACGTGCACGGCGCCACCATCAGCGTGGACGGCGGCATTGTACTGGGTACCTAACAAGGAGAGAAAAAAATGAACCGTTACGCAACAATCATTTCCACCGGTGCTTACCTGCCCGAGATCGAGCGATCCAACACAGTGATGGCGGAACGTTTTGGCGAAGTTGTTGAGAAATTCGAGGCTTCCTCCGGCATCAAGACCCGTTTCTACGCGCCTGATAATTGGGCGACTTCCGACCTGGCGGTAGAAGCCGGCAAGAAAGCCATTGCCAACGCCGGGTTGAAACCTGAAGACATCGACCTGATCGTGCTGGGCACGGACAGCCCGGATTACATCACACCCGCCACCTCGGTAGTCACGCAGCACAAACTTGGCGCTAAGAACGCCGGGACTTTCGATGTAGGCTGCGCCTGCGCTTCTTTCCCCACCGGGCTCAACATTGCTGCCGGGTTGATTGCCTCAAACCCGCACATGAAATACGTGCTGGTCATCGGCGCTTACATGATGCACAAGCTCTCGGATTGGGAGAACGACGTGATGTCCTTCTTCTACGGTGATGGCGCGGGAGCGGCGATCCTGACCGCCAGCGATAAGCCAGGTTTCGTGTCCTCCACCTTCTTCGCGGATGGCGCTTACCACAAGCACTGGGGTATCTATTCCGGCGGCACCTACGAACCCGCCACTGAAGAGAGCGTGAAAGCCGGTCGCACGAAGGTCAAGCTGGTCACCCCCTTCCCTCCGGAGGTCAATCACGAGGGCTGGCCTGCGCGCATGCGCGAGCTGGCGAAGAACGGTAACTTTGACCTTAAAGAAATCGATCTGGTTATTTACACCCAGGTGCGGTTAAAAAGCATCAAGCTGGTGCAGGAAACCCTGGGTCTACCTTTTGAAAAAGCGCATTATGTGATGGATCGCTTTGGCTATACCGGTTCCGCATGCCTGCCGATGGCTTTTAACGACGCTGTGGAACAGGGCAAAGTGCATTCCGGTGACCTGGTGGCTTTCGTGGGTTCGGGCGTCGGGTATAACCAGGCCGGTTCCGCGTTCATTATGCAGTAGGAAATTATGAATCCAAGCGACCTCTACAAGCAAAAACTGATCAGCATCCCCGAGGCAGTGGGTAAATTGCAATCACACCAGACGATTGGGTTGGCGATGGCGGCTTCGGAACCACCTGGTTTGATGAATGAACTTGGCAATCACCGCGACCGCCTGGAGGATGTGCATGTATGGGTCTGCCTCCCTCTTGGGTCGTACAGCTTCGTGCTCGACCCCGGTATGGATGGCCATTTCTTTGTCGAGAACTGGTTCTATGGCGCGGCGGATCGCAAGGTGCACGATCAGGGTCGCGAATCCTACATTCCCAACAACCTGCACCAGGCGGCCTCCAGGAAACTCTACGCGGCTGGTGATCGGGTGAACGTGTTCTTTGGCACCGCCACACCGCCGGATGAGCGCGGGTACCTGTCGCTCTCGTTGGGTCTGGTGATCGAAAAACAACTCATCGAGGCGGCTGACCTGGTGATCCTTGAGATCAACGAAAACCTGCCATGGACGCTTGGGGACACGCAGGTGCATATCTCGGAAGTGGATTACGTGGTGGAAAACCATGTACCACTACCTGAACTGCCGGTTGTGTCGCCCACAACGGCTGAAGAAGCCATTGGCAGCTACATCGCCGACCTCATCGAGGATGGTTCGACGCTGCAGCTTGGCATCGGCGGCATTCCCAACGCCATCACACCCTTTATCATGACCCGCAAGGACCTCGGTATCCATACTGAAATGTTCACCGACGGCATGGTCGATCTCTATAATGCTGGGGTTATTACCAACCGCCGCAAGACCCAGTGGAAGGGCAAGATGGTCGGGGCGTTCGCGCTCGGCACCCAAAAGCTCTATGATTTCATCAACAACAACTTATGCGTTGAATTTCAACAGGGGCGGTTCACCAACGACCCTTACATTATCGGGCGTAATTACAAGATGATCAGCATCAACACTGCGCTGCAGGTGGATGTGATGGGGCAGGTGTGCTCGCAGTCGATCGGGCAAAGGCATTTCTCAGGCACCGGTGGCCAGCTGGATACTCACCGCGGCGCGCAGCTTTCACCAGGCGGGCGCGGGATCATCGCGTTGCGCTCAACCGCGCGCAATAACGAGATCTCCACCATTGTGCCGACACTGACACTGGGAGCGGAAGTGACCGTTCCGAGCCATGACGTGGATACTGTCGTGACCGAGTACGGCATCGCTGACCTGAAAGGGTTGTGCCTGCGCGACCGCGCGCAGGCGTTGATCAGGATCGCCCATCCCGATTTCAGGGATCAGTTGAAGGAAGAGGTCGCGCGGTTGGGCATTGTGCCGCGTTTCTAGAAGGTGAAAGGAGTAAACGATGAATCCATTGATTGGCAAGTGGAAGCAGCCTGAAGGACAGGCGTACGCCGGGCTGGTCTTTGATTTCAAAGCCGACGGCACTTTCGATTCACAATACCCTGAGATGGGCATCACTTCTTCCGGTACCTATGAGGTCGAGGGTGATGTCATCCATATGGACCAGACCAGCCACACGTTTGGCCTGCTGGGTAAGTTTTCTGGTCGATTCGCGGTTGAAGGTGAGACATTGAAATTACTCTTCGGCAACCCCGGGGAACCGGCTCCCGAAGATTTGAGCAAAGCACGGCTTTATCTGAAGGAATAGAAAGGGATCATTAAGTCATGGGAAAACTGGCAAGGGGCGTCGCGCTGGTTGGCGCGGGAATGAGCAAGTTTGGCGTGTTCAAGGGTAAAACTTCACGCGACCTGTTCGTGGAAGCATTCGTTGAAATGCTGGGCACGGTTGACAAAGGGATCGATCCCAAGAAGATCGAAGCCTTTTACATGGGCAACTTCAGCAGCGACCTGTTTGAAGGGCAGGGTCACCTGGCGCCGATCCTGGCGAGCTGGACCGGGCTGAACCCGATCCCCGCCACCCGCATCGAAGACGCTTGCGCCAGCGCCGGTGTCGCGCTGCGCGAGGGAATTTTGGCGGTCGCCTCAGGTATGTATGATATCGTGCTAGTTGCCGGCGTCGAAAAGATGACCGACCTGCCCACCGAAAAAGTGACCGATACCCTGGCGACCGCGGCTGACGTGCAGTACGAGGTACCGGCAGGGTTCACCTTCCCGGGTTTTTATGCCTCCATGGCCACCGCGTATATGGATAAATATGGAGCCACACCGGAAACCTTCATGAAGGTGGGGATCAAGAACCACGAACATGGCTCGCTAAACGAGAAAGCCCAGTTCGGCGCGAAGATTTCCACTTTGATGGAAGCGCGTAAGACCAGCGCCGCGAAGAAGGGGTTGCCCATCCCGCAATGGACGGATGAGATGGAATTCCTGCACGACGACAAAGCCAATCCCATCGTCGCCTGGCCGATGCGATTATACGACTGCTCGCCCGTCTCTGACGGCGCAGCTGTGGTGCTGCTGGTCAGCGAGGAACTCGCGAGGCAGTTTTCCGATCATCCCATTTACGTGGCGGGGACCGGCCAGGCGAGCGATGGCGCGCTGCACGATCGCGAATCGCTCACCAGCATCAAGTCTGCACGCCTGGCAGCCGAGCAGGCGTACAAAATGGCAAATGTGGGACCACAGGACATTGATTTCGCCGAGGTGCACGACTGTTTCACAATCGCCGAGGTCATCGCTACTGAAGACCTGGGATTCTTTAAACCGGGCGAGGGTTGGAAAATGGCCGAAGACGGCCAGACCAGCCGCTCCGGTGAAAAACCCATCAACCTTTCCGGCGGGCTCAAGTCAAAAGGCCACCCGGTGGGAGCCTCGGGCATCGGGCAGGTGGTGGAAGTGTGGAAGCAACTGCGCGGTGAAGCTGGTGAGCGCCAGCTCGCGGGCAACCTGCGGTATGGTCTAACCCACAATGTTGGCGGCACCGGTCAAACTTGCGTGGTGCATATTTTCGAAAAGAGAGACTGAAGATGGAGAACCAGTTTACTGTAACCGCATTCAATAACTATCTGAAGGCGCACCGCCTGATGGGTTCGCGCGACATCTCCACAGGCGAAATGTTCCTGCCGCCACGCCCGTTGAATCCCTCTGACTTTTCGACTGACATGGATTGGATCGAGTTCAGCGGCAAGGGCGAGCTGCGGGCGTTCACCAGCATCTATATTAATTCTACATTGATGACCGAAGCCGGTTTCAATCGCAGCAACCCCTGCGTGGTCGGGATCATTAAGACCGCGGAAGGTCCCAGTATCAGCGCGCTGGTCGTTGGCTTGAACGGCACGAACCCGCAGACGCTCAAAATCGGCACTCCGCTCAAAGTCAAGTTCATCGACCAGGGCGAGGGAGATGCGCGCAAGACCCTGCTGGCCTTCGAGCCCGCTTAAAGGAACCATGTAGATGCCTTTGCAAACGGTGAACGGGATCAACCTCTATTACGAACTGCATGGTCCTGAGCAGGCGGATGTGATCGTCCTGTCCAACGGGATCTTCATGTCGGCCGGCAGCTGGGGTTACCAGGTGGCGGAATTCAAGAAGCATTTCCGGGTGCTGGTGTATGATTGCCGCGGCATGTGGCAATCCGATCATCCAGAAGACCCGTACACGATGGACATGCATGTGGAAGACCTGGCGGGTCTGCTTGATGCATTGGGCATTGAGAAGGCGCATATCGGCGGTATTTCCTACGGCGGCGAGATCAGTATGCTCTTCGCACTCAAGTACCCTCAACGCACCCGCAGCCTGATCGTATCCTCTTCGGTGAGCGAGATCGATACCATGTTGGCAAAAATGGGTATCCTGTGGAGCAGCGCGCTGCGCGATCGCGACGCGGACGCCCTGTTCGAAACCTCACTGCCGCTCAATTTCTCGGAAGGCTGGTTGAAGGCGAACGCGGGAATTCTAGAAACTACTCGCAAGCTTTACCACCAGATGGACCTGCCAGCCGCTGAACGCCTGATGAACGCGTTTTTAAAGATCAACTTTACCGAACGCTTGAAGGAAATCAGCGTTCCTGCATTGGTAGTGGTCGGCGAGCTGGATATCCTTAAGCCGCGCAAGTACGCGGAGATCATCGCCGCCGAGATCCCGGGGGCTGAACTGGTAATCATCCCGCACGCCGGGCACGCGGTCAGCATGGAGCAGCCGGCGGCGTTCAACAGTGCGGTGTTGGGGTTCGTGTTGAAACACAGCGAGGTGGTAGGCTGAGCATTCACATTCCGCTCCAGCTCTACACCGGCATCCAGGAGACCTTCACCAAGGTCATCACCGAAGGCGAGGCTGCCTTGTACGCTGGATTGGTAGGCGGAAACCGGCCGCGTGTGCATTCCACACCGGAATCAGGCAACCAGGTGGACGAGCGCAATGTTGTGCATCCGGAATACCTGGTGGGGATCATCGGTGGGCTGTTGAATTCACATCTGCCGGGAGAGAACTCTCAGTGCGTGACGATGCAGTATGAGTTCCTCGCTCCGGTTTACTGTGGTGAGCGGATCGAAACGATCATCGAAATGATCGAACTAAACACGGTGAAACACCTGGCCACATTCCGCATGGATTGCTACAACCAGGATAAAAAGCAGGTCATCACAGGGCAGGCTGTCATGCTTGTACCGGACCAAATCCTGCCCTTACAGGACAGGGAATATAAAGGAGGTGATTAATTTTTCAAAAAGCCCCATAATGAGATTACCTGGCAATCGGATAATTCAAACCAATTGGAGGAGAAACGCAATGAAAAAAATCGCAACTCTGGTAAGTGTAATTGTTGTCCTCGCCATGCTGCTCGCAGCCTGTGCGAATCCAGCGCCGACCGAGGCGCCTGAGGTTACCGAAGCTCCTGTAGCGACTGAAGCCCCTGTGGTGACTGAAGCCCCCGTGGCTACCGAAGCTCCCGCCGGGTTGACCTGCGCTGAGCCTGTTAAGATCGGTCTCATCACTGACCTGACTGGTGGGCTGGCGATCTACGGTATCATGATGCCGCGCTCATTCATGCTGGGTATGGAATGGGCTACCGGCGCGGCTGGTTCGGCTGGCGAGGTGTTTGACATCACCGCCAACCAGGAAAATACCTTCAAGATCGACAATTGCGAGATCATCGTGTACGTGCGTGATGATGCGGGTCTTCCCGAAAACGCGACCACGGTTGCCAACGAGCTGATCGAAGTTCAGAGGGTAAATCTGCTGGTTGGAACCGCTTCATCCGCCAACACCACCGTGCTGCAGGGTATCGCTGCTCAGAACCAGATCCCCCTGATCGTTGCCCCCGCGGCTGCCAATGACATCACCGGTAAGGACTTTAACGAATTCACCTTCCGCACCAGCCGCAACAACTATCAGGATGCCATTAACGAATGCACCTACCTGGTGAAGAATTACACCAAACTTGTGCAGATCGCCCCCGATTACACGTTCGGTATTGGTTCAGCCGCCGCTTTCCGCGATGCTTGCACCCTCATGGGCGCTGAATTTGTCGCGGATGACATCTTCGCCCCCGCCACCACCACCGACTTCACCCCCTACATGGATCCCCTGATCAATTCCGGCGCTGAAGCCTACATTGTCACCTGGGCAGGCTCCGGCTTCCCGGCGCTGGCGCAGGCCGCGGTTGATTCCGGCCTGAACGACAAGATGGTGCTCGCGGCTACCTTCATCGATAATGTGTTGATGCCCCTGTGGTACACCAACGCCATCGGCACCACCAATGGCATCGTCTACCACTGGTCAGCTCCCAAGAACGAAGCCAACGACTTCCTCGTGGCGCAGCTCTCCGCCCGCTACGGTGTCTATCCTGACCTGTTCGACGCGGACGCGATGAACGCAGCCATCATGGCGGTTGAAGCGCTCAAGAAGACCAATGGCGATGTGACCGGTACCGCGCTGGTTGCGGCGATGGAAGGCATGGAGTTCGAAGGTCCAAAGGGTCTTGTTTACATCCGCCCCGAAGATCACGTGGCCATCCAGGATATGTACATTCTCAAGCTTGAGAATCTCACTGATCCCACCGCGGATTTCTACTCCTATGTAGAAACGACCCGCCCCGAACCCCCATGTCTGCTGCCTGAGAATTTGAAAGACCGTTGCGGCGCGCTGCCCTACGGCACGCTTACAGGCGAGTAATTGAAATAACCCCGTATTCCCTAAAGGTCGCAAGACCTTTAGGGAATACCTTAATTGATTCATTTGGATGAACATTTTTGAACAAAGGTTGGATTGATGATGGCTAACGAATTTCTTTTCGAAACAGTCAATTTGAGCAAGCATTTCGGCGCACTCGCCGCGGTTGATGACGTGAACCTGCAGATCCGCAGGAACACCTTGCACGCGATCATTGGACCGAACGGCGCAGGCAAAACCACCCTGTTCAATCTGTTAAGCGGCAACCTGAAACCCACGAGTGGAAAGGTTTTTTACAACGGCAACGACATCACCGGCCAGCCGATCCACCGCATGATCCATATTGGAATTGGCCGGTCGTTCCAAATTACCAATGTATTCCCTAATCTCACGGTTTTTGAAAATATCCGCCTGGCATCCCAGGCGATGGAAAAAGGAAATTTTCGCTTTCTAACCGATGCGTCGCGGTTGAAGAAATGCGAGGAACGCGCCTGGGCTGTGGCTGAAAAAGTGGGGTTGAAGGAAAAAGCCTTCTCTCCTGCCCGTATGCTACCCCATGGCGACCAGCGCAAGCTGGAGCTGGGTATGATCCTCGCACCGGACCCCTCGGTGCTGCTGCTCGATGAACCCACGGCCGGCATGGCCGCTGAACAGGTGCCTGAACTCATCAAGCTCATCCGCGAGGTGCAGGCTGACGGCAATAAAACCGTTGTTCTGGTCGAGCACAATATGAACGTAGTGATGAGCATTTCAGACACGATCACTGTAATGAACCTGGGCAAAAAACTGGCTGAGGGCAGCCCCGAACAGATCACCAGCAACAAAGAAGTGCAAACTGCTTACCTGGGCGGACTGTATGAACTGTAGCACTTATTCACTTATTCCATTCGATGGTAAGAGGTTGAGATGAGCAATATTCTTGAGGTTAGCGGCATCCATACCTTTATCGGTCAATATCACATCCTGCAGGGTGTGGATGTGACGGTGCCACAAGGTTCGATCACCGCGCTGCTCGGTCGGAACGGCGCTGGAAAGACCACCACGCTGAAGTCCATCCTCGGGCTCGCGTCGGTGCGTGAGGGCAAGGTGATCTTCGATGGCCGTGAGGTGCAGGGTATGCCGCCTTACGACATCGCCGCGCTGGGGATCGGGTTCGTGCCTGAACACCGCGCTATCTTCCGTGATCTCTCGGTGGAGGAAAACCTGAAGATCGCCGAGCGTTCGAAGGGGGAGTACCTGCGCAAACGCGATTTCATCTTTGACCTTTTTCCTGACCTAAAGCGTTTCCTGGCCATCCCCGGCACCAGGCTCTCCGGCGGGCAACAGCAAATGCTTTCCATCGCTCGCGCTCTGGTGGCGGACAATAAATTACTTCTCATCGACGAACCCAGCGAGGGTCTTGCGCCGGTCATCATCGAGAACATGATGGCGGTCATCCGCGAGCTCTCCAAAGAATCAACCGTTGTGCTCGTCGAACAGAACTTTCTGGTTGCCAGCAAACTCGCCGAGCATTATGTCATCATCGAGGAGGGGCGCTCTATGAAAAATGGCAAAATGCAGGACCTGATCGCTGACAAGGCGACCATTCACAAGTACCTGGGCGCGGCATAAGGAGACTCAATGAAAATCTTCCTGCGTAAGAATTCTGCTCTCCTTATTACCCTGTTGATCATCCTGGTGTTCCTTATCGTGTCTTCACGCGGTATGAGCACGCAGGATTTCTATATCACGGTGCTGCGCAGCCTTTCCGCCGGTTCAGTGGTGTTCCTCGTGGCTGCTGGTTTTTCGCTTATCTTCGGCCTGTTGGATGTGCTCAACCTGGCACACGGCACGCTTTACATGATCGGTGCATATGTCGGTTGGACGGTTTTCGTGCGGCCGGACACCTTCGTTGATCTGCTCGCCCCGGCTTTTTTACTGCTCTCCGGTTTGACCTTGACCGGCGTGTTAAAACGCTTTACCGGCAAGTTCACCCTGTCCACGACCGCGCGGCGGCTCATCTCCTGGGGGATGATCGCGCTGGGCGTTGCGCTGGCAGCCTTGATCCTAAGCCGTTATCCTATCGCCATGTGGGACCTCGAGAATTACACCCGGGGTCCAGTGACTTTCTCCTTCTTCGCTGACAAGGAGATGCGTTTACCGCTCGAGCACCTGTCGTTCGAAAAGATCTCGCCGGTGCTGGGGATTCTCGGTCTGCTGCTTTCAAGCCTGATTTATGCCAGCGGGATCGCGCTGCTGGGAAGGGAAACCCGCGCCGTAGGAAAATTTAACTGGCGCAGTATTATCCTGTTCATCGTGCTTCTCGCAGCTGCTCTGCTTGTGATCATCTTCAACACACCGCTTACCGAATGGCTGGTGAAGATCGACTCCACCTGGCTTTTCTTGGTGGCGATCATCGTGGCGATCGCCATTGGCGTTGGCCTGGGTGCGGGTATGGAGACGACGCTCATTCGACCGCTTTACAACCGGCCGATCTACCAGTTGATGCTGACCCTCGGGTTGAGCGCCATCGGCGTGGAAATGGTGCAGGCGATCTGGGGTCGCCCGGGGTTTATCATGCCGCGGCCATCCATCGTCAAGGGCAGCGGTGAAGGCTGCCCGGCCACCAGCCTGGCGGGCTGGCTCGAGAACAAATGCGCGACGATCCAGTTCTTTGAGGGCAGGATCAGGGTGTACGATGAGATCATCATACCGGTGCTGGGTATCATCGTGCTGATCGCAGTGTGGATCCTGCTCAAGCGCACGCGCATCGGCATGATCATCCGCGCGGGTGTGCAGGACCGCGCCATGGTGGAAGCCCTTGGCATAAATGTCAGGCGCATCTTCACCCTGGTCTTTGCGCTGGGTGTCGGCCTGGCGACTTTTGGCGGTATCCTGGCTGCCCCTTCGAGCGGGCTCAACACAGGCATGGGCGCGAGCTTGCAGACCTCGGCGCTGATCGCGCTGGCGATCGGCGGCCTCACCAGTTATCCTGGCGCCGCGCTTGGATCCCTGCTGGTGGGACTCGTGCAACAATTCATTATCAAGTATGGACAGATCGGGATCGAGATTCCATTCACAGATATCATCTTCAAACCCTCACCCCCACTGGTGCCCGCTTCGACCGTCCTTTTGATGGTCATCGTCCTGTTGTTCCTTCCGGGCGGCAT
This sequence comes from Anaerolineaceae bacterium UBA2260, assembly GCA_002347485.1. Classification (GTDB taxonomy): domain Bacteria; phylum Chloroflexota; class Anaerolineae; order Anaerolineales; family Anaerolineaceae; genus UBA6107. Next base: position 36,066 of record DDXM01000011.1, on the reverse strand, counting down.
CATGGGCAAAAAGGATTAAACAATGAACAAACCAAGAGTCTCCTTCTTTCGCGAATACCGCACGATCCTGATTTTCTTCCTGGTGATGTTGGTGTTGCCGTTCATTATCGGCTTGTTCGAAGGGTCAACACCGGAGCTTGTGTGGAACAACCAGGGCACTTATTCCAAGTTCATCCAGGGCTTGCTGATCGAAATTTTCATCCTCGCCCTGTTCGCCATGAGCTACGACCTGCTTTTCGGCATCACCGGTCTGCTCTCCTTTGGTCACGCCATGTTCTTCGCGAGCGCGGCTTACGCCACGGGCATGTTGTTAAAGTTCACGTCTTTCCCATTCTGGGTGGTGTTGGTGTTGATCTTTGTCCTCTCCGTCGCGCAGGCGTTGCTTTTCAGCCTGGTACTGCCGCGGGTCAAGGGCATCACCTTCGCGCTGGTCACGCTGGGGATGGCGTCCGTTTTCCATATCGTGGTCACCTCCACTGATCTGTCAAAATACACCGGTTCAGATGTCGGTTTGCAGGGTTACCCGGTGCCGGCTTTCTTCAACGCGTCGGCAGAAAAGCTGCGCTTTTACTTGATCGCGCTTTTCATCCTGGTGGTCACGTACATCCTTTACAAAAGCTTTGTCAAATCTCCCACAGGCAGGGTATGCGTCGCCATCCGCGAGAACGAGGGACGCGCCATGATGCTCGGCTTCAACACAGCCAACTTCAAGATCCTGGCGATGATCATTTCTTCCTTCACCGCTGCGGTAGCAGGTACCCTGCACGCGCTTTACCAACCGGCGATCATCCCCAGCATCGCTGATCTCGGATTCACCGTGACCGGGCTGTTGATCGTGCTGATCGGCGGCGTGGGCACACTGAGCGGCGCCATCATCGGTGCGTTCGTGTATAAGCTGCTGGATTTTGGTCTGCGCAGGTTTATCGGAGAAGGCGCGAGTTTTTTCCTCGGCGCGGTGTACGTGGTGTTTGTGCTCTTCATCCCTTACGGCATCGTAGGCACCTGGATGGTCAGGCGGCTGGGCTGGAATCAAGCCTGTAAGCAGGGTTGGCAGCGGTTATTGAGGGTCTTCAAATCACCGCCGAAAGATTAATCCCTTCGGGAAAATCCGAAGATGAGGCGCAGTCATTACTGTGCCTTTATTTTTCCGTCAACTGTTTATACAAGGTAGTTGTTTCAAGGGAGGGAGGAACGTCAAGATCTTCCTTGAGAAGGTTGGCGCATCTTTGATACACCGAATGCACAGCGGCGAGATTCCCCCGCGCCGCGTGGCAGCGCATCAGTACGCGGTAAGCGGGCTCGTTCACCGAGTCGACCGCAAGGATCTCATGACAGATGCGCATCGCGTCGTCACATTGTCCCTCTTGCAGGCGGTGGTCAGCGAGTTGATGCGCGGCGTGCAGGTAGGTCTCGCGCAAATGTTCGCGTTTTTCGTTTGCCCAATCTTCCGCGGTGGCTTCGGGCAGGTAATCCCCGCGGTAGATCTGCATGGCTGTTTCAAGGTCTTCATCCTGGTTAGAGGAAGCCAGGGCAAGGAAATCTTCCGCGTCGACATAGATATCCGCGGCTGGATTGAGCCCGTAGAGGGTTTCCTGACGCGTGATGAAAAACGGGTTCTGCCCGGGTTCCCGCGCGGGTTCAATCGTCCGGTTGAGGGCGTTCAAGGCCACTTTAAGGTTTTGGTTGGAGGAATCGAGGTCCAGGTCAGGCCAGAGCTGGTCGCTCAACTGCTCACGGGTGAACCATTTCTCCTTATTGCTGATAAAAAACTGGAATAACTGGCGGGCTTTCTCCCGTTGCCATTCGCGCGGGTTTACCTGTTCACCACCGCGCCAAACCTCGAATTGCCCCAGCGTGCGTACTGCCAGGCTGTACCCCGGATGGTTGTCGATGTTCGCCAGGTCGATGTTGGGCAGGAGGCTGCGGACCCACTCCGGCTCAATGCCCTCGTGGTGGGCTTTTAGCAATAGCGGAATAAATATCTGCGTTTCTTGCATGCCGATGTGGGTGGGACGGGTCAGCACGCTGCCAGTGTCGTGGGTTATGAATTCAGTCACGAAAGATGAAAATGAGCTGATCGCCTGCTGCGTGGAAACGTGGACCCATTCGTAATACAGGAGAGCGGCGAGCGCGGCTGAGCGGCTGAAGTTGTCCCCCACCCCCTGCAGTTTTTCCGCGCTGCGGCGTAACCATTCCTGCGCTTTGTCATCCCCAGCCAGCGCGTAGGCTGTACCCATGGTGCAAAGGATCAACCCGACGAACCACTGATCCCCGGCGTTGTCGGCAATCTCGATCGCCTGGTCGGCGAAGCGTCGCGCGTCCGCGAGGCGTCCCTGGTAACCGTGGTAGCGGCAGAGACCCCACAGCGGTTCCACCTGCACTCTGACCACATTGAAGGGTCGCACGAGTTCAATCGAGCGCTCGTAACAGGTTTTTGCCTGCTCCAGGCGGGTTTCACGCCAGGGCAGGTGCGGGTGCAACTGGCAGGCGTGCCCAAGGCGCATCCACCCCACCGCCTCCACGAAGGGGGAGTCAATCTGGCGGCCGATCTCAATCCCCTGGCGGGCGTAAAGCTCGCCTTTTTCGATATTGCCCAACATCAGGTGGATCAACGAGAGCAGGAGGGGCATTTCACGGTGGAATTTCTGCGGGCGTTGTTCGGATTGTGACGGTTTGATCTTTTCCTGGTAGGGTTCAAAAAGATCGATCGCTTCCTGCAAGCGTCCGGTGCGCAGCAGCGATCGCGCTTCGAGATAGATCGCGTCAGGGTCAGCTTCTGAGCGCAGCATGCCTGCTTCATTGTGCAGGGCGCGGGCTTCGTCAGGCTTGCCGAGGTTGAGTTTGTTCTCCGCCAGCTGATCCAGCAGGGCAGCGACCTCTGCCGGGTGTTCCTGAGGTTCGAGCAGAGAGATAGCTTCCTCCAGCAGGCTGGTGGCTTTTAAAGGTCGAATGGTATCCAGGTACACCTGAGCCTGGCTGCGCAGCGCCAGGCTGCGACCCAATAAATCCTTGCGCTGGCGGAAAACTTTTTCGGCGCGGTGATAAGCTTCGAGAGCGGGATCGAAGTTGGCGCGCAGGCGGTACACCTCGCCGGATACCAGCCACAATCGCGGATGCTTGTCCATCTGGCTTTCGGTCAGCTTTTCGAGCCATTTGGCGATCGTGCGCAAGCGGCCTAGCTCCAGCAGCTGGGGGGCGGTGATTTCGATCAGACGGGCTGCGCTTTCATTTTCACCAGCCGCCAGCAGGTGAAAAATGGCCTCTTCTGCATTATTGTTGCGCTCAAAGAACGCGGCTGCTTTTTTATGCAGCGCAAGCGCACTTCCCGCATCCTTTCGCGCCTGGTCGAGTAGAAAATCCTGGAACAGGCGTTGAAAACGGTAGGTGTTTTCGTCCACTAAAAAGGTGAACAACCCCCGCTCGACTAGTTGTCGCAGGATTTCGCCGCTGTTGGTAATCCCCATCAATTCGTTGCACGCATTCACATCCAATTGCCGCAGCACTGCGCTGGAAACAAGGAACTTTTGCATTCCCTTCGGCTGGCGCAACAGCACTTCCTGCGCAAGAAAGTAGAAGACTTCTGTGAATGAGGTGGGAAGGTCGGAGAGTATCCGTTCAAGTTGGCGCGTGGGACTGGTCTGCAGTCGCTGCCAGATCAATTGCAGCGCGATGATCCAACCATCTGTGTACGCGAATATGGATTGGGATTGCTCCGCGTTGATAGCAAAACCGAAATGGTCCGTGAACAAGCTGTGGATCTCCTCCTCAGTGAAGGCGAGGTCTGCCTGTTCAATGAGCAGCATGGTTCCCTTAACGCGCCAACGCACGAAAGCCGCGGATTCGGGGATGGTACGGCTGGCGATCGCCACATGCAAGCGCGGGGGGTGATTTTCGATGAGTTGCTCGACCCAGCGGGTGATATCGGGCACATCACTGACCAGGTGATAATCATCCAGGACGAGGACAACGTCATCTTCAAGATCGAGGGTAAGCTGGTTGATGAGTGCGGTGAGAATGGCAGGTGTGGCTGCCATTCCGCCGTTTTGCAAGCGCTCGAGGAGCGGAGCGGAGGAAGGCAAAAACGCGGAAAGCAGGTGCGCCAGGAAAAGCGCAGGGTCGCGGTCTGGTTCCGTGATGTCATACCAGAATACACGTGGATAAAAACTGCACAACTCCAACAGGGCGGTCGTTTTCCCGAATCCGGTTCCGGCGTGGATAAAGGTGAGAGGGTGGCTGAGGGATGCCTTGTACTTTTCCTGCAGCCTGGCGCGGTGAAAGACATCTCTCTGTGGCTGTGGTGGAATCAATTTGCTTTTTATGACCATCTCGGAAAGAGACATGCTCTTATTTTAGCAAATGTCGGGTGGTTGCATAAGGTAGTGGATAATTTCTGTTCAGAGGATTGATAGAATTTCGATGCACAATTAATGCACAATTAATAACCCTTTCGTTCGGGTAGGTTGTAAAATTAATGTGGTGACGGAATGAGTTTACGCTTAAAGCAGCTCAGGCGGTCGGATTTGCTCTAACCGCAACCGTCTGGAGGTCGGAAGGTTGAACATGGCTATTGAATCGGACAAAATCCACGCCGCGGTGAATTCCATCCTCGCAACCATTCCACCTGGCGTGACCCTGTTGGCAGCCGCCAAAACAAGGTCGCTGGCGGAAGTGGAAGCTGTCATCGCTGCGGGGGTGACGCATATCGGTTACAACTATGTGCAGGAAGCGCTGCCGATCATCGATGAGATTGGCAGCCGGGCGAGCTGGCACATGATCGGCCACCTACAGCGCAACAAGGCGAAAGTGGTCGCGGAAAACTTCGACCTGGTCGAAACCCTCGATTCCCTTAGACTCGCGCAGGCCCTGGAACACTTCTGCGAAGAGCGGCAGAAGATCATGCCCGTGCTATTGGAAATCAACAGCGGGCGGGAACCCAACAAGACCGGCTTGCTTCCGGAAGATGTGGACGAGCTGGTGGAAAAACTCAATGTTTTGAAGTATGTTCGTGTGCAGGGGTTGATGACCATGGGTCCACTGTTTGGAGACCCAGAATTGAGCCGGCCTTATTTTAAGACAACGCGAGAGATCTACGAACGGCTATCCAAAAAATCTCTGCCGAACATTGAAATGCGCACGCTCTCGATGGGGATGAGCAACAGCTACCGGGTTGCCATCGAAGAGGGAGCAAATCAGGTGCGCCTGGGCACGGCGATCTTCGGCGCGCGTGCTGTTATTTGAGCGATCGGTTATTTACAACAGTTTGAGAGTATTTATTTCAGCAATCCCTCGCGCACCAGCAGTTCATCCAGGTGATCCAATAGGCGGTTAACCAGATTCCCTAGATTATCAAGCCTATCCACCGAGGCGCTCAATACATCCCGTACATCCGCTTCCATGTCTACCGGCAGCAGCGGGCAGGTCGTGGCTGCCAGTTCCAGCAGGCGTTTTTCACCCGGGTGGGTCTGACGGTTGAGCGCAAAGAGGATGTCGAAGTAGCTGGCGAACAATCCTGCCAGGCGGTGATTGACACTGACGATATCGCCGCGCCGGACGGCTTTCTCCACCTGGTGGGCGTACGCGGGAATGATGGCGCGCAGGACGCTGTGATTGTAGCGGATGATATTCCGGCGCAGAGGCTCCGGATATTCGACCGCGCAGCGCTCTTGCAGCTGCTTCAGCCAGCCGCGCGGGTCTGCGAGGAGGCTCATGTTTTTCATTGTGTGCCAGAAACAGGTGCTGTAGCCCAGGCTGGGTTCATGGCGGATGAGCACGCGATCGATCTGCTCCTCCATCCACGAGGCGGAAAAGAAGTTGTTATCGATCTCTACCCCGCTTGGCAAGTGATACCAAGTATCGTTCGGTCCCCAGTAGTTCAGTTCCAATTCAGCGCGTGATGCGCCGCCAGTTTTTTCCACGATCTCCTGCCTGGTTTCGAGCGGAATATCCGCGCTGGTGAAAACGTATAGATCGATATCCGAAGCGGGGTCGAGCTGCGCAGTGTGATTGACCCGCGAACCAGCCATCCCTACCGCCTGCACCTGCGGGAGGACGCTGAAACACTCCGCGAGCTGGTGAATGAGAAGGGTAATATCGTCTGATAACATGGTGTCGACACCAGTCTTGATGGGAAACCCCGGGCGTATATAAAATCCAGGAGGGTTACTTTACCTTGTAAAAGATGATCCCGCGACCGGTGGGCAACTTGCGCAGACCGTCGATCAAATGAAAGCCGCAAAAGCGGTAAATGTGTTCAGCTGAAAGGTATTTGCCTTTTTCATCCCGCTGGACCTTCCAACCCAAGATGGGTGTGAAGAGGAAACCGCCGAAATCCGCCGGCAGCAGCCACTCATAACCATGAGAGGTTTGATAGACGAACAACTCTGCCAGGGCTTTTTCTTCCGGCAGTTCCATCAGGCGCTCCCAGTCCAGGCTGGGCAGCGGACGCCACACGACAAGGTTCCCGTCCTTGTCAATGTATGTTTCCACTTTACCTTTCAGTTCGTTGCTCTTGTTGACAGTCTCTGACATAGTTTATCCTGAGTGGAAGATGAGAATCATATCGCGGGTTAATTTTACCCGTAACACGCGTCACGCGTATGGATTTCTCTAATCCCAATGGTGGGTTGCAAGGCATCCCGGTTTTTTGTCCACTAAGACATTAGGCAGGGCGGGTGAGTAAAAGATAGAAAATTGCCAGCTGTAGAATCCCCGCCACCCACAGCCCCACGCGGAAGAGGGGCTTGCGCGTCTTATGACGAAAAAAGACCATGCCCAGGGCTCCGCCCACCGCGCCGCCGAACATGACCAGGATCAGCAGCGTGCGTTCAGGTATTCTCCATTTTCCATTGATCGCTGCGGATTTATCCCACCCCCAGATGAAAAATGTAACAGCGGACACAAGCAGCAGGAGTATCAGGTAAACGCTGACAGAGGTCATGATTTCAAATTCCGATACGATCAAGAGTTTTTGTAATTATCTGATTCACGTTCCAAAAAATAAAAAAAGAAGGGTTGATCGATTCAGCGTTCAACCCTTCTTCAGTTCACACATTCAAAAACAACAGATTAGGCGTGTTTCTGCTCAAAATCTTTAAGGAAGGCGACGAGGGCTTCCACACCGTCTTTGGGCATGGCGTTATAGATCGACGCGCGCAAGCCACCCACGCTCTTGTGACCCTTGAGGTTGTCGAAGCCTGCGGCGACCGAGGCAGCCACAACTTCCGCGTCCAGCTCTTTACTGTCGGTGACGAAGGGAACATTCATCACCGAGCGGAACTGCTTCTCAACTGTGCCGTGGAACATCTTACTATTATCAAGGTAGTCATACAGCACCGCGGCTTTTTCCTCATTGCGCTTCTGCATTTCTGCCAGACCGCCCATGTTGAGCAGGTACTTGAACACCTTTCCGCACACGTAAATCGCCCAGCAGTTGGGGGTGTTGTACATGGATTCGTTCTCGGCGTGCGTGTCATAGCGCATGTAGATGGGGGTTTTCTCATCGAGGTCCTTACGGATCAGGTCTTCGCGGATGATCGCGATGACCATGCCAGCCGGGCCGACATTCTTCTGCACACCGCCGTAGATCAAGCCGTAATCGGTCACATCGCAAGGTTTCGAGAGGAACATCGAAGACTGGTCAGAAACGAGGGTTTTGCCCTTGGTATTGGGCAGGTCGCGGTAGGTGGTGCCGTGAATGGTCTCGTTCTCGCAGATGTAAACGTAATCCGATTTTTCCGCGACGGGAAGGTCGGATACATCGGGAATGTAGCTGTAATTGCGGTCTTTGCTCGTCGCCGCCAGGTTGATCTTCCCGAAGCGCAGCGCTTCTTTGTAAGCTTTTTCAGACCAGCCGCCGGTGACGATGTAATCCGCTTCACCGTTTTTCATCAGGTTCATCGGGATCATCGAAAACTGCAGGGTGGCGCCACCCTGGATGAAAAGAACTTTGTAATTCTCCGGGATTCCCATGAGGGCGCGCAAATCCGCTTCGGCTTCAAGGAGGATACCCTCGAAAACCTTGCTGCGGTGGCTCATTTCCATCACGCACATCCCGGATCCGCGGTAGTTCAGAAGCTCATCCCTGATTTCCTCGAGAACGGGCTCAGGCAGCATACTGGGTCCAGCTGAGAAGTTATATACTCGGTCGTATTTCATGTCCTTTTCCTTTTCGTTTTTAATTTTATCCAATCGAACAAAGGCGTGCGACATCACGTCAATACTTTCGCATAACCCATCCTTGTTGACAGATGATTTAATCGAGATTCAATGTGATTATATAACCACTCATTTTTTATTACAAATCTATTAGGAAGAGCGCCGTGCTTAATGATTCGCTTGCGCTTGCGCGGTGATATTAGACTTACTTTCGTATCCAATAAAATGACACAAACAGTCAAAAGGATGCTTGAGTTCTCATCCGATTGACCGCTCATCAAATTCATTTTTCGATTAATTATTCGTGTTAATTGGGCTTTTCTGGAGTTTTTTGCCTCGTGACAATGTCCATTACGAACCTATTCGATTCCATACAATTATAGTTGGATCAGGTTTGCAACATCTCTTCCAAGGATTTTTGTGCCTTTTCAGGAGGGATCTCCAATGATAGGGACCATTCTTCGAGAAGCGATTTAATCGCCTGTTCCAGTATCGATTTTTCCTGATCGTTCAACTTGAATATTTTTTTATAGTGAGTCAAGTCTCTAACAACCTGGCAGATTGAGGTTAATTGGCCATCTCTGAGGTGGTCTAACAGATACTTCTTGCGTATTACACGGTCTTCATCCAAGGAGTCAGGTGAGATGGTGAGGATTTTAATTGTGTTAATAAATTCCTTTGGAGGCGTTGGGCTTCTTAAGCTATTACGACCTGGCATATCTGCAGGAACCCAGATGGTGTCGTGATTAACTTTAACCACATAACAGGTCATCCGGGTTCCATTGATGACTCTTTCCTCAACATCGGTGATCTCGCCATATCCAAAGATACGGTGAATGACGTTGTCCCCAATGCGAAATTCCATTATTTACACCTTTCTGGTTTGACTGCACTTCACAGGCCTGACCAGGGGGGCTTTGGAAAACTTTACCTGCGCCTTCGATTATCAAAACTTTGAGGTCGATCTTCACGCGGTCGGGCGATGTTTACTTTTAACTCTCTGTTATCCACCATCTTTCCGTTGAATAACCGGATGGCGTTTTCTGCCTCTGCCTGGTTGCTCATTGAGACAAAGGCAAATCCTTTCGGAAGCCTGGTTTCACGGTCCATAATCACTTCCACGGTATCTACAGTTCCAGCCTCAGCAAATAGCGCGCGCAGTTTTTCCTCGGTAGTGCCGAAGGAAAGATTTCCTACATATAATTTTGCGATCATTTTTTTCCTTTTCTTTAGGTTTGACAATTTTTGGGATTTGAAATCCGGGCAGCGATGTACGGATCTTCCAGAATTAGATAAAGAAAAAAGCCACCATTCGATACAGAATAGCGACTTTAATTGCAAGTAGGAATCTGAAATCCGGTTACTTATTATTATATCATTTTAAATTGCACTTTTTAAAACAGTGATCAAAACAGTGATCACACATTTCTATTTAGCCTTGACAAAACAGTGATCACACAATCAGGAACCAATTTCAACAATCAACGATTCAATGACTGGTTAGGGTAGTTTCAACGATTTATTTAATGTTCCAGACAAAATTAGTCCCCTGATGGATTTGTTTTGTTTTTAACGCGCGACAGAGAACGATCAATCGCAAGCAGGAACTTAAGTCCAATGCTCGTGTCCTTCGGGAACCTGGCTGCGGGCTGTGGCAATTAAGGTCGCTTCGGCCAGCCCATCTAATTTGCGCCTTTGCCCAAGGAGTGGATCTCCGTTCAAGGCTTTCTCCATACCGCCTGGCACACAAACCGCTTACGAATCCGTTCCACGCATGGACGGCTAACGTTCAGCGCCGTCATGATTTGTGGCTCAGACAATCCTTCGTCGGCCTTCAGCAAGATCATCGCCCGTTTCATTTGCCGTGCCCCGATTTTGCNNCTACTAGTGCTAAAGACAAGTCCGCTTTCACCGCGATCCACCTGAATGGTTTCACCGGGATGGATGTCGCCGTTAAGGATTTTCAAAGCAAGAGGATCTTGGAGCTCATGCTGAATGGCTCTTTTGAGCGGTCTTGCCCCGTAATCAGGGTCATAACCGGCTTCAGCCAGAAATTCGATTGCAGGCCCTGTAACCTTCAATTGGAACCCTCTCTCCTGGAGCAATTTTTCCACTCGTTTTAACTGAATTTCCACAATTCTGCTCAATTGGTCTTTTTGCAGCGGGTGGAAGATAATAATTTCATCGATACGGTTGAGAAACTCAGGTTTGAAGTTGGCCTGTAGTGTGCGCACCACTTCCTCACGCGCAACTTTCTGATTACCCAGCCACAGACTGCTGCCCAGGTTGCTTGTCATGATTACCAGCGTGTTGCGGAAGTCCACCGTGCGGCCTTGACCATCGGTCAGGCGTCCATCATCAAGCAGTTGAAGCAAGACATTGAATACCTCGGGGTGTGCTTTTTCAATTTCATCAAAGAGCACAACGGTATAAGGATGGCGCCGCACAGCTTCGGTCAGTTGGCCGCCTTCATCATACCCAACATAACCTGGAGGGGCGCCGATCAGACGTGAAACGGTATGCTTCTCCTGATATTCACTCATGTCAATGCGTATCATGGCGCGTTCGTCATCGAACATGAAATCCGCCAGAGCGCGTGCAAGCTCAGTTTTACCAACACCTGTAGGTCCAAGAAAGATGAATGAACCAATGGGACGGTTTGGATCCTGCAATCCGGCACGCGCCCGGCGGATGGCATTTGAGACTACCTGCAGCGCTTCGTCTTGTCCAACCACCCGCCCGCGCAGACGCTCCTCCATTTGCAGAAGCTTCTGCATCTCTCCTTCCATCAACCGTTCAACCGGGATATGCGTCCACTTGGCGACAATACTGGCTATCTCTTCAGCATCTACCTCTTCTTTCAATAAGGCACCTTCTTTTTGCAGCTGCTGCAGCCGTTTTTCAGCGGTCTCGCGTTTTTCCTGCAGTTCATGCAACGTGCCATATCTCAATCGGGCTGCCTTTTCCAGATCATTGCGGCGTTCAGCATCCTCCATTTCGGTCTGCGTTTGGTCGATTTGTTCTTTGATTTTCTGAAGGTCGGCAATGGCTGATTTTTCTGTCTGCCAGCGTGTGGTCAATTCTGTTGAGTGTTCCTGCAGGTTTGCCAGTTCCGATTCGATCTTTCCTAACCTGTTAACGGAAGCCTTATCTTTTTCCTTTTGGAGTGCCTGGCGCTCGATTTCCAGCTGCATGATCTGGCGGTCAACTTCATCCAGTTCCTGCGGCTTAGAGTCGATTTCGGTGCGCAGACGCGCGGCTGCTTCATCGATCAAGTCAATGGCCTTGTCTGGCAATTTTCGATCTGTGATATATCGGTTGGAAAGCATAGCCGCTGCGATAACTGCGCCATCGGTGATGCGCACACCGTGATGAACCTCATAACGCTGCTTGAGACCGCGTAAAATGCTAATCGTGTCTTCCACAGTTGGTTCACCCACCAGGACAGGCTGGAAACGGCGTTCCAGAGCGGCGTCTTTTTCGATATATTTGCGGTACTCGTTTATGGTTGTGGCGCCTATCATGTGCAGCTCTCCGCGCGCCAAGAGCGGCTTGAGCATATTGCCCGCATCCATGGAGCCTTCCGCGGCACCTGCACCCACGACGGTGTGCATTTCATCAATGAAGAGGATGATCTCGCCCTGTGCTGTTTGCACTTCTTTCAGAACTGCCTTAAGACGTTCTTCAAATTCACCGCGGTATTTGGCTCCGGCAACAAGTGAACCCATATCCAGCATGATCAGGCGTTTGTGCTTTAAGCTTTCCGGCACATCCCCTTTGACAATGCGTTGCGCCAGCCCTTCGACGATGGCAGTTTTGCCAACACCAGGATCGCCAATCAGTGCCGGGTTGTTCTTGCTGCGCCTTGAAAGGATCTGGATTACACGGCGAATCTCTTCATCCCGGCCGATCACCGGATCAAGTTTTCCCTGGCGGGCATTCGCGGTTAAATCAACCCCGTATTTTTCCAATACCTGGTAGGTATCTTCAGGATTTTGACTTGTGACGCGCTGGTTACCGCGAACTTCAGTAAGTGCGCGCAGTATGGTATCTTTGGTTAATCCATACTGTGACAACCTCTTTTCTTCGCTGCTGCCTGTGAGAGCCAGCAGGATATGCTCGGTAGAAACATAATCATCCTGCATTCCCTTGGCATAACGTTCAGCCGATTGCAGTACATCTGCGGTGGTTCTGGCTAATCCCACTTCTCCAGCACCTGAGCCGGTAATTTTTGGCATTTTATCCAACGCCTGCTGTAATTCAGCAACAAGGGCATTGGTACTTCCTGCCAGTTTGGTTACAATTGCCGGAACCACTCCCTCCAGCTGTTGAAGAAGTGCCAGAAGAAGGTGGATTGGTTCAATGGATTGATGGTTTAAATTTTGAGCGATCTGTTGTGACTGTACGACCGCTTCCTGAGCTTTTTGTGTATAGCGATCCAGATTCATATATTACCTCGAATAACTGCACGGATTAATTCAAATTTAGAATAATCTGCAATTGTTAGAGAAATATCATGTTTTTATCAGAATCATGTAGGAGAAGACCCTCGGGTTTCTAATACTCCTGACTTGCTCATTTTAGTGTCCCCGAGACAGGCTTATTAGCACCTTTGATACAGGTTCCGGGACTATTGGTTCAGCCAGAATCTCATTTTTATTGAAAATCACGATACTTGAACGAATTGGCCGAAGCAATTTTACAAACTGCTTGATACTGACCCTGGTTTGATGTTCAATATTCCTACTGATCGCCAACGCCGCCAACACGATCGTCAGGTGTGCCTCAATGGCGTCTCGCTTCCTGTGGTAGATGGGTCTGGCTTTTAGGTCCGACTTTGCCATCCGGAACGTAGCTTCCACCTGAAAGAGCTGGTGGTAATAGGCGATTACCTGCTCATCCGGGATGTCCAGATTCGTGACATACCCTTTGACACCCGCAAGTGTTATGGCTTTGTCAATCAACTTCTGGTTGAGTTGTTTTTTCTTGGCCACTACGCTCAGGAACTTCGTCTTGGTGGTTGGGATCTGGCCATTGAGCACTTTCTTCGCCTTGGCCACCTGCTTTTCGATATTTCTGAGGTCCAGAGCTGCTCGTTTGGCCCGGTACTGGTAGATTACCCGGTAACCCTCCTTTTTTTCAACCACAATCTGCTGATCGCCGAGTTCACCGGTCTTCTGATATTCTGCGATATCGTAAGGTACCTTATGTAGCCGAGAGCCAACAATGTAGGTGTAACCGGCTTCAGCGAGGGCTGCCAGGTTAGATGCACTCATCATGGCCGCATCCGCCACAATAGTGGTCTTTGTCAGTCCATTTTTCTCCAGAAAGTCCTGAATGGCAGGCAGTAAGGTCTTGGTCTCTGCCTTATTGCCCTCAAAACTATGCAATCCCAATGGAAAACCATTCTGATCCACCAGCAAACCGATGATGATCTGCGGTTCCAATCGCCGTTCCTTGCTCATTCCTGGTTTCCGGTACTCATCCTCTTTCTGTACCTCAAAATACAAGCTGGTGACATCGTATAAAACCAGAGCAAGTCCAGTTCTTCCTACATGTTCAAAACAAGCCTGGCTGATCGCTTTCCGGTAATCCAGCTTTGAGGCTTTGACCAAGGAGCGGTAGAGCTGGTTGCGGTCTATGGAATCAATACCCAAATCATCCAATACGCGCAGGCTATCCAACTTCGATGTGGGCTCTACAATCCTGGCAAGGCACAATGCCTCAAAGACCTCGTCGTTCAGTTGGTCAAATCCTAATATCGCATATTGTTCCTGTAGGGTATTCCATGTCCCATAACAAAGCAGAGAAAGACCGTTTGGTCTTAATTTGCAGGGGATTGGTTTGAGGTAATAACTCCAGTTGGTTGACGAATAATCGTTTCCGGGCGATTGCCAACAGAATATCCATTTCCTCTTTGTTATGTGCGCTTCCAATTTGGATGATCATAACAATGCGACCTCCAACCTTGTAGGCGATTTGAACTGTTGTCGCCCCACTGGAGGTTTTGACTTTCCGAATGAATGCCATACCTTAATTCTAGCTCATCCAGACCACCTTTTAGTGTCCCCAAATTCGACTTTTTGAGATCAAAATTCCGTCTTTTTCGCAAAAGTGAGCAAGTCAGGTATTAAGGCGCCTCCTTTTTTTAAACAAAGAACCAGACGGAAGAAATAACGGTGTCCCCTGTTTTGATGGCATGAAGGGGGCACTGTTTTTTGATTAATATCGAGATGAATTTAATGAGGTCGTATCTCCAGTCCACTGCCCGTATAGTTTCCAGACCCACGACCGGTAGATGAAAGCTGTTGATTGATGAAAATCGGGTATAAACATGTCATAAGAAGATCATGAGGAACAGGAATTACACAAAAAGCGTCTTGTGAGTGGAGGGACCTGCCATGTATTCAACCTTTAAACTGATTTTCCATTCCAAGAATGATTCCCAGTTTTTCGCCAGTGTCCTCAACTCACTCGTGATCTTTTTTATGGTCTTTTCCACCGGTTGCACCGGTATTCTAAAGGAGACATCCGTGCCAAACGATACCACGCCTTCGGGTTCAGCAAACGGACCTGATCAGGGTTCTGGCGAGGAAGCCAGTATTCCATTTGATATCCAGGTGGATCTCAGTGAAGGAAACGCCCAGCAGGCAACCCCCGAGCCGGTCAAGTTGGTCTCCGGAGAACCCCTCACCAGCGAAGAAGCGGAGGATATATTCGACCGTCTTCCTGCACTCCCGGTTTCACCCGGAGAACAAATCGAGTTCAATTATCCGGTCGAGTTTCTCCCGCCGCCCCGTCCCGGAACGGTGATCGAGGAAGAATTCCCCCAGCCGGAATTTCTACCGACGCCTGAAATGGGGGATGAACAACCGCTACAGGTGGTGAGATATGCACCTGAGGGAGAAATCCCGATCGCCCCGTTCATTTCCATTACTTTCAACCAAGCGATGGTTCCCCTGGGTACGATGGGTGATCTTAGCCAACAGGAAGTACCTGTCCTTGTCACCCCTGAATTACCGGGGACGTGGCGCTGGCTGGGTACCAAAACGCTTACCTTTGAGTATGACTCTGATTTGATCGACAGGCTGCCCAAGGCGACGGAATACACGGGTACCATCCCGAAAGGCACCCGATCCATAAACGGAAGTGTGCTGGCTGAAGCGGTCACCTGGTCTTTCAGTACCCCTGCGCCTAAGGTCGAGACAATATACCCGCGCGATATTCCCCAGGGGTTGGAACCGCTCATTTTCCTGCAGTTTGACCAACGTATTGATCCGGCCGCAGTGTTGAAAACGATCACCGTCTATGCTGGCGTTGGTGAGGTGGAGTTGCGCCTGGCTTCGGAAAACGAGATCAGCTCTGATGAGGAAATTCAGGGTTTAGTGGAAAACGCGGTTGACGGACGTTGGATGGTATTCAGAGCCACGCAGCCATTGTTACCCGACTCAACTGTATCAATCACGATTGGACCCGGCACCCCGTCGGCCGAAGGACCGCTGGTCACCACAATCCCCCAGACATTTTCATTTTATACCTACGCCCCACTTCGGGTTACAGATTACGGGTGTTACTGGTACGACAACGTCTGCGTCCCCCTCGCGCCTTTCTCGGTCAGTTTCAACAACCCCCTCGATGAAGGGATATTTACCGAGGCATTGGTCACTGTCAGCCCGGAGATCCCCGGCATGGTGGTCAACGCCTTTGGCAACATGATCACGATCAGCGGAGAAACCAAGGGGCAAATCACCTATACTGTAACCATTTCAAGGAACCTGCGGGATGAATTTGGACAACGACTGGGTAAAGATGAAAAACTGACCTTCAAGGTAGGGAAAGCCGAACCGCGCCTGATCGGTCCACAGAAATTCTTTGTCACCCTCGACCCGGCGGCGAAAAAACCGGTCTTCAACTTCTACGCGGTCAATTACGCCAAGGTCAAGGTCCAGGTCTATTCGGTGAAACCCGAAGATTGGGAAGCGTTCACCAAGTATTTTGACAAATGGCAGCAAACGGACAAGATAGTCCAGATCCCGGGCAAACTTGTCCTTGATGAGATGATGAACCTGGATATCCCTGATGACGTGCTCTCCGAGGTGGGGATTGACCTTTCACCGTATTTGAAGAATGGGTTCGGTCAGTTCATCGTCAAGATTGAGCCGCCTGATGGGATGTTCGAAAGCGATAACGAGAAATGGCAGCGTTACGACCAGACCATTCATGCCTGGGTGCAGGTGACCAACCTGGGGGTGGATGCGTATGTTGATCATTCCGAGATGGTCGTTTGGGTGAATGATCTGCGGGATGGCAGTCCCCTAAGCGGCATCAGCGTTCGCCCGATCAATAGTGAAAGAACCTATACGACCGGTCCCGATGGACTGGCGAAGTTCCAGATCCCAAACAGGGCATATGCAATAGTGGCCTCTCAAGGCGCAGATACCAGCATGCTCCTGTACTCACCTTATCCCTGGGATACATCTGGTTGGCCTGCCGATCAACCTTCAGACAGCCTGCGCTGGTTCGTGTTTGATGATCGCAGTATGTACCGCCCGGGTGAGGAGGTGCATATCAAAGGCTGGTTGCGCCGTCTGGGCGGTAGGCAGGATGGTGATATCAGCCTGCTGGGTAACGCGGTCACCTCTGTCGGTTACAGGTTGACAGATGCCCTGGGAAATCAAATTCTCTCCGGAGAAACAGAGGTGAGCGCGCTGGGTGGATTCGACTTCTCCCTTTCCATTCCGGAGTTGGTCAATCTGGGTACCGCCGATCTGGAGTTGTGGGCATCCGGAAACCTTGGCGGTTTGGCAGAAAACTACTACTACCATTCTCTCCAGATTCAGGAATTCCGCACACCTGAATTCAAGGTCACCGCGCGAAATGTCACCAGCCCGCCGTATTTTTCCGGTGGCGAGGCAGTACTGGCAGTGGAAGCCGCATACTACGCCGGAGGCGCGCTTCCTAACGCCGAAGTGACCTGGCAGGTCAAAACATCCTCCGGCAAATACTCGCCCCCAAACTGGCCTGATTTTATCTTTGGCGAGTGGCACCCTTGGTGGCGGGATGTGTATCGATATGATTCCTATTGGCCAGAAGACGAAGGAATCACCGAGACCTTCGCAGGCGTGACGGACATTAACGGCGAACATTATCTAAAGCTTAAATTTGACCAGGTTGGCGACCCAGGTGAAAAACCTGAACCTAAATCGGTTGTTGCGCAGGCCACGGTCATGGATGTGAACCGCCAGGCCTGGTCGGGTACCACCACGCTGCTCGTCCACCCGGCGGATCTTTACATCGGATTGCGCAGCGAGCGTTATTTTGTGAACAAGGGAACGCCGATCAAGGTTGACTTCATTGTCACAGACTTGGACGGAAATGCAGTCTCCGACCAGCCGGTGACCATCACCGCCGCCAGGCTTGAGTGGAAGTACAGGAAGGGTGAATGGACCGAAGAAGAAACCGATGTGCAGACCTGTAAAAAGGTTTCAGGTCTTGAGCCTGACGAATGTTCGTTCGAGACACCAATCGGCGGAAGTTACCGCATCACCGGTATCGTGACTGATGAGTCGGGGCGGGTGAACCAGACCCGTTTCACACGCTGGGTGAGCGGCGGGCAGCGCCCGGCTTCACGCGAAGTGGAGCAAGAGGAGGTCACCCTGGTGCCTGATAAGGAAACCTACCAACCGGGTGACACCGCCGAGATCCTCGTGCAATCTCCATTCAGCCCGGCGTACGGGTTGCTCACTGTCAGCCGCAGCGGATTCCTGTACACGGAATTCTTCGAGGTGAAAGAAGGATCCACGGTATTGCGCATCCCAATCGAAGCGCAATATATCCCCAACCTGCACATTCAGGTGGACCTGGTAGGGGCGGCTGCCCGCCTGGATGATCAGGGCAGGGTGCTGAAAAAGATTGATCCGAGGCCGGCTTTTGCCACCGCGCAACTCAACCTCAGCATACCCCCGCTGCAGCGCACTCTTTCATTGACCGTAAAACCTGATACTGATCAGCTCGAACCGGGAGGGGAAACCACGCTCAGGGTGAAATTAACTGATGCGGACGGGAATCCAGTGCCGGACGCTGAACTCGCGGTGGTAGTCGTGGATGAAGCCATCCTCGCGTTGACCAATTACCAGATGAAGGACCCGATCAACGTATTTTATGCTGACCGTGAAGCGTGGGTGACCAGTTATTATGGACGCAACAGCGTTGTGCTTGCCAACCCTGAAGTTCTGCTGAACCAGGCGCGACAGGGTATCGGCGGTGGGGGGGGCGGGATAGATACCGTGGCTACGACGACGCCAGCCATGGAAGCGCCAATGGCAATTATTGAAGAGTCTAAATCCATGAGCGATGAAGCGGGCAGTGCCATCGCTGTGCGTATGGATTTCAATCCCCTGGCAGTATTTGAACCTGAAGTGCGCACGGGAGCGGACGGCGAAGCCACGGTAGCGATTAACCTTCCGGACAATCTGACGCGTTACCGGATCATGGTGGTTGGGGTGGACAGCAGTGGCAAGCGGTTCGGTACGGGAGAATCCAATCTCACCGCACGCCTGCCCCTGATGGTGCGTCCTTCTGCGCCGCGCTTCTTGAACTTCGGTGATAAATTTGAATTGCCTGTCATTCTGCAGAACCAGACCAATGAACCGCTCCCGGTGGCTGTGGTGGCGCGCGCCACCAACCTTGAACTCGCCGTGCCGGGTATCCGCGTAACGGTTCCCGCCAATGACCGCGTGGAAGTACGCTTCCCGGCCAGCACCATCATGGCAGGGAGCGCGCGGATCCAGGTGGCGGCGATTTCGGGAGATTACGCGGATGCGGCGGTGGTGGAGATCCCGGTGTACACACCGGCGACGACTGAAGCCTTTGCCACCTACGGTGTGATCGATAGCGGTGCGATCGCGCAACCCATCCTGCATCCAAGCGATGTGTTTTCTCAGTTTGGAGGTCTTGAAATTTCTACCTCATCCACTGCGTTGCAAGCGCTAACCGATGCGGTACTGTACCTGGTGGAGTACCCGTTCGAATGTTCTGAGCAGCTCGCTTCGCGCATTATGGGCATTGCGTCACTACGTGATGTACTGACCGCCTTTAATTCTGCAGACTTGCCAGCCCCAGACATTTTGGAAGAAAGGGTTGCCAGTGATATTGAAACGTTAAAGGGTTTGCAGAACAGCGATGGTGGATTCCCTTACTGGCGGCGTGGATTCGAGTCCATTCCCTTCCACACCATCCACGTGACGCACGCGCTTGCCCGCGCGGCGCAAAAAGACTACACCGTTCCGGATGAAATGCTTTTCGGTGCGATGGCGTACCTGCGGGATATCGAATCGCATTATCCCTCGTGGTACACCGAAGACACTCGCCGCACGTTGAGTGCATATGCGCTTTATGTGCGCAACCTGTGGGGTGACCGCGATGCGGGAAAAGCGCTGCGCCTGCTCAATGAGGCTGGTCTTGACAACCTTTCAATGGAAGCTATCGGCTGGCTGTGGAGTGTCATCGATAACGATTACCAGTTGGAGGAAATCCGGCGTTTCGTCAACAACCGCGTGGTGGAGACTGCCGGAGCTGCCAACTTTACCACAGCGTACAGCGATCAAACCTACCTGCTGCTCAGCTCCGACCGCCGCACAGATGCCATCCTGCTTGACGCCCTGATGGAGGACAACCCCGAGAGCGACCTGATCCCGAAACTGGTCAATGGGTTGCTGGCGCATCGGAAGAAAGGACGTTGGGACAATACCCAGGAAAATGTCTTCGTCCTCATCGCGCTTGACCGCTACTTCAAGACCTACGAGGCACAGGAACCGGACTTCGTGGCGCGGATGTGGCTGGGTGACACTTACGCGGGCAGCAGTGAATTCAGTGGATACACCACCGATATTCACGAGATCTCGATACCGATGAAATTCGTCCTTGATAAAACCGCTATTGAGGACGGCACCAGCAATATCATCATCAGCAAGGAAGGTGAGGGCAGGTTGTACTACCGGCTCGGGCTCAAGTACGCGCCAACTGACCTGGTACTCGATCCACTGGATATGGGCTTCGTGGTTGAGCGCCGTTACGAAGCAGTGGATGTTCCGGAGGATGTTTCGCAGGATGCGGACGGCGTCTGGCACATTAAAGCCGGTGCGCGGGTCAAGGTGGTCATCAAGATGGTCGCGGATAGCCGCCGCTACCATGTTGCGCTGGTAGATCCACTGCCTGCCGGGCTCGAGATCATCAACCCCGGGTTGGCGGTGTCGCAGAACCCTCCGCAAGAGGATCCGGAAGTGCGCCCGTACGGCTGGTGGTGGTGGGGCACCTGGTATGAGCATCAGAACCTGCGCGACGACCGCGCGGAAGCCTTCACTTCGCTGCTTTGGGATGGGGTGTACGAGTATACCTATTACGCTCGCGCCACCACGCCCGGCACTTTCGTCGTCCCGCCCACCAAGGCTGAGGAGATGTACTCCCCCGAGGTCTTTGGGCGCAGCAGCAGCGACCGGGTGGTCATCGAGTAGGCAAGAAACCTGGTACAACAAAGCGAGCCGGGAGTACCCCCGGCTCGCTTTTCTTACGGTGATCAGAATCAAAGGTCGAAATAAAGCTCGATCTCATAAGGGTGCGGCCGCAATTGCAGTTCGCGTTCTTCACGTGACTTGGCCTTGATCCAGTCCATCAACATGTCCTCGCTGAAGACATCCCCCGCCAGCAGGAATTCGTGGTCCGCCTTGAGCGCGTTCAACGCTTCGCCCAGTGAAGTGGGCAATTGCTTGATTTGGGACCTTTCCTCCTCCGACAGCGAGAAAATGTTCACGTCAATGGGGCCAAACCCGGCAGCGGTCGGGTCGATCTCCTTCTTAATTCCATCCAACCCGGCCAGCAGCATGGCAGCCATGGCGATGTAGGGATTGCAGGTCGCGTCTGGCGGGCGGAACTCGAAACGTACCTGGTCGGGTTCGGTGGCGTACCTGGGCACGCGGATGGCAGCGCTGCGGTTGCCGGAGGAGAAGAAAGCATTGACCGGGGCTTCATATCCCGGAACCAGTCGGCGGTACGAATTGGTGGAAGGATTGGTCAGCGCCAGCAGCGCCGGGGCGTGCGTGAGCAAACCGCCGATGTAATTCAACGCGGTCTTGCTCAATAGATTGGCAGCGTTCGCATCATAAAACACATTTACATCGTTCTTGAACAATTGTTGGTGAAAGTGCATCCCCGAGCCAGCCTCGCCGAAGAGGGGCTTGGGCAGGAAGGTGGCGGTCTTGCCTGCCTGGTGAGCGACCATCTTGGCGATGTACTTGGTCAGCATGGCTGCGTCTGCTGAATTCATCATGCCCATCATCGGCGTTTCGATCTCGCACTGGCCGGGTCCACCCACCTCATGGTGATGATACTTGACCGGCACGCCGCAGCGCTGCAACAGCCTGACCATTTCGGTGCGCAGCGCGTAAGTCTGGTCGCGCGGGGGGTTGGCGTGGTAGCCGCCATGCATGGGGATGTAATGTCCGTGCCCGGGTTGCCCGCTATTCCAGTTGGCTTCACTGGATTCTAAACGGTAACTCGCCGTCTGGCAGCCGTTCTCAAGGATCACATGATCGAATATGTAAAATTCAAGTTCCGGACCCCACACACTGCGATCAGCGATGCCCGTGTGTTTGAGATATTCCTCCGCCTTTTGCAGGATCACGCGCGGGTCACGGCCGAACAATTTCTTGGTATCCGCCTCCACTGCGCTGCAGATGAAACTAAGCGTGGGCACTTCCCAGAAGGGATCAATGAATCCTGTGGAAAGGTCGGGGATGAGCGCCATGTCGCCGGACTTGACGCTCTTCAACCCGACACTCGAGCCGTCAAAACCTACGCCCGAGGCGAGGATGCGCGGGGAGAATTGTTGCGCGGTGAGCGTGACGTGATGCCAGCGCCCCCACAGGTCGGAGAATTTCATATCGACCATTTCGATCTGGTTGGTTTTGATGAATTCCGCGGCTTCATTAAAAGTCTGGAACATCATTCCTCCTGGTTTGGATTGAATTATTTGCCTGGTAAAGTTTACCCGGTCGTGTTTAGAAGATCTCTTATTAATTGTATACCAGGAGATTCTTTTTCAGGAGTTCTTTAAAGGCTTTGTTTTCAGAAAAATTCAATTGCTGGATTCCGCATGAGGTATTCTGCCACATTCCATTATCGGGCGATGTATGATCTTCAAGTGTTAAATGATTGTCTTCTCATGGTGGTGCAATTCACCGTTGCTGGTTGGGCATTGGAGAAAAGATTGCCTACATATCCTTATAACTGATCACGATATATACACCGTGGCAATAGGGTTCCAAGCGCAATTTCCTCTTCTTGATGATTGATTTTCTATCAGATCAAAGAATTGAAATCAAGATCAGCCCGGTTGTCCAAAAAGAGGACACGCAACCAACGATTTAGGTGTTTGATGGATGGACCCACCAGGGTAGCCGGAGTGTAATCAGGAGAAAAAACAAAGCCCTCCAACTATGGCTGGAGGGCAAATTTGCACGCCACGCGATCAATCTGTTGAGTTTTGTTTGAAGTGCAAGAGCGGTTGCTTCCCGACAGAATAGACATTGAAACCGATTTCGTGCATTTTTGCGCGATCCAGGATGTTCCGCCCATCGAAGATGAACGACGGATTGACCATCGCATCAAATATGCGATGGTAATCCAGTTTCGCGAACGCTTCCCATTCGGTGAGAACGGCGATGGCATGCGCGCCATCGGCTGCAACATAGGGATCCTTCTCGAAGGTCACCCGACTGGCATCCTCGCCCAAGTCCACGCGTGCGTTTTCCAACGCGTGCGGATCGCATAAGACAAGGTCGGCTTTTTCCGCCAGTAATCCACGGCAGACCGCCAGGGCAGGGCTTTCACGCGTGTCGCTCGTGTTCGCCTTGAAAGCCGCGCCAAAAATCGCAATACGCTTTCCAGCCAGGGTATTGAACATGCTGCTGACCATGTTGGCGACGAAGCGCGCTTCCTGGTACTCGTTCATGAGGATGACCTGTTCCCAGTACGCCGCGACCTCCGGCAGCCCCTGGGATTCGCATAGATAGACAAGGTTAAGGATATCCTTCTTGAAGCAGGAACCACCAAATCCCACGCTGGCTTTCAGGAAGCGCGGTCCAATGCGCGAATCCCTGCCGATGGCGTAGGAAACCTCTTCCACATCCGCGCCGGTCTTTTCGCACAGAGCGGAGATGGCGTTGATCGAGGAGATGCGTTGCGCCAGGAAAGCGTTGGCGACCAGTTTGGAGAGCTCGCTCGACCACAGGTTGGTGGTGATGATGCGGTCGCGCGGCACCCAGTTGGCATAGAGGTCCACGATGGTCTGCACAGCCTTTTGACCTTTGGGAGTGTCATGCCCTCCGATCAGTACCCGATCCGGTTTTTCCAGGTTCTGGATGGCGCTGCCCTCTGCCAGGAACTCCGGGTTGGAGAGCACCTCGAAATGCAGCCCTTTCGCGTTGGTGTTGAGAATGTTTTCCATCGCCTGCGCCGTGCGCACGGGCAGGGTGCTCTTTTCGATGATGATCTTGTCCGTGGAGGAGTGCTCCAGGATCATGCGCGCGGTCTTTTCCCAGTACTGCAGGTCGGCGGTGCGCCCCGCTCCCTGGCCGAAGGTCTTGGTGGGGGTGTTCACACTGACAAAAATGATCTCTGCTTCGTCGATGTGCCGGGCGATATCGGAGGCGCTAAAAAAGAGATTGCGCCCGCGTGATTGTTGCACAACCTCCAGTAATCCCGGTTCATAAATGGGCAGGTTGTCGGAATTCCATTCCGCGATTTTCTTTTCGTTGATATCGAAGACCGTGATGAGATGTTGTGGGCAGTGCAGGGCGATGACCGCCATAGTAGGGCCGCCCACGTACCCGGCGCCAATGCATAATATTTTTGTCATAAGAATCCTAATCCCTCGGCTTATTGGTATGGTTGATTTCGTGTCGTGTTCAGACTTTGTTGTTTTGCGTACCGCAGAGCATATCCGATTATTCGAATGGTACCTGAGTAGTATACCTCGAGCACGAATTATTGTGCGGCCGTTAATGATCGATATCTCCTTATCACCTCGAAAAAGAAAATCGCAATTATGTTCAGACCTATAGATTGTTATAATACTTTTAGGAACTTTTCTTGTTGAGTTCCGTCATATAAGGGGAGAAGGTTGCCCCTAAAAAGGAGAGAATTAATGAAAAGACGAAACCTTATCATGGTTGTATCGATGGTGTTTGTCTTCGGATTGTTGCTTTCAGGCTGTGGTTTGTTAGGACCGGCAGCGACGCCGACCACCAACCCGGCAGATATGCAAGCCACGGTTGATGCCATAGTGCGAGACACCATGCAGGCCAACTCGGCGATGCTAACAAGCACTGCCGCGGTAATGCCCACCAACACGACCGCTCCGACCGAGACCACAGCGCCTACCAACACCCCGGAGCCGACCGCGACGATCTTTATACCGACCGCGACCAACACGTACATTCCACCCACGCCTAAACCGACATTGACCTTCACCCCGGCGCCTTTCGCGTGCAAATTGACCAGCACCTCCCCGGCGGCGGGTACCAAGATCAAGATCAACACGGATTTTGATGCTGTGTGGAAGGTGACGAACATCGGCACCAAGGTGTGGGAAGTTGGTTACACAGACCTCAAATATATTAGCGGCACCAAGATGCAGACGGTCGCTGATATCTTCGATCTCAATACCGCTGTCGCGGCAGGTGGTGAGCTCACGCTCATCGTCGATATGAAGACGCCAGGGACTGCCGGTAAATACACAGCGCAATGGGCATTGACCATGGACGGAACAGTTTTATGCACTCTGCCTGTGGATATTGAGGCGGTGAATCCTTAAGCTGAGACCCTGAAAAGCATACTTTAGCCGCGTGTAGATCCGCTCGGTAGCCGAGTGGCACACGCGACTAAATTCATTCTACCCACTTTCATTCTGTTGGGCTATCACAAAGTGTGATACGCGTTATGGGGTTAGAGTACTCTTACCCCTCTCACGAGGCAATGCAGGAAATGGTCAAGGGACTTTGTAAAAATATCACAAGCGATGAATCGGTCAGTGTCGGCAGCAGTCATGCATATATTTCTTCACATTAATTCTATATAAATAGGTCGTCCAATGAGAATCCGGAGTAAAAATGGATAAACATCAAAATTTCTCGATCATCGGTCCAGGGGTGATGGGGGAAGCGCACATAAGTACCTTGCTTTTACACCAGGTGATTGAGTCAGGAAAAATCCTTGCTGCAGGTCCCCGACAGGATAGGTTGGATGAATTGGCGAATCGCTACCAGATCAAAACAACCTTGAACAACGCCGAAGCGGTTAAGGAAGCAGATGTCGTTATTTTATGCGTCAAACCACAAAAATTACCTAAGGTTTTCGAAGATCTTCAAGACCAGCTTCCCCATAACGCCCTTGTTATATCTATCATCGCGGGCGCGACCATTAATTCTCTTATTGCCGGCCTCAAGCATTCATTTGTCGTGCGCGCCATGCCCAATACACCTGCCCAGATAGGCGAGGGGATGACAGTTTGGACACAAAGCCAGCAAACCTCTGAGGTGCAGCATGAGCTGGCTGAAAAAATCTTATGTGCGCTTGGGAATGCAATCTTTGTCGAAGATGAGGGTTACATCGATATGGCAACCGCAGTATCCGGTACTGGACCGGCTTATGTATTCTTATTCCTCGAATCAATGATCGATGCGGGGGTTCACCTGGGCCTTCCCCGCCGGATTGCTGAAGAAATGGTTGTCGAAACCATCAGAGGATCCATAGATTTCTACTCGCAAAACAAATCCCACCCTGCGCGATTACGTAACCAGGTCACATCCCCTGGGGGTACATCGGCAACTGCCCTTTATTATTTGGAAAAATTGGGTTTCCGAACAGCGATATCCCGGGCGATCTGGGCGGCATACACCCGATCCCAGGAGCTTGGAAAGGGACAGATGTACCAGGATCCCGAGAAAATTTGAGAAACGGTCGTGGATCGGTTGGTACGGTGGGTTCGGGGTATGAACCCACAAAAATTTTTATCACGGTCTGGGTTCCTCAAATCGCTCTTAAAAAGAGAGCGTGACGAAATTAATAGAGAGCGCCCCCGGCGCGGCTCGAACGCGCAACCTACTGATTCGAAGTCAGGCACTCTGTCCAATTGAGCTACGGGGGCTTGTTACCGAAGATGTGGGGGTTAACGTACAATTAACCCCGACATTTAGTGGTTTAACTATAAGCTAATCAGTCTGTTTTGCAGACAATCAGTATGTTTTGCATCCTCCTCTAGTTGACAATTATACATTAGATGATCACATTGTGATATCTATTCTTAATAATCTACAGCGAAGCGACAGAATTCTATTCTGGGATCTGTTCTATACTATTAATTGTTAAGGGAGGTAAGCCACCGACATGGGAAACTTTGCGATTTTTCCCCATTTATCATGAGTTGTTGCGCAACTTGCAACATCCCCGCCTTATCATTAATAAGGAGTTGATCATGAGCCGTGCTGAAACCAAAGCCGCTCGATTGAGCAGGATCGAAGATCTTCTTCTTGCTCATCCTGAAGGCCTTTCACAGGCAGAGATCGCGCGACAACTTCAGGTTAATCGGTCAACTGTCAACCGGTATTTGCCGGATCTGCCACCGCACATTTACATCGATGATATGGATGGCAATCGCTGGAAGGTCGACCGCCAGGCGTACCTGGTAAATGTTCGTTTCAATCTGAACGAGGCATTGGCTGTGCATCTCGCTTCAAGGTTGTTGGCGACGCGCATGGATCGTCAGAACCCTCACGCAGCCAGTGCATTACATAAACTTGGACTGTCATTGAGAACCCTCGCGCCGTTGATCAATCGTTATGTTGTGCGATCAGCTGACAAGATGGGTGGCAAGGATCAGAAGCAGGATCCGGTTTATCTGCAAGCACTGGAAAAATTAACCCTTGCCTGGGCGGAAGGAAAGAAGGTGCAGGTGTGGCACCGCAGCGATAGAAACCAGGAGGTAAAGAATTATTTATTCTCACCTTACTACATCGAGCCTTACGCAATTGGGCAATCCACATATGTGTTCGGATATTGTGAACCGCCTGGCGAGATCAGAACTTTTAAAATTGAGCGCATCGAAAGGGTGGAACTCTTACGGGAGCCATACACGATCTCAGAGGATTTTGACCCGTTCGAGATGCTGGCAGATGCTTGGGGGATCTGGTTCACAGATAACGAACCGGAACAAGTGACATTGCTATTTCATCAACGGGCGGCGCAACGCGTAGGGGAAACCCGTTGGCACCGGTCAGAGCAGGTAGAGATCCAGGAGGATGGACGCTTGCTCTGGCGGGCGTTAATCGATGAACCGCGTGAAATGCTGCCCTGGGTGAAGGGCTGGGGGGCCGATGTTGAGGTAATCGAACCGCAATGGATGCGGGATGAAATCACGAGTGAAGCCCGAGAATTGATGGACATCTATGATCCAAACTGGTGCCATGACCGAAAACCTGATTAGGTTGTTGCGTTGTTGGGGTAAGACAGATCCGACATCTGAAGATCCTCAATCTTTTCATCCCGCTCTGTATCACATGCTCGATACAGGGAATGTAGCAAGAATTTTACTCAGTGAACAATGCTCTCCCCGTTGGACTTCTGTATTCTCCAGGGTCTATGAAACTGACAGTAAGACCTTAAACTCGTTTATTCCGTTTTTCGTTGCCATGCATGATATCGGCAAGGTCTCGGCATCATTTCAACGTGTCAACCCCGGGCAGGCACAAAGGATGCGATACGAGGGGTTTCAATTTGGCAGATCCAGGGATCTCTACCATACACAAGTCAGCCGAAATTTTATCCGTTATGAATGGCCGGAGGATATGAGGGCATCGTTATCAGATGTAAATCGGCGGGTTCTTGGTGAAATGTCTGCCGGTCATCATGGCGAATTCATCAGCGCTGGCGAGATGAACTCCATCAAACTCAAATTGCGCTTGGAAGAGCCGCCGATTTGGATGGAATTACGAAGAACCACTCTACATGTCCTGGCTGAACATCTTCTTTTTATAGCCTTTTCTGAAATCCCGATCCCGCAAAACATTTCTTCAGCGGCGATGCAGCTGACGGGTTTCACAACGATCTGTGACTGGATCGGTTCAGATCAGCGTTTCTTCCAGCCGCGACCGGATCTCGACCTGGAGGGTTATCTTGAGTTTTCACGAAAATTGGCTGAGCAGGCGGTGCAACAGGATGGTTTTACTATCAGCTTTGCACAAGATAACCCCACCTCATTCTGCGGATTGTTCCGGTCATTGGACCCCAGGCCTTTGCAGTTGGCTGTCGATGACATTCCGGATGAAGTGCTCTTGGAACCTGCCTTATTCGTGATCGAAGCGCCCACCGGCGAGGGAAAAACTGAGGCGGCGCTGGCTTTAGCCCATCGCATCACAGCGCTCAAAGGATTTGACGAATTTTATTACGCGCTCCCAACGACTGCGACGTCGAACCAGATGCACAAAAGAGTGGTGAAGTACTTAAAAGAGCAGCTCAACATCGATAGCCGCGCGAAATTGATCCATGGGCAGGCGTTTTTGCAGCAGGAAGCCGTAGGACTAAATCCTTTGTCCAACGGTAGCGACACGGCAAAGGATCACGTTTCGATCGATTGGTTCAACACGAAAAAACGGGCTTTGCTGGCGCCATTTGGTGTGGGCACGATTGACCAGATCGAGCTGGGAGCGCTTAATGTACGGCACGCTTCGCTGCGGTTGACTGGTCTGGCAGGCAAGGTCGTTATCCTGGATGAAGTGCATGCGTACGACACCTACATGACTACGATCATCACCCGCTTGCTGGAATGGCTGCATTCTCTCGGGGCATCCGTTATTCTGCTATCAGCAACCCTACCCGCCGGGCGAAGAAAGATTTTACTGGACACCTACAATGCGCACAGTGATGCAGGAAATGATCATACGGAATATCCACTCATCCTTGCGGCGAATTCGCGAACTGTTTTCAAGTCCACTCCGGCTCCATCTCAACCTTGCCGGGAGATCGGATTAATGTATTTGAGGTTCACGGATAAGCAGAATGCTGAAAAGGCGCGCTGGCTCTTGGAACAGATCACGGATGGCGGTGTTGTGTGCTGGATCACCAACACAGTCGATCGGGCACAGGAGATCTACCGCGAGATCCTTAACCTGGCTGATTCTGATGTAGAAGTTGCGTTGATCCATGCCCGTTTTCCGCTTATACAGCGTGAAGCGATCGAAGAGAGGATCGTCGAAAAAGCGGGTCCTGATAAAAATGCCCGACCCCGCAAGATGATCGTGATCGGTACCCAGGTGTTGGAGCAGAGCCTCGACTTGGATTTTGACCTGATGGTCTCGGACCTCGCGCCAATTGACCTGTTACTTCAGCGCGCGGGTCGATTGCACCGCCATTCAGAGATGGTAAGCCGTGGACAACACATGTTTCCTGTGCTGTGGATCAATCTCCCCATGAATGACGGTCTGCCCGTGATAAAAATTGATAAGTACGTTTACGCAGAGTACTTCCTCCTGCGAACCTGGGATATCCTGAAGGACCGGACTAAAATCATGCTGCCGGGTGATTACCGTGAGCTGATCGAGCAGGTGTACGGTGAGAGTTCTGGTGACATGCTCGAAGCAATTCAAAAAGCCCTCATCGAGCTGAAGAAACAGGAAGAACTTGCCCGGCAGGAGGCTGTTCAGCGTCTTTTACCCAAACCTGACCCTGAAGACCTCTTCACTTCGATTGCGGCACGGATGGTTTTCACCGAGAGCGAAACGAAAGCGGGTTGGACCGTGGCGCAAACGCGTCTGGGCGAACGCAGCGTAAACATCATTCCGTTGGAAGACCATGGCGATTACTGCACCCTGCCCGGCAGCGATAAACCGATCCATAAATCTCTTCCGGCGAGCCGTGAAGACCAATTCTTGATGCTCAGGCACCAGGTTCGCATCAGCCGCACCGATCTGGTGAACGCGCTCGATAGGCAGAGCCAGCATTTGCCGGGATTGTTTACAGGTTCACCCTTACTACGTGATGTATTGCCGCTCTGGTTGCACATGGGAGTGGCGAGTGTAACAACAGACAAACATGTATTTGAATTGGTATTGGATCCCCAATTGGGCTTAAGGTTCAACAGAAAGGGAGGGTAATGTATGACAGATACCGAAATTAGCGTTTTTCATTTTGACCTGTGGAATGAACCCTGGATAGGGCTCGAAAAGGAGGGGGGAGGAATTGAACGCCTGGGGATCGGGCAGGCGCTGCTGCGCGCGCATGAATTCGGTGGGATCTACGAATTATCGCCGCTGATCGTGGTGGGTATTCACCGCTTGCTCACGGCGATCCTTCAGGATATGTACTCACCCAAAGCAGACAAGGATCTAAAACTACTGTGGGCTGTTCGGCAGATCCCTGAGGAGGATGTTCTCGAATTCGCCCGTAATTACGGTGACCGGTTCGACCTGTTTTCCCCAGAGTACCCATTCTATCAAAGCGCGGACGTTTCACCGGTGCCGGTGAAGGGCGAGAACATCAAATCGATCGCCAATTTGCTGCCCGATATCCCATCCGGAACCGAGCATACTCATTACAGGCACGGTGTTCAGGCGGAGCAGGTCTTCTGCCCAGTATGCGCTGCTGGGGGTATCGTTGCGCTGCCGGCGTTCTCTACTTCCGGCGGTGCAGGCATCAAGCCTTCGATCAATGGTGTGCCGCCACTTTACGTCATTCCCACTGGCGGCAACCTGCTAGAAAGTTTGCTGCTTTCGCTGGTAATACCCAATTATCAACCTTCGGCGCGGGCTGTTGACGGGGATCTGGCGTGGTGGAAACGAGAGCCTCTCATTCCGCGCAGTTCCGAAGTGGTCAGCGTAGGGTACCTGCACAGCCTGACCTTTCAGCCGCGCCGGGTGCGCTTATACCCCGAAGTACTGGATGGAAGCTGTTCCCGCTGTGGGCAGCCCATCAAATTCGGGATACGGAAGATGATCTTTGATATGGGCGAGAGCCGCCCTAAAGATGCCCCGGCGTGGTTTGATCCGTTCGCGGCGTACAAGGTGCGTGATAAGAAGCCGCCAATTCCCATTCGCCCGGTTGAGGGGAAGGCTGCCTGGCGCGAATACAGCAACCTCTTTCTAAAAAAGCCGGAAGACGAAACCCCCCGGAAAGAGAAGACCATCCGCCCATCGGTGTTGGATCAGATTTCCGATTTGCGCGAAGGCGATACCGGCGCGGTTTCACTGAGATGTGTGGGCTTGCGCACGGACATGAAAGCCAAGGTGTTCGAGTGGGTCGACACCGGATTTGAGGTCCCCGGGAGCTTGCTGCGTGATGAGGTAGCCGGTTTTCAAATCGACAAAGGGATCCAGTTTGCGAGCTCATGCGCCAGCACGATTGCCAGTGTTTTTCGCAAGACCTTCGGCGGGTCTGGTAAGGATGCGGCGCGTTATACCCAACTGAAGACGGCGATGATGGATGATTATTGGCGCGGGCTGGCACTTCCCTTCAGGAAACTGGTCACGACGATCTCCACGACGCAAAATTACGATGAACCATTCGCGGAATGGGTCGACCAGGTGACCAGGGTGGCGGAAAGATGCTTTAACAACGCTGCAGCAGCGATCGGGGATGAGGGGAAGCATCTGCGCAAACGATACAACGGCGAGAGATTGTGCCGCATCTATCTGCTTTCTGCGAAGAAAAAGGAGTTGAACAATGAGTGATAACCAGACCATATCTCAACCGACGCGCTTCATCGAACGGCTTGAGAAGTTGGATGCCGGGGATCGCGCGCGGCTCAAACGGAATGCGGGAAAAACACTGTCGGAAGCCAAAGATGCCCTGGGATTGTTCTATAGGCTGCTTCCGTACGGGGTGCCAGCGCACCAGGAGGAGGTCTATTTTCTTGTCGCCACACTCTTCCCATTGGCAGAGGGCGGTGGAAAACTGGACTTTGGCGCATCGCTCCACCTGGCGCAATCCGCGAAGAACAGCAAGGGGCTCGATAAGCGCGTGGAAAACCTGCTGGACGCGGATATGGTTCAGTTGCATTTCAGGCTGCGCCAGGCGGTCCATTTTCTACAATCCTGCCGGGTGCGTGTTAACTGGCAGCAGCTCCTTGAAGACCTGCTGCAATGGGACCATCCGGATCGTTTTATCCAGCAGCGCTGGGCTCGATCGTATTTCGGACAATCATAATCATTTCACAAGGAGAAAACCATGTTGATCCAATTTCATATTTTGCAGAATTATGCGCCATCCAATCTCAACCGGGATGATACCGGCGCGCCAAAGGACGCGGTCTTTGGTGGCGTGAGACGCGGGCGGATCTCAAGCCAGTGCATCAAGCGCAGCATCCGCCGCTCTATAGCGTTTACTGAGGCCTTCGCGCAGGATGACTTGCTGGGCGTGCGCACTCGCAAGCTGCCTTTACTCATCCGGCAGGAACTAGAGCGTCAGGGTGTGGTGGAACCTGATCTTTCCGCCATCGTGGATAAGATCTCAGGCGTGGGGCGTGAGAGCGGCAAGAAGGGACCTGAAGAGGAAGAAAAACCGGAAGCCGATGCTGAGGTTACAGAAAAAGAGGATATGGTCAAGCAGTTGATTTTCATCGGCAGGAACGAGATCGCGCCTTTGGCTGCGAATTTCCTTGAGATTTATAAAAAGCTTGGAGCAAAGGATTGGCAGAAGACCGATATCTCCAAGATCACCAAGGAGTTGAAAGCCAGCCTGCCGCGCTCGGTGGACATCGCCATGTTCGGCCGCATGACCACATCAGAAGCTTTTGAGGATGTCTCGGCGGCAGTGCAGGTTGCCCATGCCCTTTCAACCAATACCCTCAACCAGGAATTCGATTATTTCACCGCGGTCGATGACCTGGCGGACGAACCCGGCGCGGGAATGATCGGCGACATTGAATTCAATAGTTCCACTTACTACAAGTATGTGAATGTGCAATGGGAGGAACTTGTGAATAACCTGGGCGGCGATGTAGAGGTAGCCTCACGAGGCGTTCTCGCGCTGCTTCAGGCGGTGGTGACCGCGCAGCCCACCGGCAAGCAGAACACTTTCGCGGCGTTCAATCTGCCGGATTTGGTCTTGGTTGAGGTCTCTGATACCAACCTGCCGGTTAGCTATGCCAATGCCTTCCTGAAACCGGTGAAAGCCACCCATGACCATACGCTGATGCAAAGATCCATCGCTCAAATGGGGGATTATCTCGAAAAGGTTACCAAAGCCTACAATCTCACCGCAAAGCGCGCTTGCCTGAACCTGGAGGGCGGCGAGTTTCCGATGTCGGAACCGGTTTCCTCACTGGATGAATTGAAAACCTGGGTGAAGGCGCTTTTGCCGGGGGAGGCGTGAGATGTCGAATACCCTGTTCTTAAGGCTTGAAGGACCGCTTCAGGCCTGGGGAGAAAGGGCGCGCTGGAGCGTGCGCGACACCTCCACTGAACCGACAAAATCAGGTGTGGTCGGGTTGCTGGGGTGCGCGCTGGGGCTGACCGCGGATGAAGACCTGGCGGAATTGAGCCGCGGGCTGTGTATGGGGGTGCGCTGCGATAAGGAGGGGGTCTTCCTGACCGATTTTCACACCATCGTTGGCGGCGTGATTTCGGCGGAGGGAAAGATCAAGAGCGATACAGTCCTTTCGATGCGCACTTACCTTTGCGATGCTTCCTTTTTGATAGCGCTTCAGGGAGCACCTGAGCTGATTGCGCGATTAGCGCTGGCTGTGCAGCGTCCTGTCTGGCCATTCTACCTGGGCAGGAGAGCCTGCGTGCCATCCCGACCGGTGTACGAGGGGGTGGGCAACTACACGGACCTGGTGACCGCGTTGAAGGAATGGCCTTGCCAGAATGAATTGCTACCGGGAGGTGTCGGCTTGCGGGCTGTGCTGGAGGTGGATGGGGGGCAGGGTATCCAGCGCCGTGATGAAACCCTCTCCAATCGCCACCGCACATTTCTGCCGCGATATACGGTCGAGCAGCGGATCAATCCGGACGCTAACCCGGAGGTGGCATGATGTACCTGACCCGTTTTATCATCAACCAATCGCGGTTTGCGCTGGGTTGGCTGGCCAATCCTTACCGGGTGCACCAGCGGCTGCGCATGGCGTATCCCACCGAAGAAAGGTTGCTTTTTCGCATCGAGGAGAACGACGATGGCGCGGTCATCCTTGCGCAGTCGCAAGTTGCGCCAGACTGGCAGGCTGCCTTCGCGGATTTTGAGGTGCTGGCAGATACGCCGGAAACGAAATCATTTTCGCTGCAGTTGGTACAAGGTGGCATGTACCATTTTCGCCTGCTGGCAAACCCCACCGTCACGCGGGAAAAGAAACGCCTCGGCTTGTTGAAAGAGGAAGATCAGCGCGCCTGGCTGGAAAGGCAGCTTGACAGATCCGGGGCTCGCCTGCTTGGTTGCCAGGTGGTAGTAAAGGGATTGCAGCGCTCTCGCAAAAACCCGCAAAAGGCCGAAGGGCATCAGACCCACCTGGCTGTGCTTTATGAGGGAGTGTTGCGTGTTGAGAATGCCGAAGCGTTGGCAGAAGCTGTAAAAGCAGGGATTGGCCACGCCAAGGCGTATGGTTTTGGGCTGCTGTCGCTGGCGAAAAGTAGATAAGGTACATGGAAGGAAGGCGAGTATGCAAAATTTGCGCATCCTGCCAAAATTGCGGGATAGCCTGAGCTATCTTTACATTGAACATGCGATCATTGATAAAAATGCCCAGGCTATTGAATATGTTAATGAAGATGGGAGAGTGATGGTGCCTGTGGCTGCTCTCAGCCTGCTATTGCTCGGTCCTGGTACCAGTATCACCCATGCAGCGGTGAGAACCCTGGCGGAAAATGGATGCACGATCAACTGGGTCGGAGAAGATGCCATGAAGTTCTACGCCCAGGGTTTTGGCGAAACCCGCAAGGGCTATCATCTACTGCACCAGGCGAAAATGGCCTCAGATCCTCAGTTACACATGGAAGTTGTGACCAGGATGTATCGTTTTCGTTTTAATGAGACAATCGGAGAGGACCTTTCGTTACCGCAACTGCGGGGAATGGAAGGGGTACGGGTGAGGGAAGCCTACGCTGAAGCCAGCCGGAAATACGGCGTGGAATGGTCTGGTCGGCGGTATGACCGTAATAATTGGCAGTCTGGAGATCCGATTAACCGCGCCTTATCGGCAGCCAACTCGCTTGTGAATGGCGTGTGCCAGTCTGCGATCGTATCTGGGGGATATTCGACAGCGATCGGGTTTATCCATACTGGTAAACAATTGTCGTTTGTTTTTGATGTCGCTGACTTGTATAAGATCGATTACTGTGTCCCGCTCGCGTTTGAGATCGTCAGTCAATCGACTGTAGACA
Organism: Anaerolineaceae bacterium UBA2260; assembly: GCA_002347485.1. Taxonomy (GTDB): domain Bacteria; phylum Chloroflexota; class Anaerolineae; order Anaerolineales; family Anaerolineaceae; genus UBA6107. Next base: position 496 of record DDXM01000011.1, on the reverse strand, counting down.
TCGAGAAAAGGGTCAGGCAGGCTTGCCGTGAAAAGTTCAGGGAAGTAAAACTACTGGACAGAATTCTGACGGATATTGACGAATTATTAATGGTTCCAGTACAGTTCGAGGGAGATTTCCCGGCAGATGAAGACAAGGCTTTGCCAGAACCGTTGTGGGGCACGTACCAGGAGGTGTAATTATGGTTGTGATGATCCTTGAAAAGGTTTCGGTTTCCTTGAGGGGGACATTGACCAGGTGGCTGCTGGAACCTCATAGCGGGGTATTTGTGGGACATGTATCAGCGCTGGTACGGGATCAATTATGGGAGAAATGTGCATCCGCGAAAGGGGTGGGTGGTGTGATACAAATTTGGTCTACGAACAATGAACAGCATTTCGCGATGCGGATGGCAGGTGATACCAGGCGTCTGGTGATCGACAACGAAGGGTTGCAGTTGGTTATGGTAAGGAAGTAGTTTTTTTTAGAACCGAAGGGTATTCCCCACACGCGTGGG
>DDXM01000020.1 GCA_002347485.1 Anaerolineaceae bacterium UBA2260 | reverse complement strand
TGAACCCTCACCGCAGGAACTCAAACAGCAGCGCCAGCTGGCGCAGCAAATGACACAGCCGCCGTTGATCAGCGTGGTGATCCCGGTCTTCAACCCTCCCGCCGCGATCTTCGCGCAAACCCTGGATTCCGTCCTTAGCCAGACATACCCGCATTGGGAATGCTGCCTGGCGAACGGCGATCCGTCCAACCCAGCGATCAAGGACCTGATCGATCAATACGCCAGGCAGGATGCCAGATTCAAGGTGGTTAACCTGGAGCGGAACCTGGGAATTGCCGGCAATACCAACGCTGCGATCGCGATCACCGCAGGCGACTTTATAGGCTTCCTGGACCATGACGACTTGCTCGCACCGTTCGCCATGTACGAGGTCGCCTTACGCCTACGATCTGATTCTAGTGTCGATCTGGTCTATTCCGATGAAGACAAAGTGGATGATTGGGGCAGACGTTTTTTCCCGTACTTCAAACCGGATTACAGCCCGGATTACCTGCGCAGTTCCAATTACATCTGCCATTTCCTGGTGGTGCGCAAATCTCTCGGTGACCGGGTGGGATGGGTGCGTGACGGTTTTGAGGGGGCGCAGGACTACGACCTCATCTTGCGCGCCTGTGAGCAGGCACGACTCATTGAGCACATTCCGCAGGTGCTCTACCACTGGCGAACAATCCAGGGATCGACCGCTGCCGACTCGGATGCCAAACCCTATGCGAGTGCTTCCGGCGTAAAGGCAATCAATGAGCATTTACACCGCGTGGATCTGCCAGGGAAGGCAGAAAGTTTGTCCATGCCGACAAGCTATCGCGTGAGGTACGCGCTTCCCCGCAGTCCGCTGGTGTCGATCCTCATTCCCAATCACGATCACGCGGCAGACTTGCGCAAAGCTATTGCATCGATACTCAAAAAAACCACTTACACAAATTACGAAATACTGATCATCGAAAACAACAGTAATGAACCGGAGACTAATTCGCTATACGAGGAATTGAAAAACTTAGATGCGCGCATCAGAGTGCTGGAATGGCAGCAGCCGTTCAATTTTGCGGCGGTCAACAACTGGGCGGTGCGTGAGACGCGTGGAGAGATGCTGCTATTTCTCGACAACGATATTGAGGTCATCACGCCAGGTTGGATCGAGGAATTGCTAATGCACGCCGCACGCCCCGGGGTGGGGAGCGTCGGCGCGAAACTGTATTTTGCGAATAACACCATTCAACATGCTGGTGTGGTCGTTAGCGAAAGAGAAGTTGCCATTCATATCTACAAAGGATTTTCGCGCGACATGACCGGTCATAGTATGCAATTGGTGCTAACGCGCAACGTGGCAGCAAACACCTCCGCTTGCATGATGGTGTCCAGGCAAGCATTCGATTCGGTGGGTGGTTTTGATGAGAATTATGTGCTGGCGTACAGTGACGTGGATCTGTGCCTGAAATTGCTTGAGGCTGGTTGCGTCAATGTTTGGACGCCCTTTGCTGAACTTTACCATATTAGCTCGAACACGCACAGCTACGAGCGAACCCCCACACAGCTCGCCAGGCTTGAGGCTGATGCTGCACGATTCAGGCAACGTTGGCAAACCCTGCTCGCGCAAGGGGATCCATGCTTCAATCAAAACTTGCAGCAGGGCGGGCTGAAATTATGATCCTGACCGCTGAGCGGGCGTGTAAACACTGTGGACCTTCAAGCCTGACAGGCATTTGATTTATAATATTTGCAACGAACTTCTCCAATCAGTTTGACTTAGCAAAATCATTCGCTATTTTGTATCTTAATCCGATCGTTCAGGAGCTGAAATTTGACCGAGCAAGCACAGGATAAACCGGTTGAGGGTGGTGCGCTTCGCACCCGCCCGGGCAGGGTGTTCGGAGACCAACGCAGCGAAATCGCGATCCTGTTCCTGCTGCTAGTCTTGTTCGTGGTCTGCGCAGCATATTTTGCCCTTCACTTGAGGCGGGGCATTATTCCGGACGAGCCAAGTCACTTTTATATATCCACGCTGTTTTCGACTACATGGGGCTTTCCGGAGGTTACCGAGCGTGCACTGATCCTCGGGCACAGGCAGTTTGACCGCTTTCCGTTTCTGTATTATTGGATTAACGGTCGGGTGTTGCATCTGGCTAGCCTGGTACTGCCTGCGATGACCGAGTGGCAGGGGATGCTGGTTCTTCGCCTCAGCAGTGTCATTTACTCCATGCTGACCCTGGTCTTTGTCTATTCGCTGGCTGGTGAGGTGCTCCGCAAGCGCTGGTGGCCGTTGCTGGCTGTTTTTTTCACTTCCAGCACATTGATGTTTACTTTCATGTCGGGCGGAATCTCATACGACAATCTCACCATCCTTTGCGCCACCGCCGGTATCTATTACCTGGTCAAAACATTGCGCGGAAAAAAACCCGTGACCAACAGCCTGGCATGGATCTTCTTCATCAGCCTGGGTGCGCTGGTTAAAAAGACGATCCTGCCTCTGGCGTTGGTGATGTTCATCTGCTGGGTTGTTTACCTGGTCGTCAAGCGCAAGCAACTGGACCTCCAAATCGCNNCTCAATGTGAATTAAGTGTCTTCAAGCAAAGGGCGATTGAGATGGAGTTTCCCGAGGAAAACCTCAGCCTTCGGGATGTGGTCACACAGAAAAAGCAGGATCCGGTGAACTACCTCTCGGAGTTCTGGCTGGATAATATGCGCAATGGTGTGTATGGCATCCTGGGTCACGAGGTTTATGTCCCTGTTCACCTGGATTCCTACTATTCGTTATTCTTCTTTTTCATTCTCCTGCTCGCGGTGCGCTATTGGGGCGGAAAAGATGGGGTTTTCTACACCCTGCTGCTACTGGTGGTCGTATATTTCGGCACAATCTTCTACATTAACTACACCAGCGAGCTGAAGACCGATTTCCGGCACATCGCCATCCAGGGGCGCTATCTCTTTCCAATACTTGCCCCATTCTATGTGCTGGTGGTGGAGTTCATTTCACGTGTCAGGCAAAAAGTCGTCAGGGGGTTGGTGCTGGCGTACTCGCTCGTGTTGTTCATCATCGGCGGACCGGCGTACTTTTTGCTGGTCGTTGCCGCGCGCAATCACTTGAACTGGTTTGTTTAGCCATCCCAATTGTGATGATGCATCGACCTGAAATATTGATTTTTCGAACTAATGAGATGGAGAAATGCTTTCCTATTTTCACTGGGTATTATTTTTCTTACTTGCGATTCACTCCCAAGCGAGGTGGATCGAAAGCAGATTGTTGTCTTAACTGCTTTGTATCCCTGGCGGATTCTT
>DDXM01000006.1 GCA_002347485.1 Anaerolineaceae bacterium UBA2260 | reverse complement strand
ACGTGGACGTAGCCATCCTCCAGCCGCGGTTCGGCCGGGCGCGCGCTGTCCATGGGCGGGTGATCGGCCAGCAAGCGCCCCTGGATTCCTCCGCCCAGCGCCTGCACTGCCAGCACCGGGTAACGCGCTTCCAGCGCCGGCCATCGTTCCGTCGGCGCGTCCACCTGCCAGACGGAACCGCGCGCCTGCTCACGCAACGCTGCTGGGCTGCCGCTGAAGACGAGCCGGCCGTGGTTCAACACCGCCAGACCGGCGCAGTTCGCTTCCACGTCGCCGACGATGTGGGTGGAGAGCAGCACGGTGCGCTGCTGCGCCAGTCGGGATAGTAAGTTCCGGAATCGAATGCGTTCCTCGGGGTCCAGTCCGGCTGTAGGTTCATCCACGACAATCAACTCAGGATCGCCCAACAGTGCCTGGGCGATCCCCAATCGCTGTCGCATTCCGCCTGAAAAGGTTCCCAACTTTCGACGAGATTCTTCAAGCAGGTGCACTTCCGTAAGCGCCTTCAGAACCTGTTCCTTCCGCAGGCGGGCGGGGACGTTTTTCATCGCGCCGATGTAGTCCAGCATCTCGAACGCAGTCAGGCTGCGGTAGAAGCCAAAGTCCTGGGGCAGATACCCCAGGCGCTGCCGCACTTCTCCCGGGTTCTGCATAACGTCGAACTCCCCGACCCGGGCTTGCCCGCTGGTNNGTTCGGTCCCAGCAGACCAAACATGCCGCCAGGGATGGTAAGGGAGAGGCTGTCGAGCGCCCGGAACTTGCCATAGTCCTTAGTCAGTTGTGTAATCGTGATTTCCATGTTTTTACTCCAGTGGTAATTTACTACCAAATCCGCTTATTTTTAAGACGAAGTACACTCTCCGCAGGTTTAAATGACGCTCAGGAAACTCCGATGTCATTGACCGTGCTAGACTTTACCAGGCATAGTCGTCCGTATGTTTACCACCCTTGATCTCAGGTATGTTTACCAGGCTGGGACCTCTGGCATAATTCCTCAAGACTCACACCAGTCGGAGGGGAGATCATGGAGCGACCACACATGAACCATCTACGCGACCTCATCCATCGTTTACTCGCAGGCGAGAGTGAACGACGAATCGCCCGCGATTTTAGGATTTCATGGCCAACCGTGCACATGTATCATCTGCTGGCCAAGCGCGAGGGTTACCTGAAAGCTGGAAAGGTTTTGCCGGATGACGCAACCTTGCTGGGGGCTGGGGCCTGGCCCGCAGCCCCCCAAGAGCGTTTCCAGCCTGGAACCCTTTCGAGAGGTGATGAGAACCTGCTGAAACAGAACGTTGAAATGACCGCCATTTGGTAGCGCCTGCGGGGCAATTATGGCTACACTGGTAGTTACTCGGCTGTGCGGCGTTTTGTCAGCTAGCTGGAACCAGAGGTCCCGGAAGCTTACACTCGGGTGCACACCCTGCCAGACGAAGATATGCAGGTGAATTTTGGCTCAGTTGGCCAGCTCCACAACCCGACCAGCGGCCACATCCGCACCCTTTACGCTTCCGTAGCCACCTTGTTCTTTAACCGCCACCAGTACGCCGAACTGGTCTTTGATCAAAAGATCGCCACCTGGATCGGTCTGTACCGGCGGGCGTTTGAATGATTTGGCGGCGTGGTGCGCCTGGTAGTTTCCGATAACCTAAAGGCGACCATGCTGGACGCGTTGGTGTACGATCTGGTGCTGGGAGAAGCCTATCACTTTATCAAGACGCACGCAGCGCCGTTCCAGACTCGCAATCCGCTGAGGCCGAGTGTAGGAGTCGCTTGGGTGGTCGCAAGTTGGAACTTGGTCTCCTGAAGCGCCGACTGCGCTTTTTCCAAGGCGGCTTTCTGACTTTCATTTTGTTTTCCAGTGGGTTGTCGTGCTGATTGGCAGGAGTCGAAGCGGGTCTTCAGTAACACCGTCCGGCAACGGGGCCGCAACCCGGTGCGTTACCCGGCTGGGTCCGTGGACATTTAGGCGGTCACTGGCCATTGTCCTGCCAGGTGGGACACCCGTTCATCTCGCAGAAGCGCTGCCCGGCGAATTCGAACCGCAGTCCTCAGCCGTGCTAATAGACAGCTTGGAAGGCGCCCATATTGATGCGGATGGATAGAAAATCCTCGAGTATAGAAAGCTCCGCATGGCGAATTCCTCGCCCGGCGCCGCGACGTCCTATGAACGGCGTTGGGCAAATTTGCTGCTCAAACTCAGTCATAAGCGCGCTCAGCGCTCCCCCGGCGTCGAAACGCGTACGTGCGCGGGTTCGAAAACCAGTTCCAAATTGCACCTGCCCTGCCAGAAACGCAGTAGCGAGCCAGGTGTATTCTTGGTTTATGCCATTCCAGCTTCGCGTTTGTAATTATCGAAATGTTCTATCACCAACGTGAAGAGAATATGAGAAAAGTCAAAATAAATATTCATACCTAAACGCCGCGACCGCCGGTGCGTCAGGGCTCTTCCCTTCGCGGCGGGCATACCGAATTCCGTTCGATCAGCCGGGTAGGCAGCATTTGATGCACCGGTTTGGCGTTGGCTTCGATCAGCTTCACCAGCAGGCGGGTGGCTATTTCCCCTTTTTCACGCGAGGGCTGCGCCACGGTGGTTAGCGCCGGGTGAATGAGGCTGGCCATGGTGATATCATCGAAACCGACGACCGAAAGGTCCTGCGGCACGTGAAGACCGGCTGTGTTGGCCGCTTTGATCACCCCAATGGCGATGATGTCGCTCATGGCGATAATCGCCGTAGGGTGGCGGCTCAGTTTCCACAAGGTCTGGAAGCTTTCCATACCGCCCTCTTCGGTGCTGGCGCATTCCAACAGGCGAATCGCGCGCCTGTCGATCGTCAGCCCATACTCCTCGAGTGCCTGCAGGTAGCCATGCATCCGGGCGCCGAGCGTGCCCACATATTCGCGATAATGACCCTGCTTGCCGGAACGGATCGCCAGGATGGCGATCTGGCGGTGACCCAGCGACAATACGTGCCGCATAGCTTGGCAGGCCCCGCCCGCGTCATCGACGTTGATGGCTGGAACGCCCTCGATAGGGTCGCTGTCAACCGTAACGAAGGGCACTCCGCGCTGGCGCAGCACCACCATGGTGGCTTTGAACTCTTCCAGTCCCAGGGTGAGGAATCCATCCACAGCGGCGTTGATGATGGCGCGGCGGATACTGCCCTTCAACGGCGGCACCAACATCAGGGAAAGTCCTGAATGGGCACACACTTCACCGATCCCTTCCAGGAACTCCGGAAAGAAAGGGTTGCGCACGATTTCGGGCAGCGGTTGGGGCAGCAGGAGGCCGATGGTGCCGGTGCGCCCGGTGGACATGCTGCGCGCCACCGGGTCAGGTGAATATCCCATTTCCTCGGCGATGGTCAGGATCTGCTGGACGGTGGCTTCGGAAAGGCGGCTGGGGTTGTTGAATGCAAAGGATACCGCCGTCTTTGAAACCCCGGCCTTTTGAGCGATATCTTTGATGTTGATCCTAGGCATAGGCTGATTATATATTATCGATTCAAAGGTATGAGTGCCAGACCTTGCTGAGCTTCCAGGATTGGCAAAACAAGCTGCCCGGCGCGGCCGGTAAAGCGCCGGCCGCTCAACACATCCACCCATTCGCCGTCGCCCTCGCCAGGCAATGGGATGCGCAGGCCTTTTTGGGCGTTGCGCGGGTTGATCACCACCACCACTCGATCGGCATCCAACCACCGCCGAAAGGCATACACCCCGTTGAAAGTCAACAGGCTTTCATAACTGCCGGCGCGCAACGCGGGATGGGCGCGGCGCAGGGCGATCAACTTTTGCACGGCGCCCCGGATGCCCCGATTCCATTTTGTTGCATCCCACTCCATGCAGCGCCGGCAGTCTGGGTCGTTCGCGCCAGACATGCCGTTCTCGTCGCCGTAGTAGATCATGGGCGCGCCCACGCCGGTCAACAGGCAGAGGAAGGCCAGCCCGGCGCGGGCGGAATTCTCGCCGCACACCGTCAGAATCCGGGCCGTATCATGGCTGCCCACCAGGTTCAACTGCGCCGGTGCGAGCGGGCCGTAATCAGCCAGCAGGCGGCGCGTGAAATGATCGAAGTCCTCGGCGTCCATGGCGTCGCGCGCGCAGTAATCCAGGATGTAATCCCGGTAGGGGTAGTTCATTACCCCGTCGCAGGTATCCCCTTGCAGCCAGTAAAGCGGATCGCGCCAGGATTCGGCCACGATATAGGCGTCCGGCCGGATGGATTTGACCACCTGGCGAAACTCGCGCCAGAAATCCAGGGGCACTTTCCAGGGTACGTCCAGGCGCCAACCGTCCATGCCGGTTTCCTTGAGCCAGTAGGCGGCTGCGTCCAGGAGATAGCGGCAGACTTCCGGGTTGGCGATGTTTAGCTTGGGCAAGAAACCGGCCCCTCCGCAGGTCTGGTAATTGGGCGGGTCCTGCGTGACGGGCAAATCGTCCAACACGAACCAATCGCGGTACTGTGAGGCGCTTCCCCGGGCCATAACATCCTGGAACGCCCAGAAACCGTCGCCGCAGTGATTGAAGACCGCATCCAGAATGATGCGCATGCCGTTATCGTGAGCCGCGCGCACCAACCGCTTGAGCAGATCCAGGTCGCCGAAGGTTGGGTCGACCTTGAAATAATTGGTGGTGTCATACTTATGGTTCGAGCGTGCCGCAAAGATGGGGGTGGTGTAAATTGCGTTGATGCCCAACTCCCGCAGGTAGGGCATATGGTCGAGGATGCCCTGCAGGTCCCCGCCCATGAAGGTCTGCGGGGTGGGCGGCGTGCCCCACGGCAGCACCCAGGCGGGATCGTTGCCTGGGTCGCCGTTGGCAAACCGCTCGGGGAAGATCTGGTAGAAAACGGCGTCCTGCACCCAATCGGGAGCAGTATTCATTGCATTCATAAGGTTGATTTATCCTTTCAAACCCGAGCGGGTGAGGCCGGAAATGAAACTGCGCTGCGCGAACAGGAAAAGGAGGAGCGGCAGCAGGGTGGCCGTGACCGTGCCGGCCATCATATATGTCCATTCGGTCTGGTAGCGGCCGGCGAAGACCTGCAGGCCCAACTGGATGGTGCGCATTTGCTCGTTGTTAGCCACCAGTAGCGGCCAGAGATAATCATTCCAGGCGAACAAAAAGGCGAACAGTCCCATTGTCAAAACCGAGGAACGGTTGAGCGGCACTACCACTTTCCACAGCGCCTGCCAGTGCGAGCAGCCGTCCAGACGGGCGGCGTCTAGGTAATCGCGCGGGATCGAGATGAACGCTTGGCGCAGCAGAAAAATGGAAAAGGCATCCACCATACGGGGAACGATCAGCGCCTGATAGGTGTTGAACCAGTGTAGATCACGAATGATGAGGTATGAAGGGATGATGGTCGCCTGAAAGGGAATCATCATCGTGCCCAGAAAGAGCAGGAAAAGCAGGTTGCGGCCGGGGAAGCGCAAAAAGGAAAAGGCATAAGCCGCCATCCCGCCGAAGACCACCCGCGCGGCAATGATGGCCACGGCGACGATTGTGGTGTTGAGGTAGTAGCGCAAGAAGGGCGCCGCCTGCCAGGCTTTGACATAGTTGCCAAATTCGAACACCGCCGGGAAGAGATAGGGCGGCATGCCGGTGGTGCCGCGCGATTTCAGCGAGGTGGTAAACATCCAAAGGTAGGGCACCAGCACCACAAAGGCCGCCGGTATCAGAATCAGCGCCAGGATCAGGGTAGTGCGCACCTTGCGCGGGGTGACCGGTTCGGGGTTGGATTTTTGAAAGAGTTTCATTCCGCCTCCTCCGCCGAGCCAAAGCCGACGAACCGCCACTGCATCAGGGTGAACGCCGCCACAACGATGAACATGACCACCGAGATGGCTGCCCCGTAACCGAGTTTGAAGGATGTGAATGAAGTCGAATACATGAACATACCGATGACTTCGGTAGCGTTGCCCGGACCGCCGCGGGTGAGCACCATAACCTGATCGAAGACCAGAAACGAATCGACTACCCCCAGGATGACGAGCATGATTGTGGTGGAACGCAGCAACGGCACCGTGATGTGAAGAAAGCGCTGCAGGGCATTGGCGCCGTCGATTTCGGCGCTCTCGTAATACTCTTTGGATAACGACTGAATGGCCGCAAGGTAAAGCATGGTGTTGAAGCCCAACCGCCGCCAGACGCCCAGCGTCATCACGGTGGGCAGAGCCCAGGTGGTATCGGCCAGCCAGTTCAGCCCCGTGAGTCCTAAGGCGCGCAGAACGACGTTGACCAGACCAAAGCCGGGGTTGAACAGCAGGATCCACACCATGGCCGCTGCCACGGTGGGTGTGACCACCGGCAGGAAGAACATACTTCGCCAGAGGGATTTGCCCAGCAGAAGCTGGTTGTTGAGTAAAACGGCCAGCACCAATCCCAGGGAAATGCTTAGTGCTGTAACCACCAGGGTGTATTCGCCAGTGACGGTCAACGAATTCCAGAAGCGGTCGCTCTGGAAGAGCGTGTTGAAATTATCGAAACCAATAAACGTTTTGTTTTTCGAAAGGTTGTCCCACTTGAACAGGCTCAAGCGGAAAACCTCGGCAATCGGGTAAAAGTTAAACGTCCCCATTATCAGCAGCGACGGCGCGAGAAACAGCAACGCGGTGGGAATGTCGCTGCGGCGCAGTCGGGTGAACCAATTGGGGGAACCTTCGTAACGGACCTGCATGCGTATCAAATCCTGAGTTTCGTAAAATACGTTTTTCAAACGATTGTTAGATCGAGTTTATTTTAACCGGTGTTGGGTGTTGAAATGGAGGGGACGGCGGCTGGAGGCCACCGCCCCAGGAGAAATGAAATGTCGGCTTTCCTACTTTAGCGCTTCGTTTACGGCCGTTTCAGCGGCTGCGAGCGCATCGGCAGGGGAAGCCTCTCCGAGCAGAGCTTTCTGGATTTCGCGCGAGAAAGCATCTGACACTGCGTAATACTTGGAAGTGGCGGGGCGGGTGTGAGCGGTCGCCATGCCCTGGACGAAGGGCAGCATACGCGGTTCGGTCTCGCTGATCCACTTCAGGTAATCGGCGCTTTCAGCTATCGACTGGCGTACTGGTAGGAAGCCCGTCTTCTGGTCCCATTCCAGCTGCACATCCGGGCTGGTCAAATACTTAATGAATTTCCAGGCAGCTTCCTTGTTGGGGGAAGCATCGAACATGAAGACGTGCTCGCCGCCAACGTTGCTGGCGGTCTTGCCGCCGGCCGGCGCGGGCACCGGGGCGATGCCCCACTGGAAGGGGGCGTCCTTGCGGTAACCGAATAACCATGAGCCATCGAGCTGCATACAGGCTTTCTGATCACCAAACAGGCCCCAGGGACCCGGCTGCGAGCCTTTGCCCTTCAGCATGTCCGAGACGAAGGTCAGCGCCTTCAGTCCTTCGGGGGTATTGAACGCGGCAGCCGTGTTATCGGCGTTGAGGAACTGACCGCCGGCCGCCCACAGCCAGACCTGGAACTGCCAGGTGATGCCTTCACCGGTGGGCTGGGTATAGAATTCGAAGCCGACCACGCCGTTGGCGGGGTCCTGGCACTTCTCGGCCATAGCCTGCATTTCGTCCCAGTTGGTGGGAGCTTTTTCAGGATCCAGGTCGGCCTTTTTGAACAGGTCCTTGTTCCAGATGAGCTGCATGTTGTTGGTGCTGACCGGCAGGGCATAACGTTTGCTGCCCATAACGTCGTAGTCGGCCAGCAGCGGGTAGAAATCTTTGATGTTGATGTCGGGATCGGCAGCTACGTAGTCATCCAGCGGCGCGATGGCGCCGGTTTCGACAAACTGTGGGATCAGGATCAGGTCCAGCGCGACTACATCCGGGGTTGTGCCTCCGGCGATAGACGTCTGGAGGAGAGTTGTCATGTCGGCGTAGGGCTGGAAGACGGGTTCAATGACGATGTCGGGGTTGGCGGCATTGAAGAGATTAACCAGATCCTTCATCACGTCGGCATTTGTGCCTTCCCAGTTGAACCAGAAGGTCAGCTTGACAGGTTCGGCGGCCGGGGCGGCTGTCGGTTCAGCGGTCCGAGATTCGGTCGCTGAGGAGGCTGCGGTCGGCTCGGGTGGCGCAGGCGTGGGGGTGGCTGCGGGAGCACAAGCCGCCAAAACGCCCGCCAGCATAGCGACGACCATCAGTAGCGGGATAAAAGTAGAGGTTCTCATAGCATTCTCCTTACAGATGTGAGTGAAGTAAACCGGTTTACTAAACCAGTTTAATTATAGGGAATATCCAGAACAAAGTCAATAGGGTAATTCATAGGGGTTCATTTTGTCAGCATTAGGCATAATCGGAACACTAGTTTTTGCATATTGTACCGGCCAAAGATCAGACGGGTCTTCTTATATCGACATCATATCTGGATGGACCGTAATTTGGAATCAGTCGGGTCCGGAAACTGAACGAATCCGATTGAAACAGGATCAGATTGAAAGGAGATAATAAAAATGAAACACCGTTTGTATGTTGCATCAGTGCTGGTCTTCCTAACGATATTGATGACTGTCGTACCCGTATCCGCTGGAAAGGTAAGGTCTTTTGACGTAGTTTTCCCCGCTGAGCCTATCCTAGGTGTCAATTGGTTACCCTGGGTAACGATCAATTGGGAGGTGTATCGTGCATATTCCGTAGGCTATTATATTGCCTGGATGGATTCAGGTGGTATTCTACACCCTGAAGATACAGGTTGGCAGTTAACGTCTGTCGATCCAAGGGCTAAAGGACCACAGACCCAAACATTGTACATTCCCTTTACTTATACCCGTCTTGCTGATGATCCTGATTGTAATACTTATCTGGGTGGGGCAATCTTTCATGCTAAAGGTAAAATAATCTTAAAGGAGGAGCCTCATGTGTATGAAGGTGTTTGTATAAATTATGCGCCTTGAAATTAGCCTGCGCTAGGATGCTGTAGTTGCGAGAGACATTAGCAGTAAATGAATGCCCGGTCAATCGACAGCGGGTAAAACCCGATTATCTATATCATCTTCTCTACGATCATGTTGGTCAACAACAGCCCGGTCATTTTGATGGACCTGCTGCCTGAGACCGTCCGCTAGCATCACGGTGCTCTCCATCAGGGCACCCGCTTAGGCAGCAGGAAGGTCTTCTGCAGTTTCGGGACAATCGCTAACGGTGGGAGCGCCACGGTCACGATCCAGGTCAACCGGGTCAGCACCAAGGTGGCGGTTGTCAACGCCGCGACGGTGTCGTCGAGCATCTTTGATATCGATATGGATGATAATTCGGCAAGAGTGGAGATACCGTAATTAGTCGCGTCTCCGAGTCGCTGTGTCTTACCCCCCTTATCATTCCAACTGCACCTGCTTCCAGAATTCCCTGAATTTAACCACTCTCTTGACCTGCTCCTTCGAGATTAAGAATGGAGCAACATCGTCTGCCAGGGCATCAAAGTCAAAGGCCTCAATCTTCAAAAGAAGCTCCTCGCGCAAGCTTTCGGGAGAGCTAATGCCCATCTTCTGTTTTATAAACCCAAAATCAGGCTTGGTTTTACTGAATAGAAATGTGATATCGTAAAAATCTCTTCCTTTCGGGCGTTTGCGATTAACCGCGGTATAGATTTTTTGTGAAAGCAGAATGCTTAAAGGTGTCACTCTGATCTCAGTNNCGCAAATCGCAGTGAAAGGCATCCTTGGCAACCAAGCTGGTTTCCACCAGGAATCCTTCCAGCTCTAAAAACAGCTTGACCTTTTGGATCAGCTCGCCAAACGCCTGCCAGCTCAAGCCAAAATTATCAAGATCGATGTCTTCTGAAAAACGGCTATTTCCATGTATGATGCGTAAAGCTGTGCCACCTAGAAATGATAGCTTGCTGGCTTGTGTGCTTTCAAAAATCGCCTGCAAAATCTTAAACTGCAGATATTCACGAACAATCGCCCTTTCATAACCTTGTAGGGATTCTGGATACTCTTGTTTTATTTGCTGTAAATCAAGCATTCAGAAACTCCAAGAATTGAGTCCCCCTGTTTTCCAGGGTTCTTTTATTAAATAGTTTTACATACTTGGTAAACATTGAGTGGTCCAGTAGATCATGCAACTGATTCCGGTTCCAACGGAGTCCTTCAAAATCTCCCATAGAATGGGTCTTGGAATTTAAATACAAATAGTCCAATAAAGCCTTTTCCAGGTAGGCGATCTTGAACTTGATTCCAGGACTGGTCTCAATCACCTGGTATCCAATCATATACTGAGGCTTGACGCTACGATAGCTAAATACACCCCAGGCGCTTTCATACTGCTTGGTCTTGCGGGAGCTGACGCTTGTCACACCCAACACGGTTTCCGGAATGATTTGGTAATAAGCCAACGCTGACTCCAGGCTGACATAGGAGGGTTCATAAATCTTGTTCGCTGCTATGAATAGAACCATCTCATCCATCGCTCGATCCGCCAGGATATAATAACCTCCAGCCAGTGGTTTGATGTATCCCTGCTTATGCCAGAAGTATAATTGCTGCCGGGGAAAACCGGGATCTAGCTTGCGCACGTCATTCAAATTGAAGACTGGCAAGGCTTTCATCCTGTTCTCAAACTCTCTAAATCTCATATTACATTTCCAAATGTTAATATATTTATTTACTTATGGAAATATAATAACCATGCATTTTGATAATGTCAAGTAGGAGAAGCGGCGCATTCTTGCTGATTCGACTGTATAAAAACTATCCGATCGTTTCAAGAAAGCTTGCATCAGGAAGGCGACGGGTGGTTCTGGAGAGAGTGTTTAGGAGCTCAAGAGAACAACTGTGAGATAGAGGTAGATACCGGACATATGAGTACCGGTGTCGAAATCGTGTTGCAGATGGCCCACAATCTGTCAAAACATATATATGCGATTGCGTTGCCATCTCGCCAACCCATGAAAAAGCAGAAGCTTTACAGGATGCAAGCTATTTTTCTCGATTTTCTTCGATGACTGGTACTCCAGATGAAATTACCCGTAAGCTCCAGGCATATGTTGATCTGGGGTTTAGCCACCTCGTCTTAAGGTTTGCGGATTATCCCAGCACCGAAAGCGTAGAACTTTTTATCGATAAAGTGCTCCCCCGATTTAAGTGAGTTGACTATATGGGAAATAATTCCAACAGCTGATAGATATTCAGATTGAGCCAAAGGATTGCAGAAAGCAGCTGAGCTAGTTGGCTATAGCCCGTTTCGATTCAACATGCACTTTTATTAACTATTAATCTAAACCGAACAACCAGATAATCCCCTGAGTTTATCATTTTAGTGCCCTAGAGAGAG
>DDXM01000021.1 GCA_002347485.1 Anaerolineaceae bacterium UBA2260 | reverse complement strand
GGGCCGAACGCCTGGGGTCTGACCGCCTGTGATGGGCCGGATGGTTACAATGGCCGGTACGGTGCGCCGCCGTCGGGGTTTGATAACCAGCAACATTTCATCGATGATACAATTCCGCCCGCTGGTGCGATCGGTTCGATCGTCTTCGTCCCCGAGCCGGTGCAACGGGCCATGCTGTATTACTACTCGCTCGAGGATCTTAAAGGCCCATACGGTTTCAAGGACGCCTTCAACCTGAGCAGGGATTGGTTTGCCAGCGACGTCATTGGCATCGACAAAGGCATCAGCCTATTGATGCTGGCAAATTACCAGGAGGATATGNNCTGGAACGCTTGCAAATCATCGAAAATTAGGAGTCGCAATAGAATAATGATCACGATCAAGGATGTTGCCAATCGGGCAAAAGTGAGCGTCACTTCGGCATCCTATGCATTGAACGGCGTCGGCACCATCAGCGAGGCCACCCGCCAGCGCGTTTTGCAGGCTGCCGAAGAGCTGAATTATCACGCCAACGCGTTTGCCCGTAACCTCAAAAAGCGCAAGACGAATATCATAGGAGTTTTTATCACCCGTTTTGGGGGCTCCTTCTACGAAGACATCCTGGAGGGCATTCACGATGCCGTCTTGAAGACGGATTACGAATTAATCGTGTGCCCCGAGAGCCGGTCGAAGCGCCATATCCTCGGGCAGCGCCAGGTCGACGGTGCTATCGTGTTCGATGTCAAGGTAAAAAACGAGACCATCCTCAAGCTCGCCACTAAGGGCTACCCCATAGTCGTGCTGGACCGCCGTCTGGAGGCAGATTATGTTTTTCCACTGCTGCTTGACAACCAGTCCGGCGTAAAGGAGGCGTTTCACCACCTGTATGACCAGGGATTGCGAAAAATCTTTTACATTGCCGGCGCCAGCGATTCTCTTGACAACGCCGAGCGTATGAAAGCCTTTCTGGAAGAAAGCCAGCAGCACGGGCTGTCCGTTCCCGTTTTTGACGGCAATTTTACCGAGGAGTCAGGTTATGAAATTGCCAATGTGATTATTGAATCCAAAAATATCCCAGAAGCGGTCTTTTGCGCTAACGATCAGATGGCGCTTGGGTTTCTGCGGGCGATGGAAAATCACCAATTAATCGCGCCGCGAGATATTGCGGTGGTGGGATTTGACGATGTGCAGATTTCAAAATTTACCCGCCCAAGCCTGACGACGATTGGCGCGTCGCGTTTTCTCTGGGGGTCGCTGGCCGCGACCTGGCTGATCGACTTTCTCGATCATGACACGCCCTTTCCTCTATACCGCATACCGGTTAAATTGATCCCGCGCGAATCTTCTGCAAAGCATTGAGATTTCACACCATAAAAAGAGAAGTGTGTTAATGAGTGTTTCAGAAATTATCGAATATGAGTTGAGAGGGTCGGTTGAGTTTTTTCTGAACAACACCAACATCGAGAAGGGCAGCCCGGGCTTTGGTTTGACCGTCGATTCGACAAAGAATCCGCAGCTCGCTTCAATCGCTTCAACCGGATTTGCGCTGACTGCCTGGGTGATCGGGCATGCACGCGGCTACCTCGACGNNTGAACGGGGTGATCACCGCGGCAGCCTACTTCCAGGATGCAGATATCCAGGAACTGGCGAGCCGATTGCTGGAGCGGGTGGACTGGAACTGGTTGGTGTTTGAACGCGACGGTCGGATGCTCTTTCACATGGCCTATAACCCCGACCGGTACGGCGACTACGTGGAAGGCGAGCCCGGCTTTATCTCGCAGTGGAATATGTCGGCTGAGCAGAAGATGATGTACCTGCAGGCCGCGCCGTTTGTCGCACCCGAAACGGCCCGCCGGTTATACGCTGGTTTCTCGCGCGACACCGGTTTCTACCAAGGCAAACCTGTCATCTTCATTCCCGGTGGCAGCCTGTTTGCCTACCTGTTCAGCGAAGCCTGGATGGATTTTGGCAGCTACTTGGATCCGTACGGCGTGGACTGGTTTGAGAACACGCGCCGGGCGGCGCTGGCCAACCGCAGTTTTTGCATCGAGAACTCGGATAAGTTCAAGACCTATCATGCCAACAGCTGGGGGCTCAGTGCGGGTGATTGCCCGCGCGGTTACAGCGTTTATGGCAGCCCTCCCTGCAAGGGCGAGCCCTGGCACGACGGCACGATTTCCATTTACGCCGCGCTGGGCTGCCTGCCCTTCATCCCGGAAGAAACGCTGGCGCTGGCCGATTATCTCTATCACCAGCAACCGCGCACCTGGGGATACTTCGGCTTTTACGATGCCTACAACCTGGATGTGACTCCGACGTGGTACAGCACCTCGCTGTACGGCATCGACAAGGGCTGCTCGATGATCATGACCGACAATTATCTGAGTGGATTGATCTGGAAGACCTACACCGGCAGCGACCTGATTCAAAAATCGCTGGCAGTATTGGAATTTACCAAAAAACCAGGAGTTTAACGTATGAGCAAATTCTATGCAAAGAACGGCCAGTTCTGGCTGGATGGCCAACCTGTGTTGATTCAGGCGGGCGAATTTCATTATTTTCGCACCCCCAGGGCAGAATGGCGCCAGCGCCTGGATTTGTTGAAATCGGCCGGATTTAATGCGGTTGCTTCTTACATTCCCTGGTTGTGGCACCAGGTTGAAGATGGCGTGACAGACTTGGACGGGCACAGCCACCCGATGCGCGACCTGGCCGGCTTTTTGGACCTGGCGGCGGAGATGGGCTTGTGGATCATCGCCCGGCCGGGGCCGTACATCAATGCCGAGACGATCAACGAGGGCATTCCCCCGTGGGTTTTCAGCCGCTATCCGCAGGTGGCGGTGGTTAACCGTGGTGAGCGCATCCAGAACTTTGTCAGCTACCTGCATCCCGACTACCAGTCTTGTGTGACCCGTTGGTACCAGGCGGTGTTTGAGGTGCTGACGCCGCGCCAAATCACCCGCGGCGGCAAAATCATCATGATGCAGCTTGATAATGAAATGGGCATGATCCAGTGGGTTCGCAACATGCTGGACGTCAACCCGGATACGCTGGCGCGGATGGCGGCTTATGTGCTGGCGCGTTACGGCGATGCGGCTCCAGAACGCTACCCTGGCGGATCGCTGGTAGACACACTGCGCGACGCACTCAGCATTCCCGCGCATCCTTGCGCGGCTCAGGGGCTTGAGGATTACAAGGATTTCTATCGCATCTACCTGCGCGAATACACCGAATTCCTGCGCAAGGAAGCGCGCGCCAACGGGCTGGATGTGCCGGAGGTGATCAACATTCACGGCTTTGCCAACGGCGGCAAGACCTTCCCGATTGGCATTTCACAGTTGATCGACGTGATTCGCATGGACGACATGATCAGCGCCATCGATGTGTACCCGGCGGTCATCGGCGAAGGCAACTATCACCAGCTGCTGCTGGTGAACGAGATGACCAAGGCGGTTCAAAACCCCGATCAACCGCTGTTTTCTATTGAGTTCCAGGCTGGCGGAAACCAGGATCACAGCAATGGGCAGTCGTCTTTCAATGACCTGTTTAGCCGGCTATGCATTTCCAACGGCCTGCGCGCGGTCAACCATTACCTGTTCTGCGACGGCGAAAACCACCCGGTGCTCAGCCCGGTCAAACGGCACGATTGGGGCCATCCGGTGCGCAAGGACGGCACGCTGCGTCGGCATTACTTCCGCTACCCGCAGCTTTCCAGCACGTTGAACGCCTACGGCGTTGACCTGGTTCTGGCACAGCCCAAAACCGTGACCACCATCGGGTACCTGCTTGATTATTTCAAGACCGAGGTGCACAACGCCAGCACCAAAATGTCCACCGACATCATCACCCACCAGCGCGACACGGTGCTGTTTGATTTCCTGGCCCGTGGGTTGGCACTCAGCCACCGCCCATTTGACGCGCTGGAACTGACCAGCGCGCCGCTGAACCCGGCGCGTACGCCGCTGCTGTGGGTGATGATGGAGAAACAATGCGACACTGCCACGCAGCAAAAGCTGGTGGATTATGTGGCCGGCGGCGGCAAACTGGTGCTGGTCGGGCGCATGTGCGAGCAGGATTTTACGGGCCAGCCCTGCACAATCCTCAAGGACGCACTCGACCTGCGCCAGATTGAGGATGATGCGCCCTTTGCGCATAACGAGATCAACGCCTTTCAGTATGTCGATATCCCGGTTTCGTTCATGCAGACCTATACAGGCAGCTTTGACGAAGTAATCGCCTCGCATGACGACGGTCGCGTGGTGGGCTTCATCAAATCGCTGGGCTCGGGCAAGGCGCTGGTGTTCGGCGCGGCCTTTGGCGCTTTCACGCTCGACGACGGCGACGTTGTCAACCAGATGGCGCTGAAGATGGGTTGCCCGGCACTGTTTGAAACCAGCGAATGGGCCGACACACGCCTGAGCGCCGGCGCGCGTGGCAGCTTCCTGTTCGTTAGCAACTATCAAGATGACCCGATTGCCACCGTGATCCAGCTTGCCGGCGAGCCGCTCTTTGGCGGCAGCCCGGTCTGCCTGCCTGCCCGCCGCGGAGCGATTCTACCGCTGGGCTGGCAGCTTGCGCCGGACGTGCGCCTGGATTATGCCAGCGCAGAAATCCGCGAGGTGGTGCGCGAAGACCTGACCATCACGCTGAAAGCCGCGCAGGACGAGTTTGATGCCGGGTTGACGTTGCGCGGATACCGCTGTGAAGGCGCAGAAGTGGTGGAAAAAACCGCAGAGGTCGAGCGGGTGCGTTTGCACGCGATGGATGGGAAGATTGTGCTGAGCAGGGTGTAAGCCCCACCATCTTGCCGTATTGGGAGAATTACCACCGCGCGGAGCGCATCCGGCGTGGCGGTTCGTTGTAATAATAATCAGCGCCGGGAGATGATCCATTTCTGGCATCCATCAGCGCAGGAGAGAAAATTGATGCGCAGCGAATGGAGCAAAACCACCCTTTATATTGTCGGAGCAGGATTGGCTATTCTGGCGGTTTTTGGTATCTACCGAGCTGCTCGGTTCTGCCGCTGCTGGTCATCGCTGCGCTGATCACCGTGCTTCTGCGTCCCGTGATCCTGTGGCTGCAGCGAAAGACGCGCATGTCGCGCGGGCTGGTGGTCGCGCAAAAATTCACCACCCTTTACCGCAGCGTGATCGTGTTTGGCGAAGCGAGCATGCCACGAACGATGAAGAGAAGCGACACGCGCTTAACTGCCTGCTGGAAAAATACTCACCGGATTACATCTCGGAAGGCCAGGTGGAGATCGCGAATGATTGGGAGCGGTTGTGCGTGGTGGAGATCCGGGTCGAGCTATGACAGGAAAAGCCTCGATCGAGATGATCAACAACCAGGGCTAAAACCCGCCATTCGGCAATTTTCGAATCTCAACCTGCGATTTTCATGAGTCAATGACGCCTACACGACCACATCGTGATAAGATAATAAAGTTCCACCAATGGCAGCCGCACTATGCCGATTTCAGTCTCCCACTCCCTGACCGAATTACTCACCCTGCTGGGTGAAGCCGGGCGTTACCTCGCGGATATCGATACCAGCGAAGGAGCGGCTGGTAATCTCTCGCTATGCCTGCTCGGTGAACTCGACCCGCGTGAGCTATTCCCCGTTGTGAAAAATCTTGAGCTTCCGATGGGGGTGCCGGCTCTGGCTGGTGCGACACTGCTGGTGAGCGGGTCAGGGCGGCGGCTGCGCGAGATCAAGGATGACCCGCAGGGGAATATCGCCTGCCTGGTGATTGGGGAGGATGGGTTAACGGCACAACAGTTCACAGCGAAAAACTGCTGCTTTACGCGCGTGACGAGCGAGTTCAACTCGCATTTGGCGGTGCATTATGACCAGGTGCTGACCAATAAAGTCGGTTTTCACGCCATCATCCACGTGCAGCCTGTTCACCTCACCTACCTGAGCCACATTCCCCGCTACCAGGACGAACGTTTCCTTAATACTCACCTGCTGCACTGGCAGCCGGAAACCATTCTCAACATGCCGGAGGGCATCGGTTTCATGCCCTTCCATGTGCCGGGGTCGGCTGAGTTGATGTCTGCCAACGCCATCTGGGCGCGCAATCACCGGCTGGTAGTTTGGGCGAAACACGGGGTGATCGCGCGTTCAGACCAGTCGCTGATGCACGCGGTCGACCTGGTGGAGTACGCCGAAACCGCCGCCAGGTACGAATATTTGAACCTGGCCGCCGGTGAACCCGCCAGCGGCTTGAGCCGCGAAGAGATACGCGCCATATGTGAAGCCAATCACATCCAACAGGATTTCTTCTAAAAAAGATCCCGGACTTGAAACCGGGATCTTTTTGAATCTGTTTACAGATTCGCAGTAAGGTACCAGGCAGGGGCAGGAAGGCTTGTAAGCCTATCAAATCTCAAGGTAATTAAACTCGCGTATAGCAGGGGTTCCACCAAGGATTAACGGGGAGTTTGCACGAAATTGCCCAAAATTCGATTGAGCGGGTGGAAAAAGCCAATTATCGAATTGAATTTTTTCTTAGCGATCAGGATATTGGTTGTTTTCTGCCCCTGCGCCAGAAAAATCCCCAGTACAGGGTAATCGACACCACGTACAACACGATGGTAAGAATGAACGCGGGCCCGAACCCGTAGCGCACCTGGATCTCGCCACTGATGGTAGGGCTGAACGCCCACCCGAACGAATTCGCCATGCTGACCAGGCTGGCGACCGTTGCGCGCGCGGAGGGTTCCACCTTCTCCATGACAAAGGTCTGGTAGACTGGACCGCTCATGTTCATCAGCGCCACCCGAATGTAATAGGCGGATGCGGCAACCCAATACAGCGGTGAGAAGCCCAATAACGCCAGGAAGGGGATCGAAAGCGCCTGGGTGACCACCACGAATTGGATCTTGCCATAGCGCTCAGCCAGCGGCGGGGCGATCAGCAGTCCGACGCCCATCGCCAGCGAACCAAAGGCGAAAAGCGTGCCAATGGCGCTGTCAGATTGCCCGTGCACCTGCCGGAAGAAGATGTTCATAAACGGCATGATCAGCCCCGCGCCGATGGAAGTGACCAGCATCGGAAGCACCAGCTTGCCAAGCAGGGATGGGTGATGCTTGAAATACGTGAACGGCGCGAAAAGCGACCGCTCGCTTGCATTCACCTTGCGAATGACCATCATCAACAAGGGGATCACCGAGAGGCTTGCAGTCACAACAACCACCATCAGCGATAACCGGTAAGCCTCGGGACTGGTGGCATCCCCACCCGCCAGGCCCGCCATCCAGGTAGGTAGCAACCCGCCGATCCAGTTTCCCACCGATGAAGCTGCCATGGATAAACCGGAACTGAAACTGAACAGGTAGGTGCGCTCCTTCTCCCCGCTGTTTTCCATCAGGAACGGTCCCATCGTCACACCGGCGATGCTTTGTCCCAACCCCATGAGAACATTCATCGCGATGAAAGTGGCAGGAGCAGGAAAGACCAGCATGCCCGTGATGGCGGTCACGGTCAACAAACCCCCGCCGATCAGCGAGATTTTGCGTCCCAGGATGTCCGCCAGATAACCCATGGGAACCGCGGCGATGAGGGCGGTGAGACTGCTGGTTGTCACCAGGTTGCCAACCAGCGCTTCGTCATACCCGAGGCTCAGTACATAGAAGTTGAATAAAAGGCGAAAAACGCCAAACGCCGCGGAACTGATGACCGTGCTGACCAGATACAGCGACGCATTGCGGGAAAATGCCCGCACATTCTGGGCGTATCCGCGCAACCCGCGGGCGATTTTGCTGGCAACATTGAGATCTGATGACATAAAAGTTTGGTGTTTCCGTTCAGAGTGGACAAATTATAGTACAAATACCTGATAATTATCCGCTCTCGTGTTAACAAAATTTATGGATTGACCCCACATATTATTTGCCTGAGATTGCTAAAACAAAATGGTACTTTTCCCCCACTGTGGTGAAGAGCGCTCATTCTGGAGCTGGCATATAATTAGTGGATGCACATCAAAGAAATCATATTCTTCTCAAAGGAGTTCGTTTTATGATAGATCAGATCAAGCAGCAAATCGAAAGGCTGCGCGCCCGCGGCGCCACCTATGTGGATACACGCTGGTACCCGTATGAAGAGACCAACTCGCTGCTCATGTGGAATGGCAACCTTAAGGATACCTCCTCGAGTCGTGAAAGCGGGATCGGCGTGCGTGTCTTGTATAAAGGCGCGTGGGGGTTCTCAGCCTCATCGGACTTAAGCAACCTCAACGCTTTGTACGACAAAGCCTTTGATAACGCCCGGGTGGCGGCTGAACGCGTCACCTTCCCCGTGCGTCTGGCGGAAAAGGAATCCATTGAAGCAAAATTCGAAAGTCCCTCGCGCATCAATCCGTTTGAAGTGACACTGGCTGACAAGGTCGCTTTCCTGCGCGAAATGGACAGGTTGCTGGACCAACCCGGGGTCACCCAGCGCGTGAGCAAACTCGATTTCCGGCGCAAACAGATCATTTTCGTGGATTCAGAGGGCAGCCAGATCGAAAAGGTCATCACCGATGTCTTCGCCGGACTGGAAGTGAATGGACTGGACAGCGAGGGCGGGATGCACGAACGCAAATTCAATCCGCCCCGCCGCGGCGACTCGCGGGGTTGGGAGACGATCGACCTGCGGTATTTTAGCGAAAACGCTGAGCGCATCGTGCGCGAGCTCAAAGAGACCTTGCAGGCGGAACGCTGCCCGGTGGACGATCGTTCGGTGATCCTGCTGCCCGGCATCATGTACCTGCAGACGCATGAAACCATCGGCCACGCCCTCGAATTGGACCGCATCCTGGGGTACGAACTGGCATTCGCGGGTGGATCATTCGTGACGCTGAACGACTTTGGAAAACTGCGCTACGGCTCTGAAAAACTCACCGCCCGGGCGGACGCTACCCTGCTCAACACACCCGGCAGTTTCGGTTATGATGATGACGGCGTGCCTGCACAGGATAACCTGCTCATTGACAAAGGCATCCTGGTAGGGGCAATCTCCGGCAGGCAGATGGTGGAGGAAGCCAACGCCAAAGCCCGCCGCGCCATCTTCAACGGCAGCAGCGGCGCCAACCGCGCCACGGCCTTTTACCGCGTGCCCATCGAGCGCATGACCAATATCAACATTGACCCGGGCAACGATGGAACCCTGGAAGACATCATCCGCAATACTGAGAAGGGTATCTTGCTGGATGGCGACCGCAGCTGGTCGATCGGGTCCAACCGCGAGCAATTCCACTTCGGCACCGAAGCCGGCTGGCTGGTGGAGGATGGACGCATCACCCGGCCGGTGAAGAACGCCACCTACAAAGGCGCAACGGTCCCCTTCTGGAATTCCCTGAGCGCCGTGGGCGACCGCTCCACATGGGAAGTTTGTTACGTGGCGAATTGCGGAAAGGGTCAGCCCAACCAGATCATGCAATTGGGGCACGGCGTGCCGGTTTGTCGCTTCGACAACGTGCGCATAGGAGAATGACAATGAGAGAAAAGATCCTGCAAACCTTGAATGAATTGCGAATTTACGCCCTGGATAAGGGGGTGGAGGTTTCACTGTATTTCCACGAAGAAGACAGCTACCTGATGCGCTTTGCCAATTCTGCCATTTCTCTTAACACCAATGAGCACCTCATCCGGTTGGAAGTCACCGCATTCGAAGGCAACAAACGCGCGAGTTATGCCATGATCACCGACCTGGACAAGGTGAACGATATGAAACAGGGCATCGACACAGCCTGCGAGATGGTGAAACACGTTATGCCACTCTCTTATTCACCCACTGTTCCGGTCTACCAGAGCCCGTTCATTGACGAAGGTAATTTTGACCCCGAGTTGGCACAAATGAGCAACGAGGAAAAACTGGGGTTTTTCAACCAGGTTGTGAACGGGTTGGAAACGGAAGAGATCAAACTTTCCGGCATTTTCTCCTGTGGCGCCAACACAGTCGCGGCGGTCAGCACCCGTTCCGCGCATCCCTTCTTTGTCACGACTTCCGACGCACAGGTGAGCATCGTGCTCGCTCACAGCGCGCTCAAGTGGGAAGTACAATCCGAACAGTCTGCCCAGCGGAAAACTGACCTGGACGCAGCCGAGTTGCGGGCTGAACTGGTTACCCTGCTCCATCACTACACGCATGACACACCGCAGCAGATCCCGCTTGGCAGGTACGACATCGTTTTTGGTGCAGCTGCGATCGCGGATATGCTCAACTTCACCAGCTTCATCGGGTTTAATGGTGGCTTGATGAAACGAGGTTATTCCTGCCTAAAGGAGGAGAATATCGGCCAAAAGGTATTTTCAGAACAATTCACGTTTGTCGATGATCCCTCCCGCCGCGAGACATTCCCCTTCCGCTGTGACCTGTACGGCATTCCCCGTGATCGGTTCCCGCTGGTAGAAAATGGTGTTTTTAAAGCCTTCACCTGGTACCAGGATGACGCGGATGAATTCAGCCAGTCCCCCACCGGGCACACCGTACCCCATCACAGCCTGTGTATGGCGGGTGGAACGCAGCACCTCAACACGCTGGGGGACTTGCTCAAGCAATCACGCGAGTCAGATATCCTTTACATCCCGTTCCTGCATTATATGAATATCGTGAATCCATCC
The DNA here is from genome assembly GCA_002347485.1 of Anaerolineaceae bacterium UBA2260. Classification (GTDB taxonomy): domain Bacteria; phylum Chloroflexota; class Anaerolineae; order Anaerolineales; family Anaerolineaceae; genus UBA6107. The sequence continues at coordinate 20,340 of DDXM01000021.1, read as the reverse complement.
AAGGGGATCATTACCGGCAGCTCGCGCTTCGGTGCATTGTTGCTCAAAAAGGATGGTTCGATCGTGGTGCCATACAATGTCCGCCTGACCCAAAGCCTGCTGGACGTTTTCGGCGACAAGATCGAATGGATCGCGCAGGACACGTTGCCTTACAACACTTCAACGAGTTATGGCGCACGGAACCCCACGAGCATACTCGTGCCGCGCTTTATGCGGGTCAACGACCTGGAAATCTCGCTTTCCAACTCATCCTATTAATTCTAATTCGCCTGGATTTTTAATAGAGACTGCCCTTCGTTATCCGAAGGGCAGAGTTTTTCTACATGATGTAACGAGAGATCTACATCCAGTTCTGGTCTTTGGCAAACTTGGTGATTACCGGGATGTCCACGTTGACACCCTTGTTGGCTTGGAGGGCATAGACCACATTGATGATCCAGATAAATGGAATGATGCAATTGACCACAGGAATGAACTGCAGAACACCGATGAGGATGCCTTCCACTACGCCAAAGATCAGGGTCGGTACAGTGTGATACTTGATGAAAGGCCGGTTTTTCCGGCTGTCCATGAACAGGGTGATCAGCGGGAAGAGCGGGGTTAACAGGAAGCACAAGACCACCCAAAGGCGGTCATCACCAGTAATTTCTGGTGTTGGTACAGGCAATGGTTCTTGATCAGTAGGGATGGTCATTTTTTCCTCCGGACAAAGTAGTTGATTATTATTAAAACAGTATAGCTTATTTTTCGGTTCACCGAATATACCAACTTGTAATCTGAATGGATTTTTTTTCGTTGCGCTTGAACCGCTCAGGTGGTGCGGGGATTAAGTGCGTCATTCAACCCATCGCCCAGCAGATTCCAGCCGATACCGAACAGGATCAACGCCAGTGTGGCGGGAAGGAACACCCACCAGAAGGTCATGATGCCGCCGGGCGAAATGATCCAATCGCGTCCAAGCACCAGCATCATTCCCCAGGCTGAATTGCCGCCCAATCCAATGAAAGTGAAGGTCGCTTGCAGCAGCACCATCCCCCCAACATCCTTGGCCGCCATGACGATAATGGGCGTGATGGAATTCGGGATCAAATGCCGGAATATCAGACGTAAATGACCAGCGCCCAGGGCGCGTGAGGCTTCGATGTAATCTGTGGTCCGCACCCTCCGCACAACTGAGTTCATGATGCGCGCATAGGGCATCCAAGAAAACATAATGAAAGCGATCAACACCGGGTCGATGCTCAACAAAAATATCAGGGATTTAGGCAGATCCTGCAATTCAAAAAACTCTCCACCCCCACTGGGAATTTCTACAACAGAGGCTGCGATCGCTTTGATAATCAGTTGAATGAGCACCACCCCCGCGATGATCGGGAAGGAGAGAAAAGCATCGGTGACACGCATGAGAAGTTGGTTGATAAACCCGCCAAAATACCCGCTGAATGCACCGATCAATGATCCAATTAAAGCCGTGATCGACGCGACGACAATGCCAAAAACCACCGCTGAGCGGGTACCCCACACCAGGGCGTGGTACACGCTGATCTGGGTGGAGAGGGTGCCCAACGGGGGTACTTCAGCAGGAGTATGCGGCCGATAGTCTGTTCTTAAACCAACATATTTGATCGGTCCCGGGTACTCGGGGTCCTGCGGGGAAAGCACAGGCGCAGCTATGGCAACAACCAGAAACACCAGGACGAGGAACAATCCGATGAGGTTCTGCCAGTGTGTGAAGTAACAGCGCAGGGGTTTCATATCAATTGCGTTTCTCCCTCGCCCGTGGATCCACGAACAACTGAACAAGGTCCAGGATAGCCATCAGCAGCAAGACCACCACCACACTGTAGATCGCGAAACCAAGCGCGGCGGGAGCATCCAGCGTATAAGCCATGCTTCTTACGGCGATATCCGACACCCCATGAAAATCGTACAGGATCTCCACCACGAACACACCAGTAATCAGCGATGTAACGGAGAGAAGACTGCTGGTCATTGACGGAGCGATCGCGTTGCGCAGCGTGTGGCGCCAGGTGATCCACCTCTCGGGAATGCCACGCGCGCGGGCAGCCACCACGTAATCCTGGTTCAATTCATCAATCATCTCCGCCCGTGTCACACGCGCCAGCGTCGCCCAGTGCACGATCGCCAGCGTGAATACCGGCATCGCCAGGTGCCGGAAAGCATCGACCGTCACATCCGGTCTGCGGTTGAGCAGGCCATCAATGGTCAACAGCCCTGTGACTTGCCGGAAGTTATCCGAATTGATGAGCAAACTGATCGAAGAGCTGACCCTGCTCGGGGCGAACCAATACAGGTCCACATAGAAAAAGGACATTAACAGCAACGCGAGAATGAAAGAAGGCAAGGTGGTCGCGATATAAGCGGTAAGACGGACCCCATGATCGGCAAGTTTATTCTTTTTCGCACCGGCGATCACGCCGCTGATCAGCCCGAGCGGAATAAAAAGCAGGGTGGAATAGAGCGTCAGTTCAGCCGTCACCGGGGTTTTTTCCATTAGAGCTGTGAAGACGTCCTTCTGCAGGGTCGGGCTGTAACCCCACTCCCCTTTGACCAGATTGCCCAGCCAATAGGCATACTGAACCGGGTAAGGTTCGTTCAAATGATAACGCTCGATGATGTTATCAATTAACTTCTGGTATTGCTGCTCGGTCATGCGGGAGGGCAAATTTTTAGGCAAGTAAAGCGTGGCGCGTGTTTCAGCGGGTGTAAACATCACTGTTGCGTATAACAGCGCGGTCACGATGAGCAGTGTGACGACAATGGAAACAAGACGCAGGAGGAACGCTCGTAGAACGATTCGCATCAGGAGACTCTGATAGAAATAATGAGTTTTGATGAGTTGGCTTTCATTATACAACCACTGCCANNATTAATGAGAATGGCGCTTGAGAAAGGGTTGATGATACAATGAATCGGATAAATCTGTCAGATTGGGAGGGAAGTTCCATGCAGCCGGTTGAAATCAAACCATCGATCTATTGGATTGGCGTAAATGACCGTCATACTGAATTCTTTGAAGGTTTGTGGTCCATTCGCAACGAAGGCATTTCCTATAACAGTTATCTCATCATGGATGAAAAGAAAGTGATCATCGATCTGTGCAACGAGCTATCCATTGATGAATTGTTCGAGCAGCTCCGTCGTTTCATCAACCCCGCCGAGTTGGATTACATCGTGATCAATCACATGGAACCCGACCATTCAGGCGGGCTCAAGGCATTATTGAATGTTGCACCGCACATCAAACTACTGGGCACCTCCAGGACCAAGGAAATGCTCGAATCATTCTATGGGATCACCGAGAACATCCAGGTGGTCACGGATGGTGAGGAACTTGATCTCGGCAGGCATAAGTTGAAATTCCTCTCCACTCCCTTTGTGCATTGGCCGGAAACCATGATGACCTACGAGATGACTGAAAAGATCATCTTCTCATGCGACGGTTTCGGCGGCTACGGCACGCTCAACGGCAGCATCTTCGACGATAAAGCACAAGACCTCAAAAAATACGAGCAGCATGCGCTGCGCTATTTTGTGAATATTGTGTCCAGTTACTCCAAACCGGTTAAAAACGCGGTCGCTAAACTCGAAAGCCTGCCCATCGATGTGGTCGCGCCTTCGCACGGCCTGGTTTGGCGCAGGGACCCTCTCCGCATCATCAACCTGTATAAGCAATGGGCGGAATACGCGGGCACCTCCGGCGACCCCGAGGTCACGCTGTTGTACTGCTCGATGTACGGAAGCACCGAAAAACTGATGGAAGTTGTCGCCCAGGGGATCGCGGACGTGGGAGTTCCTGTCACTATCTTCAATGTATCCCACGCTGAAATGGGCGACATACTACCTTCGTTATGGATCCGGCGCGGCGTGATGATCGGAGCGCCTACCTACGAAGGCGGCCTCTTCCCGCACATGTCGTTCGTGCTGGATGTCGCCCAGCGCAAACATATCTTCAACAAGATCTCTGCGGAATTCGGCAGCTACGGCTGGGGGGGCGGCAGCCTGCGTGAATACACTGAACGTATTCAGGGATTGCGCTGGCAACATTTTGACAGCTTCCACGATAAGGGGATGCCCAATGCCGATGACCTGATCAACGGGCGGAAATTCGGGGCGGATTTCGCCAAACGTATCCTGGAAGGGTAACGCTGATAATTTAAGTTATCGCGCAGGAGTATCTTAAGCTGAGAGTTAGATCATGGCTGGTTAGGATCGCTGGCGAAAAGCGGTAATAATTCCGTTGTCCATCTACGGATTACCCCCAATCCCTGTTATCGCCGGGCTTACCCTGCTCAACTACCAGAACGAAAAATACCTGCCACCATTAATCGCCTAAGGTCGAGTTTAGCGTTGATGAACGCAATGCTCGCGGGTTTGATCTCCGGTGCGCTGGTAAATATCGGTTTGAGATAATGCCCAATTGTCGTAAACTGCTCTTTGAATTTGAGTCGACCAGCTGACGCTGCATTACTGACCCGACCCGGAACGATCGCCAACTGGTTAGATGATTCAGCGTGATCATTCGTCAATTTAAATGCCCAGGAGAAGTACGCCACGTTCTTTCCCACGAGCTGCCTTCGATTTCACCTGAGGAAACTGCGGGCTGAAGCTTGCCAGCCAAAAATCATAGGCGCGCCCAGGACCTCGCGTTTATACTTGTCCAGTGAGTCGTTTTCATTAATCTGTAGAACTTCAACTTCACGCCCGGCTCTTTAGCTGTCGATTCCGCGTTCGTCGCGTAAATAACCAGTATCCTGCCCACCCGAACCTCCATGAAAATGATCTCAAAAATAGCTTGATTTTGACGACATTTTAGAATAAAAAAACGTATTACCACGCAAAGTAGAAAGTTGAACGGTACGAATATGCTAAAATCGTGCCTATAAGTAATCATCAATTAGATTTCGCATGTGAATAAACCACAAGGAGTGAGGACAATGCGGCCGAACTGGGATTCATATTTTATGAAGATCGCCTACGCAGTCTCTGAACGCAGCACTTGCGACCGGGCTTTTGTGGGCGCTGTTCTGGTGCTCGAGAAACGCATATTGACCACCGGGTTCAACGGTTCACCTGCCGGGCAGTCGCACTGTGACGAGATCGGCCACTTGCTTGTGGATGGGCACTGCGTGCGAACGATCCACGCCGAAACCAATGCCATCATTCAGGCCGCGCTACACGGCATCTCCACCCGCGGTTGCACTTGCTATGTCACACACTTCCCGTGTATCAACTGCACCAAAGTCCTTATCAACGCAGGCATGACCAGGCTGGTCTACAATGTCGCCTACCGGATTGATGGAAACGCCCTCGATTTTCTGAAAGCCGCCAGTGTTGAGATCGCCAACCTGGATTACGACGCTGAATCCAATTCCTTTCTGAATATTCAGCCCAATCTTTTTTCAGCATAAGAAGGAAAGCACAATGGCCCCGCTACCTACTCAATACGTGGACCTGCCCGATCTGAAAATGGCATACTGTGAAGCCGGCAGCGGTGAAAAACTACTCTTCCTGCATGGGAACTCCGAAAGCAAGGAAATCTTTCTGCGCTACCAACTCGAACACTTCAAGGACTATCAAACTTTCGCGCTGGACAGCAGGGGGCACGGGCAGAGCCGGTCGCGCGACCTCACCCTCACGATTCCGCAGATGAGCCAGGATGTGATTCGATTTTGCGCAGCCAAAGGGATCCATAAAACTCACCTGGTCGGTTACAGCGATGGGGGTAACATCGCGCTGCTGCTGGCGAAGAATGCGCCGCAACTCTTCGATCGCGTCGTGGCGATCGCGCCAAATTACCTGGCGAGCGGTACCGACGAGAAAACGCTCAAGCAATTTACCAGGAAAGCGAGATTCTGGAAAATCCTCAGCCGGTTGGGTCTACCCACCCGAAATGTCGTCATGCGTTATGACCTGATGCTGAATGACATCGGCATCAGCGCTGAGGAACTGCGCAGTATCCAGACCGGGATGAAGATATTGTACGCGGAGCAGGAAATGATCAGGACGGAGCACATTCGTGAGATCGCCGGGCTGGTGCCGAATTCAGAACTCGAAATGATCCCCGGCTGCACTCACATGAACATCCTGCAGCACCCGCGCACAGCCATTGCCATCCGTGAGTATCTGGCTAGCTGAATAAGCCTGAGCACAACTTAGCAGCCGCTTTATCAATCCACAAATAAACGCGCCAGATAGACACCAATAAGAAAACCCGCCGGAATCATCCAGCGGGTTAATTTGCATCTTGCAACCTGGTATTATCACCCGAACTTGTACGCGACGCCGAATCCACCGCGCGGGTTCTTCCAGCCGATGTTGTCTTTCTCACAGCGGATGCGGCAGCTGCCGCACTCGATGCAGCTTTGATACGACACCTGGATCTTGCCTTCCTCGGACATAGTGTACACACCGACCGGACAGAAATACAAGCATCCATTGCCTGAACAGGTCTTGCAAACTGCGTGGTCTTTAATCCAAAGGTGAGCCTCGTCCTCGTCGATATAATACTTAAGGGACATCAACATGTCGTCCACAAAAACAGGCGGCAGGGCTTCACCGAGGTGCCTGGCTTCAAGAGTTTTTTGAATGTCTTTTTCGCTTTTCATCGTCATCACCTTCCCAGAATACTTCTGCCAAACGCGAGAATGTCACCCGCTGCCTTCAAAAGGGGTTTGCGCTTGGTCAGCGAACCCAGGATATTTTTATACACTTCCCGTTTAGGTTTGCCGAATCCGCTGAAAAACTTGCCAAGCGCTTCGTTGAGGAAGGTCGGATATACCGACATGAAATCCTCGTGGTTGATGAGGAATTTCGAGAAATTCCTGTACTGCTTCAGGTCTTTCAGGATGAAGGTATCCTTCAATTTGTCTTCGTAGACCTTGAGAGAACCGGCGCTGAAATCCTTGCGCTTGTGGGCTTCCACCGCCGCTTCGCCGGCCATTTTGCCCGCTATGATGGCCATGTTGGTGCCTTCCCAATGCAGGGCGTTGACCATGGCAGCAGCGTCCCCAGCCACCAGTACGCCGTCAGCGTACAGCTTCGGCATCTGGCTCCAGCCGCCCTCGGGGATGAGGTGACCGCCGTACTCCAGCATCTGCCCGCCCGCGATCAACGGGGCGATCTGCGGATGCTTGAGGAAGTGCTGCATCAGGTCGTAAGGCCGCACGTGATGGTTATCCAGCACATCCAGATCGACGCCAACACCGATTGACACGTTGTCTTTACCGGTGTAAATGAAGCCAAGCCCGGTGAGCCCGAGCGAAATATCACCCATCACCGACACAGCCAACCCATGCTCAGCATCGGGCAGGCCAAAGCGAGCATTGATTGTTTCCGTCGGCAGCGAAATGAGCTGCTTGACGACCAGAGCGACGCGCTCCGGTTTGACGTCGTGATCGATCAAGCCGGCTTTTTGAGTTAACAGATTGTTCACGCCTTCGCAAATGATGGTCACCGGGGCGTACACATCACCCTCAGGGCGGTCCGTTTTCACGCCGATGATGCGCCCGGCACTGTCGCGGATGAAATCGACCACCAACGTCTTGGGGATGAGGAAAACGCCTTCCGCCTGCGCCTGCGTGATCCACCAGTTGGCGAACTTCGCCATCAAACCGATGTAGGCGTCCGCCGGGGTGCGGCTAAGCTCGCCGCCGCCCACCATGATGCGGGTCAGCCCGGTTTCCGAAAGGAACCAGTACCCGGCTTCGGTGGCGGGGCGTTCGAGGGGCGGCATGCGCGTCCAAAAATCGGGAAAGATCTCCTCCATCGCGTGGGTGTAGACTGTGCCGCCAAAGTAGTTCTTACCGCCGGGGGTCTGTCCGCGCTCTATGAGCGCTACGTTCAAACCCGCGCGCGCTGCCATAAGGGCAGCGGTACCACCGGCGAGCCCAGCGCCGACCACGATCACATCAAAGCTGAGTTTCTCTTGGTCTTTCTTCTCCATCTCAGGCATGCTGAACCTCCTTCGATGCGTTGATTTCCTTGATTATCGCGGGGATCACCTCAAAGAGGTCGCCCACGATCCCTACCGTCGCGATCTCGAAGATTGGCGCTTTTGGATCGCGATTGATGGCAATAATGAAATCGGAATCCTGCATGCCAACCTTGTGCTGGATAGCGCCGGACACACCCGCGGCGATGTACAGCTTGGGGCGCACGGTCTTTCCGGTTTGACCTACCTGGTGATCGTATGTGATCCAGCCCGCGTCCACACAGGGACGGGTGGAAGCCACCACCCCACCCAGCGCGTCCGCCAGTTCTTTGATCAACTTGAATCCTTCCGGTCCACCCACCCCGCGGCCACCCGCGACCAGTACGTCGGCATATTCCACGTTCGCCGCTTCTTTTTCGCTGCGGATAATTTTGATGATCTTGGCGCCAATCTCGTCTTCTGTGAGATCGACCTTCTCGTACGAGATTTCGCCTTTGACCTCGGTTACCTGATCCGGCATCGGAAAAACGCGCGGGCGGACGGAGGCCATTTGCGGGCGGTGGGTGCGGCAGACAATGGTGGCAATGATGTTGCCGCCAAAAGCCGGGCGTGTCGCGAGCAGCAACTTGGGACCGCCTTCCTTAATCGCGCCCATCTGAATTTGCGTGCAGTCCGCGGTGAGACCGGTTCCCAGGCTGGTGGCAACTGCCCCTGCCAGGTCGCGTCCAAGTGTGGTCGCGCCGATAAAGAATACTTCAGGCTTGTACTTCTGCACCACCTCAACCAACGCTTTGGAGTAGGGCTGGTTGCGGTAATGCGCGAATACCTCGTCATCGACAACATACACATTGTCAACGCCGTACTTGAGGCCTTCCTCAGCCACGGACTTGACATTATGCCCCACCACGATCGCTTCCACCAACACTTCTTCGCCGCTGGCGGCGACCTCATCGGCGATCTCGCCGGCCAAGCGCCGGGCAACGCCGATCAATTCCCACGAAACCTGGTGCGGCTTGCCATTCTCCTGCTCAATGAATACCCAGAATCGCCTGGTCATGCAGCACCTCCAGCTACCGCGTTAAGCACGCCTGATGATTTGATCTTTTCCAAGACCGACTTCACAGCAGGTCCTACGCCCATCTCGGCAACCTTCAGGACTTCGCCGCCCTTGCGCAGTTCCGGTTGGGTGGTTTTGAACACCCAGGTTGGCGAGCCTTTCAATCCGATCTGATCGAGCGGGAACATCACCGGCGTTTCATGCGTCCAGATCTCCGGTTCGTATTTGAGTGAGTAAACCAGGTTGGGAAGCGACGCATACGGGATCTTCGCGATCTCTTTCTCGCAGGTTAAGCCAGCGGGGAGGGGTGTGCGAATGATCTCATTGTAGGCTTCGGTCTTGCGCTCCGCGACCATGTAATTCTCTTCGAGGTTGATCTCATGGATTTTGACCGCGTAGGTGACCAGCGGCAACCCCATGCGGATACTAACGCCAGGACCTACCTGGGCGGTATCGCCATCGATAGCCTGCTTGCCAAACAGCACCACTGAAACAGGGTCCTGTTCGTGCACGTACTGCATGAGAGTGGCGAGCACATAGGAGGTCGCCAGGGTGTCCGCACCTGCGAACTGGCGTGCGGTGATGACAATGCCGCGGTCAGCTCCCATTTCGATGCATTCGCGGATGGTGGTCACCGTGCTGGGCGGGCCCATGCTGATCACAGTGATCTTCCCTCCCAATTTCTGCTTCCATTCGACCGCCGCTGCCAGGGCGTGCGCGTCGTAAGGATTCAGGATGGTGGGTACCCCCTGGCGGATCAGGTTGCCCGTTTCCGGGTCGATCCGTATGTTGGTCGTATCCGGGACTTGCTTTACTGCTACGAGTGCATGGAACACTATTCACCTCCAATGTGTGGATTACAGGTAATTTTGCCAGATTTATCCAGCAAAATGCAGTGACATTTGACCTGTTTTGTTAATCCGCAATTACTAACGAGCGGAAAATTTCGAGAAAACTCAATTGAGAATGCTAAGACTAATGAAGAAGATACAACCCACATATTTTACGCTAAATTATGGATTTTCACAAAATTTTTACATGCAAAATTAATCTCAGCCTGTATGTGGAAATTGAGTTCAGACGTACTTCGATGAAAAAGAATGACATTACCTTTTGATGTACTGGAAATCACAAAATTCGCCACCCTTGCCGATGGTCGTGTTGCGCTTGAACTGGATCTCCGGCGGAAAATGCTCCGCCATCGCGTCATCCGCGCGGCAGAAGACGCGCGTCAACTCTGGCGTGCCAAGTTGGGTAAGCACATCAAAATAGAAGCAGCGCGTGATGTTAAAAGCGACCCTTTGTGGACTTTTCTCGAGATACTCAAATTTCCAGGCGGGTGATGGGAAGGCTTTCATCACAAGTTCGAAACCCCGCCTGAACAATGGAAACGGCCGGCGCGGCCATTTGAGCGGCGAGAACAGCAGGCGGGTTTGATCGAGGATGGTCAGGCGGACCACCTCTTCCACATCCGTCATCGCTGCCTGAACGTCCCCGTCGTATTCCTGCAACAACACCCTGTAGAGCGCAAGACCCGGAAGGATGTACCTGACTTCGTGAAATCGCAACACAGGGTCTCTCGGTAATTGCCTTTGATCCAAAAGCGACAAATAGCGGGCTTTCACCTGGCTAAAGATAACCTTTGTCCTGTCCTCTCCAAACTTTTCCGCCAGGTAATTCCTTCCAACCCCCGCGTTCGGAAGGCGTCGCAATCGAGTGCGAATGCTCTTTATCAGATTCTTCATAGCATACTCCATAAAATATCATCTCACTTTTTGTAAATAAGTCAACCCGGGTGAACAAAAAGAGAGCAGGATGAACATGCAAACTGGTGCTATAATCATATTCGAATTTCTGAATATATTACACATGGAGGTATTACATGAACGTACTTGACTGGCTGGTCAGGTTTTTACAGGGCGGGATGGGCAGCCTTGCCTCATACCTCGCGGCACACGTGCTGCTGTGCCTGTTGCCGGCGTTTTTCATTGCCGGCGGCATGTCTGCGCTGATCCCACGCGAATCGATCATGCGTTTTTTGGGTCGCAAAGCTCCCAAGTACGTCTCCTACCCAGCCGCCGCCGCGGCGGGCTCCCTGCTGGCGGTGTGTTCCTGCACCATCGTGCCCCTCTTCGCTGGTATCTATAAGAAAGGCGCAGGGCTTGGTCCTGCGATTACCTTCCTCTTCTTCGCACCTGCAGCGAACATCCTGGCCTTGGCGTATACCGGTGTGGCGATCGGCGCGGACCTGGCTTTCGCGCGCTTGTTCCTGTCCCTGGCATTTGGCATCGGCATTGGCATGATCATGGCGCTCATCTTCCGCAAGGATGACGAAGCGCGCGCCGCCCAGGCGGATGACGCCTTCTCAACGCGCGGCGGTATGCGCAAAGGGCGCGCCATCTTCCTGCTGGTGATGGTCGCGTTGCTGCTTTCCGGCACCTTGAAGCTGGATTTCCTCACCAACACGTATTTTGACTTCACCCTTCCCATCAGGGGAATGGACACGCTACAGGAAACTCTCTATCACCTGGTGCCCTTCGACCCAGCACATGGAGAGGAAGGCGTCAGCGCGCAGGGGTTGATCCTCATTGGGCTGCTGATGGTCATCGCGCTGTTCGCCTGGCGCGGTTTCGAGAAGATCCACAACGGGGCGAACGGCTGGACCTGGGGGGCATTCGGATTCATCATCTTCACCCTGCTGGTGGCATCCACCCGCATGGAACCGCTGGCGGGAGGGTTGCAAGTGATGCTCACCGGTAGAACAATAGCGGTGGCAATCTTCCTGATCCTCCTGGGTTGGATGACCGGCAGGAACCTTACTGTTGAAGAACGCACGGACTGGATATGGGAATCCTGGCGCTTCATCAAGCAGATCTTCCCGTTGCTCATCGTGGGCGTTTTCGCGGTGGGCATCATCCGCCAGTTGATCAAGCCGGAGTGGATCGAATTCCTGGCTGGAGAGAACACCGTGCTGGGCAACCTGGCCGGTGTGGTGTTCGGCGTGTTCATGTACTTCCCCACCCTGGTGGAGGTGCCGATCGCCAAGATGTTCCTCAGTTTGGGAATGCACCGCGGTCCGCTGCTGGCTTACCTGATGGCTGACCCCGAACTCAGCCTGCAGAGCATTCTCATTACCGCCGCCATCATCGGCAAGAAAAAAGCCTGGACCTACGTATTCTGGGTGGCATTATTCAGCACCCTCGCCGGGCTGCTCTACGGCGCTTGGATAGATGGCACGAGTCTGTGGCTGATCGTGCTGTACCTCGCTGGAATGCTCGCGGTCCTGTCGGCAATTTTGTGGGCGGTCAGCCGGAGAAAAAGCAAGGCCGCGACCTAAACAGAGTACAAAAAAATCAGGCTAATCGCCTGATTTTTTTGTTGTTTACTTCATGCAACCGCAGCCAACATCACCCTTGAGGATATCGCGCCATTCTCCGATCACATCATGCGTCCAGCAATCGTCCGCTCCGGCGGCTTCCCGCATCACCAACGCCAGGATGTAGGTTAACTCTTCAACAGTCGCCCCGGCGTCCAACGCGCCCTTAAAATGCTTGAGCACGCAGGGTTTGGAACGTGCTTTGATCGAAAGCGCAAAACAGATGAACTGGTAGGTCTTTTCATCAATAAAACGATTTTCCTTGTACAGTTCGTCGATCTCGTCGAGTTTTCCAGCGAATTCCGGGAAAAATTCCGCCAACATTCTCATGATACCCTCCTCAATATTCTGGTTCAGGGAACCAAGATCTTTTTGATCTCTTCGACGCCCAACACCCTGCCGGATGCCTTAACCTTCTCATCTACAACCAGCGCGGGGGTCTTCATCACGCCGTAATCGATGATCTTGTCGATATCCTTCACCTCTTCAACTTCCGCTGAAATATTCAATTCTTTCAAAGCCAGCAGTGTGTTCTCTTCCAGCTTTTTACAGTTCGCGCAACCACTTCCAAGGATCTTAATCTTCATCCCATGTCTCCACGTGAAACGTTAATATTCAGTATCTTGAATATATTATACAACCACTAAGGGGTTTAGGCAATAATCCAACAAAGAATTGACATCAAACCTGGGAAGGCGGCGACTTGCACGAAAACTCGGAGGCAAGCTCCGGGTGACACTGCGGGCAGGGGCAATTCTCCAATGGGCGGCGGGAGATTTTGTCGATATCGCCATGCTGGATACCCGCGATCTCCGCAGCATTCACAATGAGCGGGAAAAGGCGCTTTTCTGAAAGGTGGTAGAAAATGAAGCGGCTTTCCCGCGTGGTGGTCACCCACCCGGCTTCGCGCAACGCCATAAGGTGCTGCGAGATCGCCGCCTGACGCAGCCCCAACGCTGCGACAAGGTGACAGACACATGCTGGCTGCTCGCGGATGACCAAAAGGATCTGGATGCGCGCAGGTTGGCTGAGCTGTGAGAACAGCAGAGCCAATCGGTCTTCAGGTTGGGATTTTATATTCATAATCTTGAATGTATTATACAACCTGTTAGCGTTGATTTCAATACCCCTGGAAGGGATCAAGAGATTTGCCTAAATAAATTTATTGGATCGCAGGCATTTTACGTGCGAGTGGAATGTCAAATATAAATTACTTCACTTATGAAAATCTGTCTGGTTGATGAGAACATTATTACCCATGGCTTTTTAGCCATACTTTACGGTCTTGTTAAGTGAGATACTGGGCTTGAACTAAAACCTGGCATCGTTTCAGCCTTCGGTTCAGTGTAGAATTGGAATTCGAAAATAACATATTGCAGTGCATGCAGTTTTATAGCCTTGTACCGACCTTTTATTTTGGACTATTACTGAGGTACCAATGACTGAACACACCGAAACCATCTTCGAAAACACGATTCGTATAAACTCATTCGATTGTGACGTCAACGGAAATTGGAAACCAGCCTCATTCTTTCAATACATGACCGAAACAGCCCACCTGCACGCTGCCAGGCTTGGCGCAGGCTATTATGATATGATCCAGCGCGGCCTGACCTGGGTTCACGCGCGCATGAAGCTTAAATTCCTACGCTTCCCGCATATCGGCGAGCATATCATCATTCGCACATGGCCGAAAACCATCCAGCAGAAATTGTTCTTTATCCGGGATTTTGAACTCGTAGACTCGGCCGGGCAATTGCTTGCCCAGGCAAGCTCCGCGTGGCTCATCATCAACACAAGCTCACGCCGTCTTTTGCCGCCGCGCGCGCTCGATCTCGAACTGCCGGGGTTGAAAAACCGCCACGGGTTGGAGGAACCGCTGGAAAAATTGGACATGTCGCTGGACGGCAAGGAGCGCTTGCTAACCCAGGCGGGTTATTCCAGCGTTGATATCGTGGGACACACCAACAACAGCCGTTATGTGGAGTGGATCTGTGACGCGTTCCCGTTCGATACCCATCTACATCAGAATCTGGACTGGATCCAGGTCAACTACATTCACGAAGTTCTGCCAGGCGATAAAGTTTCCATCCGCGCCAGGCAGCTTGATAATGATGGAACATGGGGCGTTGTGGGCCTCAACATGATGAATCAAACCACTGCTTTTGAATCGTTAATGCAGTGGAAAGAATTTCCTCCAAAAGAATAAAACGGAAGTAAACCAGGTGATCGTCGCCACAATTTTATGAATTTGACATGCCCACACAATTACTTTAAAATTAGTTATTGTTAGTGCTGGCAAAGGTGGGTCAAGTCTGAATTTGAACCGCACAGGACTGGCAATTATCGCACTCAGCCGGCACAATGGAAAAGACATGAGCAAAAGGAGGATAAGCATATGCCAAAATTCGAAAGAGAAATAGAAATTGATGCCCCAGTTGAAAAGGTATGGGAAGTGATGACCAATCCCAACCTGTGGCCGCAGTGGCTGCCGGGGATCGATGCCATCACCAACGCCTCGCAAACCGATGAAGGACCCAGCTTCGAATTCACCAATGAGAAAGGCACAGGGCGCGGGGTCATCGTTAAGATGGAACCACCGAAGAAATTGGAAATCGTCACGCAAATGGGCAAGGACAAGGACAAGCACGAGTTCGAATTAAAGCCCACCGGTGGATTCTTTGGATTGAAAGCAGACGAGTGCAAGGTCGAGTATGAGTTGGATACGCTCATCGGCGGCGGTATCCTCGGCAATTTCGTGGCTGGCGGTAACCCGGCGGACGCGATGCGGGTGAAGAAGACCCTGCACACACTGCGTAAACTTGTGGAGAACAGCTTAAAAACAGAGGTGCTTTAAACGTTGCACCTGTCGTCCCGCGGTTTGAAATTCACCGCGCATCGATATTCAGACATACGTGAAAGGAGAAAGCTCATGGGTTGGTTAGGCACTTTAATTGTCGGTTTGATCGCCGGTCTACTGGCGTCCTGGATCATGAAAGCCAAGACAGGGGTTTTCGTCGACCTGCTGCTCGGCGTGGCTGGCGCGTTTATCGGGGGTTTGATCGCCCAGATCTTTACAGGTGTGCCCCTTTCCGGCGGCATCAACCTCTGGAATATCCTGGTAGCGCTCGGCGGTTCGATCCTCGTCATATTGATCTACAGGCTCATCAAGCGAAAGTAGTCGCGCTCGACCCTGAACCACTAAGCTTCGCGCACCAATAGTGAAAAAGCAGTTACAGCCAGAGCTGTAACTGCTTCGTTTTAACGCCGCCAGGTGTTTTCCCCCATGCTCCCTGATTTTTGGCAGATGTAGTCTATTCTTCCTGCAAGGTCAGGTTTACGGTTTTTTCTACGCCGTCCCGAAGAATGGTGAGCGAAACCACCTGCCCCACCCTGGTTTGATTGAACACATACGACACCAAATCTTCATAGGAATTCACCGCCAATCCATCCGCTGCGGTGATCACATCACCGTAGGTGATCGACACCTTTCCGGGCGCGACCATTTGCTGATAACTACCTTGAAGCCCAGCCTTCTCCGCCGCCCCGTTTCGGATGATCTCTGTGACCAAAACCCCGCGCGTAGCCTCGTCAATTCCCATCTGCTGCGCCAGGGAAAGGGTCAACGTGATGCCGGAAAGTCCCAGGCTGGGGTGTTCGTATTCACCGTCTTTGATCAGTGCAGGGATAACGCGGGCGACAATATGTGCAGGAATGACAAATCCGATCCCGGCGTTGGAGTCGGTAGAGGATTGGATCGCCGCGGTCACGCCGATCACCTCGCCCGTTACATTCACAAGCACCCCGCCGGAGTTGCCTGGGTTGATGGCCGCGTCCGTCTGGATGATATCCGGAATTGTATAGTTGGTGCGCGAGAACATGCTGGATTCATCGACGGTGAGCGAGCGGGAAAGCGCACTGACGATACCCTGCGTCATCGTCCCCGACAGCCCATATGGGTTACCGATGGCGATGACCAGGTCGCCGACCGCGACGTGCTGCGAGTCGCCGATCGTCACTGGCTGAAGGGTCAAACCTTCCGGCTTAACCTTGATCACCGCCAGGTCACTTTGCGGATCGGTGCCGATGATCTCCGCAGTGGCGGTCGTCCCATCGGAAAATGTTACGATAATGTTGATGGCATCCGCCACCACATGGGTATTTGTTACGATGTGACCGTTTTCGTCCCACACGAACCCCGACCCCTCACCGGACACGGTCGTCCAGCCGTAATCTTCGACCACCTGCAAGTTAACCACCGAAGGGTTGACGTTGTTGTAAATGGACTGGAAAGTTTGCTGCACCACCGCTATCACCTGTGCGTTCAAAACAGAGAGAGTTTCATTCAACACAGGCTGGACTTGCGCCTCCTCGGTGGGTTTGAATGTTTTCTCAAGGTCGCTGCTTTCAGGCAGGTAGTTCGCCGCGAACTCGAGCAACGAACAGCCTGCCAGCATGAATACTGCCGCGATGGATATGGTGATCATCAATTTTCGTTTCATGCAATCGCTCCGTAATTTGATGCGGTTCCCGCAACTAATCTTTTCAAAGGGATCACACCAACATCATGCGAATTGCTGGTTTAAAATCTGTATATCCGATCTATGACAAACTTCTTAAGAATCGTTAACAAAGTAAGGGGTGAATTGATTATTTGATTTTTAGTCACTATAATGGTATATGGAAACACATCAGGGAGGTGTTTCCAGTGTCAATGATTTCCCTACATTCTAAGAAGGAGAAAATATGAAACGCAAAAGCATTACCTTTGTAATCGCGCTTGTGCTGATCAGCGCCCTGCTGCTCGCCTCATGCGCCAACCCCACAGAAGCGCCAGCTCCAGCCGAACCGGAAGCCCCGGTCGCGACCGAACCCCCCGCTGCCGAAGAACCAGCCGCTGAAGAACCAGCCGCCACAGGCGGTCAACTGGAAGTCTTTTCCTGGTGGACTGGTGGTGGCGAAGCCGCCGGACTGGATGCCATGATCGCCATCTGGAACGAGAAGTATCCGGATATTGAGTTCGTGAATGCGGCTGTCGCTGGCGGCGCTGGTTCAAACGCCAAAGCCGTTCTCGCCACACGTCTTTCCGCCGGTGATCCCCCCGATTCCTGGCAGGGTCACGCTGGGCAGGAGCTGATCGGAGCCTATGTTGTTGCCGGACAGCTCGAGCCATTGGATGAACTGTATGCAGCCAACGGCTGGTATGAGATCTTCCCTGAGACCCTCATCCCCCTGATCTCGCAGGATGGACATCCCTATTCCGTCCCCGTGAACATCCACCGCGCCAACGTGTTGTGGTACAACCCCAAAGTGCTGGCTGAATTCAATGTGGCTGTTCCAACCGATTTCGCCAGCTGGATCACGGCGCTTGAGGCCCTCAAGGCTGCCGGTATGGAATCCCCGCTCGCGCTCGGTGAAGCCTGGACCGAAGTTCACCTGTTCGAGACCGTCCTCCTCGCCACGGTTGGCCCTGACGCGTACAACGCGCTGTGGGCTGGCACCGGTGACTGGGCTGCCCCCGAGGTCACCCAGGCGATCGAGAACGTGAAGACCCTGATGACCTACGTCAACACCGACTATGCAACCCTCTCCTGGCAGGATGCCAGCAAACTCGTCGCTGACGGCGATGCTGCGTTCAACGTGATGGGCGACTGGGCGGATGGTTACTTCTACGGTGACGTCGATGGTGGAAACCTGGGCCTCACACCGCTCGAAGACTACGCCTGGATGCCGGTTCCCGGAACCCAGGGTGTCTACCAGTTCCTCTCCGACTCCTTCGTGCTGCCAGTGGGCGCCAAGAATCGGGATGCCGCCATCAAGTGGCTTGAGCTGTGCGGTTCCAAAGAAGGACAGGATGCCTTCAATCCTGTGAAGGGTTCGATCGCTGCCCGCAAGGACTCCGATAAGTCCCTTTACAACGTCTACCTGCAGTCCGCCATGGATGACTGGGCGAAGGACGTGGTGGTTGGTTCCCTGGCGCACGGCGTGGTCGCCAATCCCTCCTGGGCTACCCAGATCACCACTGACTGGGGCGCTTTCGTCATCAACTTTGACGTCGCCGCCTTCCAGGAAGCCCTGGTGGCTTCCTGCGCCGCGCTCGGCCCCTGCGGCGAGTAATCACGGCTTACTGACACTGAGTTTTATTCATCGGGGAGCCTGGCTCCCCGATGTCTATTGCAGGAAGTGAAATAATCTGCAATAATTAGGAACATCTCATTAAACGAGGCAAATCCCATGCAGGATCGAAAAGAAAAGGGGTTCGCATTTTTGATGGTGCTGCCCTCCATCATCGCGGTAGGGATTTTCGTCTACGGGTTCATCGGTTGGACGACGCGGGTATCCTTCAGCGCGTGGCGGGGTATGAACCCCGATTACACGTTCGTGGGATTCAAGAACTACATTGACCTGTTCGTCAATAACCTGCGCTTCCAGATCGACATCAAGAACACCCTCATTTTCACCCTGGTATTCGTGCTCGGCTGTCTGATCATCGGGCTGTTCTCCGCGCTGCTGCTCGACCAGGGGTTGAAGGGCGAGAGTTTCTTCCGCAGCCTGTTCATCTTTCCGATGGCGATCTCATACATTGTTACCGGTGTGGTATGGCGTTGGTTGATGAACCCCGCTTCAGGCTCGCGCATGAGCGGTCTCAACCTGCTTTTCGATAAACTCGGTTTGGATTTCCTCATCAACAGCTGGACCTCGACCCCCACCTGGGGAATCGCCTTCCTAGCCATCCCGGCCATCTGGCAGCTCTCGGGTTACACCATGGCGATGTACCTTGCCGGGCTGCGCGCCATACCCGACGAACTGCGCGAAGCCGCGCGCGTGGACGGCGCATCTGAACTCAACATTTTTCACTACATCGTCCTGCCGCTCCTGCGTCCGGTCACCCTTTCCGCCATGGTTATCCTCGGGCACATGTCGCTAAAAACCTTCGACCTGGTCATCGCCACGGTCGGCAAGCAGCTCGTGCTCGACATGCCCTCGGTGCACATGTGGCAGATCACCTTTGACGGACTGCAGTACGGTACCGGCGCGGCGATCAGTATTTTGCTCTTGATCTTCACCGCGGTGCTCATCATTCCTTACCTCTTCTTCTCGCTCCGCAAGGAGGTGACGCAATGATCCGCAGCCGCACCCGTTACTGGAGCTACATCCCACTCATCCTGCTGGCCATCTTTTACCTCATTCCCATATACGTTATGCTAATGACCGGTTTCAAGGCGGGTGATGAGATCAGCATTAAAACAATGTGGGACCTGCCCAAAACGCTGGGGCTGGAGAATTATCTAAAAGCCTACAAGCAGCTTGCGCCTAACATGTTGAACAGCTTCAAGGTGGTGATTCCCGCCGCCATCCTGTCCTCAATTCTGGGTTCGCTGAACGGCTATGTGCTCGCCAAGTGGAAATTCAGGGGCGCGGACGCCATCTTCACGCTCATTCTGTTCGGCATGTTCATCCCCTACCAATCAATCCTCATCCCGCTGGTGCAGTTCATGGATTCGATCGGATTGTACGGTGGTATTCCCGGTTTGATTCTGGTGCACATCATCTACGGCATCCCCATTACCACGCTCACCTTCCGCAATTATTACGCCAGCATCCCCAATGAGCTGGTGGAAGCCGCCAAGATCGACGGCGCGGACATGCTGGGCATTTACGCCAAGATCCTGCTGCCAATTTCGATCCCCAGTTTCGTGGTCGTATTGATCTGGCAGTTTACCCAGGCGTGGAACGACTTCCTGTTTTCAGTCATCCTCACTCAGCCGCAAAACTGGACGGTCACCGTGGCGCTGAACAACATCTCCGGCGGGCAGATCATCCCATGGAACCTGCAGATGGCGGCTTCGTTGCTGGCTGCGCTGCCCACGCTGCTGGTGTACATCTTCCTGGGGCGCTACTTCCTGCGCGGCATGATGGCAGGGTCACTGAAGGGGTAACACACACGCACTC
>DDXM01000038.1 GCA_002347485.1 Anaerolineaceae bacterium UBA2260 | reverse complement strand
CCTGACCGGCGCCACCGTGATCTCCGAAGAGACCGGCCGCAAACTCGAAACCGTTGTGCTGCCTGACCTTGGCCGCGCTGAGAAGGTTGTTTCTGACAAGGACAACACCACCATCATCGGCGGCAAGGGTGACGAAGCTGCGATCAAAGGCCGCATCGAACAGATCCGAGTTGAGATCGACAAAACCACCAGCGATTACGATCGTGAAAAACTCCAGGAGCGCCTGGCCAAGCTTTCCGGCGGTGTAGCTATCATTCGCGTTGGCGCTGCGACCGAAACTGAGCTGAAGGAAAAGAAACACCGCGTGGAAGACGCGCTTTCAGCCACCCGCGCCGCTGTTGAAGAAGGTATCGTCCCTGGTGGCGGTGTTGCCCTCATCAACGCGATGAAGGTGCTCGATGACCTCAAACTCAGCAGCGAGGATGAGCAGATCGGTGTTAAGATCGTGCGCAAAGCGCTCGAAATGCCAATGAAGAAGATCGTGGAAAACGCCGGGCTGGATGGCGCGGTCATCCTCGAGAAGGTTCGCGAAGAGCAGAAAGCCAAGAAGAATGACAAAATCGGTTACGATATCATTCGCGAAGAATATATCGATATGATCAAAGGCGGCCTCGGCGACCCCGCCAAGGTAACCCGCGGCGCGCTCGAAAACGCAGCTTCCATCGCCGCGATGATTCTCACCACCGAAGCCTTGATCACTGATATCCCTGAGAAGAACCCGCCCGCTCCTGCAGCGCCCCCCATGGATTACTAATCCCGACAAGCCTGAATTTGCTGGCAGACCGCGAGGTCTGCCAGTTTTTTATCAGGTACAATCGGGTATAATCTACCAGATGAAAATTCGCGCCCCCATTACCTTTACACTGGTAATACTTATTCTCCTGACGGGATGCACGAAAAATGGGCAGCAAACCCAGACCCCGGCTCAATCAACGCAATCTCCTGAAACACCTGTCGAGACCGCGGCTCCGACGGCAACCAGTGTGCCAATGGCGCTGCTGGTGAACAACGAAGGTATCCCCATGTTTGAGTACGAGGCCGAGATGCTGCGATTGCAGGACGCGCTGGCAGAACTGGGCCTGGAAATGACCCCCGAGGAACAGAAGTCGAGGATTTTGGACAGTTTCACCGATGAGTTGCTGCTTGCCCAGTCAGCTGCGGCAGCCGGGCACACCGTGAGCGATGCGGATGTGCAGGCGCGGATCGATCAGCTGATTGCCGACATGGGCGGCTTGGACAAGTTGACCGACTGGCAAATCGCCAATCATTACACGGATGAGTCCTTTCGCGCCGCGTTGAAACGGCAAATGGCTGCCGCATGGCAGCGGGATACGCTCGCCAGTGCTGTGCCCGAAACGGCTGAACAAATTCACGCCAGGCAGTTATTCTTCAAAAATGAAGCCAACGCGGTAATCGCTTTGAAACAGTTGGAAGATGGTGTCGACTTCGCCACTCTCGCGTATCAGCAGGACGCAACGCTGGGAGGAGACCTGGGCTGGTTTCCGCGCGGCATGCTGACACAGCCTGAAGTGGAAGAGGTTGTTTTTACCCTGCAAGCCGGGGAAAGGTCCGGTATCATCGCCAGCAGCCTGGGCTTCCATATCGTGTATGTAATCGAACGGGACCCCGACCACTTGTTATCCACTGAAGCGCGTCTGATGCTGCAAAAAGCGGCACTGGCGGAATGGCTGACCGCTGCCCGGGCAGGCAGCACGATCGAAATTCTGGTTCCATGAGAAGGTCCAGCGGGGTGAAGCATGCGATTTATCGATGAGAATGAACTTCAACGACGCGCCATGCGCCGCGCCCGGCAGCGCAAGCTCGACCTCATGTGGAATTTGCTGACTTCGCTGGTGGTGCTCGCAACGCTTTGCCTTATAGGATATTTCCTGATCGTTTTCGCCAATCCGCAGGGGTCTTTAAATCCATTCCCGCCACCTACCATGCCGGTTCTGGCAGCGCTGCCTTCGAGTACAACTGCGGCGCCCATCCTTCCACCAACATGGACGCCCTCGCCACAACCGACCAGGACAACACGCCCCACCGAAACTCCACGGCCAGTGGAAACGATTGGCAGCGCAAGCGCCACATTTGCCCAGGCTCCTACTTTTGCTCCTGGCTATGATGGCGATTTTCCTTATGTCATCCAGGGAGAACCCGTGGCGATGGCTAACACGGTTTTCCATTCGGGAGATTCCTGTGATTGGCAGGGGGTCGCGGGCACCGTGGTTGACCTGCAGGGGAAGCCCATGGTGGGAGTGCTGGTACGGATGATTGGTTATTATGACGGTCGTACCATTGACATGACCACGCTCACCGGTGGCGCATCCGCCTGGTACGGTGAATCAGGTTATGAATTCGTTCTTGGGTATGAGCCGCTTAATTCAAACGATATTTTAGCGATCCAACTTGTTGACCAGGCGATGATACCGATCTCAAACCGGGTGATCCTCGATACCTATTCTGATTGTGACAAAAACCTGGTGCTGGTTAACTTCAAACAGGTACGCTAAAGATTTCCTTGAATAAAGACAAAATTTAGATAAACATCGAGAGCTGGGTGGTTTCCTCCAGGCTCAGCGGGTCTGAATCGATCAACACTTTCCAGATCTCAAGCGTGAGGTCATTTCGGGCTGCGATCCCGCGCAGCGTCCGAAATTTTAGAAAGTGGATATTTCTACTGAAGATTTCCCGTAAATAGGGGTCGCGTTCCAATTTCAATTTCAACAGACCGGCGCGGCTGCCGGGGATGAGCATGATCGTTTCACAACTTTCCGCGGAAATTGAGACCGCATTCCTATCGAGGATGGCAGTTGCAGAAATGAAGAGCTGATATACCGGTTCCTCCTGCGTCGTACCCAGGAACCATTTGATAGGATTATCACCCTCCTGCCGAACGTGCAGCCTGTACCCAAGTTCAGCGACCAGGTGGCGAATATCCTGCCCATCCCGTTCGCGCGCCTGGAGAGTTTCGTTTTCCTTCAGACGCCAGGACCGGCTTTTTTCATCCCAGGCAGTGTATGATTCAAGGCAAGCTTGGACCAGGTTGAGCGGGGGCGTCAGGTAACCTGAAAACCGTTGATCGACCCTCTCGTAAAGCAAATCCTGAGAGATCATTTTCTCGTTTCGCAACCAATTCAACAACTCCTGTTCCAACCGATCTGCAAGGGGAGTGCGTGTGGCGTCTGGCTGAACGAGCCACCACAACCCGCTCTCCGGGTCCTGGGCAGTGGCATCCAGCCTGCGCAGGAAGGTTGCATCTGCCAGCAGTGTATTGAGGGAGGATTGGATCTCAGAGGTTTTCTCGAGCGTTAGCTGCTGTATGGAGGGTGGAAAAGTGTTTCCGTCGGCCAGGGCACACATGGCAGCGGTATGTAACTCGATATATTCCGTGGGCTCTGCGATCTCGTTGAGCAATTCGCGTATGGCTTCTCGGGCAATCCTTTGTACGTTCACTGGCTTATATTCCCGTTCGCGTTTGCCTGTTTTCCAGGCGATCTGCACGGGTTCTGTATCGTTCATCACCGCGCTTCCGGTAATGTCCATTCCGCTGATCGCCGCGCTTTGAAGAACCGCGCTGATGAGACCGGCCGCTGGTTCAGGGATCAAGCCACTGACTGGTTTATTGTCGCCCGCCAGGGTTGCGGCTGGCAGCAGCGCGGCGTGCAGTGCGGTGGTATGCCAGTACCAATCGAAGCGCCTTCTCTCGATTACCGGGCTGAATCGGCTGGCTTTCTCTTGTCCCCACAGCCATGAAGCCCAAAGACTGCACAGCGTCCAAAATGCCTGGTTGGGACGTGGAAAAACACAGAGTAGGTGATCGATCCGCACGTCCTCCGCGACCTGCGCGAAGTCGCGCATTCTGCCTGGGAATAGACACAAACCATTGCCATCCGGCATTTTTGGCCAAAGTGAAAAATCGACCGATGGGAGATCAGGCGTCCAGGTTTGAATAGCGTGATCGATCTCGAGCCACAGGTTCTTTTCGATGTACTGCGGAGGGATGCTCAATTGGCGCGGGCGGGCGCGTTCTTCAGGCCAGGACCAGATGGCGCTCGCTTCATACATGAGGGATAGCAGGATGGCATCCAACAGGTCACGGCGCTGGGGTGGCAGGTGCATTCCTTCGACCCGGTTAAGAATGGTAAAAAGGACATAGAGCGCCCGAACCGGATAGATGCTGATCGCGGCTTCCACGCTTTCGCGATCATCGACGCTTCCACCAAGCACCCGGGATAAGGCGCGTGAACGGTGCATCGGTTCGCTGCGCTGGATAGATTGCAGGCGCTGGGCGTCCTCATCGGTGATGGGGTGTTCACCAGAATCGAGGCAATGCGGGCATGTATAGAGGCGGTTGTGCGGTAGGGTTTCTCCGCGATTCCAGAGGTATGCGCTGGCCTGGATTTCTGCTCCGCAACTCGCGCAGCGGGTACTGTAAAGCGTGCGGATCGAGTTCTCGAGCCTTTCCTCCCCCTTGCGCTGGTCGCCTAATTCGCGAAAAACCGAGGTGAACTCTGACCGTTGGGGTCTGGCAGCCAACAGCCGTGTTTCGAACGCCAGGACCGGGTTGTTGCAGGCAGCTAGCACGCGGTAACCAGCCGCGGCGGCTTCCAGCAGCGCGCGCGGAGACGCGCCCAGCGGATCGAGTATGGTACTGCCCGGTGAAACATCGCGCTCCAACCATCGCGCTACCATGCCAGGTGGGTCCATTGGTAGAAAGCGCTCGAAAGGGATCTCAAGCGCTGCGCCATAAGACGGAGTGTAGACGAGTGGTTTGATCATGCCCAGCCTCATATTTATGATAGCCGAAAATGGGTTATTTACAACAAGCGGTGAAAAAGCTCACTTTGAAAGGTAAGGGTAAGCAATAATGAACAAGATCGTGGTAACAGCGCAAGTCGCCAGCATGACCGGCAAGCCGCGTTTGTTCCATAATTTCACAGTGATAGGATTGCGTGTGCGCTCAGACAATGAGGCGACCACGATGTTTGCGGTTGACCCGATGATGGTGCCATTGCCACCCAGACCTGCACCGAACGCCAGAGCCCACCAGAAAGCGGCAACGTTGATGCCTGAAGCTGCCAGACTCTGGATAACGGGGATGAACGCGACAGTAATTGGGATGTTATCCAAAAAGGCAGACAATAACGCAACAAACCATAAGAGTGCAATACTGAACAGGAGTGGGTTTTGATGGGCAAGCCCTGATAAACCATGCGCCAGGCTTTCCAACAAACCTGTTTTTTCCAGTCCACCAACCATAATAAACAATGCGCCAAAGAAGACGAGCACGCTCCATTCGATGCGGCTGAGCGTTTCGCGCGGGTCAGGCCGCACCCAAACCAATGCGACAGTGGCCGCAGTGAGGGCGATGAACGCCGGCGAAATGTGAAGAAGTTCTTCCAGGAAGAAGAAAATGACCGCAACAACCAGGACGATCATCACCCTGATCGCGGTTTTTCCTTCCTTTAGAACTTCGGTAGCATTCAACTCCATCAAGCCTTCAATATTGGAGGGTGAGGTGTTCAACTCTTTCCGGAAGAGATATTTGAGAAGGACCAGTGCGGTAATCCACGTGACAACAACGATTGGCAGGGAATGGGTGAGAAAATCATTGAAGGTTAACCCGGCTGCGGCGGCGATCAGCAAGTTGGGTGGATCCCCTATCAATGTGGCGATGCCCCCGGTATCCGATAACAAGGCTTCGGTGATCAGGAACGGGGTAGGACTGAATCCAAGAAGTTCACAAATCAGGACGGTCACCGGGGCGATTAGAATAACCGTGGTGACATTATCCAGGAACATCGAGAGTACCGTGGTGATCAATCCGAGCAGCACCAAAAGCTTTCCAGGTTTTCCTTTTGAAAATTGGGCGGCTTTGATGGCAATGAATTCGAAGATCCCGGTGGGTTCCAGTAATGCAACCAGAATCATCATACCGAGAAGGAGTCCGAGGGTTGAAAAATCGATCGTCTCGATGGCTTCGGTTTCACTATAAAAACCAAACACTTTACCGACGATCAACATCGCCGCGGCCCCCAAAAGACCAGCGATCGTTCTATGCAACTTCTCAGAGAAGATCAGGTAGAGGGTGAAAATAAAAATTAATAGGGCGATGATTCCGTTCACCATCGTGGGCTCCAGTACCGTAATTATGCTTTGTTCCAACCGTGCAGGAATTTAGTTCCAATATCAACCAGCGAAGCGATACCAATCAGTCGTTCATCGTCATCAACGACCGGTAGATCCAACAGGTTGTGTTTCTTGATTAACGTGGCTGCCCGCAGCAGGCTGCTATCCCCTCGGCATGAGATCGGTGGTTGCATGATCTCGCTGATGGGGGTATTCAATAAAGCATCATCCGGCTGCCTGGCTTCAGCCGCGCCAAAATCGAGGATGAAGTCAATGTCTTGCATTATGTTGACAAAGTCCGGAAAAACCTGGGATACGAGATCTCTGATCAGCAGTATCCCCACCAGCTTTTTGTCTGCGTCGACCACGGGCAGCGTACCGATGTGATGCTTGATGAAGGTGTTCGCGGTTTCCCTTAAAGTTGTTTCAGGTGACACAAAAATGACATTTTGTTTCATGCATGCAGATAATTTCATGGCCAGCCTTTCTCCCGCTCGGTGAGTCAGGAAATTGAAAGGGAATTAACCTAAGAATTAGTATACACCTTGCAAACCAAGGGAAATTAAAATGTCGAATAAAAATATTGTGATTCGATCGACCGGGCAGTTTCCGTCGGGTTCCTGCCTGGAAGATCGCGCAGTTCAGGCATTTGGACGCACACTTCCTCAGCCATGCGCTGCGCGGCGCGGCGGACCGAAAAATGGGCATTAAGCGCGCTGCGCAAGCGGATGAAATGCAACAGGCTGCGCAGGTTTACCGTCAGCAACACCCGGCGATTAAAACCGTTAGGGACAACGTAGGAAGCCACCGCCGGATTGAATGCCGAGAGCATCAGGTACGTCTCACGGGCTTCTTCCAGCGCATGCTTGTAGGGTTCCAGTAATCCCGCATCGACGATAGCCCGTGGCACGGCGTACCCCAGGCTGGCGGTGAGGTGCTGCGGGGTTTGGGTCATCATGCGGTGGCGCTTGATCTCGAAGTAAGCTCCCTGGTCGATCAGCAGGTCGAAAGTAAAATGGATGCTTTCCAGTTCACGCGAGGGGATGGTATGTGTGTCCGGGGTTTCCAGCAGGCAATTCATCAGCGTGGACCTTTGCTCGGCGGTAGTGTTTTTGATCCAATCGAGCGCTTGCGCGTAAGGAACATTTTTTTCACGATAGAGGGCGGCGGCAATCACGCGAGTCATCGGCTGTTCATCCACGTGAACCAATTGGCACCAATCACTGTTTTTTTCGTCTGCCGGGAGATTCACCGCCGAGAATTCAGAGCAAACGTCGCGCAAGTATGGGATCTCGTTGGCGTATTTCAGCAGAGTGGGGACGGATTGCTGGGCGGCTTCTTTGACCTCTGCGCCGATCTGCTGCGTTTCGTGCAATGGATGGCTGAGCAATTTGCCGATGGCGTGCTCCAAAGCCCGTGCGTTAATGGTCATGCCCACGTTTGCGAGCGAGGAAGCCGGGAGCAGGAAGCGGCACACGTCGATTGCCATTGTGCGCACCCGCCTCTGGCGCTGTTGCGGGGATTCACCCTGCCTGAGTTCAGCGGCGGTCATGAAGAATGGAATGAGTACCTCGAGACAGCGCTGGTAGGTTGCGAATAGGAGCTGGCAGGTATGCGCATATACATTATTTAAATCTTCACGTTCACCCAATTCTGGCGGGGTGAAGAACGCGTCGCCGCTCCAGGTTTGGTAGCGGGTGGATTTTTCAGTGTAGGATGCCAGGCGGTTGGATTCCAGAGTTTCAACCGCCAGGCGGGAGATATTTTCCAGGGCGATATGCAGCACCGCGTGCTCAGCCACCGAAGAATGACCATATCCGACGACCCATTTTTCATTAAACTCTGCACTGCTTGTCGTTGTCAGGTCAGCGGCGATCTCTCGGAAGGATTCGGGTGAGCGTGAGGTTTTGGCAAATGTCACCGCGATCGTTTCAGGCGGCAGTTTCTGGGCATCGAGCAAATAGATCTGTCGGTTATTGTCCATTGGCGAGTATTTTCCTGGTCTTTTGAATATCCAGTTGGATCTGCGCGACCAGTGCGCGTGAATCCGGAAACCTGACTTCCGGACGCAGATATTCGATGAACTCCAATTTTAACGTCTTATCGTAAAAGGATTCATCCGTATCGAGCAGGTGAGGTTCAACGCGCGGTACGGGCAGCGGATTGTCAAACGTCGGGTGCACTCCCACATTGGTTACTGAGAGATAGGTGCGCTGGTCCACATGCGCGAGGGTGGCATATACACCGATCCCGGGCAGCAGTCGTTCAGCAGGGATGGACAGGTTCGCGGTCGGAATGCCGAGTTTCCCACCGCGATGCTCACCATGCACCACCTTACCCTCCAGATCATAGGGTCTGGCGAGGAATATGCCCGCTTTGACCACCTCGCCGTTTTTCAACAGTCTACGGATGTTACTGGAAGAAACGATTTCCTGTCCATGGCGAATGGGCGGGAGAACCTCAACATTAAAATCCAGGTCGTTACCAATTGTCTTCAGTAAGGTGACGGTGCCCGCGTGATCCTTGCCCAGCGTGAAGTTGAATCCGGCGAGCAGTTTCTCCAAACCAAGCGCTTTCTTCACTTCCTGCATAAAGGATTCAGCCTGAACATCCGCCAGTTCCTGGTTGAAATTGAGCACGATCACCCGGTCGACTCCCATTGACTCGATCAACGAAACTCTCTCATCAATGGTTGAAAGCATGTGGTCAGTTTTAATGCGGTGGAAGAATAACGCGGGCAGAGGATCGAACGTAATGGCGATGGATGGACATTGAGCCTGCCTGGCGCCTTCAACCAGTTTCTTGAATAGAGTCTGGTGACCGATGTGAACACCGTCAAAAGCACCGATGGTTACCCAGGATCGTTTGGTCAATGTTTGCTTGAGAATCTCGATGTAATCCATGTTCTAATTATATGGGTATGTCTTTTCAATTCAAGTTGTGAAACCCCCCTCGTCAGAGGGGGGGAGTCTTATGAGAAGAAAACCTTTCGCGGTTGCCATTCCATCGCTTCTTCATCCAATTCCATCAAGGCTACCAATTCGCCCTGCTCGCTGACGCCGCATACTTTCTGCTGGTCTTTTTCGGCGGCGGGGATGCGGTGACCATGTCGGATGGCTTCCACTTCTTCGTGGTTCAGTTCGATGGTCGGCCAATCTGAAAGCGCTTCGGCAGCCGGGATGAGGTACTGGTACCACGTTCCGTCGCTGAAGGCTTCATTCAATTTTCTCAAAGGCACAGCGTCGCGCAAGGTAAAGCGACCACTCTTGGTACGCCGCAGACCCGTGAGGGTGGCTCCGCAGCCCAGGCGTTCGCCGAGTTCGTGCACCAGGGAGCGCACATAGGTACCGGAGGAGCAATTCACATCGAACACCACTTCCGGCGGCGCCCATTCCAGCAATTCGAGGCTGTACACATTGATCAGGCGTGGTTCGAGCTCCACTTCTTCGCCTTTGCGCGCCATTTCATAAGCTTTGCGGCCTTGCACTTTCACGGCTGAGTAGGGGGGCGGGACCTGTTCGATCTGTCCAACGAATTTTTGTAGTTCAGTCTCGAATTGTTCCTCAGTGACGTTGACTGGTGAGGAAGAGGTAGTTTTCCCGTCAGCATCGTAGGTATCGGTCGTTGTGCCCAGCATGATAACCGCCTGGTAGCGTTTATCAGTCGCGGACACGTATTCGCTTAACCTGACGGCCGGACCGATCAAAACGACCAGCACGCCAGAAGCGCGCGGATCAAGCGTTCCGGTATGCCCGGCGCGCCTGATATTGGAGCCTTTGCGGATCACCTGCACGACGTCGTGCGAGGTCATCCCTACCGGTTTATCCACCACCAGTACACCCGAGATTGCGTTTTTTACATCGTAACTAGAATTGGATTCCATGTTCACTCCGTTTCCCTGCTCTTGTTGGAGTTGTTTGCTTGAATTTTTATTTCGTTAAGATATTCTCTCGTTAATTGTAGAATTTTTTCCTGCACTTCGGGCAGGGTACCTTCCAGGTCTGCTCCAGCCGCGGGAGGGTGCCCGCCACCACCGAGGGATGCGGCGATACTCGCTACATCCAGGCCTGGACGCGCCCGCCAGCTGACTTTCACGTGGTTTGCATTTTGTTCAATGAACAGGATGGCAATATCGATATCCTCGATGCTTGAAAGGATATTGGTAAGGTCGGCATCATCTTCGTCACGGTACCCCGCATTTTTGCGGTCTTCCAGTGAAAGACTCGTCCAGACAAGCGTATCCTCTCTTTGCAACTTTGCGAGGCCAAACCCCCAGTAGTTGATGCTCTCAAATGGCTTGCTGATCAGCGCTTTGTTATAGAGCCTGGTGATATCTGCGCCTTTATCCATCAGGTCGGCGGCAATTCTTAAAGAGCGGGCACTGGTATTGGAAGTGCGAAAGCCGATGGAATCGCTGATTATACCCGAGAGCAGGGCAGACGCAACCGGCTCGTCGATGGTTAAACCCCAGGCTGGCATATGTTCCGCCAGGATGGCGCAGGAGGCGACAGCCGATGGATCGATCAGGTTGATGCGGCCAAAGCCCTTGTTTGTGATGTGATGGTCGATGACAATGTCAGCCTGGTGGTCATTGAGAACGCCCCCTGATCTTTGTAAATCGGAACAATCTACAACGATATACAGGTCACAATCGGCGTTGAAAGAGCGTTTTACTAGCTCAGTGCCTGCCAGGTGGCGGAATGTATTGGATACACCACTGTGCAGCACCATCTCGACTTTTTTCCCCGCCTTTTCAAGCGCAAGTCCAAGCGCGAGAACGGAACCCACCGCGTCGCCATCCGGTCGGATATGTGATGTGATGCCGACCAGGCTGGCGTTATTGATGGCTTGTTTGATCTGGTCATCGATCATCGTTTTTTCTTCCGCTGTTCTTCTTCGGCGTGAATGGCTAACAATAATTGCTCGATGCGATCCGCCCGTTCCGGTGTGACGTCCCAGTGGAAACGCAGCCGGGGGAAGGAGCGCAGTTCAATGCGTTCGGAAAGCACTTTTCGGATGTAACCGCTGGCACTTTCCAGCCCCTCTAGGATCTCTTTAGAACGGGAAACGCCCTCAACGGCAGACACGTAAATTTCCGCGTAACTCAGTTCACGATCAACTTTGACTTCAGTCACGCTGATCCCACTCAACCGCGGATCGCGAATCTCTTCTTTTACCAGCATCTCGGACAATTCTTTGCGAAACCTGTCCCCAATGCGTGTTAATCTTAAAGCAGATGGCATAATAAATTTCTTACCCCATATTGTGGCTAAATGTTCTTTTCAATATAATAGTTTTCGAGAAGATCGCCTTCGCTAATGTCATTATACCCTTTTAAGGACACGCCGCACTCAAATCCCTGGCGGACTTCTTTGACATCATCTTTTTCATGCTTCAACGAGGCGATCTCACCTTCAAAGACGACAGAACCGTTGCGG
>DDXM01000056.1 GCA_002347485.1 Anaerolineaceae bacterium UBA2260 | reverse complement strand
CTCCAATTATTTCGGCGGATGTCAGCGCATGCCTAAAAGCAGGTCGATGGTGAGCTGGTCGAGGCGTTCGTACTTCAAGCCGCGGCTGCCGATCGCGGCGCGATCGAAGGGGCGACGTTTCAATTCAAAGGCTTTTTCGGGGGTGTACTTGCCAAACAGAGGGGCAAGCGATGCATCCTCAGCCTGGATTTCGGCCAGTAGCGCCTGGATCTCCGCATCTGTGTTGAATTGCGCTGCTTTTTCCTTCAGCATCAAATAGGTGCGCATGCAGCCACGGGCAAAGTCCTTAACCCCCTCGTAATCCTCGGTGCGGTATGCATGAGCGTCAAAATGGCGTGAGCCCTGGTAACCGACGTCCTCCAGGAATTTGACCAGGTAGAATGCTGCCTTAAGATCGCGGGACCCGAAGCGCAGGTCCTGGTCGTAGCGCCCGGCGTACTGGTCGTTCAGGTCAATGTGGAAGAGCTTTCCGGCTTCCCAGGCCATTGCCACGCTGTGCATAAAGTTCAGCCCCGCCATTTGCTCATGGGCGACCTCGGGGTTCACCCCAACCATTTCGGGATGGTCGAGCGTGGCGATGAACCCCAGCATGTGCCCGGTGGTGGGGTTGTAAATGTCGCCACGTGGTTCGTTGGGTTTGGCTTCCAACGCGAACTTGAGGTCGTAACCGTTGTCGATGGCATATTCACATAGGAAGTTCAGTGCTTCGCGGTTGCGTTTGATCGCCTCAACAGCGCTCTTGCTGGAATCAGTTTCGGTGCCTTCGCGGCCTCCCCAGAAAACATAGATCTTCGCACCAAACTCGACGCCCAGGTCGATGGCGCGCATGGTCTTCTGCAGCGCGTACGCGCGCACCTTCGGGTCGTTGGCGGTGAATGCGCCGTCCTTGAAGACCGGGTCGCCGAACAGGTTGGTCGTTGCCATTGGCACCACCAGCCCGGTGTCTTGCAGCGCTTTGCGGAAGTCTCGCTTAATAGCATCTGCTTCCGCTGGGGTGGCGTCAATGGGGATGAGGTCGTTGTCATGGAAGTTCACGCCGTATGCGCCAACCTCGCCAAGCAGGTATACCAGCTCAGCCGGTGTTTTTGCCTCGCGCACTGGTCCGCCAAAGGGGTCGCGCCCGATGGAGCCGACCGTCCACAGTCCAAAGGTGAATTTATGTTCGGGTTTAGGGGTAAAGTCACTCATGATAGCTCTCCTGTTAGATGGTCAAAATGCCTGATGTTTGTTTCACTATCGCTTGCGTGAGCCCAAATAAGCTATTCGGGCTTAATCGTCTGATATTTGACAGCAAAGGCTTCCTCAACAGTTCGCGGCGCTGACCGCGGCTTTTTCAGCTGGGTCAGGTGGAAATGGGACAAGGTTGCCGTTGATCCGCTGACCGTTCACGATAATCACCGTTCCCGAAGCTTCACGTTGCACCTCGATCTCATAGTGCGTGCCGCGGAAAACGCGATGCGCCTTGAAACCGCTCCAGGTGGAGGGGAGCACAGGGTTAATCATCAGCCCGTCATAATCCGGGCGGATGCCCAGGATCCACTGTGTAAGCGCCACGAAATTCCAGGCGGCGGTACCGGTGAGCCATGAGTTCTTGGCTTCGCCGGGTGCAGCGGACTCTTTGCCGGCGATGGTCTGAGCGTACACATACGGCTCGCAGCGGTGCACCTCGCTGATTTCCTCTCGCCGCGAGGGGTTGATGCGCTGGTAGTAATCGAATGCGCGGTCGCCATTCCCAACGAGCGTTTCAGCGATGACAATCCAAGGGTTGGTGTGGCAGAAGACGCTGCCGTTTTCCTTGTAACCAGGCGGGTATGAGGAGATCTCGCCCAGCTCGAGGTGGTAACGCATGTAAGCCGGGTGGAGCAGCACGATGCCATGTTCGAACGCAAGATGCCGCGCGACGGAGTCGAGTGCTTCGCGCGCGCGCCCGTCTGTGATGCCAACACCCGCCATCACGCACATTCCCTGGGGTTCAATGAAAATCTGACCTTCAGCATTCTCTACAGATCCCACTGGATGACCATAATCATCGTAAGCGCGTCTAAACCATGCGCCGTCCCAACCCGCAGCGTCGATCGTTGCTTTCATCGCGCCTTGTGCATGCGTATACTTTTTGGCTTCTTCTGGAAGGTCCAACCGTGCAGTGATCTGCTCCATCTCACGCGCGGCAATCATGAACAGGGCGGCAACGAACACGCTTTCCGCCACCTTGCCGTCCTTGGCGGTCACGGTCTGGAAGGATTGTCCCGGCGTATCCGAAAAAGAATTCAAGTTAAGGCAGTCGTTCCAATCCGCCCGGCTAATCAACGGCAGCCCGTGAGGTCCGATGCGGTCTAACGTGTACTGTATCGAGCGGCGCAGGTGTTCAATCAGTGGGGCTTCGGTGCCGGCCTGATTGTCAAACGGCACAGGTGCGTTCACCACTGTCCAATCGCCGGTTTCCTTCAAGTATGCCGCCACTGCTAGTACCAGCCATAGCGGATCATCACTGAAGTTGCCGCCGATGTCGTGATTACCCAATTTGGTCATCGGCTGGTATTGATGGTACGCGCCGCCATCCGGAAGTTGGGTAGCAGCCAGGTCCAGC